>CAVWGC010000020.1:0-18238 GCA_963754515.1 uncultured delta proteobacterium | reverse complement strand
TTTATTTGGCTCCTCAGCGCGGACTCGAACCACGGACCCGATGGTTAACAGCCATCTGCTCTACCGACTGAGCTACTGAGGAATGTTCGGCTCAGGCGCCCCTCTATAAAGCAAGACCGCCTTGTTGTCAAGAGCGGTCTTGACAACAATATATAAAAATTGATCAGCGGCAGCTCACACAGGTGGACAGAACGGCCATCGACGTCCCGGTCGTCCGGCTGATGTATTCCAATTGCTCCACGGGCGCGAAGTAGCGTCCGCAGGAATTGCAGGCGGCCATCTTGAAGACCTTGTTCCAGATCATGCGCTTGTCGTCGACGGCGTCCATTTTCACATAGCCCGTGGGGCAGACATAGGCGCAGGACCCGCAGCCGATGCAGCGGTCGGCCGTGAACGCGATCTTCGGCGCGTCCAGATCGCGGCCCAGGCCGCGGTCGGCAAAGGTCAGGGCCGAAACGCCCACGACATCCCTGCAGGTGCGCGTGCAGAGTCCGCAGAGGATGCAGTCATGGCCCTCGGCCTCGGCCGGCGTAACGGAGCCCCCGAGCTTCACGGTGATATCGCGGACGGCGGTGGTTGTCGGATATTGGAAATAGAGCAGTTCCGCGGCCAGTTTTCTGGCTTCCACGGCCTTCTCCGACGCCGTTTTGACCTCCAGGCCCTTCTCTACGGGAAGCTCGCAGGAGGCGGCCAACTGCCATTTGCCGTTCGCCCTGACTTCCACCGTGCAGAGGCGGCATGCCCCGAATGCTTTCAGCTCCGGATGGTAACAGAGGGTCGGCATGTCGATCCTCAGATCCCGGATCTTCTGCAGGACGCTGGCACCCTCTTTCGCCTGAACGCTTTTGCCGTCTATCGTCATGTTTACCATTTGAAACCCCTTTATTTTCTGATATTTTTCATTCTGCAAACGCAGGAAGGCCTCGTTTCCTGCCCGGCTTCCATGGAAGGGTGGCCTATTCCCAGACCATCAGCCGGTAACAGCGCAGGCATCGCTCTGCTTCGGCCCTGGCTTCGGCGGCGCTGAAGCCGCCTTCGACCTCGGCGACGTCCGCCAGCCGCCGGGCGACATCGAGGAAATTCACCTTTGCCGCGGCCTTTTTGACGACAAGCCCCGCTTCGCGCTGGGCGCCGGTCTCAACACCGGCAAATGGATCCTCATCGGAATAACTCTTTCCAAGCAGGGCGCAGTCGATACTGCGGGCAACCTTGTTGCCGGCGTTCAGGGCCTCGATAAGGGTCGCCGGACCGCTCACGCAGTCGCCGCCCGCGAAGATCCCTTCCACGCTGGTCTTGAAGGTGACGGAATCGGCCTTGATTGAACCCCATTCGGTCGTTTCCACGCCGTCCTTGCCTGAAATCAGCGCCAGGTCGGACTTCTGGCCCGTGGCGGCGATGACCATGTCGGCCTTCATGCGCGCTTCCGAGCCCTTGATCGGGATGGGTCGGCGGCGGCCGCTCTGATCGGGTTCACCGAGTTTCATTTTAAGGCATTCCAGACCCGTGACTTTTCCGTCCTTGGCCAAGATCTTCACAGGGGCCTTGAGATAGTTGAATTTGATTCCTTCCTCCTGCGCCTCGCGGATCTCTTCGCCGCTGGCGGGCATTTCGGCCCGGGACCGGCGGTAGAGGATTTCGACGTCTTCAAAACCGAGCCGGGCGCAACTGCGCGCACAATCGAGGGCCACGTTGCCGCCGCCGATGATGACAACTTTTTTCCGGGCCGCCACCTTGCCCCCTAAGCTTAAGTGCCGCAGGAACTCAGCCCCCTGGATGAAGCCGTCGTATCCGGCATCCTCGCCGTCACAGCCGATCTTCGTCCCCACGTGGGCGCCGATGGCCAGGAACAAGGCCTTGTACCCCTGTTTTTTGAGGTCGGCCAAGTTGATTTTTTCGATTTTGCTGTTGTACTTGAACGCCACGCCCATGCGCTTGATCAGGTCCACTTCGTGGTTCAGGACATCCTTTGGGAGACGGTAATCGGGAATCCCAACGGTCGCCATGCCGCCTGCTCGGGGCAGTGCTTCAAAAACCGTGACCGGATAGCCCCTGCGGCGCAGATGATACGCCGCCGCCAGTCCGGCCGGACCGGCCCCGATCACGGCAATCTTGTCCTTTTTCGCTTCGCCGGGAGCCGAAAGCGCCGAGGCGCCGCCCGCGAGGTCCGCGTCGGCCGCCGCCCGCTTGAGCAGCCGGATCGCCAGCGGCTCGTCGATTGCATTGCGCACGCAGGCGCTCTCACAGGGATGCGTGCAGGCGCGCCCGATCACACCAGGCAGGATGCAGCGCTCGCGGATCAGGTCGAGGGATTCGCCGAAACGGTCGTTCCGGATGAGTTCGATATAGCCCGGAATGTCGAGGCCGGCCGGACAGGCCTGCATACAGGGGGCCGTCACGGCGACACCATAGGATTTTTCCGCCGGCTTCGCCTTGCCTACTGCAAGGGCCGTGAAGTCCGCTCTGTAATATTTTACGGCATCGAGCACGGGCATGAGCGCCGTCGCGCGGCCGAAGTTGCATTTGGCGTTGGCGGCGACCCCGCCGGCGATCGTTTCAATTTCCGCAAGATCCTTCTTGCTCCCCTTGCCGGCCGCCATGCCTTTCAAAACGGTTAGGACCTTGTCGATGCCGATCATGCAGACGGAACATTCGCCGCAGGACAGCTTTCGGGCCTCCTTGAGATAGGCCAGGGTCAGGGAAAGAACATCCGCCTTCGGATCCATCACCACCAGGCCGTTCCATCCCATCAGGGCCGCGATCTTCTTTCCGCCATATTGGACGGGAAGTTTCAGCTCCGCGGTCTTTGCGGCTTTGGCTCCGGCGCCTTTTCGATTATCCAGAATCTTGCCGTTCCAACTGCTAAATGCGACTGTATTCATGCTCAAGCCACCTTATGTGTATTTTATGGTTAGCGTCCCCGCCGCTTTACGACCACGGGACGGATGTTTTGACCTTGTGGATCAGTTTGGCGTATTCCATATCGACGCGATCCTGGACCTTGACGATGTCCGCCGGGTCCAGATGCCGGAACCGTCCCTGCGATTTCAGGTAATCTTTCACGGGCCGGCGGGGCTCCGGGGTTTCCAGCGTCATGCGGTATTTGCCGTTTTCAACCTCGTAAAGCGGAAACATGCCGGTTTCCACGACCAGTCGGCCCAGTTTGACGGCCTGTTCGGAGGGCGCACGCCATCCCGTGGGGCATGTCGTATAGACATGAACATAGGCGGGCCCCTTGGTCTCTTTGGCCTTTTTCACCTTTTCCATGAGGTCAAGCGGGTAGCTCGGACAAGCCGTGGCCACATAGGGCACATTGTGGGCCACCATGATCTCGGCCACATTTTTCTTTCCCGTCCGCTGCCCCTTGACCACCTTGCCCGCGGGCGAGGTCGTCGTGGCCGCCATGAACGGCGTCGAGCTGGAGCGCTGGATGCCCGTATTCATGTAGGCCTCGTTGTCGAGGCAGAAGAAGACCATATCATGGCCGCGCTCCATGGCGCCCGACAGGGCCTGCATGCCGATGTCTGCCGTCCCGCCGTCGCCGGCGATGGCCACGGACTTCACGTCGCGGTCGGCGATCTTGCCCTTGCGGCGCAGGGCCTTCAAGCCCGCCTCCACGCCGGAGCCAACGGCCGCGGCGTTTTCAAAGGCCACGTGGATATAGGGCGTCTGCCAGGCCGTGGTGGGATAGGCCGTGGAGATAATCTCCATGCATCCCGTCGCGTTGGAAACCACCACATCCTCCCCCAGGGCCTTCATGATCAGGCGCAGTCCCAGGACTTCCCCGCATCCCGAACAGGCGCGGTGGCCGGAACTGATAAACTCTCTTTTTTCGATCAGCTTTGGTGCGAATATCTCAAAATTCTGTACGGTATTCATCATTCCCTCACCCCGTAAAATTCATAGGTTTCGTCTTTCTTCTTTCCGGCCTGCCCGACCATGGCGCTAAAATCCTCCACCTTCATATCGCGCCCGCCGAGCCCCATAAGGAAATTGACGATCCGCGGTCTGCTTTTGTCGTGGAACAGCAGCGATTTGATTTCCGTGGCCACGGGGCCGCCGGCGCCGCCGAACGAAACGGCCCGGTCCATGACGACGAGCGTCTTGCAGCCCTTGATCGCGGCCCGAAGCTCTTCCGTGGGAAAGGGCCTCCAGAGCCTCAATTTCACGAGTCCGACGGGTTTGCCCGCTTTGCGCATCTCATCGACGGCCACGGACGCCGTCTCGCCCATGGACCCCATGGTCAGAATCAGCGTCTCGGCGCCTTTTGTCTTATAGGTTTCCACGGGTTTATAGGCCCGGCCGAACTGCTTTTCCCATTCGTTCCAGATTTTGATGATCGTCTTTTTGGAATTAATGAGCGCCGTGTCCTTGGCCTTCATCGTCTCCGTGAAGATATCCGGCATATTGAAGCACCCCATTGACAGGGGCTTGTCGGGATGCAGGGTCGCGTACGGGACGCGGTCCGGCAGGAATTTGTTGACTTCCTTCTGGGTCGGCAATTCCAGGGGCTCGATCATGTGCGTCAGCTGAAAGCCATCGATGTTCAGAATGATAGGCAACATCACGTCGGGATGCTCGGCGATCTTGAAGGACTGGATGGTCATGTCAATGACCTCCTGGCCATTTTCGGCGTGCATCACGATCCAGCCGCAGTCGCGCTGCGGCATGATGTCCGAATGGTCGTTCCAGATATTCAGCGGCCCGGAAACGGCGCGGTTCGCGTTGCCCATGACGACAGGCAGCCGCATCGCCGAGACGATGGGCAGGATTTCATGCATGTACATGAGCCCCTGGGAGCTTGTGGCCGTGTAGACCCGGGCGCCCGTTGCACTGGCGCCGGCGCAGGCGCTGATGGATGAATGTTCCGACTCCACGGTAATGAACTCCGCGTCAATCCGTCCATCATGAAAAATGTCCGATAAATGTTCGGCGATATGGGATTGCGGGGTGATCGGATAGACCGCCGCCACATCGATGTTGCACAGGCCGACGGCCTCTGCCGCCGCAATACCCACTTCCATTCCAATGCGTTTGCCCATGCTACACCTCCTCCTCAATCATGGCGATGGCCTGCGGCCAGCATTCATGCGCGCAGATGCCGCAGCCTTTGCAGTAGTCCAGATTCGCTGCAAAAAGACCATCGGCGACCTCGGAAATGCAGCCTTCCGGGCAGAAGATGTAACAGATGCCGCACTTGATGCATTTCTTGTTATCCCAGATGGGGCGCTGGGCCCGCCAGCTGCCCGTTTTATACGTACTGGCGCTGCCCGGGGTAAAAACGATGCATCCGGGGGTCACTTCATGCCAGGCTTCCGGCCATTTCTTCTGTTTCATGAGAACACCTCATATGGTTTACTTTGATATTTTGACGCTGTCGTAGGCCCGCTTCAGGGCATTCTTGTTTTTGGCGGCGATGCGGCCGAACCGCTCCTCGATGGGGGCGTTTAAGGATTCGAACTTCAGCACGCCTGTCGCCTTGAGGATCGCGCCAAGCATGGTGGTATTGGCAATGGGGATCCCCAGCTCTTCCCGCGCGATATGCGTCGCGTCCACCGTCGCGAGCTTTCCGGTGTATTTGAGCGTGGCGCGGATCTCCTTTTCCGTCTTCGCCGTGTTGACGATCAGCAATCCGCCGGATTTGAGACCGTCTGTCACATTGACAAGCGTCATGAGGCTCGGATCGAGGACCACCACGACATCGGGCTGATAGATCCCGGACCGGATCTTGATGGGCTTTTCGGAAACCCGGTTGTACGCCATGACGGGCGCGCCGCGGCGTTCGGGACCGAATGCCGGAAAGCCCTGTGCGTATTTCCCCTCCTCGATCGCCGCCAGGGCCAGCAGCTCCACGGAGGTCACCGCCCCCTGCCCCCCTCTTCCATGCCACCTTACTTCAATCATGTGTATTTTCTCCCTGTGTGTTGGATTGCTCTGTCGGTCATAAAAAAGGCATTGCTCAAGACTGTGTTTCATATTAGAAATAAAATCGTCTGTCAACAGCAAATTTTTAGGCTTCGAAAAAAGCCCGGATACGCGTTACGCTTCATCTGCACAGCCTGAAGCTTGCTGTACCTGATACGAGACCTTTGAAAAATGGCTTCGCCGCGGCTCAAAATCTTTTTCGTTGAGGGGGACACGACTTCGTCATGTCCCCCTTGATAAGGCTTAAATATGTATGAAATCATTGAACGATTATAGTTTCCGGAAAGTCGAAAAATCTTTGATTCGCCGCTTGCGAACCATTTTTCACCGGTTATGCAAACTTTCAGCGTTTCGGTACAGATCCCCGCCGCGCGTATCATTGATGACCACAAGCGGCAGCGCAACAACATCCAGCCGCAGGATGGCCTCCGGCCCCAGATCGTCATACGCCGCCACCTCTGCTCTTTTGATGCACCGGGCCGTCAGGGCCGCGACGCCGCCGATGGCGCCGAAGTAAACGGCCTGGTGTTTGATGATCGCGTCGATGACCTCCGGCGACCGCATCCCCTTGCCGATCATACCGCGCAACCCGGCTTCGATCAGGCGCGGCGTGAAGACGTCCATGCGGCCGCTCGTCGTCGGCCCGATGGAACCGATGACCTGTCCGGGCCTGGCCGGCGTCGGGGCGGCGTAGAACATGACCTCATCCCGGAGGTTGATCGGGAGGGTCTCGCCGCGGCCGATCGCCTCGAAGAGTCGGCGGTGCGCCATATCGCGCCCGGTATAGACGGGACCGCTCAGCAGGACGCAGTCGCCGGCATTGAGGCCTGCGCAGGTTTGAAAATTCAAAGGGGTTTGGATTTCAAAAGGTTTCAGCATGGTATGAAACGCTCCGTGGATCAGATGACGGCTTCCCCGTGTCGGACGGCGTGGCACTGGATGTTCACGGCCACGGGAAGGCTGGCGATGTGACAGGGCGTCATTTCACAGTGGACGGCAAGCGCAGTGGTCGCGCCACCGTAGCCCTGGGGACCGATCCCCAGCCGGTTGATCTGGGCAAGCAGCTCTTCCTCGATCTTTGCCAGACGTCCATCGCGCCGGTTGGGCTCCCCCAGGGGCCGCAACAGGGCCTTTTTCGCCAGGATAACAGCCGTTTCCAGGTTGCCGCCGATGCCCACCCCGATCACGGTAGGCGGACAGGGGTTTGGTCCCGCTTTGGCCACCTGGTCGAGGACATACCGTTTGATCCCGTCCAAGCCCGCCGCAGGCGTCAGCATGGCGACGCCGCTCATGTTTTCAGAGCCCCCGCCCTTGGGCATGACCCTGATTCGGATCTCGCGGCCGGGTACAATCTCGGTATGAATGATTGCAGGGGTGTTGTCGCCCGTGTTGCAGCGGTCCAGGGGGTCGCAGAGCGATTTGCGTAAAAATCCGTCCCGATAAGCCTGGCGGACGCCTTCCTGGACGGCCTCGGAAAAATCGCCGTCCGTCACATGCACGTCCTGGCCCAACTCGATGAACACGATCGCCAGGCCCGTATCCTGGCAGAGCGGCAAGCGGTCTTCGCAGGCAATCCGGGCGTTTTCAAGGATCTGTTCAAGGACGTGGATGCCCCGTTCAGATGTTTCCGTTTTCACGGCCCGCGCCAGCAGCGAAAGGACGTCCTGGCCGATCTCGATATTGGCCTTGACAAAAAGCGCCCGGACGGTTTCGGCGATGATGCGGGCGGAAATGTCGCGGCAGGAAGGCATACGGTCACATCCCCCGGCGGAATTCAATGGACTTGGCCAGCGTCATGCGGTCGGTGTACTTCAGATCGCCACCCACGGGGACGCCCAGCGCGATGCGGCTCACGCGCAGCTCCATACCCCGGACGAGTTTCATGATCAGCAGGGCCGTGGATTCTCCCTGCACGTTGGGGTTGGTCGCCAGGATGATTTCCCGGACGCCATCCTCCCTGATGCGTTCGGCAAGTTCGTTGAGCCGCAGATGTTCCGGCCCGACGCCGTCCAGCGGGGCCAGCACGCCGTGCAGGACGTGGTAGGTTCCGTGGAAGCTGCCGCTGTCCTCGATCGCAATCAGCGAATCGGGCTCCTCCACGACACAGATCGTCTGTCTGTCGCGGGAGTGGTCCAGACATATCTCGCAGCATTCCGCTTCCGCCAGGTTGAAACAGACGCGGCACAAACGGATTTTCCGTTTCACATCCAGGATGCTTTCGGCCAACCGGACGGCGTCTTCCCCGGAAATACGCAGGATGTGGTTGGCCATCCGCGCGGCCGTTTTTTCACCAATGCCCGGAAGCCGTCCCAGTTCCCGGATCAGCCGTTTGATCGGCAGCGCATATCCCGTCATCGCTCAGGCCCCCCGCTCAGGTCAGGCCGGGGATGTTAATGCCGCCGGTGAGCTTCGCCATTTCCGCCGAAGCCATTTCCTGGGCTTTGCGCATCCCCTCGTTGACCGCGGCCATGATTAGATCCTGAAGCATATCGACATCTTCAGGGTTGACGACCTCTTTTTCGATCTTCAGGGAAACCAGCTCATGCTTGCCGTTCACGAGCACGGATACCATCCCACCCCCGGCGCTGGCCTCAACGGTCTTCAGTGCCAGTTCATTCTGGAGACTGGTCATGCGCTCCTGAAGTTTTTTTGCCTGTTTCATGATATTGCCGATGTTCTGCACGGATTAAAAATCCTCCTCTATTATTGATTGACGACTGCGTAAAAAGCCCGGATGCTGCGTTGCGCTTCATCCTTCGTCGTTGCGGCGTACATATAAGTACACCTCGCTCCTCATGATTTGCGCGCCTTGCCTGCGGAGCTATTTACGCAGCCGTTGAACTTTTCAGTTTCTCGGTCCGGTCAGCCTGGATTCTCCCGGGGAATCACATCGCGGACTTCCGCCCCTTCGAACATATCGAGAACCTTCTGCAGGAACGGCTGGTTCAGCGCCTGCCGTTTGATGTCCTGCATCCTGCCGTTACGGCCGCCGTTTACCCGGTCCGCGGCGACGTTTTCGGGGTCCGGCGCCAGGGTTTCAATGGTGACCTGGACATCCTCATGGAAAAAATCTCTCGCAATCTCGGCGATCCGTTCTTGCTGGGATTGTTCATTGATATTTTCGAGGAAAACATAGCCCTGTGGGAAACCGATCCGAAGCCGTCCGCTTTCGTATCCGATCATCCTGCCCGGTTCAATCTTGGACCACAGCGGGTGGCTTTTCTTTTTCACAAAAGCCTTGTAGGCTTCCCAGATCTGCCCGGAATCCTGGCCCTCGCGGATTCCATGGGCAACTCCGTCCGGAATGGCGGCTTTCGTTTCCGGCTCTGTGTATGCCCCTTTCCCATCGCAAGGCGCCCTCACGGAATGGACGACGGACGGGGAGGAATCTCCCGACGGCATGGATGTGGACAGCGACGGCCCGCCCGGAGAAAGCTGCCGCTCGAGGTCTTCCATCCGAGACAGAACCTCTTCCACGGACACCAGGGGCTCCAGGTAACACATTCTGACCAGAACCGACTCCAGGTTCAATCTTGGATTCTGGCTCCGCCTGACGTTTTCCTCTTCCGCCATCAACAGATCCAGAAGTCCCTGCAGCGTCTCCCGCGAAACAGGCCCGGCCTGCGCTTTCAATCTGGCCAGGTCCTCATCGGCCACATCCAGGAGTTCCCGATCCTGCCCCACAATTTTCGTCAGCAGCAGGTTCCGGAAATGCCCCAGAAGCATCTGATAGAAGTACTTCACGTCCAGTCCTGCATAGTAACCGTCTTCAATGGCTCTCAGGCATTGGCCCGCATTCCGCGCGAATACGGCCTCGGACAGCAAGTAGAGGAACCGCCGATCCGTCAGGCCCAGCAATTCTTCAATATCGTGGTCCTGGATATCAGACCCGACAAAGGCGATCGCCTGGTCAAAGATACTCTGGGCGTCCCTCATACTGCCGTCACCTGCCGCAGCAATCCAGGTCAGGCCCCGTTCCGTGATCTGAACCTCCTCCGCCTGGGCAATCTTTTTCAGATTTTCTGCGATGGCACGAATGGAAATCCGCCGAAAATCATACCGCTGACAGCGCGACAGGATCGTCGCAGGAATTTTATGCGTTTCCGTGGTGGCAAAAATAAAAACGACATGCGGTGGCGGCTCCTCTATGGTCTTCAAAAGCGCATTGAAGGCTGCCTTTGACAGCATATGGACTTCATCGATGATGTAAATCTTATAGCGGGACGACAGAGGCAGAAACTTCAGTTTTTCCTGCAATTCCCGGATCTCATCGATACCCGCGTTAGAAGCCCCATCGATTTCACGCACATCCATGGCGATCCCATCGGTGATTTCGCGGCAGTTCGTGCACTGGTTGCACGGCGTCTGCGTCGGGCCCGTTTCACAGTTCAACGCCTTGGCCAGAATCCGGGCCACGGAGGTCTTGCCTATCCCACGCGGACCGCTGAAAATGAAAGCATGGGCAATGCGCTGATATTGGATGGCGTTCCGGAGGGTCCTGACCGCTTGCTCCTGGCCGATCACCTCTTCAAACGTCTGGGGTCTCCATCTGCGGGCTAAAACAAGATAGTCCATAGGTTCTCTGGGAAAAATCGATTTAACGTCATCAACAATCGGGAAAACATGATAGCCGGGTTAACCTGCAGCACACGTCGGACATTGCTACCGCTGCTTCCTTCCGGACCTGACGGGGTTCACACGCCTCCGTTGCACAGGGCCCGGCTATCAATCTCTGCTCATTGGGTGTCATCGAAAGCGGGTTCAAAACTGACCGGCGACATGTCAACCCGTCTCCAATTACTCGATGTCAGATAAAAGAGACACCGTCGCCATAGTTATAAAATGGCGGAGAGAGGGGGATTCGAACCCCCGGTACACCTTTGTGGGCATACACACGATTTCCAGTCGTGCTCCTTCAGCCGCTCGGACATCCCTCCATTGTCATGGTCTGCATAAGAACCTTGAATATTGTGGGTTATTTTTCAAAGCCCTTTGTCGGCCCTGCACTGCCTGGTCGGTCGCCAACCGCAGAGAGAACCACTTTCTGATATCAATGGCGGAGAGAGGGGGATTCGAACCCCCGTGAGAGCTTTTGACCCCCAAATCGATTTCGAGTCGATCCCGTTACGACCACTTCGGTACCTCTCCGCATGATCTCATTCCGAAACGGGCGGGGATGTTATCCTCTTTTGCCTGAAAAATCCACTCATAATTTCCGCACAGATTTCTTCCAGGATCCCACCGGTTACCTCAACCCGGTGATTGAGTCTTTCGTCTTGCAACAGCCTGTAAAGCGAGACGACCGCTCCGGTTTTGGGGTCCGCAGCGCCATACACGAGCCGGCCGATGCGGGCCTGGATTATGGCGCCGGCGCACATGATACAGGGTTCCAGGGTGACATAAAGGGTGGCCTCCGTGAGACGGTAATTCCCCACCCGCACGGCTGCCTGGCGGATGGCCAACATTTCCGCATGGGCGGACGGATCCTGTCCGGCAATGGGACGGTTATGGGCGGCAGACAGGATTTCCCCGTCATGGACCACGAGGGCGCCCACAGGGACTTCGCCCTCTTCCCGTGCCAGCCGGGCCTGGGCAAGCGCCAGGCGCATGAATGTTTCGTCCGCTTCCCGATTCATATGTTGAGACCTTTAAAAAATGGCTTCGTTGATACAACCGCAGGGCCGCGAAACCCTCAGATCTGGGAAATCAGCTCGGTCAGATGACGGTTGAGCTCCAGCAGCCGGTCCCTGATTTCCGTTTGCTCCACCCAGGCGCGGTCTTTCAGTTTTGCCTGACGGTCCCGGATCTGTGCCAGCCGGGCGTCCATTTCTCCAAGCAGATAGGCCCAATCGATGCGCGGCGCCGCTTTTTCCGGATAGACCACCCGCTCCAGATCCTTACCCGGTTTGAGCGTGTTTTCTTCAAGATAATCGGGGATGAGAACCTCGAACCCGAATTTCTCCCGCACCAGTCCCGCCAGAACCTGCTGGGCGGAATACTCGCCATGCACGAGAAAGACCTGCATCGCCCGATTTTCAAAATGGCTCAGCCAGTCCAGGATCTGCGTCTGTCCGGCATGCGCGGAAAAGCCGTTGATCGTGAATATTTTGGCTTTTACATTCACGTCTTCACTGAAAATACGGACTTTCCCGGCGCCGTCCACGATTTTACGGCCGGTCGTTCCCTGTGCCTGAAACCCGACAAACACAATACTGGCACCTTCACGCCAGAGATTGTGTTTCAAATGATGCCTGATCCGTCCCGCATCGGCCATGCCGCTAGCGGAAATCACGATGGCCGGCCCGGACAGGGCATTGATGGCCATCGATTCTTCTGTCGTTGGCGTGAAACGGATTTGCGGGAGACGCAGAGGATCTTCCCCTTTTTGGATCAGCTCCCTGGTCTCTTCATCGAGATAGGCCGTATGGCGGCGAACAATTTCCGTGACTGCGATGGCCATGGGGCTGTCCAGATACACGGGCATGTCGGGCGGAAGCCTGCCGTCCTTAGACAGCAGATACAGGCAGTACATCATTTCCTGTGTCCGCTCGACGGCAAAAGCGGGGATGATGACTTTCTCCCGATTGCCATAGCTGTAGGCGATGGCCTCCGCCAGTTCATCGAGGCTGTCGCCTTCGTTCCGATGGTTCCGGTTGCCGTAAGTGGATTCCATAAAAAGAAAATCCGCCGAATCTACGACGCTTGGGTCTGCCATAAGCAACTGGGCCGGGCGACCAATATCACCGGAAAACACGAGTTTCATGGGACGGCCGTTGTCTTCCATCCGGATCTCAATCAATGCCGCACCCAAAATATGGCCCGCGTCCTTGAAATTGACCTGTATGCCCGGCAGGGGCTCAAATATCTCGTCGTATGATATGCTCTTGATCAGCGGAAACGCGGCCTCTGCATCCTTCTTCGTATAAAGGGGTTTGACCGTCTTTTCCCCGTGACGCAGCCGCCTTTTACTTTTCCATAGCGCTTCCATCTCCTGGATATGGGCACTGTCCAGCAGCATGATTTTCAGCAGGTCCCGGGTCGGCTCTGTGGCAAAAACCTCCCCGCGAAACCCCTTCTGCACCATGCGGGGCAGCAAGCCCGAATGGTCAATGTGGGCGTGGGTAATCAGAAAAAAATCGATCCGGTCAGGCTCATAGATATCCACATCCCAGTTGCGCTTTTCAATTTCCGCGTTGCCCTGGTGCATGCCGCAGTCCACGGCAAAGCGATGGCCGCCGGTTTCCAGGATAAAGCACGAGCCCGTAACGGTGCGCGCCGCACCCATAAACTTGATTTTCATGCGATAATGTTCCTCCCCTTGCAGTATTTTTTCAAAGCCGTCCCGGATTCAGCGGTTGAGACCTTTGAATTTCTACCGAAACTTGGCAAATCGTCATTCCTGCGGAAGCAGGAATCCAGTCCTTTCAATGGCTTCATAGATTCCCGCTTTCGCGGGAATGACAAAAGGGTTAGACCTTCAAAGGTCTCGGGTTTCGCAACTTATTACGAGATGGTCTATTTTGAGCCTGTGCAAATCCCTCTCTTTCAGCTGACACAGACTTTCGTAAACCGGGACATGTTTTCGTCTTCACCCATGGCGATCAGTTTGTCTCCTTTTTCGATCACGTAACTTGCCAGCGGGTTGAAGATCATCTTCCCGGAATCCTTTTTCACGGCGACGATTATGAGCCCGAAGTTATGGCGGATCTCCGACTCTTCCAGAGATTTGCCGATAGTAGGCGAGCCTTCACAGACGGATATTTCCTCCATTCTCAACTCCAGGCTCTGCCGGCGGGTGGTGATTTCAATGAAATCAAGCATGGCTGGCCTCAGAATCGCCATGGCCATGCGCATGCCGCCCAGGGTATAGGGAGACATGACCCGTTCCGCTCCCGCCCGGAGCAGGCGGTGCTCCGACTCCTCCTCTTCCGAGCGGGACAAAACATATATTTTCGGATTGAGTTCCTTGGCCGTCAGAATGACATAGAGGTTCTCCGCATCCGTGGGCAGAACGCAGACAATGCCTTTTGCCCGCTTGATCCCGGCACCGAGGAGCGACTTGTCCTGCGTGGCGTCTCCTCGATAATACACAAAACCCTCTTCTTCGATCTTCTGAATGACCTCCGGATTGCTGTCAATGACGACAAAATCCATTTTATCGGCTTTCAATTCGCGGCAAATCAGTTGGCCGATCCGGCCGCAACCGCAGATAATATAATGATTTTTCATTTTTTCGATCATTTTTCCCTGTTTTCCCTTTCCCGCAAGCGCTCTTAATCGTCCCTCTACCATTGTTTCCGCCAGCATTCCGACCGTATAGAGCATGGTGCCGACGCCAAAGATGATCAGAACAATGGTGAATAATTTCCCCTTCCCGGTCTGGGGCGTATAGTCGCCGTACCCGACAGTTGAAATCGTCTGGACCGTCGTATAGAGGGATTCCAGAAAACTCCACCCTTCGATCAAGTGATATCCCAAGGTACCAGCAATAATGATTATCAACAGCCCGAACAGGGCCACCCTGATTTTATCCTTGTTAACCAAATTAACCAATGACAACTCCTTAAGATGATCATCCAGGGGTGAAGGTCGCCCGGCAGGGTGATGGATGTCCTGCCGTCACTTAGCCACAGCCGGGTTTTTCTGTCAATTGAAAACGTTAAAAATGGGCTTGTCAGCGGGACTGAAAATTGTTAAGAAAACAGCAAAATTGCTGAAAGGATATAAGGATATAAAGATGGGCGAAGGCATCTCCGATTATACGAAATTCTGCGTGGATCTGCGGCGGCATATGTGGATGGCCGGCGTGGAAACGGAATTGCGGCGGCTGATCTGGCAGATCGCCGTGACCGGCAAGTATATCTCCGCAAAGATTCACGAATCGAACCGGAAGCTGGCCGGTTTCAGGAATATTTACGGGGAAGATCAGCTGGCACTGGACAAGAGCTCCGACCAGATTCTTAAAAACCAGTTGCAGTTCTCCGGTTTTGTCCGGGAATACGCCTCGGAGGAACAGGATACCGTGGTCCGGATCGGAAGCGGCACGGAAAAATATTTTGTCACGGCGGACCCGCTGGACGGCTCCTCCCTTGTGGACACCAACCTGGCGATCGGGACCATTATCGGCATTCATAACGGATCGATGATGGGGGAAGGCAGAAAAACCATGGTGGCCGCCCTTTACATCACCTACGGCCCCCTGATTACGATGGTCTATTCGGCCGGCAAGGGCACCCACGAATTCGTCCTGAACCAGGAAGGCGAATATGTGCTCTCTCAGGAAAATATCCGGCTGAAGGACAGGGGCGACATTTACAGTCTGGGAGGCCTGCGGAAAGACTGGACGCCGGAACATCTGCGTTTCGTCGAATTCCTCGAGGAGCAGGGGTACAAGCTGCGTTACAGCGGCGGATTCGTTCCGGATATTAACCAGATCCTGATCAAAAACGGCGGAATATTCACCTACCCGGCCCTGAAAAAGAGCCCCGCGGGCAAGCTGCGCCTGCTGTTCGAACTGCAGCCGATGGCCTTCCTGATCGAACAGGCGGGCGGCATCGCTACCGACGGAAAAACGAATATCCTGGAGATCTCCGTGGAAGATATCGGCCAGCGCAGCCCCATCTATATCGGCAGCCGGTTCGAGGTGGAAAAGGCAAAGGGGTTCCTGCAGGGGGCCTGTGGGTCCGTTGGCTGAAAACAGATATTACAATTTTCCATTTTTCAGAAAACTGTCATACATGATCATTTATCTTTGAACAATTGGTCGTCAAGGCCGGTGTTGACCTGCCACTCGCTGTAGGAGATGGTGATGTCCCCCTCTCCCGTCATCGCCTCGATCTTCGCCGAACCGGCAGAAAAGGGGCTGTCTTTCGCAATCAGATTATCCGGGCTGTTCACGCCTTCAGGAAAGGTAAGATGGGCGTAAACTTTGTCGGGCAGCAGCCATTTGTCGGCGCCTTGTTCTGCCTGCCGGTATGTCAGCCGAATGAGCGCTTTCGCACCCCTGACGGCGTGGCTTTCCACCTGCACGATGCGCTTGGGGTTCCCGCCGACCCAGACATTGTAAAAACGGATGCGCTTTTCCTCTTCGCCGGGCTCCACTTTATACAGCGCCGCCGGGGCGCCCTCTAAATTATCCATCTGCCTGAAGGTGATCTGGTTTTTGTCCGGATCAAACTGGAAGGGATTGAAAATGGCGTTGCCGCGGGGAATCGGTGCAAAATTCTTCGTTTTGATGTGAAACTTGTCCGGTTTCTTGAAGTAGAGGATGGCGGTAAAATCCGGTATCCTGATATTCGGCATGACCACTTTGGCCTGTATTTTCACGGTATAGTCGCGCATATTCTGATAGGGTCTGATCAGCTCGGTGAAGACCTGCCGGGGATTGCCTCTGGGCGCAATGTTCGGCCTGTCCTGGGCCGCCGCCCGTACCGGCAAAAGCAGAAGCAGGGCCGCTAAAAGAAACAATGATCTGGCGTTCAGAGTGTGTATCATTTATGAAAGAATATCCTTATTCGAGAAATAGACAACGGTTGTCAGAAAAAAAGCAATGATAAAGCCGACCAGGATGGCGATGTTGGTCCGGATGACATCCCAGGGGATCGGATCGTCAAACACCTTTTGCCAGGCGTCGAAATAATTGACGAACAGGTAGGGGCGGATGGCCTGAAACAGATCGAAGGGCAGAGTGATGATGATAATGCTTACGATGATAACGGCCATTGTGGCGATGATGGGACCGATCGAGTTGTCCGTGAGCGCCGAGAAGAGAAAACAAAGGGAGGAAACGACAAACATGGCCAGTGTGGCCAGTCCGTAGGCCACCAGAAAATGGTAAGGCAACTGGGCTTCCGGGATGACCAGGATGCCCCGGCGGATGACCAGCAAATCACCGCCGCCGAAGGCCAAAAGGGAGAGGCCCAGGGTCAGGCCGCCGATGAAAAGGACAACGAGGGCGGTATAAATGAGCGTGACGGCAAACTTGGCGGTAATGATCCGCGCTCTGGAAACGGCGTGTGTGAGCAGAAACCGGAAAGTACCGGCATTCCCTTCGCCGGCGATCTGGTCTCCCGCAACGATGGTCAGGACGATCGGGACATGCACCCAGAGAGCGCCCATGAAGAAGAAACCGAAGAACCATCCGTTTAGCACATTGCCGCCGATAATGAAGTCGTTTTGCAGCAGGGACAAAACTTTCCTCTCAAATGATTGCTGTCCGCCCAACTTCAGGCCCGTTACAACCAGCGGCACAATGACGCCAAAGGCGATGAAACCGATATAGGTTCGCCAGCGGGTGAAAGTTTTAATCAGCTCAAATCCGATCAGTCGCATCATGGCTTGCCTGACCTCTTCCGCTTTCTTGTGAAAAAACCCTTAAGATTCATGTCCTTCGATCAAATTCAGGAAATAAGTCTCCAGCGACCGCTGCGGCACGAGGGCGCTCACGTTAAAACCGGCCTGGACCAGTTGCCGGTTGAGCTCCGGGATCTGCTCCTGCTCCAGTTCCACGTTGACGCCGTCGCTCTGGATCTTCGCAGGTCCGTAGGCATCCTTCGTTTTCAGGAATTGCAAGGCCTCTTCGGGACGGTCCGTCTTGATGAGCACCGCCGCCTGTCCCTGTTTCAGGAGTTCCTGGACGCTGCCCGTCACACGGAGTTTGCCCTGATGAATGACCGCCATCCGGGTTGCGATCATCTCCACTTCGTAAAGCAGGTGGGAGGAGAGAAGGACGGTTATCCCCTGTTCGCGGGATAATTCCCGGATAAGCTCCCGAACCTCTTTCATGCCCTGAGGATCGAGACCGGTCGTCGGTTCATCAAGGATCACAAGCTGCGGTTCTTTCAGCAGGGCCAGGGCAAGCCCCAGGCGCTGGTTCATTCCATGGGAATAGGTCTTTACCTGGTCGTCGGCCCGGTCTGCAAGCTTGACGCGCTCCAGATACTCCATGATTTTACGTCTGCTCACAGGCCTTTGCAGCCCGCCCAGGATCTCCAGGTTGCGTAAGGCGGACAGGTGATTGTAGAATGCCGGGTTTTCAACGATGGCGCCCACTTTGCCCAACGCCCCGTGTCTTGCCTTTTTCAACGACACGCCAAAGATTTCCACATCCCCGTGCGTGGGAAAGATGAGATGCAGAATCATCCGGATGGTGGTGCTTTTCCCCGCGCCGTTCGGTCCAAGAAAGCCGAAGATGTCTCCTTGCCGGACCTCGATATTCAGATGATCCACCGCCAACCTGTTTTTGTATCGCTTCGTCAAATCAAGCGTGCGAAGAATTATATCCGACACGGCGCCGTCTGTCCTTTCGATTCATCAT
>CAVWGC010000019.1:0-12693 GCA_963754515.1 uncultured delta proteobacterium | reverse complement strand
CAGCCGTTTCCAGGTTGCCGCCGATGCCCACCCCGATCACGGTAGGCGGACGGGGTTTGGTCCCGCTTTGGCCACCTGGTCGAGGACATACCGTTTGATCCCGTCCAAGCCCGCCGCAGGCGTCAGCATGGCGACGCCGCTCATGTTTTCAGAGCCCCCGCCCTTGGGCATGACCCTGATTCGAATATCGCGGCCGGGTACAATCTCGGTATGAATGATTGCAGGGGTGTTGTCGCCCGTGTTGCAGCGGTCCAGGGGGTCGCAGAGCGATTTGCGTAAAAATCCGTCCCGATAAGCCTGGCGGACGCCTTCCTGGACGGCCTCGGAAAAATCGCCGTCCGTCACATGCACGTCCTGGCCCAACTCGATGAACACGATCGCCAGGCCCGTATCCTGGCAGAGCGGCAAGCGTTCTTCGCAGGCAATCCGGGCGTTTTCAAGGATCTGTTCAAGGACGTGGATGCCCCGTTCCGATGTTTCCGTTTTCACGGCCTGCGCCAGCAGCGAAAGGACGTCCTGGCCGATCTCGATATTGGCCTTTAACAAAAGCGCCCGGACGGTTTCGGCGATGATGCGGGCGGAAATGTCGCGGCAGGAAGGCATACGGTCACATCCCCCGGCGGAATTCAATGGACTTGGCCAGCGTCATGCGGTCGGTGTACTTCAGATCGCCACCCA
This sequence comes from uncultured delta proteobacterium, assembly GCA_963754515.1. Taxonomy (GTDB): domain Bacteria; phylum Desulfobacterota; class Syntrophia; order Syntrophales; family Fen-1087; genus JAPLJM01. The sequence goes on along the minus strand of CAVWGC010000019.1, from coordinate 12,015 downwards.
CGGGGACGCCCAGCGCGATGCGGCTCACGCGCAGCTCCATACCCCGGACGAGTTTCATGATCAGCAGGGCCGTGGATTCTCCCTGCACGTTGGGGTTGGTCGCCAGGATGATTTCCCGGACGCCATCCTCCCTGATGCGTTCGGCAAGTTCGTTGAGCCGCAGATGTTCCGGCCCGACGCCGTCCAGCGGGGCCAGCACGCCGTGCAGGACGTGGTAGGTTCCGTGGAAGCTGCCGCTGTCCTCGATCGCAATCAGCGAATCGGGCTCCTCCACGACACAGATCGTCTGTCTGTCGCGGGAGTCGTCCAGACATATCTCGCAGCATTCCGCTTCCGCCAGGTTGAAACAGACACGGCGCCAAACGGATTTTCCGTTTCACATCCAGGATGCTTCTCGGCCAACCGGACGGCGTCTTCCCCGGAAATACGCAGGATGTGGTTGGCCATCCGCGCGGCCGTTTTTTCACCAATGCCCGGAAGCCGTCCCACTCCCGGATCAGCCGTTTGATCGGCAGCGCATATCCCGTCATCGCTCGGCCCCCGCTGCGGGTCGGGCCGGGGATGTTAATGCCGCCGGTGAGCTTCGCCATTTCCGCCGAAGCCATTTCCTGGGCTTTGCGCATCCCCTCGTTGACCGCGGCCATGATTAGATCCTGAAGCATATCGACATCTTCAGGGTTGACGACCTCTTTTTCGATCTTCAGGGAAACCAGCTCATGCTTGCCGTTCACGAGCACGGATACCATCCCACCCCCGGCGCTGGCCTCAACGGTCTTCAGTGCCGCGTTCTGGAGACTGGTCATGCGCTCCTGAAGTTTTTTTGCCTGTTTCATGATATTGCCGATGTTCTGCACGGATTAAAAATCCTCCTCTATTATTGATTGACGACTGCGTAAAAAGCCCGGATGCTGCGTTGCGCTTCATCCTTCGTCGTTGCGGCGTACATATAAGTACACCTCGCTCCTCATGATTTGCGCGCCTTGCCTGCGGAGCTATTACGCAGCCGTTGAACTGATCGGTTTCTCGGTCCGGTCCAGCCTGGATTCTCCCTGGGAATCACATCGCGGACTTCCGCCCCTTCGAACATATCGAGAACCTTCTGCAGGAACGGCTGGTTCAGCGCCTGCCGTTTGATGTCCTGCATCCTGCCGTTACGGCCGCCGTTTACCCGGTCCGCGGCGACGTTTTCGGGGTCCGGCGCCAGGGTTTCAATGGTGACCTGGACATCCTCATGGAAAAAATCTCTCGCAATCTCGGCGATCCGTTCTTGCTGGGATTGTTCATTGATATTTTCGAGGAAAACATAGCCCTGTGGGAAACCGATCCGAAGCCGTCCGCTTTCGTATCGATCATCCTGCCCGGTTCAATCTTGGACCACAGCGGGTGGCTTTTCTTTTAGCAAAAGCCTTGTAGGCTTCCCAAATCTGCCCGGAATCCTGGCCCTCGCGGATTCCATGGGCAACTCCGTCCGGAATGGCGGCTTTCGTTTCCGGCTCTGTGTCTGCCCTTCCCATCGCAAGGCGCCCTCACGGAATGGACGACGGACGGGGAGAAATCTCCCGACGGCATGGATGTGGACAGCGACGGCCCGCCCAGAGAAAGCTGCCGCTCGAGGTCTTCCATCCGAGACAGAACCTCTTCCACGGACACCAAGGTTTCCAGGTAACACATTCTGACCAGAACCGACTCCAGGTTCAATCTTGGATTCTGGCTCCGCCTGACGTTTTCCTCTTCCGCCATCAACGAATCCAGAAGTCCCTGCAGCGTCTCCCGCCGAAACAGGCCCGGCCTGCGCTTTCAATCTGGCCAGGTCCTCATCGGCCACATCCAGGAGTTCCCGATCCTGCCCCACAATTTTCGTCAGCAGCAGGTTCCGGAAATGCCCCAGAAGCATCTGATAGAAGTACTTCACGTCCAGTCCTGCATAGTAACCGTCTTCAATGGCTCTCAGGCATTGGCCCGCATTCCGCGCGAATACGGCCTCGGACAGCAAGTGGACCCGCCGATCCGTCAGGCCCAGCAATTCTTCAATATCGTGGTCCTGGATATCAGACCCGACAAAGGCGATCGCCTGGTCAAAGATACTCTGGGCGTCCCTCATACTGCCGTCACCTGCCGCAGCAATCCAGGTCAGGCCCCGTTCCGTGATCTGAACCTCCTCCGCCTGGGCAATCTTTTTCAGATTTTCTGCGATGGCACGAATGGAAATCCGCCCAAAGTGGTTCCGCTGACAGCGCGACAGGATCGTCGCAGAATTTATGCGTTCCCGTGGTAGCAAAAATAAAAACGACGTGAGGTGGAGGCTCCTCAATAGTCTTAAAAAGCGCATTAAAGGCTGCCTTTGACAGCATGTGAACTTCATCGATGATGTAAACCTTATAGTGGGAAGACACAGGCAGAAACTTCAATTTTTCCTGCAGCTCCCTAACATCATCAATACCCCCGTTAGATGCCCCATCGATTTCACGAACATCCATAGCGATCCCTTCGGTGATTTCGCGACAATTAGTGCAGTGGTTGCACGGTGTCTGTGTCGGACCCTTTTCACAATTCAACTCCTTGCGCCAAAATCCGGGCGACAGAGGTCTTACCTACCCCTCTCGGCCCACTGAAAATGAAAGCGTGAGCAATGCGATGATACTTATGGCGTTTTTAAGGGTCGTGACTGCTTGATCCTGGCCGATCACCTCTTCAAACTTCTGAGGTCTCCACCTGCGGGCAAAAACAAGATAGTCCATAGGCTCTCTGGGAAATATCCATTTAACGTAATAAACAATCGGAGGCGCCGATAGCCAGGTTATCCCGCAGCACACGTCGGACATTGCTACCGCTGCTTCCTTCCGGACCTGACGGGGTTCACACGCCTCCGTTGCACAGGGCCCGGCTATCAATCTCTACTCATTGGGTGTCATCGAAAGCGGGTTCAAAACTGACCGGCGACATGTCAACCCGTCTCCAATTACTCGATGTCAGATAAAAGAGACACCGTCGCCATAGTTATAAAATGGCGGAGAGAGGGGGATTCGAACCCCCGGTACACCTTTGTGGGCATACACACGATTTCCAGTCGTGCTCCTTCAGCCGCTCGGACATCCCTCCATTGTCATGGTCTGCATAAGAACCTTGAATATTGTGGGTTATTTTTCAAAGCCCTTTGTCGGCCCTGCACTGCCTGGTCGGTCGCCAACCGCAGAGAGAACCACTTTCTGATATCAATGGCGGAGAGAGGGGGATTCGAACCCCCGTGAGAGCTTTTGACCCCCAAATCGATTTCGAGTCGATCCCGTTACGACCACTTCGGTACCTCTCCGCATGATCTCATTCCGAAACGGGCGGGGATGTTATCCTCTTTTGCCTGAAAAATCCACTCATAATTTCCGCACAGATTTCTTCCAGGATCCCACCGGTTACCTCAACCCGGTGATTGAGTCTTTCGTCTTGCAACAGCCTGTAAAGCGAGACGACCGCTCCGGTTTTGGGGTCCGCAGCGCCATACACGAGCCGGCCGATGCGGGCCTGGATTATGGCGCCGGCGCACATGATACAGGGTTCCAGGGTGACATAAAGGGTGGCCTCCGTGAGACGGTAATTCCCCACCCGCACGGCTGCCTGGCGGATGGCCAACATTTCCGCATGGGCGGACGGATCCTGTCCGGCAATGGGACGGTTATGGGCGGCAGACAGGATTTCCCCGTCATGGACCACGAGGGCGCCCACAGGGACTTCGCCCTCTTCCCGTGCCAGCCGGGCCTGGGCAAGCGCCAGGCGCATGAATGTTTCGTCCGCTTCCCGATTCATATGTTGAGACCTTTAAAAAATGGCTTCGTTGATACAACCGCAGGGCCGCGAAACCCTCAGATCTGGGAAATCAGCTCGGTCAGATGACGGTTGAGCTCCAGCAGCCGGTCCCTGATTTCCGTTTGCTCCACCCAGGCGCGGTCTTTCAGTTTTGCCTGACGGTCCCGGATCTGTGCCAACCGGGCGTCCATTTCTCCAAGCAGATAGGCCCAATCGATGCGCGGCGCCGCTTTTTCCGGATAGACCACCCGCTCCAGATCCTTACCCGGTTTGAGCGTGTTTTCTTCAAGATAATCGGGGATGAGAACCTCGAACCCGAATTTCTCCCGCACCAGTCCCGCCAGAACCTGCTGGGCGGAATACTCGCCATGCACGAGAAAGACCTGCATCGCCCGATTTTCAAAATGGCTCAGCCAGTCCAGGATCTGCGTCTGTCCGGCATGCGCGGAAAAGCCGTTGATCGTGAATATTTTGGCTTTTACATTCACGTCTTCACTGAAAATACGGACTTTCCCGGCGCCGTCCACGATTTTACGGCCGGTCGTTCCCTGTGCCTGAAACCCGACAAACACAATACTGGCCCCTTCACGCCAGAGATTGTGTTTCAAATGATGCCTGATCCGTCCCGCATCGGCCATGCCGCTAGCGGAAATCACGATGGCCGGCCCGGACAGGGCATTGATGGCCATCGATTCTTCTGTCGTTGGCGTGAAACGGATTTGCGGGAGACGCAGAGGATCTTCCCCTTTTTGGATCAGCTCCCTGGTCTCTTCATCGAGATAGGCCGTATGGCGGCGAACAATTTCCGTGACTGCGATGGCCATGGGGCTGTCCAGATACACGGGCATGTCGGGCGGAAGCCTGCCGTCCTTAGACAGCAGATACAGGCAGTACATCATTTCCTGTGTCCGCTCGACGGCAAAAGCGGGGATGATGACTTTCTCCCGATTGCCATAGCTGTAGGCGATGGCCTCCGCCAGTTCATCGAGGCTGTCGCCTTCGTTCCGATGGTTCCGGTTGCCGTAAGTGGATTCCATAAAAAGAAAATCCGCCGAATCTACGACGCTTGGGTCTGCCATAAGCAACTGGGCCGGGCGACCAATATCACCGGAAAACACGAGTTTCATGGGACGGCCGTTGTCTTCCATCCGGATCTCAATCAATGCCGCACCCAAAATATGGCCCGCGTCCTTGAAATTGACCTGTATGCCCGGCAGGGGCTCAAATATCTCGTCGTATGATATGCTCTTGATCAGCGGAAACGCGGCCTCTGCATCCTTCTTCGTATAAAGGGGTTTGACCGTCTTTTCCCCGTGACGCAGCCGCCTTTTACTTTTCCATAGCGCTTCCATCTCCTGGATATGGGCACTGTCCAGCAGCATGATTTTCAGCAGGTCCCGGGTCGGCTCTGTGGCAAAAACCTCCCCGCGAAACCCCTTCTGAACCATGCGGGGCAGCAAGCCCGAATGGTCAATGTGGGCGTGGGTAATCAGAAAAAAATCGATCCGGTCAGGCTCATAGATATCCACATCCCAGTTGCGCTTTTCAATTTCCGCGTTGCCCTGGTGCATGCCGCAGTCCACGGCAAAGCGATGGCCGCCGGTTTCCAGGATAAAGCACGAGCCCGTAACGGTGCGCGCCGCACCCATAAACTTGATTTTCATGCGATAATGTTCCTCCCCTTGCAGTATTTTTTCAAAGCCGTCCCGGATTCAGCGGTTGAGACCTTTGAATTTCTACCGAAACTTGGCAAATCGTCATTCCTGCGGAAGCAGGAATCCAGTCCTTTCAATGGCTTCATAGATTCCCGCTTTCGCGGGAATGACAAAAGGGTTAGACCTTCAAAGGTCTCGGGTTTCGCAACTTATTACGAGATGGTCTATTTTGAGCCTGTGCAAATCCCTCTCTTTCAGCTGACACAGACTTTCGTAAACCGGGACATGTTTTCGTCTTCACCCATGGCGATCAGTTTGTCTCCTTTTTCGATCACGTAACTTGCCAGCGGGTTGAAGATCATCTTCCCGGAATCCTTTTTCACGGCGACGATTATGAGCCCGAAGTTATGGCGGATCTCCGACTCTTCCAGAGATTTGCCGATAGTAGGCGAGCCTTCACAGACGGATATTTCCTCCATTCTCAACTCCAGGCTCTGCCGGCGGGTGGTGATTTCAATGAAATCAAGCATGGCTGGCCTCAGAATCGCCATGGCCATGCGCATGCCGCCCAGGGTATAGGGAGACATGACCCGTTCCGCTCCCGCCCGGAGCAGGCGGTGCTCCGACTCCTCCTCTTCCGAGCGGGACAAAACATATATTTTCGGATTGAGTTCCTTGGCCGTCAGAATGACATAGAGGTTCTCCGCATCCGTGGGCAGAACGCAGACAATGCCTTTTGCCCGCTTGATCCCGGCACCGAGGAGCGACTTGTCCTGCGTGGCGTCTCCTCGATAATACACAAAACCCTCTTCTTCGATCTTCTGAATGACCTCCGGATTGCTGTCAATGACGACAAAATCCATTTTATCGGCTTTCAATTCGCGGCAAATCAGTTGGCCGATCCGGCCGCAACCGCAGATAATATAATGATTTTTCATTTTTTCTATCATTTTTCCCTGTTTTCCCTTTCCCGCAAGCGCTCTTAATCGTCCCTCTACCATTGTTTCCGCCAGCATTCCGACCGTATAGAGCATGGTGCCGACGCCAAAGATGATCAGAACAATGGTGAATAATTTCCCCTTCCCGGTCTGGGGCGTATAGTCGCCGTACCCGACAGTTGAAATCGTCTGGACCGTCGTATAGAGGGATTCCAGAAAACTCCACCCTTCGATCAAGTGATATCCCAAGGTACCAGCAATAATGATTATCAACAGCCCGAACAGGGCCACCCTGATTTTATCCTTGTTAACTAAATTAACCAATGACAACTCCTTAAGATGATCATCCAGGGGTGAAGGTCGCCCGGCAGGGTGATGGATGTCCTGCCGTCACTTAGCCACAGCCGGGTTTTTCTGTCAATTGAAAACGTTAAAAATGGGCTTGTCAGCGGGACTGAAAATTGTTAAGAAAACAGCAAAATTGCTGAAAGGATATAAGGATATAAAGATGGGCGAAGGCATCTCCGATTATACGAAATTCTGCGTGGATCTGCGGCGGCATATGTGGATGGCCGGCGTGGAAACGGAATTGCGGCGGCTGATCTGGCAGATCGCCGTGACCGGCAAGTATATCTCCGCAAAGATTCACGAATCGAACCGGAAGCTGGCCGGTTTCAGGAATATTTACGGGGAAGATCAGCTGGCACTGGACAAGAGCTCCGACCAGATTCTTAAAAACCAGTTGCAGTTCTCCGGTTTTGTCCGGGAATACGCCTCGGAGGAACAGGATACCGTGGTCCGGATCGGAAGCGGCACGGAAAAATATTTTGTCACGGCGGACCCGCTGGACGGCTCCTCCCTTGTGGACACCAACCTGGCGATCGGGACCATTATCGGCATTCATAACGGATCGATGATGGGGGAAGGCAGAAAAACCATGGTGGCCGCCCTTTACATCACCTACGGCCCCCTGATTACGATGGTCTATTCGGCCGGCAAGGGCACCCACGAATTCGTCCTGAACCAGGAAGGCGAATATGTGCTCTCTCAGGAAAATATCCGGCTGAAGGACAGGGGCGACATTTACAGTCTGGGAGGCCTGCGGAAAGACTGGACGCCGGAACATCTGCGTTTCGTCGAATTCCTCGAGGAGCAGGGGTACAAGCTGCGTTACAGCGGCGGATTCGTTCCGGATATTAACCAGATCCTGATCAAAAACGGCGGAATATTCACCTACCCGGCCCTGAAAAAGAGCCCCGCGGGCAAGCTGCGCCTGCTGTTCGAACTGCAGCCGATGGCCTTCCTGATCGAACAGGCGGGCGGCATCGCTACCGACGGAAAAACGAATATCCTGGAGATCTCCGTGGAAGATATCGGCCAGCGCAGCCCCATCTATATCGGCAGCCGGTTCGAGGTGGAAAAGGCAAAGGGGTTCCTGCAGGGGGCCTGTGGGTCCGTTGGCTGAAAACAGATATTACAATTTTCCATTTTTTAGAAAACTGTCATACATGATCATTTATCTTTGAACAATTGGTCGTCAAGGCCGGTGTTGACCTGCCACTCGCTGTAGGAGATGGTGATGTCCCCCTCTCCCGTCATCGCCTCGATCTTCGCCGAACCGGCAGAAAAGGGGCTGTCTTTCGCAATCAGATTATCCGGGCTGTTCACGCCTTCAGGAAAGGTAAGATGGGCGTAAACTTTGTCGGGCAGCAGCCATTTGTCGGCGCCTTGTTCTGCCTGCCGGTATGTCAGCCGAATGAGCGCTTTCGCACCCCTGACGGCGTGGCTTTCCACCTGCACGATGCGCTTGGGGTTCCCGCCGACCCAGACATTGTAAAAACGGATGCGCTTTTCCTCTTCGCCGGGCTCCACTTTATACAGCGCCGCCGGGGCGCCCTCTAAATTATCCATCTGCCTGAAGGTGATCTGGTTTTTGTCCGGATCAAACTGGAAGGGATTGAAAATGGCGTTGCCGCGGGGAATCGGTGCAAAATTCTTCGTTTTGATGTGAAACTTGTCCGGTTTCTTGAAGTAGAGGATGGCGGTAAAATCCGGTATCCTGATATTCGGCATGACCACTTTGGCCTGTATTTTCACGGTATAGTCGCGCATATTCTGATAGGGCCTGATCAGCTCGGTGAAGACCTGCTGGGGATTGCCTCTGGGCGCAATGTTCGGCCTGTCCTGGGCCGCCGCCCGTACCGGCAAAAGCAGAAGCAGGGCCGCTAAAAGAAACGATGATCTGGCGTTCAGGGTGTGTATCATTTATGAAAGAATGTCCTTATTCGAGAAATAGACAACGGTTGTCAGAAAAAAAGCAATGATAAAGCCGACCAAGATGGCGATGTTGGTCCGGATGACATCCCAGGGGATCGGATCGTCAAACACCTTTTGCCAGGCATCGAAATAATTGACGAACAGGTAGGGGCGGATGGCCTGAAACAGATCGAAGGGCAGAGTGATGATGATAATGCTTACGATGATAACGGCCATTGTGGCGATGATGGGACCGATCGAGTTGTCCGTGAGCGCCGAGAAGAGAAAACAAAGGGAGGAAACGACAAACATGGCCAGTGTGGCCAGTCCGTAGGCCACCAGAAAATGGTAAGGCAACTGGGCTTCCGGGATGACCAGGATGCCCCGGCGGATGACCAGCAAATCACCGCCGCCGAAGGCCAAAAGGGAGAGGCCCAGGGTCAGGCCGCCGATGAAAAGGACAACGAGGGCGGTATAAATGAGCGTGACGGCAAACTTGGCGGTAATGATCCGCGCTCTGGAAACGGCGTGTGTGAGCAGAAACCGGAAAGTACCGGCATTCCCTTCGCCGGCGATCTGGTCTCCCGCAACGATGGTCAGGACGATCGGGACATGCACCCAGAGAGCGCCCATGAAGAAGAAACCGAAGAACCATCCGTTTAGCACATTGCCGCCGATAATGAAGTCGTTTTGCAGCAGGGACAAAACTTTCCTCTCAAATGATTGCTGTCCGCCCAACTTCAGGCCCGTTACAACCAGCGGCACAATGACGCCAAAGGCGATGAACCCGATATAGGTTCGCCAGCGGGTGAAAGTTTTAATCAGCTCAAATCCGATCAGTCGCATCATGGCTTGCCTGACCTCTTCCGCTTTCTTGTGATAATACCCTTAAGCTTCATGTCCTTCGATCAAATTCAGAAAATAAGTTTCCAGCGACCGCTGCGGCACGAGGGCGCTCACGTTAAAACCGGCCTGGACCAGTTGCCGGTTGAGCTCCGGGATCTGCTCCTGCTCCAGTTCCACGTTGACGCCGTCGCTCTGGACCTTCGCAGGTCCGTAGGCATCCTTCGTTTTCAGGAATTGCAGGACCTCTTCGGGACGGTCCGTCTTGATGAGCACCGCCGCCTGTCCCTGTTTCAGGAGTTCCTGGACGCTGCCCGTCACACGGAGTTTGCCCTGATGAATGATCGCCATCCGGGTTGCGATCAGCTCCACTTCGTAAAGCAGGTGGGAGGAGAGAAGGACGGTTATCCCCTGTTCGCGGGATAATTCCCGGATAAGCTCCCGAACCTCTTTCATGCCCTGAGGATCGAGACCGGTCGTCGGTTCATCAAGGATCACAAGCTGCGGTTCTTTCAGCAGGGCCAGGGCAAGCCCCAGGCGCTGGTTCATTCCATGGGAATAGGTCTTTACCTGGTCGTCGGCCCGGTCTGCAAGCTTGACGCGCTCCAGATACTCCATGATTTTACGTCTGCTCACAGGCCTTTGCAGCCCGCCCAGGATCTCCAGGTTGCGTAAGGCGGACAGGTGATTGTAGAATGCCGGGTTTTCAACGATGGCGCCCACTTTGCCCAACGCCCCGTGTCTTGCCTTTTTCAACGACACGCCAAAGATTTCCACATCCCCGTGCGTGGGAAAGATGAGATGCAGAATCATCCGGATGGTGGTGCTTTTCCCCGCGCCGTTCGGTCCAAGAAAGCCGAAGATGTCTCCTTGCCGGACCTCGATATTCAGATGATCCACCGCCAACCTGTTTTTGTATCGCTTCGTCAAATCAAGCGTGCGAAGAATTATATCCGACACGGCACCGTCTGTCCTTTCGATTCATCATGTGGTTATCGCCGCCATAAAAAAACGGAATATCATGACTCAATCTGTCAATAATTACGGTGATAAATGCGGCATAACAAAAAGCTCACCGGCCCGCGGAACACGGGTCCGGCGGATTGGATGGTTGGGCTGTTTAGAAATGCACTTGAACTGCTTCTGCATGCAATCTTAAGCCAAGTGCCCGTACAACTTTCAGGATTGTGTCGAAACTGGGGCTTCTTTCACCAGAGAGTGCTTTGTAAAGACTTTCACGGGATAAGCCAGAATCACGCGCTACTTGTGCCATGCCCTTGGCACGTGCGATATCGCCCAGTGCTTTGGCTATAAAGGCTGCATCACCATTTGCTTCTTCAATGCAAGCTTCAAGATAGGCTGCCATTTCCTCCGGAGTCCGAAGATGTTCGGCGACCTCGTATTTAGTTGTAATAGTTTTAGCCATGATAAACTCCTATAAATTTCTTGCTAAACGTAAAGCTGTTTTAATATCCTTGGTCTGTGAATGCTTATCGCCACCAGCCAAAAGAATTATCACCTTCCGCCCTTGCTTTTTGTAATACACCCGATAGCCGGATCCATAATCAATGCGCAACTCTGAAACACCTTCACCCACTGGCTTAACATCTCCAGGATTTCCAGCCGATAGCCTCTCAATTCTGACCAGGATACGAGCACGCGCCCGGATGTCCTGTATTTCATCAAGCCATTTAGCAAAGGTTTTAGTTTTTCGGATTTCAATCATGTGTATAGTGTATCCGTGCGGCTACAGTTTGTCAATAGGTTTTTATTGTGGAGAGAATGAAGCCTAACGAAAAGCTCACCGGGAGCAAGCCAGAGGCTTGCGATCCGGTGTAGCGGCTGGTTCGATGTTTATTCTATTCTATTTTTCCAGTAGATAAGTACTGTTCCAATTTATTCGGCAAATATTCGCTGTTTACTAAATATTTAGATACTTCATATCTGGCTGCACGCATCCCATTATCGAATTCTTGACACTGTAGAAATACCTTCGTGAATTTATCACTATCAGTGGATATTGTTTCTCCAAGCCGACGCGTTGCCAATTTGCTCTGTACAAGCTTAACGCCCGAATCTGGGAAAATACCTTCAATTATACGCTCGGCGTATTTGCTCTTTGATTTTTCATCAGTAAACATTTCACTCAAATGCTCATCAACATAACCAATCAGATAGCCAGCTGAATACATGCAATTGATCCTTTGATTAAATGAGTTTTCATCAATCTGCCCTGCATTTGCTTTGTCTCTGACGAGAGATATTTGTTGAAATAGCATTTTACCTATTTCCGTAACTCGAGCCTCTTTCTCAGCTAAATCTTTAGATTTGAATAACCCAAACATTTTATCTCCATCGAACGGCAAGTTGAGCGGTTCGCCGGCAGGCTGCCGAGCTTGCTCGGCGTGGCTGCTGGCGAATGTGCTCGAACGATTTGTTCGACCGTGCGAATCAGCGCGCGGTCGGACTAATCGGGCGAGTGCGAAAGCGCAACTTGCCGTTCGGGCGCGCGCAGCGCGGCCGAA
>CAVWGC010000018.1:0-103545 GCA_963754515.1 uncultured delta proteobacterium | reverse complement strand
GGCGCGGTCAGGTTTCATATCGTTGTGCCGGGCCAGATGAACGACGTCGTAGAGATCACGCGGTCTTTCTCTCTCCGCCAGCGCTCTTATTTTTTCCGCGAAAAGTTCTTCATAGGCATAACACAGACATGAATACCGCCTTCAGGTGAGTCTGTGTACGGATGGTGCACTTCGCGGGTAATTGGATCAAGCGCAAGTGTTTCATCATCGGTGATATCCAACTTGATACGGGGAAGTGATCCCCCTTGTTGTAACGGACCGCGATACCCGATTCTTCCTTCCACCGAGTGGTGGCCACGCGGATTCTCATAAACCTCAAAACGGAATGTATCGGCTGGTATTTCAATACCGCACTGATCGTATATCCATTCTGCAATCTCGGCGAAAGTATCTACTAAAAACTTTTCCTGAATATGTTCGGGATCAATGATTGTGAAATCGAGATCCTCTGAGAAACGGTACGTTTCAAAGAAACACTTCTTCAAGCAGGTGCCGCCCTTAAATATCCATTTAGACTGTAGCGCGGAATGATTGAAAATACCTGCAAGCACCCAACCAAGAACATAGTCTTTCTCAATGATATCCGGCCTTAAACCGAGTTCACGGGAGAAATTCATTGTTTCTTGCTTACTGATCAACTTTATTCTCCTTAACCCATCCGGCGGGTACCCATAATTTCCATGCAGTAATCAGGCGCTCTGCCGGCATGGCGGGATCAATCTTAACCTTTCCCTCTGTTAAGCGTGATCGACATGCAGTAATCAAGTTTTGCTCTACAGGTGAATACCACGAAGTCAAAAATCCCAGGCGTTTGAACACCGCACCATTTCCCCAGGATGTCCGCATATCTGATCAACAAATCCGTATCTTTGCTTTTTGAATTCATGTAATTCCGGAAAATATCAACGGTGGGCGCAGGCCGCCTCCAGGGCCGGATCATTCAACATGTCCAACACAGTTCGCGTCGGATCGGACACATTCATTTTTACCTGACCTCGCCAAACGGGTTTCATTCCAAACAAGGCTTTATCCGGAATTGTGCGTAACAGGAATCCGCTCCCTTTAATAACGGGCTTACGGTTTCGAGGCTTAAGGGTGGTCATAACCACGATGGTGCGGAAGATCTGTTCTGTCAGTTCCCAATACTCCGCTGCGCTCCATCCGCCGATATAGCAGGGAGAAAAGATGCGCTCAGCAACGATCCATGGGTCTTCGAGAGCAATGTCCGCAGAAGGAGCTCCAGAGGGACAGGAACATACAGTCCCCGCTGGACGCGAGATACCCATCCCTGCTGCATCCAGCGGGAAAGTGTCTTCGCGGATTTGTCAGCGGATAGTTGCAGAATATCAGCGACTTGCCTGACAGAAATAGTGCCCTTTGTCTCCCGGACGATCTTGCCGAGACGGGCTCTTGATTCTTTTCCTAAGCCTGAGATGGTTTGCATAAGTATACTCTAAGTGTAATAATTCATTTGCTGTGCGAACTATAGCATATGCAATGTACTTTTTAAAGGTGTAATTAATGCGACAATATCTAAATTTGGACTTTGATCCTATTTGCAGTGTAATACCAATGCCGCTGATTAGAACTTGTCTCCAATGGTAGCGAAGGACATACCACAGCATCGACTTCGTCCAGTATTTGAAGTATTAACTGATTCAATTGAAGCGCTGAAAGTAGTGACCATTCCACCTTATCGCCTACGCCTATTCGCTTATCAAGCCTTATAGAATTCGGACTTTGCCAATTCACATAGCTCCTCGTCAGCCACATTGGAATTATGGACGGCAACATTTCGCAATTCGAAGAAAAAATTGATGCAGGGTTTATACGACGGGTGGAAACTGCACTCAAATACCTCTTCTATCCCGACAAGCCACGCCCGAGTTTTTTCCACATCAAATTTTTCACATTTTCAGGATGTACGTTCCCTGTATTATGTTGTTTTGAAAACGCATTAACCTTTTCTGGAAATGTGTTTATTGTTGCCTTTATAATTTCTTGGAAATAGTTTTCGTAGCTACCTAATATTTTAACAGCTGTCCCGAACGAGGAAAATTCACGCACGACGGGTTGGTATTGCCTGAATGCATCATCAGAAAGCGAAAATGTGACTGTAAATCCTGAAAATTCAAACCGGTACCAGTCATCAACAACATCTGGCGCTTTCGTTCGCATAAGGGTTTGCAGCTCGCAGCGCGATCTATCCAGAAATGGGTAAAACTGTTGGCATACATTACTGCCTTTATTTTATTTAGACACGTCCAGTAAATACGGCTTCTCTGAACGATTTCCAGTTTACCGTTTAAAAATCCCTCTTTATTTATCTCTGACATGGGGCTTCTAACGTTCTATTTTTTAATCATTTTTAGTAATTCCGCAGCTGGTTCGTCGTTTAGGTCCTGGGGGACAAGTTCACCGCGGAAGGCTTTGGCAAGAATGGATTGGGTGAGTTTGTCGATGTATGCTTTTGCCTTTTGATAACGTTCTTCGATCTGTTCAGAGATTTTGAAGAGGGCTTCTACACAGCGGGCGATTTCTTGTTGTTCGGCAAGTGGAGGAACCGGTGTCAGGAAATTCTTAATGTCCTTGACATTCAAATGCGGTGAAGCGCTGCCACCGATTAATTCTTGAATTCGATGTAGAGTCGCTGGGCTATTCAGCCAGTACATCAACAGTACACCTGTGAACTTTTGATTCGGCCTGAATAACATCATTCTTTGTCCTAGACATAACTCGACTCCTGTTGGGATCATACAAGCGATGCCCAAGATACCACCTTCACGGCTGTAGAGGATGTCTCCGGGCTGTGGCTTTACACGCACAATGCGCTCCATGAATGTTTCGTCGGAAACATAACGGACCTCGGTAAGATCGAGAAAACCGGGCTTAAAGTTCGTGGTCCTCACACAGAGCCGACCTGAGTTAGTCCATTTCGGTGTCGAGTGCGGGCAATCGACAACCTTCTCGCATACAGTTGCCAATGGCTGCCATGACCAAGTTTCGGGCAATGGCGGAAAATCGTATAGGGCGTCTTGTGAATAGTCCGCGGCAACTGAGCATTCATTCTTCTCTCTCCAATCAGCGGTGAGACGGCCGGAGCATGCAGCTGAGAGAACGGATTGGCGGAAGCGTTTGAGGAGAGTGGGGATTTCGTTCAGTCGTTTTTGGCAGGCTTCCACCTTGGCAAGGAGTATTTCCAGTTTAGCGACGATGCGGTGTTGCTCCTCGATCGGAGCAACTGGTACTCTCAAATCCCAGAAAATCTCTTGGTTAATGTGCTGGAGCCCTGTGCCTCGACTCGTTTGCAGAAGTAGCGGTCGAGAGAACTTTATGAATGACTCTAGATAATTGGAGTCGATACCAATTGGTGTCAGCGCAACGATTGTTGAACCGATAGCACCCTCCAAGCCACGTGCGCACTTTCCGATACTACCATCCCAAACAATAAGGACATCTTCTTTACTCGCGAGTGGGACTTTTGCATCATCGGTGTAATTGCGAATCGGCTTCCCTTCCATTTCATCTATGAGTATATAAGGAACGCGATCTGCAGCCCCTTGTTTATAGACAGTTGTGGGTTTTTTACCTTTACGGCTAACAACTATTTCTCGAAGCCGCTCTGATGTCCAGCCACATGGAAGCTCTGTTCTCAATTCCTCACACCTTCCACTTTGTCTATTAGTTCCATGATGTCTTTTAGGTCATCTACAATCGCTTCCAGTTCAGTAATCGCCTCGGCGGCGAGGTCCTGGGGCTCCGGAAGATCGTTGGCGTCTTCGAGAGATTCGTCTTTGAGCCAGGTAATATCCAGCTTGTAGTTCCGTTCCTTGATTTCACTGATGTGGAATTTTCGGAAACGGCCATTTTCGCCCAGGTCCCTTCTGCGGCTTTTACCGTTTGGATCGCCGCCATAACATTTCTCAAATTCCTCAAAGTGTTTGGACGTCAGCGGCCGTTCTTTCTTGGTAATTCCCGGCACGTTGGAGCGGGCATCGAAGATCCAGACGTTTTCTGTGGAAATGCCTTTCTGGAAGAAGATGACGTTTGCTTTTACGCCGGGGCTGTAGGGCGTAAATGTTCCCCGTGGGAGGCGCAGGATCGTGTGCAGGTTGCAGTCATGCATGAGGATTTCAAAGACCTCGCCCGCTTTGTCTTCAAAAAGGCAATTGTCGGGCAGAACAATGGCGGCACGGCCTCCGTCCTTGAGTATGTTCATGCAATGCTGGACGAAGTTGAGCTGTTTGTTGCTCGTTTCAATCGTAAAGTCGTCACGATCCGGCGCCTGGTTGGCGCCTTTTGTGCCGAAGGGCGGATTGGTGAGGATGCAATTGTGTAATTTGCCCCGGTAGGGTTCATAGATGGAGTCACCGAGATAAATGGACGTTTCCAGTCCATGAAGGAAGAGATTCATCAGGGCGAGACGCCTCGGGCGCGGGACGAGTTCCTGACCATAATAGGTTTTGGTCTTGATTCTTTTGATGATCTCGCGATCGAGAGATTCTTTGGTAATATCCATCAGCCACTCATAGGCGCACATCAGAAAACCGCCGGTTCCGCAAGCGGGATCGCAGACGGTAAAGTCGGGGCTTACACGGGGGTCGGGCTTCATGACCCTGACGATGGTCTGAATGAGAACCCGTGGCGTAAAGTACTGGCCTGCACCTTTCTTTCCCTCGCTGGCGGCCTTTTCCAGGAGGCCCTCGAAGGCCGCGCCTTTTACGTCGATGTCCAGAGCGGCCCACTCTTCCTCGTCGATCATGGTGATAAGGCGCTTGAGGTTGACGGGGTTATTGAACCGGGGTACGGATTGGGTAAAGATGTCGCCTAAGAGTCCTTTTTCTTCCCTCAACTTCCGGAGTATGTCGGCATAGAGATCGAGCAGGGCCGGTCCCGATTCCTTCTTGATCGCCTCCCAGGTGCAGCCATTCGGAATGATGATGCCCTTCTCATCGGCTATCTTGAGAAAGAGAAGATAGGTCAACTGCTCGATATAATCGCCGTAGTCGATTCCGTCGTGGCGCAGGGTGTGGCAGAAGCCCCAGAGTTTGTTGACGATGTCAGTCATGAAGTGAGATTACCCCTCCCTGAATCCTCCCACAAGGGGAGGGAAGAAATCTGGATTCCCGCTTCCGCGGGAATGACTAATATTGGTTAGGCGGCGATGGCGAAATTGATTTCAGCTATCAGTGTTTCCAGTCCGTTGTTGAACACCTTATTTGCTATCGCTTTCCCTCCGTGGCGTTCAAAGACGGGAATATGTTCGAAATCTTCCAGGTCGATGGTGAGGTTTTCAATCAAATGCTCCCGGATATATCCCAGCCATTGTGTCTGTTCATCCGTGAATAATTTGTTTGCCGTTACCCTTGCCAGCGCCCTGTCAACCCGTTCCTCCGCCGAATAGATGGGTTCTTCTGCACGGGCAGCGTGCTTGACCATAGAGATGATGTCGGCCAGGGCTTTGTGGTAAACGAGCCGATGAGCCTTTCTGAGTTCTATCTCGGGGAACTTGTTCAGCGCCAGCTTTTCACGAAGCTCTTTGAGCGCTCCGGTTTTCCAGTCTTTCGGCCTTTCCAGCACTACCCTGATGGCTTCGATCTGCTCAGGATTTTCTCTCACAAACCGGGCAAAGGAATCCAGATAATCTTCCGGTTTTTGATAGTCACTCCCGACGCGGATCATGACCTCCGACGAGACATCATCTTCGACCTCGTATCCGACCAGGAATTGTCTTTTTGCCCTTTCATAATTCAGGAGCAGATCCTGAAAGTCTTTATCCCGCAGGAGTTTCGTCGTACTGGTAAAATCGTTTCTGATACTTTCTGGGAGCTTTTTCGCGTATTTTCTAACATCGCCGTCGGGAATGTAGCGGGCGAATTTCTCACGGGCTTTGCTGCTCATCGCCCGATCGATACGGTGCAGACGTTTCACCAGAACCTTGATGAAATAATCCCTGTCTATGTTCTGGTAGATGTTTTCAATGACCTGCGCAAGCGGTATTGTTTCTTTTTCGGGCAGTTGCACGTCAAAGTCCGTCGTGTTTTTAAAATACTCAATCAAGGTGCCGTCGAAACAGTCGAAGATGGTGAAGTGCGATTTATTGATGACGTCACACTTGCGCGTGCCCCTTCCCAGCATCTGAACCCAGAGGATGCGGGATTTCACGGTGCGCATGAACACGACAAACTCAAGGCTCGGAATATCCACTCCAGTCGAAAGCATGTCTACCGTCACCACAATTTTCGGATTCGGCCGGTTTCGGAACTCCCGTATTTTCTGAAGAGGCCGGTCCACCGTCGGGCTGCCCGTTATCTTCTGAACAAAGGCATCTCCCTGTCCGAACTCTTCACGACAGATCTTGACGATCTGATCGGCGTGGGAGGTGTGGGGCAGGTCGTTGACTGCAAAAATCAGGATTTTGGGGAAGCGCCCTGTTTCTTCTTCGTGTTTGTAGGCATATTTCGCGATTTCTTTGATTATCTTTCGGTTGCTGTCAGGCGATGTAATCTTGACCTCGATTTCTTCGGTTGGAAATTCCCGTTCGTCTTCTAGTTGATCATAGGTTTCGACGCCTGTCGTCGTATCGATCACACCGACCTGTTCCCCTTCTTTCAGAAAAGCGCCTTTCATGCGGACGTCGGATTTAATCTTCACCGCCTCATAGTCCACAAGACAGCCGTCGAGAATGGCCTCTTCCGTTGTGAACCGGTAGATCACTTCTTTGAAGAGAGACAGGGTATGAAGCGCCGGCGTCGCCGTGAGGCCGATTTTTATGGCATCGAAGTGGTCGAGGACCTGCCGCCAGATGGCCGTTTCTTTTGCCGTGTATCCGCGATGACATTCGTCGGCGATGATCACGTCGAATGCGTGTATCGGAATATCTATTTTCCCCGCGTCATCTTCATAATCGGGATCACTCTGGTTCTGCGAAAAAGCATATTCCTGACCAAAGAGGTTGATGGTCATCCTCTGAATTGTGGAGACATACACAAAGGTATGACTCATCTGCGGCGCTATCAGATATGATTCAGGCAACACCTTGGGATCAAAAGGTTTGTCGTCGTCAAGATCGTCACGGCGGAACCGCTGGCTGTAGACCTCATATTCCTGATTGAATTTGTTCTTTTGCGGTGTCACAAAGGTGGAGAATTCCCGAACCGCCTGCGCGGCCAGGGCGCGACGATCAACGAGGAAGAGAATTCTTCTGGCCGCTTTTGACGCAAGGAGGCGATAAATATGCGATACGGTCAGGAAGGTTTTTCCCGTACCCGTCGCCATGGCAATGAGCATGGATCGCTTGCCTTTCGCAATCGCATCTTCAATGGCAGAGACGGCTTCTTCCTGATATGGCCGTATGCCTTCGATATCAACGGGGTTGTTCGCGAGCCATGCGAGTCCGGTTGTCCTATCGTCTTCAAAAAATTCTTCAAGGGCGTCTGCGGTGTGAAAATTTGCTATCTGACGCGAAATATTTTTCTCGTTTCGGATATCGATATGCCAGATGACTTCTCCATTTGTCGAGTAGAGAAAGGGAACCCTGCAGCCGTGCCAGTTTCCCGGACCGCCGAAGGCCCCTTTTGAGTAACGCTTAGCCTGTTCCAGAACATTCTGAGGGCTTACTGTTACTTTTTTTGCTTCGATAATTCCCAGTAGCTGCCCTTTGACGAACAGGGCATAGTCAGCAGGACCGTTCGCGGTGGGGTATTCTTCAACTGCGCAGCAGTGAAGTTTCGTTGTGTTTAATCCTTGGTGATGTTTGATGATATTCCAGGAGGGAACGAGCGCTTTGAGTTTCTTATCGATCCGTTCTTTTCGGGTTTTCCATTCATGCTCTACCGGCATTGATAACCCCATATTTAACGAATGTAGTTTATTCTAAAGTCGTTTCTTTGTCTAATTGTTGAGTTGGCATACATTAATGATATTATTCGTGTTTATTGTACGTTTTGTTTAATCTTATGGAACCTCCTTAAAACCTGTTATCGGATTTTCGCGCGAACTTCGCTTTTTCCGATAATTTGGATATCATCGTAACACGATCTGCCGTCTTACAAAAGAAATATATTCCATGATTACAATAGAGTACATGCTCATGTCACTTCGGATAGCATGATAATAAGGACTGAAAACGAACTTCGTAAAATATGGAAAGTTTGTCCATACCGCCCTGAAGGAGCCTTTTCAGTGTTCACGAAATTGTTATTGAACAGGGATAGATATTGAATATCCCTTATTGCTACCGGATGCGGGCGCCGGTTTTGGGATCGCGGTCGAAGCCTACCAGCGTCAGGCCCGCTTCCGTGTCGGCGGCCAGCAGCATACCGTGGGATTCGACGCCCATGAGCTTTGTGGGTTTGAGGTTGACGATGACAACGATGTTTTTGCCGACGATTTCTTCCGGCTTGTAGTCCTTGGCCATCCCGGCGACGATGGTCCGTTCCTCGCCGATATCGATCTTGAGCTTCAGGAGCTTGCTCGATTTCGGGACGGCCTCCGCCGCCAGGACCTTCGCGACGCGCAGGTCGATCTTCTCGAAATCTTCATAGCTGATTTCAGGCTTCACGGGGGCCATTTCCGGTTTTTTCGCTTCCATTTTTTCTTCCTTTTTGAATTCCACTCTGGGGAACAGGGATTCGCCGCGCGAAAGCGCGCTGCCGGGCGGCAGGCCACCCCAGCGGCGGAGGCTGTCGAAATTCTGCCCGGTCATGTCGGCAATGCCGATCTGATCCATGATTTTTTTCGCTGATCCCGGCATGAAAGGGGTAATCAGAACGGAAATGATTCTCAAAGATTCCAGAAGGTTGTAGATAATGGTCGCCAGTCTGGCCTTGTTGGCAGGATCTTTGGCCAGCGTCCAGGGCTCGCGCTCCACGATGTACTTGTTCGTGACATTGATGAATTCCCAGACGGCCATCAGGGCCTTGTGCAGGGCCAGATCCTCAAAGCAGGCTTCCACTTCCCGAACGACCCGGTTTGCCGTTTCCATCAGAATCCGGTCTTCATCGGCGGGCGCCTCCGGCGCCGGGGCCTTTCCGTCGCCGTACTTCAGAGCCATTGTCAGGCTCCGGCTGACCAGATTGCCCAGATCGTTGGCCAGATCGGCGTTGATCCGCTGGACGAAGCTGTCCTCGCTGAAACTGGAGTCGAGACCGAACACCATATCCCTCAGCAGAAAATAACGAAAGGGGTCGAGGCCGTATTTATCTTTCAGATCGAGGGGTTTGACAACATTTCCCCGGCTTTTGGACATCTTGCTCTGGTCCACGTTCCAGTAACCGTGAACGTTCAGATGCCGGTAGGGTTCGATCCCGGCGGCCTTGAGCATCGTGGGCCAGTAGATGCCGTGCGGTTTGAGGATGTCCTTTGCGATGAGGTGTTGGGCTGCGGGCCAGAAGGTTTGGAAATTTTCGCCGTCGGGATAGTTCAGAGCGGTAATATAATTGATCAGGGCGTCGAACCAGACGTACGTCACGTAGTTTTCGTCAAAGGGCAGCGTAATGCCCCAGGTCAATCGCGTCTTGGGGCGGGAGATGCACAGATCCTCCAGGGGCTCCCGCAGAAAGGCCAGCACCTCATTTTTATAGCGCTCGGGGCGGATGAAATCGGGGTGATCGTGGATGTGCCCGATCAGCCAGTCCTGATATTTGCCCATCCGGAAGAAGTAGTTGCTCTCCTGGCGGAATTCCGGCCGGGTCTGATGGTCCGGACAGCAGCCGTCCACAAGCTCCTTTTCCATGTAGAACCGCTCGCAGCCGACACAGTAATGGCCTTCATAATGTCCGAAATAGATATCCCCGGAATCATAGACCTTCTGCAGAATATGGCGGACGTTTGCCACATGGTCCGGGTCGGTGGTGCGGATGAAATAATCGTTCGTCACCGCAAGCTCCGGCCAGAGCGCCCGGAACTGGGCGCTGATCCGGTCGGCATAGGCCTTGGGGGAGATGCCTGCCTTTTGCGCCGCTTCGGCAATCTTGTCCCCGTGTTCATCCGTGCCGGTCACAAAAAATGTCCGATAGCCGGCTAGGCGGTAGTAACGGGCCAGCACGTCGGCCACGATCGTCGTGTAGGCATGGCCGATGTGGGGAGAGGCATTGACGTAATAAATCGGAGTGGTGATGTAGTAGGCCTGCTCCATGAGCAATCCTTTCTTAAAAGGGTTCCGTGTTTAATCATCCCTGCGATAAACC
Organism: uncultured delta proteobacterium; assembly: GCA_963754515.1. Taxonomy (GTDB): domain Bacteria; phylum Desulfobacterota; class Syntrophia; order Syntrophales; family Fen-1087; genus JAPLJM01. The sequence continues at coordinate 93,355 of CAVWGC010000018.1, read as the reverse complement.
AGGCCTGCTACAACTCACTGACCGGAATCGTGACTTCTTTCCCGTTTTCCAGCTCCACGGCAATTTCGCCCTGCAGGGCATGCTGCCGGATCACCTTGCCCTTCCCCCCTTCGCACTGGATCATCTTGCCGCACTTGGGCATATTCTTCTTCATATCCACGTAGCCGTCATATTCGAAGGCCAGACAACACATGAGCCGCCCGCAGAGACCGGAAATCTTTTCAGGATTCAGCGACATGTTCTGTTCCTTGGCCATTTTGACGGACACCCGGTCCAGGTTGTGCAGCATGCTGGCACAGCAGACCTCACGGCCGCAAATGCCGAGGCCTTTGATCATACGGGCCTCCTGCCTTGCGCCGACCTGACGCAACTCAATCCGGAGCTTGAACCGCTGTACGAGATCCTTGACCAAATCCCGGAAATCCACGCGATTTTCAGCGGTAAAGTAGAACATGACCTTGCTTTTATCGAAGAGGTACTCCACATTAATCATTTTCATCGAAAGGTTTCGCTCGCGTATCCGCTCCATGCAATATTCGCGGGCCTGCTGCTCCATCAATTCATGCTCTGCTTTTATTTCGAGGTCTTCCGCAGTGGCCTTCCGCATCACTTTTTTCAGATCCTCAGGAAGCCTGCAAGCCGGCGCCTGTTTCTCCCCGGTGGTTACCGTACCGAGAACAACGCCGATCTCCGTCTCGACGATCACTTGGTCATGCTTCAGCAGATGCAGACCAGCTGCGTCAAAGTTGTAGATTTTCCCATCTTGGCGAAATTTAACGCCCACAATATTTTTCAAAGGATTCTGCTCCCGGATATTAGGATTTTGGGGAAAGTCTAAACATCATCGCTTCTAAAGTCAATGATTTATTGGCATTCTGGTCTATGGCATCGTAAGCCCGATCCACGCTCCGGATGTATTTCAGCAGATCCGAGGATGAATGGCCGCCGGCAAAAGACTGAATCTCGGGGACGCGGTCCTGATTCGCGAGATAATGGATCATGCCCGTCTCCTTGAAAACAAGTGCATCCCGGAAACACACTCTCAAAATATCAAGCCGCTCCAGGATGTCTTTGCGCTCCTGCCCGAAAGTTTGAATGCTGGAAAAATAACGGAGGGGATCATGCCGCTGCGGTCCCATCACCTGCTCAAGCATGTGATTCCGAAGTGACAGATAATCCGCGTCGTTCATCTCTATCGCCCTGCCGATGCTGCCGCCGGAAGAAGCGGCCAGCAGGCGGGTGGTGACAGTCGGAACTGAGAGACGCTCCTGCAGATACAGATCCACCGTTTCCCGCGTCAACGGATTGAAGCGCAACGGCTGGCATCGGGACAGGACGGTCAGGGGAAGCTGGTAGGGTCGCGAGGACACCAGAATGAGGATATTCAGCGGCGTCGGCTCTTCAAGCGTCTTCAACAGGGCGTTGGCGGCGGTACTGTTCATCTTCTCGGCATCGACGAGGATAAACGTCCGCCAGCCCCCTTCAAAGGGCCGAAAGGCCATCTGATGCTGGATTTCACGGATCTCCTGAACCCGGATAGACTGGCCCGCCGGCTCAATGATTCTCAAATCCGGATGATTCCCGTGATCCGCCTTCAGGCAGGACGAGCAATGCCCGCAGGCCTCTCCCTGGCCTTCTTGACAGTTCAATGCTTTTGCAAATACCAGGGCCGTGCTTCTTTTGCCGATACCTTCCATACCATAGAAAAGGTAGGCGTGGGCAATGCGGTTGTTTGCCATGGCCTGCTGAAGAATGCGGATCGGCTTTTCATGGCCGTATATATCCCTAAAGGCCATCGGCTCACGCGCTCCCTATACCATTTCTAAATTAAAGCGCTATCTTTGTTGGCGTCGTCGCTGGCTTCCTCGACGTATGTACAAATACGCCTCGTCGCCTCCTCCTTGCCGCCTCGATATCATCTTCGATTTAGAAATGGTATTATTAATATTGGACGACTGTCCCGATCATCGCGCAGACCTCCTGATGGATAGTCTGCAATCCCCGGCAGGCATCGATCACTCGAAAGCGTCCGGGTTGTTCGCCTGCGAGTGAGAGATAGCCGCTCCGGATATTGCGATGAAAGGCAATGTCCTCCTGTTCAAAACGGTCCTCCCGTGCGGCTCCTTCGAGGCGTGCAATCCGGTCGATAGCCCGCCCCAGACCCACTTCCACCGGCAGGTCAAACAGGATAGTCAGATCAGGCTCCAGCGCTGCGGCGGAAAAATGATTCAGGCTTTTGATGAATTCAATATTCAACCCCCGGCCGAACCCCTGATAGGCCAGGGTGGCATCGGAAAAACGGTCGCAAAGCACCACCCGGTCCGCTGCGAGGGCGGGTAGAATCACCTCCTGTACATGCTGCGCCCGGGCAGCGGCGAAAAGGAGAAGTTCCGCCTTCGCATCAATCCGGCATTCCCCCTGATTCAGAAGCAGTTTCCGGATGTGCTTGCCGAGCGCGGCGCCACCGGGCTCTTCGGTTACCAGCACCGGAATCCTTCTTCTCCTCAGGTCGTCTCCGGCCATTCTGATCTGCGTCGTCTTGCCGCAGCCTTCGATCCCTTCGAAGGTTATAAACGCCTTCATGATTCCTCATTTCATACAACATCATTGACGACTTCGTAAAAAGTCCGGCTGCTGCGTTGCGCTTCATCCTTCGTCGTTGCGGCGTACACCAAAGTACGCCTCACTTGGATGGGGACACGACTGCGTCATGTCCCCATGCGCCTTGCCTGCAGATCTTTTTACGAACTCGTCGAATTTGGACAATTATCCGACTTTCTGCAAGTTCATCAACATCGCACAACTGGCAAAAATGTTTTCCCGTCAGGAACGTTCCGGAGGACGCCGGATGAATGAAGCTCCTCGCCGCAAGCAGCGGGATATCTCTGGGATTTATATTTCATTCGCCGCAAGCGGCGGGGAATTTACCCTGAGAGATTAAAACAGAAGTGGGGGAATCACCCTGTTTCCAAGTGGTTCCCCCGATGGCACGGGACCATCCGCAAGGGTCCCCTATTTGTCGTCTCCGGGAACAATGGCTTCTACAGGGCACTGATCAGCGCAGGCGCCACAATCGTTGCACAGTTTCGGATCAATGACATATTTATCCTCACCCTCGCTGATCGCTTCAACAGGACAGGTATCTTCACAGGAGCCACAGGCAATGCACTCATCCGTAATCACATAGGCCATTTTGTTTTCACCTCATCTCATTTTTTCAATCCGAACCCGCACAGACTCCATCTGTTCAGGCAACGGATACAACTTCCTTGACCTCAGGTACTTCCTTTTTCAGGAATTTCTCAATCCCTATCTTCAAAGTCATCTGGGACATGGGACAACCACGGCAGGCCCCCGTCAGTCTGACTTTCACCACGCCATCCTCCGAAACATCGACCAGTTCGACATCACCGCCGTCAGCCTGAAGATTTGGTCTGATCTGATTGATCGCATTCTTTATTTTATCTTTCATAAATATTATCTCCCGGTCTGTTTATTTTCAATGCGGCATTTCATCAATCATCATGTTCACGAGTTTATTCGCAACTGTCGGGAGTTCCGGCTTGATCCAATTGTATACTTGAGCCTCGTGGTGGCTGGCCTTCCACATGACGATCCCCGTATCGGCATCGATCATTTTGACGCCCATCCCGACCTTGGCGATCTTGTCCTTGTTTTCCATGGTGTACTGCCAATAGTCCACATCGACGACAAGAAATGCGTCGACTTGCGCCAGCTCCCCGATTTTTTTGCTCAGTCCGGGATCGGAAAAGTTAACGGTTTTGAGCTTGGCCATATACTCCCGTACGATCTTTCTCATTTCTTCATTGCTCTGAAACTGGCGGCTGATGGTACCCGGCGCAACCACGCTCTGGAACCATTTCCGTCTGACCAGCTCACTGGCAATGATGTCATCCATAACGCCTCTGGCTTCCTCATAAATCCCCACATCCGCCGGCAGCACACCGACTTTTTTCGGACGAAAGTCGTTCGCCTCCGGCGCCAACTGTGAATAACGCAAGCCGCCGCATCCAAGAATCAGCATGAAGCACAAGACAGTTACGCCATATACCCGTGCATTCTTCCTTATAACCACATCTCCTCCTGAATTAGACCCTACACCATCCATTTAGTCACAGACAGCCACACCAGGCCACTGACGGCTGCAACGACATAGTTTGTTTCCAGCAAACCTTCCAGGACAACGGCCGAAATCGCCGACCTCCTATCACAAAGTTTCAAACAAATCCATACATAAAATACGCAGATCAGAAGCATCAGGCTCAACGAGGAAGACCAGCCTGCCGCATAGGCCAGAACGAGCAGAAAGAGCAGCGCCGCCGCAAAACCCTGCACCAGCAAGCGGGTCCGTTCTTCGCCGATCAGAACGGGAATTGTTTCCCTGCCGATCAGCCTGTCACTCTGGATATCCATAATATCAGAAAGGGCGGAACGCATAAAGACGATGGAAAAGCTGAAAAGAAACGCTACGATTAATGCGGGGGAAAAAGAGAGGCTGATTTCTATCCGGGGCAGAACGGCGGCCACCACAGCCCAGGCCAGGGCCATAGAGACCGTCTTGGAACCAGGGAGGTCCTTCAGGCTCCGGAAACGCCACCCATCGGGCAATACGCGCAAATGATAGAGGACGCCTAACAGGGAAACCATAAAAAGCATGACAAAAGGTGCAAGCCCGGCCAAAAAGGCGTTTGTCCATGCCAGCAGCAGGGCGGCCACAGCAGTGCCCAGATACAGTTTTTTATGCCTCAGGTAGGATTCCTCCCGGAAAGATCCCATAATCGACGCTTTTTCCCGGCTCATGAAGCGATTGAGTGTATGCATGGCGTAAACATAAAGAGCGGCGGTCAGGATATTCGCCGGGCGAACGGGAAGCTCCTGGAGCATCATGCTCACCCACGACAGACAGCCGGCGCCGAAGGCCGAATAAATATCCGTCCGCACGGTGAAGACCCAGGCCCGAAAGAGCCCCCTGAACCGCGCGCTGCGCTCGCCCTTCTGGGCGGCCAGGTGATCCATCACCCGGTCAATAATCCAGTTCGGCGTCGATGCACCGGCGGATACGCCCACCCGGCGATAGCCGTCAACCGGGATTTTTTTCAAATCATCAACGGTTTCAATATGAAACGTCGGGGTTCCAGCCAATTCTGAAAGCCGTGCCAGTTGCATGGTATTCGCGCTGTTCCGGCCGCCGACCACCACCATGGCGTCGGTCTGAGCAGCCATTCTTTTAACCTCGGACTGGCGTTTGTCCGTGGAATCACAGATCGTGTCAAAAATCACCGCCTCGGCAAACCTTTCCCGCAGCGCCGCGACGATTTCATTGAACTGATCGATATTCTGGGTGGTCTGGGCAACGACGCAGACCCGTTCCAGATCGGGTAGATGCGCCACATCGTCCAGGCTATTGAGGATCATCCCCTTTCCGTAAGCATAACCCAAAAGCCCCATGACCTCCGGGTGATTTGCATCGCCGATGATAAGAATCGTGTCATCCTTGCGGGCGTGTTTCTTGATGATAGCCTGAACATGCGCCACTTTCGGGCACGTGGCGTCAATAATGCGAACACCCTTTTCCCTGATCTTTTTTCTCTCGTCAGGGGAAATGCCGTGGGCGCGAATCACCAGCGTGGCCCCCTGCTCGGAATCGGGGATTTCATCGAGGCGGCTGATAGGGATAACCCCTCGGTTGCGCAGGAGTTCCACCGTCTGGGGATTGTGAATCAGGGGACCATAGGTATAGATATTGGTTTTTCCTTTGCGCTGGGCGATATCCAGAACCAGGTCCACAGCCCGTTTCACGCCCATGCAGAAACCCGCCGTCTCGGCCAGAGTGACGCTCATGATGGCGACGCCTCATTACGCTGTGCACAAATGAAAAATTCCCTGTTTCCGGCCGGACCTGTGATCGGCGATTCGGTGGTTCCAAGGACATGGAGGTCCATCTGATAGAAAAAGGATTCCATCTCTTCAATCACCTGCCGGTGCAGTTCGGGATTGCGGACGACGCCGTGTTTTTCCACCGCCGCCCGCCCCACCTCAAACTGCGGTTTGATCAGGGCAAGCAGGATCGCATCGGCCTTGATCAGCCTCAGCACAGCCGGAATGACCTGCTTGAGGGAAATGAAAGACGCGTCAACCGTGGCCAGGTCTATCGGATCTTCAAGCCCCCGACCGTCAAAGTAGCGGATATTGGTCCGCTCGATGCTGGTCACACGCGGGTCCTGACGCAGACGCCAGGCGAGCTGCCCGTAACCGACATCGACGGCGTAGACCCTCGCCGCCCCTTCCTGGAGAAGACAATCGGTAAATCCGCCCGTGGACGCTCCCACGTCGAGGCAGACGAGGTTCCGGACACAGACGCCAAATGTCTCCAGGGCGCTTTTAAGTTTCACCCCGCCCCGGCTCACATAGGGATGATCCTCGCCCTTGATCCGGATGGCGGCATCGGAGGGAATCAGCGTGCCGGCCTTGTCCTGTCTATTATCATGCACCAGAACATTCCCGGACAGGATCATGGCCCTGGCACGCTCGCGGCTTGAAACCAGGCCGCGGTCCACGAGAAGTTTATCCAGCCTGACCTTTGTGTCTTTCAAGGATGCCCCTCACCGCCCGCATGATCCCGGCTTCGTCGATGCCGCACTGGTTTCTGAGCTCCGCCTGCGTGGCATGGGCAACAAATTCATCATCAATGCCGAGGCGCTTCACCTGAACATCATGAATGCCCACCCGCTCGAACAGCTCCAGCACCGCGCTTCCGAAGCCGCCTATAAGCACATTCTCCTCCACCGTAATGATTTTTTTCAGAGAGCGGGCGGTTTCTGCCAGCAGCGCCTGATCGAGGGGTTTGACGAAACGGGCATTGATGACCCGAATATGGATCCCTTCCTGCCGCAGCTTCTGGGCCGCTGCCAGTGCCGGATAAACCGTGGATCCGATGGCCACAATGGCCAGGTCAGAGCCTTCACAGATCACTTCCGCTTTGCCGATGGGCAGCGCCTGGGGCGTATCGTCCATCGTCACTCCCACGCCGGCGCCGCGGGGATAGCGGACTGAAACCGGGCGCCCGCAGGCGACAGCAGTTTTCAGCATGTATTGAAACTCATTTTCATCTTTCGGCGCCATGACAATCATGTTCGGAATGGCCCGCAGGTAACTGTAGTCAAACAGGCCGTGATGGGTCGGGCCGTCATCGCCCACAAAGCCTCCCCGGTCCAGAGCAAGGACGACGGGCAGGTTCTGCATGCAGACATCATGCAGGATTTGGTCATAGGCGCGCTGCATGAAGGTTGAATAGATCGCCACCACGGGAATGAACCCCTCCAGGGCCAGGCCGGCGGCAAAGGTCACACCGTGCTGTTCGGCAATGCCCACGTCGAAAAAGCGATCGGGCCATTCCACGGCAAACGCACCCAGCCCCGTTCCGTCGCACATGGCCGCCGTGATGGCGACAATCTTCGGATTCTCGCGGGCCAGGCGGACCATGGTCCTTCCGAACACCTGGGTATAGGTGGGTCTCGCCGGATCGCCCCCCGCGGCCGACCCCGTTTCGACACAGAACGGCGCAATGCCGTGGAATCGGGACGGATCCTTCTCCGCAAAGGGATAGCCCTTACCCTTTTTCGTCAGGACATGGACGAGAACCGGTCCTTCCATGGCCCGCACATTTTCCAAATTCTTGATCAGGTGATCCAGCCGGTGCCCTTCGAGGGGCCCCACATAGGTAAAGCCCAGATCTTCAAAAAGGGCTCCGGGAACGATCAGGGTCTTGAGCGATTCTTCCACATGCTGGGTGAAGCGGACCATCTGGCCGCCGATGGACGGGATGGTATTGAGAAAATGTTTGATTTCAGCCTTCAGCCGGGTCACCGTCTGACCGGTCATGACCCGGTTCAGATAGGAGGACATAGCCCCCACGTTGGCGGAGATGGACATTTCATTGTCGTTCAGGATGATGATCAGGTCTTTGTTGCGGCCGCCCGTCCAGTTGAGGCCTTCATAGGCCATGCCTGCGGTCATGGATCCGTCGCCGATGACGACGATGATCTTGAAGTCCTCTCCTTTGAGACACCGCCCTTCCGCCATCCCGGCTGCGGCAGAGATGGAGGTGCTGCTGTGGCCGACATCGAGGACGTCATAGGGGCTTTCCGCCCGCTTCGGGAAGCCGCTGAGACCGCCCTTCTGCCGCAGTGTGTGGAAACGGTCCTTCCGGCCCGTAATGATCTTGTGGGCATAGGCCTGATGGCCCACATCCCAGACAAGCTTGTCGCGAGGCGTTTCAAAAACCTTATGGATGGCCAAGGTCAGTTCCACAACGCCCAGGGACGAGGCCAAATGGCCGCCCGAGCGTGAGACGGTTTCAATGATCAGTTCCCGGACCTCACCGGCCAGATGATTCAGGGATTGGATGTCCAGTTCCCTGATATCCTTCGGAATATTCACTTTTGCCAGGATGCTTTCCCTGTCCTGTTCATTCTTCACGGCAGTGCCTTATGCAACACTTTATTTTCACTACATGCCTCGCTCGACCACATAGCGGGCAATAGCCCGCAGGGGCTCGGCACGCTGATCGAACCCCCGGAGGGACGACTGGGCCCGCGCAACGAGATCCGCCATTCTTGTCCGCGACGCCTCGATCCCCAGCAAATGCGGAAAAGTGAGCTTGCCGCGGTCGGCGTCGCTGCCCGTTCCTTTGCCCAGCGCCACCCGATCGCCTTCCACATTGAGGATATCATCGGCAATCTGGAAGGCCAGCCCCACATGCCGCCCATAGGCCGCTATCGCCTCGACCTCCCCTGTCTGCGCTCCGGCCAGAATCGCCCCGGCCCGGACGGAGGCAACGATCATGGCGCCCGTCTTGTGCGTGTGAATGTACAGAAGCGTTTCTTCATCCGCCGGCCGGGTCTCAGCTTGAATATCCATGACCTGCCCGCCCACCATGCCCCAGAAACCGGCGGCCCGGGCGATCTCATGAATGACGCTCAGGATTCTGTCCGGTGGAATTTGCAGCATCTGGTTTGCTGCCGACATCAGGGCAAAGGCCTCCGTCAGCAGGGCGTCTCCGGCCAGAATGGCCGTCGCCTCACCGAAAACCCTGTGGCTCGTGGGCTGTCCACGTCTGAGATCATCGTTATCCATGGCCGGCAGGTCGTCATGGATCAGAGAGTAAGTGTGGATCATCTCCAGGGCGCAGGCCACGGGCAGGATGGCGCGACCGTCACCGCCGACGGCTTCAGCGGCCGCCAGGCAGAGGATAGGCCGGAGCCGCTTCCCGCCGGCGAACAGGCTGTAGCGGACAGCCTGAAAGATGACCGGTGGGTAATTCGTTTCATGCGGCAGCGCCTCGTTCAGGGCTGCATCGACCAGCTCTTTCCGGACGCTCAGATAATCAGACAAGAGAAAATTCATCCGGTTATTCGCTGTCTTCATCTCTAAAGGGCCTGGTCACCGGTTCGTCACCTTGCTTAAGCAGCAGATCGACCCGCCTTTCCGTCTCATCGAGTTTTTTTGCACAAAAGCGAGCCAGACGCGTTCCTTCTTCGAAGGCCCGGAGAGATTCTTCCAGCGTCATATCGCCTGCTTCCATTTTTTTCACGAGTTCTTCGAGCCGGACTAACGCCTCTTCAAATTTTCCCCTGGCCATAAATTACTCCTGCTCCTGATAAACGTTCATAACCTTTGCTTCAAAACGGCCGGACGCCACCCTTATTTCGACAATGCTTTTTTCTGAAACCTCGTTTGCTTTCCGGACGATGCTGCCGTCGGATAGGAGTCGGACAATTGCATAACCCCTTCTCAATACCGTCAGCGGGCCCAGTGAATCGAGGACCGCCATGTGCGTGTATACTTGATTTTTAATGACTTCCAACCCTTTGAGCGTACGGGCTATCATATTTTTTCGCAGGTTTTCAAGGATAAATTGCGCATCGCGGATGCGACCCCGCGGACCCACATATTGCAATTGGCTTTCCCGCTGAAGCAGGATTTGCCGCCGCAATTCCATCTGATTTATAAAGGCTCTTTGTATCCTCTCCAGTGAATCATCGACGCGGAGGCGGATATCGGTCAACCTTCGTTTCGGGTCCTTCAGGCGGTCCGTCAAGGCAAGAACCCGTTCTTGAAATCGTTGCAGCCGCCGCTGATATTGCTGCATGATTCTCATGTGGAACGCTTGGACAGAGGCGATCAAATCGCGCTTCAGGGGCACAACAAGCTCGGCCGCCGCCGATGGCGTCGGCGCCCGGAGGTCTGCGACAAAGTCGGCTATCGTAAAATCCGTCTCATGCCCAACCGCTGAAATAACCGGTATACGCGAATGAAAGATCGCCCGGGCCACGCCTTCATCATTGAACGGCGCCAGGTCTTCCAGCGATCCGCCCCCCCGGGCCAGAATGATCACTTCGACGTCTGCAAAACCCTGCATATCCCTGATCGCCCGGATGATCTCCTTCGGCGCTTCCGCTCCCTGCACGCGCACCGGTGCGATGAGAATCGACACTGAAGAAAAACGGCGGCGCGTGATCGTCAGAATATCCCGGATAACAGCGCCTGTGGGAGAGGTGATGACCCCTATTTTCCGGGGTAAAAACGGACCCGGTTTCTTTCGGGCAGGTTCGAAAAGACCTTCCGCCTGCAGGCGCTGCTTCAACTGCTCGAAGGCCTTCTGGAGGGCGCCGACGCCCTTGGGCTCCACGGCCTCTGCTATGAGTTGATATTCACCGCGGACCGTATAGACGCTGAGCCTGGCCCGGCAGATGATCTGCATGCCTTCCTCGAGGTCAAACCGGGCCTGCGGATTCCCGGCAGTGTTCTTCTGTCCGTAGGGGGTGCGGAACAGGACTGCGCGCACCTGACTCTTCTCATCTTTCAACGTAAAGTAAACATGACCGGAATTTGGCCGGCGCAGGTTTGACACTTCCCCCTCAACCCAGATCAAATCGAAGCCCTCCTCAAGCAGGACCTTGATTTGATCATTCAGTTCGGTAACCGTCCAGATGTCTTTCATGATTCAGTGCCTTTCGGAATGGCCGTATCAGAATTCTGACGCCCTGACAAGGCATGATTGATGTGCGGCCTTTTTTCATAAGCATCCTCATTGACATTTCCAGGTTTCTGCATTATAAGCACCCATAAAAAAGACAGAAGGAATCCACCTCAAGGCATTTATGAAAAAGAAAGACCTCCTGAACAAGCCGGTGCAACACATCGACATCACTGCTTTTGACGCCACGCCCATCATCTCCGCCATGCGCGGCATGTCTTTTACGGCCCGTGATCTGGCCGTCGCTGCGGATATTTACGATCGCATGCTCACCGACAAACAATGTGCCGTTATGCTCACGATCGCCGGCAGCACGAGCGCCGCCGGATGTATGCAAATTTACGTGGAAATGGTTAAGAACAACATGGTCGATGTCATCGTCGCCACGGGCGCCGCAATCGTGGATATGGATTTTTTTGAAGCTCTGGGGTTCAGACACTATCAGGGCAGCCCTTATGTGGACGACCAGAGCCTGCGAAAGCTTTATGTTGACCGGATTTATGATACATTTATCGATGAAGAAGAATTGCAGATCTGTGATCGGACAGTCAAGGAGATCGCCGATGCGTTGCCGCCGCGCGCCTATTCTTCCCGGGAGTTCATTCAGGAAATGGGCCGTTATCTGACCACCCATGCCCGGAAAGCGGATTCCCTCGTCCAGACCGCCTATGAAAACGGGGTCCCTATTTTCTGTCCGGCTTTTTCCGACAGCAGCGCCGGCTTTGGTTTGGTCCTGCATCAGGCGCAACACCCCCGGCATCATGTTTCTATTGATTCCGTCAAGGATTTCAGGGAATTGACCCTGATCAAAATCAAGGCCAGGGCCACCGGACTTCTGATCATTGGAGGGGGCGTTCCGAAAAACTTTGCACAGGATACGGTTATTTGTGCGGAACTTTTAGGCAAAAACGTACCCATGCACAAATATGCGGTACAGCTCACAGTGGCCGATGTGAGGGATGGGGCTTGCTCGAGCTCGACGCTAAGGGAGGCCAGTTCCTGGGGGAAAGTGGACACGATCTTTGAACAGATGGTCTATGCCGAAGCCACGGCGGTGCTGCCGCTGATGGCCAGTTATGCCTATCACCGGGGCGCCTGGAAAAAAAGGAAAAAACGGCGATTCGCCGGCTTGTTCGACAAATAAAACGGAGACAGGCCCTGCACCTGTCCCCGCAAGAAAAGACTGGTGGAGATGAGGGGGATCGAACCCCTGACCTCGGCATTGCGAACGCCGCGCTCTCCCAGTTGAGCTACATCCCCGGCCTTGACGGGTCGTCGAAAAACAGCGCGATCCGACCGGGACCGTATATATGACATGATTCGGCTCTGTCAAGCATATAGTTGAGAACGTCGCATCTTTGAAGTTATCAAATAAAAATATCAAGGAGAAGATTCATGGCAAAAATTGACGCCTTTTTTCAGCTGATGAATGAACAGGGCGCGTCGGACCTGCACCTCGTCACAGGTCAGCAGCCGGCACTGCGCATCCGGGGCGATATCGAGCGCATTAAATTCAATGTGCTGGAAAACGATGAACTCAAGGCAATGCTTTACGAGATCGCCCCTGAGCATAAGGTCAAGCAATTTGAGGAAACGGGCGATGTGGACTTCGCCTATGAGATTCCCGGTCTCGCCCGTTACCGGGCCAATTTCTTCATGCAGAAGTACGGCTGCGCCGCAGTATTCAGGGAAATCCCGACCAAGATCATGACCACCGAACAGCTCGGGCTCCCTGCCGTTGTTTCCAAGCTGGCGTCGCTTCCGCGCGGACTGGTACTCGTAACGGGCCCCACGGGCAGCGGCAAGTCCACGACGCTGGCCGCCATCATCGACGAAGCCAACAGAACACGGAAGGACCACATCATCACCGTCGAGGATCCCATTGAATTTGTCCATACCAGCCAGAGTTGTATCGTCAATCACCGCGAGGTGGGCATCCACACAAAGACATTCACAGCCGCCCTGCGCGGCGCCCTGCGCGAAGATCCTGATATCATCCTGGTAGGTGAAATGCGGGACCTGGAAACGATCCGTCTTGCCGTCGAAGCGGCTTCGACGGGACATCTTGTTTTCGGCACGCTGCATACATCGAGCGCCGCCAAAACCGTGGACCGCATCATCGAGGTCTTCCCGGCCAGCGAACAGATGCAGATCCGCTCGACTTTGGCGGACGGGCTGCGGGCGGTGCTATCCCAGGTTCTGTTCAAACGGGTCGATAAAAAAGGCCGGTGCGCAGCACTGGAGATTCTTGTCGCCAATTCCGCCGTCAGGAACCTTGTCCGGGAAGCCAAGACGTTCCAGATCCCATCCATGATCCAGACAGGGAAAAAATACGGCATGCAACTGCTCGATGACGCGATCATGGATCTTCTGAATCGAGGCTGGATCAACCCTGATGATGCATATATAAAATCCAATGACAAGGCCAAATTCAGACCCTTCCTGAGGACGTCACCCGGGGATTTCACGGAGGCTTAGAACCTCGCCGTATGTCCGTTACGGCTTTGTTTCCAGGGGCAAGATCGACGGCACGAAAGCAGCAACTGGATAACCAACAGAAAGGAAGAAACCATGAGGAAGCAGGAAGTCGATTACATTATGGGGAAAATGCTCGATGCATATAAAAATGTATCGGACCTGAATATTACTGTCGGCAAGCCTTTCCAGGTCGAGAGCTCCGGGCAGTTGCTCGAAGTCGAAATGGACCCCCCTTTTACCGCACTGACCCCCTTCCAAACTGAAATTTTCGCCATGAATCTGATTAACTCAGATCGCCGCCTTACGGAAAAGCTTATGACCGAGGGATCCTGCGACTCCTCTTATGAGCTGGCGGGCAAGGCTCGTTTTCGAGTCAATACCTTTTCGCAACGCGGTCATTATTCCGCCGTATTGCGCAAGCTGGAAACAAAGATCCCCACTCTCCAGGACCTGAATCTGCCGGAAGCCTTCAACAAGATGGCACAGGAAAAAAACGGGATCATCCTGGTCACGGGCGCCACGGGCAGCGGAAAATCGACATCGCTGGCAGCGCTTCTCAATGAAATCAACGAGCATCAATCCGTTCATGTGGTCACCCTGGAGGACCCCGTGGAATTTTCTCACCCCCACAAGAAAGCCACCTTCAATCAGCGCGAAATGGGAAATGATTTCGACACTTTCTCGGGTGGTTTACGGGCCGCCCTGCGCCAGGCGCCTAAAGTTATCCTCGTGGGCGAAATGCGGGATCGGGAAAGCGTGGAAATCGGCATGACTGCCGCCGAAACAGGCCACCTCGTCATGAGTACCCTGCATACCGTTGACGCCGGCCAAACCATTAACCGCATTCTCGGCATGTTCAACACGGAAGAAGAAAACCAGATCCGTATCCGCCTGGCCGATACGGTGCGGTGGATCGTCTGCCAGCGCCTGCTGCCCAAGGAGGGCGGTGGACGCGTGGCCGCCTTTGAAATCATGGGAACGAACCTCCGCGTCAAAGACACGATCCTGCAGGGCGAAATGGACGGAAAAACCTTCCCCGATATTATTCAGGCCGGAAAGGCCTTTGGGATGATTCCCTTTGACGACTATATCGTAGACCTGTACCAAGACGGCAAGATCAGTGAAGACACGGCCAGGGCCTATGCGTCGAACAAAGGAATCGTAGGGCGCGGCATTGACACCATCAAGAGCAGCAAGGGAGAGGCCACCACAACCCTCGGCAAGCTTCAGGTAGATGGAAGCTATGGAAAACAGCAAAAACCGCCATGGGAAAAGTGATAGGAGAAAACAATCATGGAAGAGGAAAATGCCCATTCAGATCAGGAAGATGAGTACCTGTACGACGCCGCCGACAAACCCTTTGATTTTGTGGACGAAGAGGGAAAGACAGCTCTGATCTGTGAGTCCGATCCGTCCATTCGGGAAAAGATCAGTGCGGATATAAAATTGCTGGGCTATATGATTACGGAAGCGGCCACCGCCAAGGACGCCCTGAAAAGTATGCGGTTTCACAACTACGAAGTGGTCGTCATGAACGAATGTTTCGACGCGACCGCCCCCGATGAAAACACGGTCCTTCGATACCTGGAAAGCCTTTCCATGACTGTGCGCCGGGATATGTTCGTGGCGCTGGTCACGGAAAGGTTCCGCAGCATGGATAATATGGCGGCCTTCAACAAGAGCGTCAACCTGGTCATCAACACGAAAAACATCGACGATGCACGTGCCATTATCAAGCGGGGCATATCTGAAAACACAGCTTTTTACCGGGTATTTAGGGAATCGATGCAAAAGGCGGGGAAAATTTGACCAAACCGGGATGCAGCCCCTTCCCTACTGTTCTATTTTTTTTCCTGCCTGCCGGAGGACTTTCGCCGCCGCTTCCGGATCGCCCAGCGACTGGTAGGATTCGGAAAGGGCGTTGTAATAGAAGGGATTTTTCGGATCGTACGCAATGGCCTTTTTGAATGCGGCGACAGCTTCCCGATGGTAATGAGCGCGGGAAAGGGTATGGCCCAGCCGGTTTGAATACACGCCGGCAGCATCGCTGTTCAAATCGATGGTCCTTTGGTAAGCCGCCAATCCTTCCTGCAATTTTCCCTGTTGTATCAGGACATCCCCCAGCCCAAGCAGGAGCATCGGGTCGTCGCTGTGTTCGGCCAGGCCCTCCCGGAAAGCCCTTTCTGCTTTTTCCATTTGACCCGCCTGAATAAAACATTGAGCCATCCGGTTGAAAAATAAACCGGCGTCAGCGGGATCAATAGCCGTCGCCCGACAGTAGGCGGCCTCGCCGCCTGTAAAGTCATGATTCATGATGCGCGCCTGGCCCAGACTGCAGAAAAAGGCCGACGCGTCTGGCTCCATCGCCGTTATTCTTTCGAAGATGCGCACAGCATCACCCGCCCTGCCCGCCTTGAGGTATGCTTCTCCCAGTGCGCCCAAAAGGGCGATATCTTCAGGCTGTGCCGCCACCGCCCGTTCGCAGACATCCACCAACCGTTCGTACTTTTTGCTCTCTTTGTAGATTCTGACCAATTCATCGAAGGCAAACCCTGTAAATATCCGTCTTTGCAGTTCCTTTTCGAAGACCTGCTCGAAGCAGGCGATACCCTGGTCCGCCTTTCCACCGTCATGATAAGCCCAGGCGAGCCCCAGCCGATAAGAATCATCGGCGGGATTGAGATCGATCAACTGCCGATAAAAAGCGATTGCCTCCTCAAACCGCTGCGCCTTCAGGCATTCTTCAACCAGCGCCCGATAACGTTGAGTTTTTTCTTCGTTCGTCATGAAATAGATGAGACCTTTAAAGAACGGGTTCGCTGCGGCTCAAAATCTGTTTTTCTTGAAATAGGATAATACTCAAATGTGTTTGAAATCCATGAATTATTCTGATTTTCGGAAAGTCGAATATTTTTGATTTGCCGCCTGCGAACCAATTGTCACCGGTTATGCAAAGTTTTCAAGATAGTAAGGGGTGCGGCGCGGCGCGGCGCGCCTCACCCCTTTTCATCTCAGCAACTGCTGCAGGAAGATCCACATCCGCCACCAGCCGCCAGGCTGGATGTCAGCTTGAAACCGGACCCTCTGCCGGACTCAATAAAGTCGATATTGATTGGATTGACTTCTTCCAACAGCTTCTTATCGACCAGGAAGGTGATCCCCCGGTCCGTAAAAACCTCGTCATTTCCCTGTGACTCATCCAGAGCCATTCCCAGTGAGGGTCCCCCTCACCCGGCCTGCATGAGTATGCGGATGGAAGGCGCCTCGTTCCGGTTTTTCAGATATTCCTTGATCATCTCACTTGCTTTTTCCGTTACCTCAAACATTTTTTCCTCCCTCTTTGGCGGCGCCGGCGGCGCTTCGCCCGTTATTGTGACGTAACCCTATGCATGCCGTTGTGTTTTGTCAATGTGTAATTTCTCTTGTTTCCGAATATCATCCATGAATCCGGTCTGTTACGCAGAACGTCCATCCCCTCCCGCTGTCTCCTGGTAAAACAGGGCACAGGCGGCAGGCATCCCCTCAGGCCAGTTTGCGCTCGCCCGATGCGATGGCCTGCAAACCGGTCCGGTCCAGAATGGATATCTGACTCCCGCGCAACCGGATCAAGCCCTGCCGGCTCATGCGTGCCAGGATGCGCGAGAGGGTTTCCGGGATCGTGCCGAGCAGGGCGGCCATCTGCCCTTTCGGCAAATCGAGGCTGATTTCACCGGCGTCGGGGCGCTTCCCGCCCAGATAGAGCAGATGGGCGGCAAGACGCGCCGGCGTCTCCTTAAGCGAAAGATCCTCGATCAGGCGCGCGAATTTCTGCAGGCGGTCGGGACAGCACAGCCAGCATATTCAATGCCAGAGAAGGATCCCGCCGGATCAGCGCCACAAATGCGACGCGGGGAAAGAAAATCAGGACGCTCGACGCCTGGGCTTCGGCAAAAGCCGGAAATCCCTGTCCGGCAAAGACGGCCGCTTCGCCAAAGGATTCCCCCGAACCAAAGATGTGTAAGATCTGTTCCTTGCCGCCTTCCGGTGAAAGTTTGAAGATACGGACACGGCCGGATTGAATAATATAAAAGCCGATGCCTTCATCCCCTTCGGCAAAAATCACCTGTCCTTTCCGGTAAGTGCGCAAAAGGCAGATTCCAGCCAGGGCTCTGAGCTGCTCACCGGGCATGCCTTCAAACAGCGGGATGGCCGCGATCTGATCCACGATCCCCATGCTTTGCCCTCCTTATGAAAAATAATTACACCGGTTGTTGACTTAAGTCAAAGCAGATTTCCGGAACGTGCAGTATATTAGGGCCAAAGACAAATGAGAAAAGGGGGAAGAAATGAAAAGAAAGATCATCCGGATCGACGAAGAAAAATGCAACGGCTGCGGCCTCTGCGTCCCCGCCTGCGCCGAGGGCGCCATCGGGATTATCGACGGAAAGGCCCGGCTTGCGGCCGAGAAATACTGCGACGGCCTCGGCGCCTGTCTCGGAGAATGTCCCCAGGACGCCCTGACCATTATCGAGGCGGACGCGGAAGCCTTTGACTTACAGGCGGCGGCGCATATGAAGACCCTGAAACCGGCCCCGCTGCCGGAAGCGCCGGCCATGCCGTGCGGGTGTCCGTCCACGCTGATCCAGCTCTTTCCTTCGGCTACCGCCTGCGAAAAAACAGGACCGCCGGTCGCTCAAAACCGTCCGGCTTCGGCGCTTTCACACTGGCCCGTGCAGATCAGGCTCGCGCCGCCGACGGCGCCTTTCTTGAAAAACGCCGATCTGCTCGTCACAGCCGATTGCGCCCCGGTGGCCTGTGCGGGATTTCATCAGGATTTTCTCACCGGAAAGGCCGTGCTCATCGGGTGCCCGAAATTCGACGACGTTGCGGCCTATGTGGAAAAATTTACAGAGATATTCCAACGAAATGCGATCCGAAGCGTCACCGTCCTCGTTATGGAGGTTCCCTGCTGCCAGGGACTGCCCGTGATCATCCGTAAGGCCATGAACCAGTCGGGTCAGGAAATCCCCATGAACGTCGTGGTTATCAGCCTGCGCGGAGAGATTTTGAAATCGACAGTCCTGTGAGCATAACGAATCGACGTCGCCGTCATCTCCAGGATCATTTATTTCTTCGTTTTTTCTACAATTGCGGCAATCTCGACGATACCGTCGGTGATCCGCGGCCCCAGACGGAAAAGGGGATCGCCGATGTAGTGGACCCGCCCCTGACGAACCGCCTCCAGGCGGTTCAACTTTTTGAGCAAACGGCGGGACTGGTCCATGACGACATCTTGCATCATTCCCATGAAAATGATGTCGGGAGATTGTCGGATCACCTCCTCAAGGGAATACCTCGGGTATTGCGTCTTCGCATCCGCGGCGATATTCTGCAGTCCGAGCAGCTTCAGCACATCATCCATGGCGGTGCCGGGGCCGGCGACGATCAGCGGGTCCGGTTGAACGACGAACAGGACTTTCTGCGGCGGATGTCCGGCGGAGGACTGCGTTTTTTCAGCATGTCGGCGGATAACGCTTTCGATCCGTCCGGCGCTGCGTTCGGCATGAGCGGCGATGCCGAGGGCCGTTCCCAGGATCCTGATCTCATTTGGAAGATCCGCCAACCGTTTCGCCCGGAAAACATGGGTGCGGACACCCAACTGCCGGAGTTTGCGTTCTATTGCACGGGGATTTCCGTCGTCGGTCAAAACAACCATCTCCGGCCTCATCGCGATAATCGCTTCCAGGGAGGGGTTGGACATGCCGCCGATCTTGGGCTTCGCCTTCACTTCCGGCGGGTAGTTGCAGTAACGGCTCACGGCGATAACCCGCTCGCCGAGTTCCAGGTCATAGAGGATTTCCGTGAGATTGGGCGCCAGCGAAATGATCCTCGCCGGCGTCTGGGCCACGGCAGGCCCGGCCAGAAAGATCCAAACGAACAGCGCGACCAGGACATGATTCATGATGTCAACCTTATTTAAAATGATAAGACCTTTAAAAATGGCTTTGCTGCGGCTCAAAATCTTTTTCGCAATAAATATGATAATGCTCAAATATGTTTGAAATCAGTAAATTAATCATGGGGACATGACGGAGTCGTGTCCCCATCAACGACAAATCTTTCATTCGCCGCTTGCGAACCATTTTCACCGGTTATGCAACAGGCGTATATTCTTGACAACCATCGAGTCTCTGTGATTATCATCAGCATCTCGCGACAGCAAGAAAATTGAATCTCTACCTTCAGGGAGGCCTCGCGCATGGCCAGGATCATCTTCATCACCGGCGGCAGCCGGGGCGGCAAGAGCGCCTATGGACAGGTGCTTGCAGAATCCACCGCCGGAACAAGGGCTTACATCGCCACCTGCCCGGTGGTGGATGAGGAAATGGCCTTCCGGATCCAAAAACATAGAGAACAGCGCGAGGCTTCCGACTGGCAGACGATAGAAGAAACCATCGATCTTGGCGGCGCCCTGCGAGGGACGCGGGAAAGTGCGGTGCGGCTCATCGACTGCCTGACTCTATGGATCAATAATCTGCTCTACCATGCCCAGGAACAGGCGCAGGATCTGACGGAGGACGATATCGCCCGGTTGTGTGCGGATGTCCTCGCGGTTTGTGCAGAGCTTCCGGGTACCGTGATTTTCATCGCCAACGAGGTGGGAATGGGCATTGTTCCCGACAATCCCCTATCCAGGCTTTATCGAGACCTCGCCGGACGGTGCAATCAGATCATGGCAGCCGGCGCCGACTGCGTGATTCTGATGATCTGCGGCTTGCCTCTTGAAATCAAAAATCATCAATGATAACTAGGTTTTCTAAACAACTCAGTCCGATTCATTCAGAGCGAACCGTATGGGAATATCCACGGTCATGGCCAGAGGGACGTTCGCCTTTCTGGCTGGTTCAAACCGCCATGCCCTGACGGCGTTGAGGGCCGATTGATCCAGCAGGGCATGGCCGGATGATTTTTTAATGCTGACATCGCCGGGGCGGCCGTCCGTCTGCACCTCCACGGCAAGCAGAACCATGCCTTCATAGCCTCTCATGCGCGCTATCAAAGGATAGGCGGGGCGCGCTGTGTTCAGATAGCGGGGAAGCATCATCTGTCCTGATTCCGCCCTGGGCGATCCGCTTCGCCGCCCGACATCGGGATGATCTCCGGATGCTTTTCCGAGGGCAGCGACTTCTTTGGTCTCCATGCTTTTCAAGCTCGGCAGGTGCAGCGCAACGGCGGCATCCGTTCCCACATCCTGCGCCCGCGCCACCCGGACATCCTCCATCATCGTTTTTTCAGGCGTCTCCTTTTCATTCAGCTTTTTGACTTCCGGCCGGGGCCGCGTCGGCTTGATCACGGGGCGGGCCGTCCGGGCATGATGAACCGGGGCCGGGGTTTTCTGATCGCCATGGCCGTTCATGGCATAGATCAGGGAAGCTGTGATAAATGGGACGTTTTCGATGGTTTGCCGGGGCTTGATCCCATTGGCATTTGTCATGACAATCAGCGCCACCGCCAGGCCATGGAGGCCCAGGGACCAGGCAACGGCCCTTGGGAGTGTTCTTGTTTTCATTGCATTGCCCGCCTCAGGACATTCATGGACTCGTTCAACGCCGCTTCATCGAAGATCTCCAGCGTCAAAACGCGGGTTTTTTCTGGCCCTTCGCCCAGGCGGTTCACGAGGGCGGTCAATAAACCGTCGGGCAGGTAGGCCAGGCTACGGTGGTCATGCCCCTCTTCCACACCGTGAAGATGGAGCACCCTGGTCCGCGGCAAGTAACGGTCAATATAGTCTTCCGGCGCAACCCCGTAAAGAAGCTGATGGCCGATATCCAGACAGACGCTCAGTTGGTAGTCAATGACAATATCTTCAATGAGTTTATAAGGATAATCCAGCGTCTCCACGCACAGGCATTCAGGAGGAACGACTTGAATCAGCCGCTCCACGGCGCGCCTGTGGCCCTCTTGCCAGCGCATCATCTCCGGCGATGGGCTTTCTCCGCGTCGATCTCCGTGAAAATGGACAATATAGGCAAAAGGGGCCAGCGGTGCCGTATGTTCGATGACACGCAGACACTTATCCACCGATTGCCGCCGCACGGCGGCATCTGCATGTCCCATCCAGGCATCAAGAGGCAGATGGATGGTGTAGGTCAGATCATGCCTCTCCGCCGTCTCCTTGAGCGCCCGTAGCGTGGCCGCATCCGGAAGATTGCTGATTTCATGCGATTCAAACAGCACCAGTTCAATATCATCCACCCTGTCCGCCAGGAAGGCGACATTGACCTCCAGGTCCGCGGGAATGACGTACGACGTCGTTCCCAGGCGGAACGGAAACCGGTTCTTCAGAGACGGATTTTCCTTAAAATTCAAAGGAAAGGCCTCCCTTAAAGGTTATCCCGGGCATGGGGTAGTAGGTATTGACGCCCCCCCACGAGACATTATCCGAGCCGAAGGACGCATATTTCACATCCGTCAGGTTTTCTACGCCGAAAAATGCCGTCACGCTGACTTTTCCGATAGGCCGTTTGTAAGAAAGATAAAAATTGTAGAGGGTGTAGGCCTCCAGCTTCTCCGTGTTGTTGTCAAAGTCCTGGGACAGGAAGGCCTCGCTCACGTAGCGCACTTCGGGACGGATTGTCAGATTCCAAGGCAGATAGATCTCCACGCCGGCATTGGCCATCCGGTTCGGCACCAGGGGCATCTCCTTTTTGCTGTGGGGACCCTCCTCAACGGTGGCCATGTGATAAGTGAAATTCCCATAGATCCGGGCCCGCTTTTCCAACAGATAGGACAGGGAAATCTCCGCACCGTCGTGGCGCGACTTCCCGACGTTCTGATTATACCCCGTCCACTGTGTTACATAAACATACTGGATTTCATCCTCCATATCGATCCTGAACAGGGTCAAGCCGATCTTCAGATTATCCAGCGGATGGAATTCCGTGCCTGCCTCCACGCTGACGCCTTTTTCTTTTTCAAGGCTTGTTAGAAACAACGGACCGCCGAACCCGTTGAAGGAGGCCACCTCATCGAGGAAGGGAATACGATAGACCGTAGCTATTTTCGTGAAAATCTTTGATTTCTTGCCTATAAGCCATGTCAGACCCGCTTCATAGGCCTCGGCATGATGGGTTTTATTCCGGTCCGTAAAGTTGTTGGCCGGCGTCACAACGTCTGTATTGGACCCTTCGATGGTTGCCTGTTCCGACCGGTACCCGGCGCTCAGAATCAGACTCTTCAGGATACTGAACTCATCGCGGATATAGTATCCAACACTTTGTCTGGCCAGATCCGCCCAGGTTGTTTTCGTGGTTCTCTCACGACTGCTGAAGAATTCCTTTTTATAAGGTTCGCGATAATAATCCACGCCGGCAATCAACTTGTTCTTGAATCCGAAGAATTCCTTTGCCAGAATATACTTCGGAGTAATGCCGTACGTTTCCGTGCCGGTATCTGAGAACTTGTTAAATGCCCAGGATGGCATATTGGTCTGGAGATCCTTCCTGCCGTACAGGAAGTTAATATCCATCTGCCCCCACGATCCAAAGAGCGACTTGATGCCCAGATTGACGTTCGTGTATTTGTCCGAACCATCGTCGTCGGGGGCGGCGCTGGCCCAGTTTGCCGGCGTGGCCGGCTGATACTGCCGCCGGTCCTGTTCCATTTGCGCTTTCGTGAGGGCGCCCGGCATCTGATAGTCTGTCTTGTTGAAAGAAAGTCCCAAGGACGCATTGAAAAAATCGCTCGCGCCATATCCCACATCAAAACCGCCACCCTGGGACGATAATTTTGACCGTTCCCGGTAGCCGAAGCTGAAATTGTTTTCTCCGCTCAGCGCATAGCTCCATTTATTCATGGCGCCCGTGACGCCGACCCGTTCATTGTGAAGGCCATAGCTTCCCGCCATGACAGAGGCGTTGACTTTCGGTGGCCCCTCGCCTTTCTTCGTGATGATGTTGACGACGCCGCCGATGGCCGCATCGCCGTAAAGGACGCTGCTCGCGCCGCGGACGACCTCGATTCTTTCAATCGTATTGACGGGAATCTGCATCCAGTTGATGGAAGACATGTCAGGCCGGTTCAGCCGCCTGCCGTCCAGCATGACCAAGGTCTTCCCGAAAGGATTATCGCCGCCGAAGCCGCGCATGTCGATGATCGACTGAGAGGAATTGCCGCTGTAATCGCGAAACTGAATGCTCTCCAGCTTGTCCAGAACTTCCACAACCGTGGTGGCGCCGGACTGTTCAATCTGCCGGGCCGTGATGACGGACACATTGGCGGGAACCTGACGGATTTCCTCCCTGTCCCGGGTCGCCGTCACAACCACCTCTTCCAAGGTTACCGCTTTTTCCGGTTCCGGCGGCTTCGTTTCACCGAAGGCCGCACCCGGCGCGAACAGAATTAGCAGGATGAACAGAACGAAGACCTTGATAACTTTTGAATCCTTTTGATAAACATTAAGCTCCGCTTTCATTTGACGTTTCTCCTTCTTCCCCCGCGGGAATTTGGTTATTTTTCCGCCGGATACGTCTCCTGGCTTGCGGCTGTTCCTGCTCTCCACGCCTTCCCGACTTCCCTTTAATGAAATCAGTGACATGTGAAGATCTCGTTCCGCTTACAGTTGCGGGGCAGCTCCGGCATTTCACCGGCTTCCGGTTTCCAACGGATACTCTCTTTTCGGCGTCACTCGTGGTAAATCCGTGATGGGATGCCGATCCACCATCACCGGGGTTTCATAAACCGCTTGAATATGTTCTTCCGTAATGACCTCGACGGGCCGGCCGGCTACCTGGATGCGTCCCTCTTTCAAGAGAATGATCCGGTCGCAGTACAGCGAGGCGAGGTTGATGTCATGCGTGACGGCAATCACCGTCAGGCCCTGCGTCATGTTCAACATTTTGATGAGATTGAAAAATTCCACCTGATGCCGGATGTCCAGCGATGCAGTCGGCTCGTCCAGCAGCATGAGCTGGGGCTCCTGCGCCAGCGCGCGCGCGATCAGAACCCGCTGTCGTTCGCCGCCGCTCAACCGGTTCATGCTGCGCCCTGCGAGCGCCAGCGTATCGGTCATTTCCATCGCCCGGTTTACGATGGCCAGGTCCTTTTCTCCCTCGAAACGCCATTTTCCGAGGTGCGGCGCCCGCCCCATGAGGACAACCTCCTGAACCAAAAACGGGAAAATCATCGGGGTTTCCTGGGGAACCACGGCAATGATTCTGGCCAGGGCGTCGCGTTTCATCTGGTGAACCGGCACGTCGTGAATGCGGATCATGCCTTCCCGGGGCCTCAGGATGCCGTCAATGAGGTTCAGCAGTGTTGTCTTGCCGGTGCCGTTCGGCCCGATCAGACCGACAAAATCTCCTGTCTGGACTGCGAATGAAACATCCCTGAGCACCCAGGCGCCGTTATAGGAAAAGCTAATGTTGTCGCCTTGCACGATCGGCATGGGTTAAACGGTCCTCCTGTACAGCAGGTAGATGAAATACGGAGCGCCGCAGAGGGCCGTGACAACGCCGACCGGAATCTCGACGGGGGCCATGACGGACCGGGCAATGGTATCGGCCGCGGCCAGAAAAGACGCTCCGAAAAGGACAGCGGCCGGCAGCAGCAGGCGGTGATCCGGACCCAGCGTCAGGCGCAGCAGATGCGGAATGATCAGACCTACAAACCCGATGGTACCACTGACCGAAACCGCTGCCGCCGTGGTCATGGACGCCGTGACGAGCAGTATCTTTTTCGTTTTCTCAACGTCCACGCCCAGTTGCATGGCCGTCTCTTCTCCTGTCAACAACAGATTCAGGGACCGGGCATAAATCATCATCACGATGAATCCGGCCAGCAGAAACAGACCCGTAAACAGGACTTCGTTCTTTTCGGCAAGACTCAGGTCACCCATGAGCCAGAAGAAAACGCTATGCAGGCGGTCGCTGCTGCTGATGGATATCAGAAACATGATGACGGCGGAAAAAAAGGCATTGATGATGACTCCGGTCAAAAGCAGGGTGTTCGTCTGCCTGTCCGTCCGGCTTCCGGCTATCCCAAAAATCGTAAGGATCGTCAGCAGCGCCCCCAGGAAGGCCAGTCCTGCAATGCCGAAGGGAACGGCGCCGGCGCCGATGATAATTCCGATGATGGCGCCCACGGCTGCGCCTCCGGAGATGCCGAGGATATAAGGATCGGCCAGCGGGTTCCGGAGGACGGCCTGAAAAACGACGCCGGCGGCGGAGAGGGCGGCGCCGACGATCCCTGCAAAGAGAATGCGCGGAAGGCGAATGGACAGCAGAATGGTTTTTTCCGATGGGTCGAGACCGGCCTCGGCCCCCTGAAAGAAGGAAAATAGCCTTTTCGCGAGAGAAAGGGGGGAGACGTCTCCTGGTCCTGTCATCAGGGAAACAATCAAGACAATTAGAAGGGCGGCCAAAAGCAGCAGGACGATCCGGACAATCCGGGTCAGCGTAACGACTGGCTGAGGCGGACGATGATCTACTGAAGCGACATCAGAGACCGATCGCCCCGACGATGATATGAAGGGTATTCTGAACATGGATTCCCGCCCGCGAGAGTCTTCGATGGACCGGTCTTCCGGCTTCGGGCGGCCTACTCACCCGCCTTCCCATCATGATTGACTCATGACAGTGGCATTTCGGGTTTTCGTTCCCTTCACGGCTGCGGGGCAGCGGGGGCTTTTCACCCCTCTTCCCTGAATCCACCTGTATCTGTTGCTTTTTTAAAGCTTGTGCCTTGCAGTATATAAAAGAAGCGGCTTTGTCAAGATCAAAGTAACGCGCTGAATTGCGGCTTTCGACAGGCGGCCGGATGATTCTTTATCAATACGACTGAAATGCCTCAACTGCGATCGGTCTTCTCGTCTCCGGGTTTTTCATCGCGGGCCTTGGTTCTGATCTTTTCGGCAATGTCCAGGACGGTGTTGGCGTAAATCGGGCTGCGATTATAGGCCATGACGACCCGGTACTGGCCTTTCCGGCTCATCTTGCATTTCCATCCGTGGCTGTGCAGATATCTTCCTATGCTGTGCAGGGCGTCTTGTGCGGCAAACAGATCGATGCGGCCATCGCCATCCGCATCGACGCCATATGGTGAAACATTCGACGGCATGAACTGGCAAAGACCGATGGCGCCGTAAATGGAGCCGGGAATCTCCAGCGGATCTATCTTGTTTTTCCAGGCATAATGGATAAGTGATATCAGCTCCTGATAGGCCCAGTCCGATTTTTCCCGGCACCGCCGCCGGGCGTAGTCCTCATTGGATGCCGTCAAAAGATCACCGGCCAGATAGGGCCGGATCATTTCCAGATCCCCAGCCAGGGCCATGCTGGCGAGGGTGTTGAAGGCCTTCCTCGAACCCGTATTCCGGCCCAGTTCCGTTTCCACGAGCATGATGGCCACGACAATTTCTTCCGGCACGCAATACCGGGCCTGGATGCTGTTCAGCGTGGCTTTGTTTTCATGGGTATAGGCGAGAGCCTGGTTGATTCGCTCCGGTCTCAGGAGCTTGTTGAAAAGGGCACTGATCCTTGCTTCCTGTTCTGTGGATGGCTTATGGGAGAGCCGACGGATAAGCTCTTCGAGTTTCCGCGACATGGGGTCGGGATCAAAGCGGGCTTCCGGACGGGCGAAGAGTTCTGCGACGCTCTTTTTGTCATTGCCGTCCCGTACCAGCCGATCGATCAGCGGCGACC
Source organism: uncultured delta proteobacterium (assembly GCA_963754515.1). Taxonomy (GTDB): domain Bacteria; phylum Desulfobacterota; class Syntrophia; order Syntrophales; family Fen-1087; genus JAPLJM01. The sequence goes on along the minus strand of CAVWGC010000018.1, from coordinate 66,139 downwards.
AGTCCGCCCATGCCTGCAGGGGGATCAGCTCCATGAGCATGAAAAAAAGGAAGGGAAGCAGGGATATCAGTCGGAATCCCGCAGAAGGAGACTTCTGTTTGGCTATTCTCAAACCACCATTCGGCATAGGTCTCACAAGAGTCCGGGTATCCACGCTTATATTTTAAAAAATCAATAAGTTATAAACTCGTTCCGCTGGTTTTTCCCTATACGAATTGAGGCCTGAAGTCAATCAATATTTAAAATCTAATAAAATATTGACGGCTTCGTATAAAAGCGCAGGCAAGGCACATGGGGACATGACGCAGTCGTGTCCCCATCTGTGTGGCGTACTCTGGCTTACGCCGCAACGACGAAGGATGCGGTGCAACTTGAGCATCCGGACTTTTTTACGAAGCCGTCAAAGCTTCAGCAACAGGATCCAGCAGATCACCAGAACAATGCGATAGACGCCGAAGGGAATGAAGGTATGCGTCTTGATAAAGCGCATCAGGAATTTGATGCTCAACAGCGCCACCGCAAAGGCGGTGACGAAGCCCGCCAGGAGATATTGATATTCGCCATGGGAAAACCGCGATCCGCTCCGGATCAGATCATAGCCGGTGGCGGCCAGCATGGTGGGCACGGCCAGCAGAAAGGTGAATTCCACAATGGTTTTGCGCTTCAGGCCCAGCATCAGCCCGCCCACAATGGTGGAGGCCGAACGCGACACCCCCGGAATCATGGCAATGGACTGGAACAGGCCGATAATCAAGGCGTTTTTGTAAGAGATATCGCGAATCTCACTTGCCGCATTTTCTTTTTCCTGGTACTGCCACTCAAAAACAACAAGAATCACCCCTCCGATCAACAGGGACCCAAGGACGACCGCCTCCGAACCCAGCAGATAGCCTTTGATTATTCTGTAAAGCGTCAGCCCCAGAACCCCCGTGGGCAGAAAGGCCACGATCAGCCGCTTGATGACTTCCATATCCACCAGAAGGGTTCGCCCGTAAAGGACCACGACGGATAAAATGGTCCCCGCCTGGATGGCGATCTCAAAACTTTTGAGAAATTCCGTGTGCTTGAGCCCCATCAGGTGAGAGGCTAGAATCATGTGACCCGTGGAGGAAATGGGCAGAAACTCGGAAAACCCCTGAACAATTCCTAGAATGACGGCGGTGATAAAATCCATGGGCTCCCTATTTCTCCATTTTGGGGAAGTTGTCAACGAATATCTCGATCATTTTTGCCTTGCAGAAAAATCTTTATCACCGGCACATGATTCAAACATAACGCTTCAAGAGTCTTGAGCGTGCAGGAGGTGTTTACCAGCCCCTGCTTTTCGATGCAAAATGTCCCTTGACAAGCAAAATAGGCGCCTCTATACTTTGACCCATTGAAGGCGGTGTCTTATCCAAAAACAAGTTGAAAGGATGGGGGTAATGAAGCGAAAAACATGGATATGGTTTGTCTTTGTTTTTATGGCTGCTGTGATGCTTTCCCTCTGTAGCTGCGGCACAAATGACGATCCTTCGACTGGAGCCATTGAACTGAACAATAACAGCATTGCGACGATTGACGGTTTCTATCTGGCGCCTGTAGATCAAAGGTCATGGGGACCGAATATTTTAGCGGGCCCGTTATTTCCAGGACAATATACCTCTATTGTTGACATATCCCCGGGTTTTTATGATGCGAAGATCAGGGCCGCCGGTGCATATAGCGACTATTTCGGCTATCTGTATGACATCCCTGTATCCGCTGATGATTATCTCGCTCTGTACGTGTACGATTACAGTTTCACGGGATCGCTGGAGATCCGCAACAATACTTTTGGCGCCAACATCGTCGGTGTCTATGTGGTTCCTGCCGACGCTTCCACATGGGGCGCAGATCAGACGTCTTCAGTGATCAGGCCGTCGGAATTGCTTCACTTAACTGATTTCGCGCCGGGTTCTTATGATTTAAAGATCGTATGGAACGTCGGTCCGGATTCCATCTATTATGATATCCGGATTGACTCATTGACACTGACAACACTCAACGTCGATTAATAAATAGGGGAGGTTCCCATGAAGCGGATAAAATCATTTTTTTACATGAGTGTAATCACATCATTCTTGATCATGATGTTTTCAGGGACCGGATATGGCGCCTCGGTAATCATGCAACGTGAAGGCGCGCTTCAAAATGGTCAAGAAAGTGCCGTTGCAAAAAGCAACCTTAATACGGATGGTAATCAACTGAAGTTTGCACCCCAGAGGTTAAAGGATAAAAATACCCCTGGTATGGAATCCGAGACCGGCGATCACTCGGTGAGGATGGAGCGATATAAGCCGTATAAAGAGGGCGAGGGTGAAAGAAAAATAAAGTAAGATATGGTCCCATAACTTTACACTTCTTAGGTCTCCTGATCGACTTCGTGTTCGAAACCTGCTTGATTCGAGGAATGATCCATTAGATATTGATGAAGGTGATTGTCATCCCGGCTGAGAAAATCGTCGTGCCGGAATGACGGGGTAAAAACGGGATCCGATGGGTTCATTGTTGTTTAAGTTTTTGACATTCCCAACGGAAATCGGGTATAAACGACGAAAATCGATAGGGGGACGCAACATGATAAAACCTTTTTCCTTTACCGGAGCCGGAAAGATTGTTTTTGGAACGGGATCATTCAAAAAGCTGGCGGAACACGTCCAGGCGCTGCAGGGCCGACGTCCGCTGATCGTGCTTGATAAAAATCTGGCGGCAGCGGGTTTCAGTAAAACGGTTGCAGATATTCTGGACGGCAGCGGGCTTAAGCTGAGCTTTTTTGAGCAGGCAGAGCCGGAACCGCAATTGGAACTGGCCGACGAGGGAGCCAAGGCCGCCCTGAGGGGAAAGTGCGATCTGGTCGTGGGCATCGGCGGCGGAAGCGCTATGGATCTGGCCAAGGCCATCGCTGCCGTGGCTGGAAACAAAGGGAAAGCGGCCGATTATTTGGGATTGAACAGAGTTCCCGGCCCGGGGCTGCCGACCATTATGGTTCCGACCACGGCCGGCACCGGCAGCGAAGTCACCTTCACTGCCGTATTTGTCCGCCGGAATCTCAAGAAAAAGGAAGGCATGAACAGCCCCTTCCTCTATCCCGATATCGCCCTGATTGACCCGGAGCTGACGCTGACCTTGCCGCCGGAACCCACGGCGACGACGGGGCTCGACGCCCTCTGTCACGCCATCGAGTCCTATACATCCATACAGGCGTCGCCCATGAGCGAGATGGTCTCCCTGGAGGCCATCCGGTTGATTTCCGACCATCTGCGAACCTGCGTCCACAACGGCGGCAATCTCGAAGCGCGGGCAGAGATGATGCTCGGAAGCCTCTATGCGGGTCTGGGTCTGGCAAACGCCGGCGTTACGGCCGTGCACTCCCTGTCCTACCCCTTGGGCGGGAAATACGGCGTCCCCCACGGCCTGGCCAATACGCTCCTTTTGCCCCATGTGATGGCCTTCAACCTTCCCGGAAACCTTGAGAAATTTGCCGTCATCGCCGAAGTCATGGGAGAAATCGTGGATGACCTGCCCCTGCGGGAAGCCGGTTGGCAGGCAGTCGAGGCGGTCAATACCCTGATCGAAGACTGCGGCATCCACAAGACGCTTGCAAATCTCGATATTCCTCAGGAAGTCTTTCCGGAGCTGGCAAAAACAGCCATGACCGTGGCGAGACCTCTTCAGAACAATCCACGGAAACTGACGATTGAGGACGCCATAGAAATCTACGAGGATGCGTATTAACGACATTGTAATAAGTCGATAGGCTTTGTTGCGCATCATCCTTCGTCATTGCGGCGTACGACATAGTACGCCTCATGGGGACATGACAGAGTCGTGTCTCCATACTTCGCGCGCTTCGCCTCTGGCGCTTTTTACTTCGTCGTCTGAAATCATAAAAAATTGGAGGAAACAGAATGGCCGGTGCGGAACTGATTGGCAAGGAAGAAATCAAGGAAATCATGGATGTCATGGAAACAGGCGTCCTTATGCGTTACGGTTTTGACAAGGAACGAAAGGGCATCTTCAAAGTCCGCCAGTTCGAAGCGGAATTTGCCGCATACTGCGGAGCAAAGTATGCCCTGGGCGTGACCTCCGGTTCGTGCGCCCTGAAAGTGGCCCTGACGGCCATGGACATCTGTCCCGGCGACGAGGTTATCGTTCCGGCTTTTACCTTTCTGGCAACGTATGAGGCGGTACTGGAGATGGGGGCCATTCCCGTGATGGCCGATATCGATGAGACGTTGAATCTCGACCCCGCCTCCATCGAGAAGCGGATCACACCGGCGACAAAGGCGATCATCCCCGTGCACATGTGCGGGTCCGGGGCGCATATCGACAAGATCATGGATCTGGCGAGGTTTTACCATCTGCTGGTCCTTGAAGATAACGCCCAGGGCTGCGGCGGCAGCTTCAGGGGTAAAAAGCTGGGAACCTTCGGCGATATGGGGATATTCAGTTTTGACTATTACAAAACGCTGACCACCGGCGAAGGCGGCATGGTGGTGTCGGACAGCAAACGCCTGTCTGACCGAGCCGAGTGGTATCACGATCACGGCCACGATCACAATCCCAAGGTCAGCCGCGCCCTCGAAGGCCGGACGATCCTTGGCTTCAATTACCGCATGAACGAACTCCAGGGCGCCCTGGGGCTTGCCCAGCTCCGCAAACTCGACTGGCTCATCGCCGAGCAGAAGAAAAACAAGCAGACAATCAAGGACTGGCTCGCCGCCGTCGACGGCATTCAGTTCCGGGAACTACCCGATTCCGAAGGCGATACAGCCACCTTTCTGGCCTTCAATCTTCCCGATCAGGACACGGCGGCAACCTTTCAGAAAGCCCTCGGTGAAAACGGCGTCGATACGGTCTGTTTCAAGAACAATCTCTGGCACTACGTCCCCAACTGGGAGCACTTTCAGGCCTGGTCCACAGCGAACTCGCAGCGTTTTCCCTTTACCAATCCGCTGTACCTGGGCAAAATCAACTACGGCCGCCATCTGATTCCCCAGGCCGAAAATATCCTGGGACGGACGCTGGTTTTTGGGATTTCGGTCAAGATGACGGAGGAAAGAATGGCCGGCATCAGGGCGGCGATTGAAAAGGCTGCGGAAACGCTATAGGAGATCATGTCATGATTGTCGTCACCGGAGGGGCCGGGTTCATCGGCAGCGCCTTTGTCTGGAAGCTGAATCAGGAAGGGATTGACGATATCGTCATCGTGGACCGCCTCGGCGCGTCGGACAAGTGGAAGAATCTGGTCAACCTGCGTTTTGCCGACTATATTCATAAAGACGACTTCCTGCGCATGATCCACGCAGGCGAGGTCCCATTCAAGGTCCGGGCTGTCATCCACATGGGCGCCTGCTCTTCCACGACAGAGCGGGACGCCGATTATCTCTGGACGAATAACTATCTCTATTCCTGCCGTGTCGCCGAATGGGCTCTCAAAAATCAAATCCGCCTGATCTACGCCAGTTCGGCGGCCACCTACGGCGACGGTTCCCGCGGGTTTTCCGACGACGACGCCCTGACCCCGGCGCTTCGCCCCATCAACATGTACGGCTACTCCAAACAGGTCTTCGACCTCCGGGTCCTGAAGCAAGGGCTGGAAAAGCGGATCGCGGGCGTCAAATTCTTTAACGTCTTCGGCCCCAACGAGTATCACAAGGGGGATATGCGCAGCGTGGTCCACAAGGCCTTCGGCCAGATCACTCAAACCGGCCGGGTCCGGCTCTTCAAGTCTTGCCGGCCGGAGTATGCGGACGGCGGGCAGATGCGGGATTTCATCTATATCAAGGACTGCGTGGAGGTGCTCTGGTGGTTCCTCGATCACGCCGACGTGAACGGAATCTTCAATCTCGGAACCGGTCAGGCGCGAAGCTGGAACGACCTGATCCATGCCGTTTTTACCGCCATGAAGCTTGAGACGGACATCGAGTATATCGACATGCCTCCGGGCCTGGAGAGGCAGTATCAGTATTTCACCGAAGCAAAAATGGAAAAGCTCAAAGCTGCCGGCTGTCCCATCGCCTGCCGCACGCTGGAAGACGCCGTCCGGGACTATGTCGTGCAGCACTTGCAGAAGGGAGATCCTCACCTGTGAAAGTCGTCTGTATCATCCCATCGCGGTACGAATCCTCACGGTTTCCCGGGAAGCCGCTGGCGGATCTGTGCGGCAAGCCCATGATCCAACACGTTTACGAACGCGTCCTCAAGGCAAAGACCCTGTCCTACGCCGCTGTGGCAACCGATCATGATGAAATCTTCCAGGCGGTTCTCAATTTCGGCGGCCAGGCCATCATGACCTCCCTCGATCATAAATCGGGAACGGACCGGATTGCCGAGGCCGTCGCCGGCCTCAATCTTGCGGCAGATGATATTGTGGTCAATATTCAGGGAGATCAGCCACTGTTCGAACCGTCCCAGATCGATGAGGTGGTCCGGCCGCTGCTCGATGATCCGGCCGTCCCCATGTCCACGCTGATCTATAAAATCAGAAGAGATGAGGAAATCACGCATCCGAACGCCGTCAAGGTGGTCTTCGACAGGGACCATTTCGCCGTCTATTTCTCCCGCGCCACGATTCCTTACGTGAGAGATCCGGGACAGACGGCGGACTATTATAAACATCACGGTATCTATGCCTACCGCAAAGATTTTCTGCAGAAGTTTACGCGCCTGCGCGAAGGAACGCTGGAGCGACTGGAGGCCCTGGAGCAGTTGCGCGCCATCGAACATGGTTACAAAATCAAGGTGGTGGAAACGCCTTATGATTCCGTGGAGGTGGATACCTGCGAGGAACTCGCGCGGGTAGCCCGGATTATCGAAGGAAGGGAGTAAGCATCGAGCATGGTTGACAATGAACCTCCCCGCAGCAAGCTTCGGGGAATATGACCCGGAGAGATTTAAAGAATTCAGGATACCCGACAAATTCAAGTTGCTCTCGAAGAAATCGCAACTCAAATACAAGGACCAGTTTGAAGGTGCAACCCGGTTGATCATGCTCAGCATCGGCGAATTACTGGATGAAAAATACCGCCGGGCCTTCAGCGGAGCCTGAATCGGGCTAACCTGTCTTATCCTTGACAAAGAGCTCCACGACCTTGCCGTCGTCAGGTTGTCCTGTCGGCTTTTTCTCTTCCTGCTCGACCCGCTCTGGCTGCATCATGCAAGATTTTCCATGGAAGATTGCCCCCTCCATGATGGACAACCGGCTCGTGTGTATATCGCCGAATACCTGCGCTGTGGCCTTGACCTCGACCCGTTCCTTCCCTTTCAGACTACCGTCGATTTTTCCGCCCATAATGATATTGTTGGCAGCAACATCTCCTTTAATGTACGCCTTTTCGCCGAGGATTGCCTTCTCCCCGATGACGTGACCGATAACCGTCCCTTCAACGATAATCGTTCCGAGCGCCTCAATATCGCCGGTGATTTTTGAGCCTTCTCCGAGTACCAGTTTCAGTCTGTCCGCTTTTCTGTTAAACATCAAGACCTCCCCTGAATGTATTTTTTGGGATTTACAGCCCGACCATCCTTCCAGATCTCATAATGCACGTGGCTGCCCGTCGCATGTCCGGTGGCGCCGGCATAACCGATGAGATCGCCTCTTTTGACCAGCTGTTCAACCTGGATGGCATTCCTCTGATTATGGGCATAATAAGTCGAATAACCGTGGCCGTGTTCGATGACGATCACATTACCCCCGCCGCCGTTCCAGCCGGAAAAACTCACAATACCGTCCGCCGTCGCCAGGATGGGAGTCCCTTCAGGGGCTGAGAGGTCGATGGCGCGATGGAATTCCTCACGACCGCTGACAGGGTTGACGCGCCTGCCGTAGGCGGAAGTTATTCTCCCCGGCACGGGCAGTCCCTGGGGCGTGGCCATGTAGATGTCTTTCTCGGAATGCAGATAATCCTGGATGGCGCCGATCGTCTGCATCGACAGGGCAATCTGCTGCTGTATCTGCCGGATGTCGACGGTCCCCCTGTCTGCCTGCCCCATGCCTGAGGATTCGACATTTTCAAGAATCTTTTCCCGTGAACCCAGAGACAGCAGGCGGTAGAGGTCCCTTTCAGCCTTTTTCAAAGACGTCAGGGTGGCATTGAAGTCGGAAACTTTTTTTGAGTAATCCCTGATCTGCTGATCCATGCTCCGGTATTTGATGATGTCAATCGTTGCCAGAGACAGATATGCAGCGCATAAACAACAAAAGATAACGGAAAAAAATACGCCGATTGCGGGAATACTCAGATGGATGGATTTCTCGGTATTGTGGTGGGGGATGAACATGATCGTCACTGGTGCAAGCGCCCGCTTGACGATCGACTTGATTTTCTGCATCTCGATCATGCGTACCTCCTGCCAAAACACAACAGTATGTCAATGAAACAAAGGTGCAGCCACGTGGATAATGCTTCAGGGCATTCAGCGGAGATCAACCGGCAAATCTGGCGAACATGAGAAAGGCCATCAACAAGGCGGTTGTAGAAACGAACCAATCTGAAGCCACGCGATGAAACAAAACGACAATCCCTCCAGCGTACCGGGGGGGCTACCTCAACCAACGTGCAGTGAATTTAGAATCAGGCTTTGTGCTTTGCGTGCGAAAAAAGAGATTCCGTAAGCGTGATTATAAAGAGCGGAGCCCTTATGTCACAGGAAAATATAAAATGCAAGCGCAAAATGCATAATCGTTAACTTTAATAGCATTATCAGGTATTTAGAAATGCAAAAGAGCGTGGGGAGTGAGGTGCAGGCGGCCGCAGTGAGCGCCGGGTGTCAGGATGCGCCCTTTCACCCGGCGCTCAGCGCTTATGTTTTGGAACTCGCCATGTTGGAGGCGCTTTTCGACGTCAGTCCTTAAAGACCGCTCCCGTGCTGGCCGAGGTGACCAGCCGGGCGTAACGGGCAAGGTAACCGCTCTTAATCTCCTGCGGACGGGGTTTGAATGCCTTCTTCCGCTTTTTCATTTCGTCCGGGCTGATTTTAAGGGTGATCTTCTTTCCGGGAATGTCAATGGCAATCGTATCGCCTTCCCTGATGAGACCGATCGGGCCGCCCTCTGCCGCTTCCGGCGAAATGTGCCCGATGGCCGCACCCCGCGTGCCGCCGCTGAACCGGCCGTCCGTCAGCAGGGAAACCGTGGTGTCCAGACCCATCCCGGCAATGGCAGATGTCGGGGCCAGCATCTCGCGCATACCCGGACCGCCCTTCGGACCCTCATAGCGGATCACGACCACATCGCCCGGCCTGATCTTGCCGCCCATGATCGCGGCAATGGCGTCATCTTCGGAATCGAAGACGCGGGCTTTTCCTTCGTTGACAAGCATGTTTTCGGCGACGGCCGACTGTTTGACCACAGCCCCGTCCGGCGCCAGATTTCCGCGCAGGATGGCGATGCCGCCTTCTTTGGTGTAGGGATTCTTGAGCGGCCGGATAACCTCGTCATCCAGAACCCTTGCCGCCTTGATATTTTCCCCCACCGTCTTTCCCGTGACCGTCAGCGCCTTCTCCTGAATGACGCCCAGGGCGCTGATTCGCTTCATGACCGCCTGGACGCCACCCGCCGCATCGAGGTCCTCAAGATGATGGGCGCCAGCCGGGGAAAGCTTGCAGAGGTTGGGGGTTTTTTTGCTGATCTCATTGAAGATGTCCAGATCAAGGTCGATCCCAGCCTCATGGGCAATGGCAGGAATGTGCAGGACCGTATTGGTCGAGCAGCCCAGGGCCATATCCACGGCCATCGCGTTTTTGAAGGCATCCAGCGTGGCGATATCCCTGGGTTTGATCGCTTTTTTCAGGAGTAGCATGATTTTCTCACCCGCCTCCTTGGCCAGACGCCTGCGGGCGGCGTGAACGGCAAGGATCGTGCCGTTACCCGGCAGACCGAGGCCGATGGCCTCGGTGACGCAGTTCATGGAATTGGCCGTGAACATGCCCGCGCAGGAACCGCACCCCGGACAGGCGCAATCCTCAAGGGCCTTGAGTTCCTTCTGTGGCATTTTGCCCACCTTGACCCTGCCGACCCCTTCAAAGACGCTGATCAGATCGACCGCCTTGCCTTGCAGCTTGCCTGCCAGCATGGGGCCGCCGCTCACGAAGATCGTCGGAATGTTGAGCCGCATGGCCGCCATGAGCATTCCGGGAATAATCTTGTCGCAATTGGTAACCATTACGAGCGCATCGAACGGATGCGCCATGACCATCGATTCGATGGAGTCGGCGATCAACTCACGGCTGGCGAGGGAATATTTCATGCCGGTATGGCCCATGGCGATGCCATCACAGATGCCAATAACGGGAAACTCGACCGGCGTCCCACCGGCCATGCGGATCCCGGCCTTGACATCCTGGGTGATGACATTGAGGTGGATATGACCAGGGATAATCTCATTGAAGGAATTCACCACGCCGATTATTGGCCGGGCGATTTCCCCATCGGTATAGCCCATTGCCTTGAACAGGGACCGCTGGGGCGCCCGCTCGAAACCTTTCTTCATCAGGTCGCTTCTCATCTGCTCCTCCCCTCTCTATTTCTTTCGGCGTTCCGGCCGCAGGGCGCGCACGGCGGCGCCGGCCAGCCACATTTCGCTGTTTTTGATGGTATCGAGTTCGGCTTGGAGTTTTTCGCGGTAATCCGGCGCGCTGTTGACCCGCAGGACGATCTCCGTTTCCTTGCCGGATGCGACCCGGTCATAGAGCTCCGTAAAGATCGGGGCCACTGCATCGCGGAACCGGTTCTTCCAGTCCAGGGCGCCGCGCTGGGCCGTGGTGCTGCAATTGGCGTACATCCAGTCCATGCCGTTCTGGGCGACCAGCGGCATCAGGCTCTGGGTCAGTTCTTCCACGGTCTCGTTGAAGGCCTCGCTGGGACTGTGGCCGCGCTTGCGCAGTTCATTGTACTGGGCTTCCAGGATGCCGGCCAGGCATCCCATCAGCACGCCGCGTTCTCCCGTCAGATCGCTGTACACTTCATTTTCAAAGGTGGTGGGAAACAGATACCCCGACCCGATGGCGAGGCCCACAGCCAGCGTCCGCTCGAGCGCCCTGCCCGTATAATCCTGAAAGACGGCGTAGCTCGAATTGATGCCGCTGCCGGCCAGATAATTGTCGCGCACCGTACGGCCCGCGCCCTTGGGGGCGACCAGGATCACGTCAATGTCCGGCGGAGGAATCACACCGGTCTGTTCCTTATAGACGATGGAAAACCCATGGGAGAAATAGAGGGCCTTGCCCTTCGACAGCGTGGGTTTCAACTCCGCCCACATGGCCTTCTGACCCGCATCGGACTGGAGATACTGGATGATCGTTCCCCGCCGGGCCGCCTCCATGGGCTCAAACAGCGTTTCGCCGGGAAGGAATCCCTCGTCAATGGCCTTCCGCCAGTTGTAGTCCCCTTCTCCCACGATGACATGGATGCCGTTGTCTTTCATATTCAGGGCCTGGCCCCGGCCCTGAACGCCGTAGCCGATAACGGCCACGATTTCATCCTTCAGAATTTCGCGGGCTTTCTCAAGCGTAAACTCCTCGGATGTGATGACCTCTTCCATGATGCCGCCAATATTGATCTGTGACATGGTTTTCCCTCCTTAAATTTATAACCATCAATGTTATCGAATTGATAGAAAGTCCGGACGCTGCATTGCCTGCCTGTATGTTGCACGCAAATCGGCTCCGCACCCACGCAAGCTTAAGCCTGCGGCCACCTTAAACGCCGCCTAATGACCATTTTAAGGCTGGGATGATGTGATTTTCACCCGCCAATTAATTTTTCCGTTCCAGTGCCGCTGCGCCGGTTCGGGCAATGTCATCGATGCCCAGCGGTTTGAGCGCAGCCAGCACCTTGTCGACATCCTCCCGGCCGCCCGTGAACTGCAGGACACAGTGATCGGTGTTGAAGGTCAGGATCTTGCAGTTCAGCCTGTCGATAATCCTCATGAGTTCCGGCTTCGTTTCCTTCATGAGATTCATCCGGATCAGGACCATTTCCCGCTTGATCGCTTCGACTTCCGAAAGGTTCTCGACCTTGACGACATCCACGAGTTTGTTCAGGGCGTTGACAACCCTCCCGATCATAATTTTGGTGGTTTTAGTCGTCAGGATGATTTTCGAAATATCCGGATTCATGGTAACATCCACGCACAGGCTGTCGATGTTATAACCTTTCCCGCCGAGCGTACCGGCAATCCGGGCCAGCACATCCGGCCTGTTGTTCACCAGCAGGGAAAGAATGTATTCCTTTTTATCCGTTTTTTCCATGACTGTTGTACCTTTCTTGATAAATTAATATATTAATTGATCATTTCCCTCGTCCCCAGGGTCATATCGCAGATGGAGCCGCCCGGGCGGACCATGGGATACACGCACTCTTCGCGGGCCACCTGAAATTCCATCAGTACCGGCCTGGGCGTGAACAGACCTTTTTTGAGCATCGGTTCCACCTCTTCGGGCCGGGTCGCCCGCAGCCCCACAAAACCGTAAGCCTCCGCCACTTTCACGAAATCCGGTGTAACCATCATCTCCGTATGCGAATAGCGCTTCTCGTAGAACAGCTCCTGCCACTGGCGCACCATCCCGAGGTAGTTGTTGTTCAGCAGGACGATCTTGACCGGCAGGTTATACTGAACGGCCGTGGCCATTTCCTGGATGTTCATCTGGATGCTGCCGTCCCCGGCGATATCCACTACCAGCGCGTCCGGAAAGGCGCACTGCACGCCGATGGCGGCCGGAAAGCCGTATCCCATGGTCCCCAGGCCGCCCGAGGAGATAAAGGTATGGGGATTGTCATACCGGTAGAACTGGGCCGCCCACATCTGATTCTGTCCGACCTCCGTTGTGATAATGGCTTTTCCCCGTGTCAGCTCGAATAGTTTTTCGACGACAAACTGGGGTTTGATGATCTGGCCATCCTGGCAGTAGGTGAGGGGCACCTCCTTTTTCCAGGCATCGATCTGATCAAGCCATGCCTGTCGCTCGCCTTCGTTGAAATTAAACCGCTGTTCCGCCAGCATGTGGTTGATCTGCTGCAGAGCGGCTTTGACGTCACTGACGATCGGCAGGTCAACCACTACGTTTTTGTTGATGGACGACGGGTCCACATCGATGTGAATGATCTTGGCCTTATCTGCAAAGGTCTCGATTTTGCCGGTCACGCGGTCGGAGAAACGGGCGCCCATCGTGATGAGGAGATCGCAGTGGCTGATGGCCATGTTAGCGTAATAGGTGCCGTGCATACCCAGCATTCCGAGCCATAGGGGGTGTGTCCCGGGAAAGCCGCTGAGCCCCATGAGGGTCGAGGTGACGGGAATGCGTGTTTTTTCAATGAAAGTTCGCAATTCTTCTGTGGCCTTTCCCAGCAGGACACCACCTCCGATCAGGACCACCGGGTTTCTGGCTTCCCGGAGGAGTTCCATCGCCTGGAGATATTTTTTTGTCGAGGCTTTATGCAGGGGCTCACCTGACTTGATAATGATGGTGGACGGATCATATTCCGTCGTGGAGGCCATGACGTTTTTCGGCAAATCCACGAGTACCGGGCCGGGACGTCCCGTCCGGGCAATCTGGAAGGCTTCCTTGATTGTCGGGGCCAGTTCCTCAATGTTCCGGACCAGGAAATTATGTTTGGTGCAGGGCCGCGTGATTCCGGTGATATCACTCTCCTGGAAGGCGTCGTTACCAATCAGCGTTGTCGGCACCTGCCCCGTGAAAACGACAATCGGAATCGAGTCGGAATGGGCGGTGGCGATGCCTGTGACGGTATTCGTCGCTCCCGGGCCGGAGGTCACGAGCGCTACTCCCACCTTGCCGGACGCGCGGGCATAGCCGTCTGCGGCATGTACCGCCCCCTGTTCGTGGCGAACCAGGATGTGTTTGATATCGCTTCGGTACAGTTCATCATAAATGTCGATGACGGAACCACCGGGATAGCCAAAAATGGTGTCTACCTTTTCTTCCTTGAGAATCTGTAATAGTATCTGCGTTCCTTTAAGCTTCACTGCCTTATCCTCCTGTTCTGTCTTGTCGTGTCATTTTTGCCCGACCGGAAAATAAAAAAGCCGCCATTTCCCGGAAATGCGGCTTTCTATACGAAAAAGCCGCGGACTGTGCTGGGGTCCGCGGCTTTCAGTTTCTATGTCTGGCCATCATCGAAACCGAGCAGCAAACCCCCTGCGTACGATAACTACAGCTACGCTCTGCCCGATCCGGATGCTGCTGTTGACTTTATTTTTATGACACATGGCTGACTCTCGTAAAAAATGAGCATACCGCTTACGATGGAAAAAAGCTTTTGTCAAGGATATTTTTTAGTCGCTCGCGTTATGGCGTCTCCTTCTTCATGTCGTCCTGAACCTCGCCGGCATCCACCGACCAACCGTTTTCGGGAATCGTCCCCTCCAGAAAACATTCATAAATCGAATTCCTGGTAGATTTCTTCACGGGGAGACCCGTTGCGGGATCGATCCGACTGAAGACAATGCCAGGAGGAACAGGAAAAACTTCCACCGGCTTACCCTGCAGCGCCTTTTCCATAAAATACAGCCAGATCGGCGCCGCCGCCCGGCCGCCCACCTCCTGCTTACCCAGCGACTGCTCCTGGTCAAAGCCCACCCAGACCCCCGTCACCAGGGACGGCGTATAACCGATGAACCAGGCGTCCCGCACATCGTTGGTGGTGCCGGTCTTGCCCGCCACGGGCCTGCCAATGCTCTTTACCCGTCTGCCCGTACCCACTTCCACGACATCCTGCATGACATAAGTGGTCATGAAGGCGATCCGCGGATCGATGACCTGTTCCACCTTCACCTGGCTTTCCTCAAAGGTGTGGCCGGTGCGGTCCACGATCTTCTTGATGAAGAAAGGGGTCGTTTTTTTTCCCTCATTGGCCAGCACGCCGAAGGCCCTGACCATCTCCTGGACTGTTACCTCCGAGGTGCCCAAGGCCAGCGACATGTTCCTTCCCATGGGAGACGTGATCCCCATATTGGAGGCATAGGCGATGGCGTAATCAATCCCGATTTCCTGTAAGAGTTTGATCGTAATGATATTTCGGGAATAGGCGAGGGCGTACCGGAGGGTTGTGGGTCCCAGAAATTTTTCGTCATAATTGTTCGGTGCCCAGACATTCCCCGCGGTATCCTGAAAGGTTATGGGCTCGTCAACAAACTGCATCGCGGGCGTCATGCCCTTATCGAAAGCGGCCGTATAGATGAGCGGTTTGAAAGCCGAGCCGGGCTGGCGTCTGGACTGGGTGGCCCGGTTGAATTCGCTCTTGCTGAAGTCCCGACCGCCCACCATCGCCCGAATGGCGCCGGTCCTTACGTCCATGCACAGCAAGGCGGACTGTGACCGGACGGATGTGTATCCCTGCCGGGCGTCCAGCTCCTGCAGGCCCCTTTCCACGGCGTCGCGGGCATGCTTTTGCATGGATAAATCCAGCGTGGTGTAAATCTCCAGGCCCTCTTTATACAGAACGTCGCTACCGTATTTTTCCTGGATATAGCGGCGGACATTTTCAATGAAATAGGCGGCGACCTTTTCTTTCGGCCGCACGGAACGCAAATGAATGGGCGTTGCCACGACTTTGTCCCGTTGCTGCCGGTTGATATAGCCGTCTTCCAGCATGCGATCCAGCACATAGGCCTGCCGCTGGCGGGCTTTTTCCATGGACAGGAAGGGAGAATAGGTGCTGGGCGCCTTCGGCAGCCCGGCCAGCAGAGAAGCCTCGGGCAGCGTCAGGTGTCGCGCGCTCTTGCCGAAATAACCCTGAGAGGCCGCCTCAAGGCCATAGGTCCCGTGCCCCAGGTAGATATGGTTCAGGTAAAGCGTCAGTATTTCTTCCTTGGTCAGGTACCGGTCGATCTTGTAGGCCAGGACGGCTTCGCGGATTTTCCGGATATAGGTGCGCTCCGGCGTCAGAAACATGGATTTGGCCACCTGTTGCGTGATCGTGCTACCCCCCTGAACGATTCGCCCGGCGGCCAGGTTCTTGAAAAAGGCCCGGGAAATGCTCTGCATATCGAAGCCCCTGTGCTCGAAAAACCGTGCATCCTCGGCCGCCACAAAGGCCTGGACGACCATTCTGGGGATATCCTCGTAGCGGATGATTTTACGGTCTTCCAGGAAAAATTCATCGATCAGTTCGTTGCTGTCGTCATACACCCGGGTTGCAATGCTGGGGCGATAATCCTTGAGGGCTGCCACACTCGGCAGTTCCTTCAGCAGAACGTAATAAAGAAAACTGCTGGCGGCCACCGCCAGAAAGATAAAGCACAGGATCAGGACGATCAGGACGCTTCCCAGGCCCGTTTCTTTCAGGGCTTTTCTCATCAAAATGTTTCTGAAGCCTTGTTGATGATCCTTCATGCCTCTGCTTCACCTGCATCTGCTTCTTTTTTCTTTTTTTCCACAAATTTTGCGATAAAAACGCTCAGTTCGTAGAGAACCATCAATGGAATCGCCATGATGATCTGCGTAAAGGCGTCGGGCGACGGCGTCAGAACAGCCGCCGCAATAAAGATGATCAGAATCGCATAGCGCCGGTGCTTTGACAGTATCCGGCTGTTGACGATCCCAATCTTGGTCATGAAAAAAATGAACACCGGCAATTGAAAAGAGACGCCGAAGGCCAGTAAAAACTTGAGGGTAAAAGAAAGATATTCCCGCATGGTGAACATGGGCCGCAGCGTATCGGAGGAGAATTCCACAAAAAAGCCGAATGCCGGGGGCAGGGCCAGAAAATAGGCGAACAGGATCCCGCCAAAAAAAAGCAGCGTGGAGGTCAGGACAAAGGGGATAACATATTTCTTTTCCCGGGGATAAAGCCCGGGGGAAATGAATTTCCATATCTGGTAGAGCCAAAACGGGGCGGTCAGAAACACCGAGGAGAAAAAGGCGACTTTCATGTAGGTGAAAAAAGCCTCCGGCAGGCTCGTGAAGATCATATAACTGTCTTTCGGCATGACGGCCATCAGGGGCCTTGTGATGATCTTGAACAAACCTTCCTTGAAATAATAACAGGCAGCGAAGCCGATACCAATGGCGATCAGGCTGCGGACCAGCCGCTTTTTCAATTCTTCCAGATGCGCGGTCAGGGGCAGTTTTTCTTCCGCGGGCTCACCCATATGCGATACTGATTTCCTTTTCCTATGATGTATTTCGTTCTTGAATCGACCGATTATGGTGAAGTCTTGGAAGAGTCATCCTTGGGGGGTGAAGCTGCATCAGGCTTAGCCTTAGCCTCATCTTCGTCCTTCTTGCCGTAGAGCAGGGAATTCTTGAAATTATCCATCTCCTCTTTCAGATCATCGGGTTTGAGGGTTTCCTTGATGCTTTCGGTAACATCCTCCGATGCCTTTTTGAATTCCTGCAATCCCTTTCCCAGCGATTTCGCCAGATCGGGTAGCTTTTTAGGGCCGACCACAAGCAGCGCAATCACGGCAATCACTATAAGTTCGGGCAAACCGATGCCAAACATGATTCCACCAACGCTTTCATTTCGCCGGAATATACATACAGCCCCGGACATTTGTCAATCGTTTTTGGCGATGCCGTGCCGGAGAGGACGAACCATCATGAAATATTTTTGGATTTTTACAGGGGGTTATGGTAGAAATTTCCCGATTTTTCAAAGGACGGATTTTAAGTCTGTCCCCGGAATGACGCACTCGAAAAAACAGCCGGAAAACAGTTGACTCTTGGACGGCTTTGTAAAAAGTTCGCAGGCAAGGCGCGCAAATCATAAGGAGTGAGGCGTACTTGGCGTACACCGCAACGACGAAGGATGAAGAGCGACGTAGCATCCGGACTTTTTACGAAGTCGTCAATGATGTGAAAGGCACGATTTGAGAAGAACGGGCATCGTCAAGGACCGGCGCTATCTGGACCATGGCTCGGCGTATATTCAACCAGAGACACCTGCCAGGCTGGAAGCTATCTATGCCATGCTGGAAGCGCCCGATATGGAGGGGCATTTTGTCGAAATCACCCCGCGCTACGCGGATCGCGAGGAAATCGCTCTGGTTCATGATCCGGACCATATCAGGCTTGTTGCCGGCACCGCCGGAAAGGCTCATTCCTACCTGGACGCGGACACCGAGACCACCCCTGAATCCTTTGAGACAGCCTTGCTGGCTGTCGGAGGGCTGTTCAACGCCATTGACGAGGTCATGACCGGCCGGCTGGATAACGCCTTCGCGCTGGTGCGGCCGCCGGGGCATCACGCCAGAAGAGACGGCTCCGCCGGATTCTGTCTGTTCAACAACATCGCCCTGGGCGCCATGCATGCGCTGAATCGCCACCACCTGAAACGCATTCTGATTGTGGACTGGGATCTTCATCACGGCGACGGCACCGCTTATACTTTCTATAAGGATAAGAGGGTGTTGTATTTTTCATCGCATCAGTATCCGGCTTATCCCGGAACCGGCGCCGTTGAAGAGATCGGCCGGGGGGACGGCATCGGCTATACCATCAACGTGCCGCTGAGGCCCGGCGCCGACAATGCGAACTATGTCAAGGTTTATCGACGACTGCTGGAACCGCTGGCGCTGGCCTTCAAACCGGAACTGGTCCTGGTCTCTGCCGGCTTCGATATCTACCACCGGGATCCCCTCGGCAGCATGAAGGTGACGTCCCGGGGCTTTGCCTACCTGACGCGCATCCTGATGAATATCGCCGACGCCTGCTGTCAGGGGCGTCTGGTGCTGACCCTGGAGGGGGGGTATCATATCGACGGCCAGACAGCCTCCGTCAAGGCCGTCCTGAAAGAACTGCGCGATGAGACACAAGTGTCTCAGGAGGAGCTGTTCCGGATCGAAAATGAGGCCGAGGAGCGATTCAACCCGGTAGAACCGTTGATCAACCGCGTGATCAATCAGATCGAGCCCCTCTGGCGGGTGTTCAAGTAAGCTGGTTAAAGGAGTTTAGAACATTGAAAATTTCAAAAGATGAAGTCACACACGTAGCCCATCTGGCGCGGCTGGAGTTTACGGAAGCCGAGGCCGAAAAATTTACCACTCAGCTCAACAATATCCTCATGTATATGGACATGCTGAATCGGGTCGATACGACCGGCGTCGCGCCCATGACACATGCCGTCGCCCAGACGAACGCCTTCCGGGAGGATAACGTAACGCCGTCGCTCGGCCGGGACTTCACGCTGGCCAACGCCCCCGACACCCGCGGAGACTTCTTCCGTGTCCCCAAAGTGATTGAATGATGGAACTGAATCAACTGACTATTCACGCGTTGCAGGAAAAAATCAGGTCGCAGGAAACTACCGCCACCGAGATCGTTCAGTCGGTCTTTCGGAGAATCGACGCCGTAGAAAAGGCAGTCCACGCCTATATTCTGCTGACCCGGGAAACCGCGCTGGAAGAAGCGGCACGGGCCGACGCGGCCATCAGGAAAGGCGACATCAAAACACTCACCGGCATTCCGATCGCCCTCAAAGATCTCCTGTGCACCCGCGGGGTAACCACGACCTGCGCCTCCCGAATCCTTCATAACTTTGTGCCTGCCTACGACGCCACGGTGGTGGAAAAACTCCGCGACGCCGGCGCCGTGTTCACGGGCAAGACCAATATGGACGAGTTCGCCATGGGTTCGTCCACGGAGACCTCCTCGTTCGGCATTACACGCAACCCCTGGGACCTGGAACGCATTCCCGGCGGTTCGAGCGGGGGATCGGCGGCGGCGGTGGCGGCCGACGAGTGTATCGCCGCCATCGGCTCCGACACGGGCGGCTCCATCCGGCAGCCGGCGGCCCTCTGCGGCGTCGTGGGCATGAAGCCCACCTATGGACGCGTTTCCCGGTATGGCTTGGTGGCCTTCGCCTCCTCTTTGGATCAGATCGGACCCTTCTCCAAGGACGTGGAAGACTGCGCCATTCTGATGAACGTCATCGCCGGTTACGACCCCCGCGAATCGACCTCTGTTCCCGCCGAGGTTCCCGATTACCGGCAATATCTGACACGCGGCATCGAAGGCTGGACAGTGGGCATTCCGAAGGAATACTTCATCGAAGGGATCGATCCGGAGGTCATGACCACCATCCGGAAAACCATCGGGGTCATCGAGGGGCTGGGGGCAAAATGCATCGAGATATCGCTGCCCCATACGGAGTACTGCCTGGCCGTTTATTACATCGTCGCCCCGGCGGAGGCAAGCTCCAACCTGGCCCGCTATGACGGCGTCAAATACGGCTTTCGCTCTCCGGATGGCCGCGATCTGCTGGACATGTACAAGAAATCCCGTTCCGCCGGATTCGGCGCAGAGGTCAAAAGGCGAATCATGCTGGGAACCTATGTTCTTTCATCTGGTTACTACGACGCCTACTACAAAAAGGCGTCCCAGGTGCGGGCCTTGATCAAGCGGGATTTCGACGAGGCGTTCAGGCAATGTGACGTCATCCTGACCCCGACGACCCCCACACCGGCGTTTCGGATCGGCGAGAAAACAGACGACCCGCTGCAAATGTATCTCTCCGATATCCTGACTATCTCCACGAATCTTGCCGGCATCCCCGGGGTCTCCATTCCCTGCGGTTTCACGCAGGGCGGCCTGCCCATCGGCTTACAGCTCCTGGCCGGGCACTTCGAAGAGGCAAAGTTGTTTCAGATCGCCGCGGCCTATGAGAAGAACGCGAATTTAGAGAAAAGGAGACCGACGCTCTGATGGAAAGCGAAGCTTCATGTTTATCATTCGAACCGGTCATCGGGCTGGAAGTTCACGCCCAGATGCTTACAGATTCAAAGATATTCTGCGGCTGCTCCACGAAATTCGGGGCGTCGCCCAACAGCCATACCTGCCAGATTTGCCTCGGCATGCCGGGGGTATTGCCCGTCCTGAACAGGAAAGTCGTCGAATACACGATCAGAATGGGGCTGGCTACCCACTGCCGCATCAATGAGGCATGCAATTTCGCCCGCAAGAACTATTTCTACCCCGACCTGCCCAAGGGCTATCAGATTTCCCAGTACGCCAATCCCCTGGCCGAGCACGGTTATGTGGACATCGAGCTGGAAAACGGCATGAAACGAATCGGCATCACGCGCATCCATATGGAGGAGGACGCCGGCAAACTGCTGCACGACGAACATAATCCCTCCAGCTATATCGACCTGAACCGCACCGGCGTCCCGCTTATCGAGATCGTCAGCGAGCCGGATATCCGCAGCGCCGAGGAGGCGCCTGCCTATCTGCGGCGACTCCATGAAATCCTGGTTTATCTGGATATCTGCGACGGCAACATGGAGGAAGGCAGTTTCCGTTGCGACGCCAACGTCTCGCTGAGGCCGAAAGGGCAGGAGGTTTTCGGCACGCGCGCGGAACTCAAAAACATGAATTCTTTCCGCAACGTCCAGCGCGCCCTCGAATATGAGATCAAGCGCCAGCAGTATGTCCTCGAAGGCGGCGGTGTCGTGGTCCAGGAAACGCGGCTCTGGGACGACACGGCCGGCGTGACCCACTCCATGCGCGGCAAGGAAGAAGCCCATGATTACCGGTACTTCCCCGATCCGGACCTGGTCTGGGTGGCCATCGGTGAGGAATGGGTCGAAGCGATCCGCAAAGACCAGCCCGAACTGCCCCTCGCAAAACGCGAGCGCTTCCTTCGGGATTATCAGATCCCTGCATACGATGCGGGAGTCCTGACGCAGAGCCGGGCCATGGCCGATTATTACGAAGAAGTCGTCCGCCTGACGGACAAGCCCAAGATTGCCGGCAACTGGATCATGGGGGACATCCTTCGGTTCATGAATGAGGAAAAACAAGATATTACGACCTGCCCGATCACGCCGCAGGCGCTGGCGGATCTGATCCGGCTCATCGATGAAGGTACGATCAGCGGCAAGATCGCCAAAGAGGTTTTTGAAAAGATGTACAAAACCGGCAAGCCGGCCGCAAACATCATTGCCGAAAACGGACTTGTTCAGATCACCGATGAAGGCGCGCTGGTTCAGGCCATTACAGAAGCCATCGCGGCCAATCCCAAACAACTGGAACAGTACCGCAGCGGCAGGGACAAAGTCTTCGGATTCTTCGTCGGCCAGGTCATGAAGGCCACCCAGGGAAAGGCCAATCCGCAGTTGATTAACGACCTGCTGAAGAAAATGCTGGCGGACTGAAGCAGATGACTAAAGCGTATCAAACCATTTTTCTTCTGGTCCTGTCGAACGCCTTCATGACCCTGGCCTGGTATGGCCACCTCAAATTCAAGGATCTCAGGTGGTTCGACAATCTCGGGCTGCTGGCTATCATCCTCATCAGCTGGAGCATCGCCCTGTTCGAGTACTGCTTTCAGGTTCCCGCAAACCGCATCGGCTACAGGGGATATGGCGGACCTTTCGCGCTCGTTGAACTCAAAGTCATCCAGGAGGTCATCACGCTGCTTGTCTTCATGTTCTTCTCGCTGCTGGTATTCAAAAACGAGACCTTCCGCATGAACCACCTGATCGGTTCGGTCTTCCTGGTGCTTGCGGTTTACTTCATTTTTAAAAAATAACCCCTTCGGGGCTCGGGGCCAAACCGTCAAGCCTGCATAATCGGCACGATGGATGTCCCTGGAATGCGGAATGCCTATGCAGATGAATCAGATCAGAACCCTGTTCTGGCAGGACAACGCGGTCGTCATGATCGACCAGAAGGCCCTGCCGCTTGAGGAACGCACGCTTGTCTGCACGCGCTACGAGGATGTCATCGCGGCCATCAATGATCTGACGGTCCGGGGCGCCCCGGCCATCGGCGTGGCCGCCGCCTTGGGCATCGCCTTGGGGGCGCGGCAGATTCAGGCGGCAACTCCCGAGGCTTTCCAAAGGGATTTCATGGCGATCTGCGACGCATTCGCCCGGACCCGCCCGACGGCCCGCAACCTCTTCTGGGCCATCGAACGCATGCAAGGGTGCTTCGAAAAGGCGCTGGCATCGGAGGCAGCCATAACTTCTTCTAAGAATAGTGAGGCTATTGTTTTTTCCCCTGAGAAGATCACACAGGCCCTCGTCGCCGAGGCCATCTGGATCTGCGAAGAAGACATCGCCATCAACCGGAAGATGGGCGCCAACGGCCGTTCCCTGATCAAGGACGGCGATCGGATATTGACCCATTGCAATGCCGGTGCCTTGGCCACTGCCGGTTATGGCACGGCCCTCGGCGTCATGCGTGCGGCCTGCGAGGAAGGGAAAAAAATCCACGTCTTCGTGGATGAGACGCGGCCGGTCCTGCAGGGGGCGCGGCTGACGGCCTGGGAACTCATGAAGGAAAACATTCCCGCCACACTCATTACCGACAACATGGCCGGGTTTCTCATGCAGCGCGGGAAAATCGATCTGGTCATCACGGGAGCGGACCGCATTGCCGCAAACGGCGACACGGCCAACAAGATCGGCACCTATACCCTGGCGGTACTGGCAAAGGAGAACAACATCCCCTTCTATATCGTCGCGCCGCGGTCAACCATCGACCTGTCCGTAAAAACCGGCGACGAGATCCCCATCGAAGAACGCAGCAGCGATGAAGTCGTTTCTTTTCAGGGCGCTCGCAGCGCCCCTTTCGGCATGCCGGTCTACAATCCGGCCTTCGATATCACGCCGCACCACTATATCACGGCCATCGTCACCGAGGCCGGCGTCGTCCGCCCTCCTTTTGAAAAGAATCTGCCTGTGTTTTTCTAAGCGGAAAAGTTTCACTCCCAACAGAACGGTTTTTCCTGCCCGAAATCGGGTGAGAGATGGTGGTCGTTGACTTCCTGGAGGTAGAGGTTTTCAAAACCCAGCGCCAGGGCGTGATCGACGACGGCTTGATATTCCTGTCGTGCAACCCGCCGCCCCAGGAGGGGGTGATGTTTCACGGCCGGGATGGGCGTGTACTGGGACATGATACTCAGAGCAACCTTTGCGGAAATATGGGAATGGATCAGATCGAGCGCTGCAATGCTGTTTTCAAAGAGGCCCGGCAGGACAAGATGACGGATCAGGAGGCCACCCGTGGCGATCTCTTTATCCAGATGGAGGCCGTCTCCGACCTGGCGGGCCATCTCCTTCAGGGCGGCGACGGCGAATGCGACATAATCGCCGACACCCGACAAAAGATGGGCCGTTTCATCGGAACCGTATTTGAAATCGGGCAGATAAATGTCCACGTCTCCGGCCAGGCGCCGGATGATATCCGCGTCTTCATAACCGCCGCAATTATAAACGAAGGGAATGGTAAGGCCCTGCTTGCGAGCCAGACGCAGACCCTCGATAATGAGAGGAACCTGGGGCGTCGGTGTGACCGCGTTGATGTTGTGGCATCCTTCGTCCTGGAGTTCGAGCATCATGCGGGCGAGCCCGGCGGGGGTTATGGTCTTCCCCGCTGTGCTGTGGCTGATCTGATGGTTCTGGCAGAAAACACACCGCAAATTGCAGGACGAAAAAAAGATCGTCCCCGATCCATGGCTGCCCGACAGGGGCGGCTCCTCGCCGAGATGCGGCAGGGCGCAATCCACGGCCAGACGACCGGGAAGCCCGCAGAACCCCGCGTCTCCAGCCGTTCGATCCGCCCCGCATCGCCTGGGACAAAGGACGCAATGTTTCAAGATGTCCAGCATCGGCGCCAACAATCCCCGGTTCAGATCTTCATTCCGACGGCAAAACCTTCCTCTATGGCCTCTTTGATCATGCGGGGCTCAACGCAATCGCCGATAGAGAACACTTCGGGCGCCGCCGACCGGAATTTTTCCGGCAGCGCCGGGTCGGATTTGAGACCGACGGCCAGGACAACAAAGTCGCCTTCGATGAACGCGGGCTCGCCCTTCCGGCTCACTTTCACGCCTTTTTCGGTGATTTCCTCAACGATGGTGTGCGTTTCCATGCGGATGCCCATCTGCTTCAACCGTGCCATGAAGAAGGGCCGGTAGGTCATTGAGATGGTCGCCGCCATACGCTCCAGCATTTCAACCACCACGACCGTGGAGATGCCTTCGCCTTTTTCTACAATGAATTCCGCCGTTTCACAGCCAACCAGGCCGCCGCCGATGACAACGACAGTCCCGCTGACCGTCTTTTTCCCCGTCAGCACATCCTCGGCTGCAACCACATGGGGCGCCTCGACGCCCGTAATGGCCGGGACAATCGGAGAAGCACCCGTAGCGAGGACCAGCACATCGGGTTTTCCTGCCGCAACGGTTTGCGGATCAGCCTCGCAATGGAGGCGGATCTCCGCCCCTGCCTTCTTCGCCCGGACGGCAAGGCTTCCAGCCAATGTGCGGATTTCCTCCTTGTGAGGCGGCAAACAGCCCACACGCAGCCAGCCGCCCGTTTCCGCCTCTTTCTCGAAGAGCGTGACCTTGTGACCCCGCACTGCGGCCGCCCTTGCCGTCTCCAGGCCTGCAGGGCCGCCGCCGATAATGAAGACCTTCTTCGGCGTCGCGGCGGGCTTGAGCCGATACGAGCCTTCCCGGCCCGCCAGCGGGTTCACGGTGCAGAAGGCGCCGACGCCCTCACCCCATGTCTTGTAGATGGACAGAATCTCGCCGAGGCACCGCGAACAGGCGATACAGGGAACGATTTCATCGACACGGCCCGCTTTCGCCTTGTCGGGCAACTCGGGGTCGGCAAGCAGGGCCCGTCCCATGCCAACGAGGTCGGCCTGACCTGCGGCCAGGATTTTCTCGGCGATGAACGGGTCGTTGATGCGGTTGGCCGCTATGACCGGGATGCTCACGGCACTGCGAATCGCTGCGGCAAGATGGGCAAACGCGCCTTTGGGCAGGGAGGGGGCGACCGTGGGGATGGGCGACTCGTGCCAGCCCGTGTAACAGTTGATGAGCCGCACCCCGGCTTTTTCAAGGGCCTGGGCCACGATCTTCGAATCCTCGACGGTGTGCCCACCCGGCATCTGCTCGTCGACATTCAGGCGGACCCCGATGGGGAAGTCATCGCCGACGGCCTTCTTCATGCTTGCGATGATCTCCAGCAGAATCCGCATTCTGTTTTCGAGGCTGCCGCCGTATTCATCATCCCGCTGATTGCCCACGGGGGAGAGGAAACGGTT
Organism: uncultured delta proteobacterium; assembly: GCA_963754515.1. Lineage (GTDB taxonomy): Bacteria > Desulfobacterota > Syntrophia > Syntrophales > Fen-1087 > JAPLJM01. The sequence goes on along the minus strand of CAVWGC010000018.1, from coordinate 40,096 downwards.
CAGCAGGTAGCCGCCGCCCACGAGGATCTCCATGGCATCGAAGCCGCCCTCCCGCACGCGACGGGCTGCTTTTCCGTATTCCGCGACGATGAACCGAATTTCATCGATTGTGATGGCCCGGGGCACAACGCGCAGGATCTGGTTCAAAATCGCAGAGGGACCCACGACTTCGGTCAGATTGTCCCGGAAGATAATGTGGTAGGAGGTGATGAGCTGGCAGGCGGATTTTGCCCCGTGGGCCCCGATAGCCGCCGTCAGCCGCCTTACGCCCGGCAGAAAGCGGTCGTCGAACATGCCGGGCTCCACCGGCGATCCGGCGGCGATGGGCGAAAAGGGGATGACGATCAGACCGGCACCTCCTTTTGCGCGTTCGGCGAAGAAATCAATGAACCGGTCTCCTACGGTTTCGTCGGCCTCGCAATAACCGGTGGTCATCGGCAGCATCACGATGCGGTTGCGAAGTTCCATATTCCCGATTTTCAGCGGGGTAAATAAGTGCTTGAACATAAAATCTCCTCCTGGTTAAAATCTATTTTTTCAACTTCGTTCCGACGCTCCACGCCTTGCCGATTGCATCGCCGACGCTCCAGTAATGATTGTCCGGCATGGTCAGCGTAAAGGGATGAATTTTCTTGATATCCGGCTTGCCGTCGGTCATGCAGGCTTCATCGCAGTAGGCTTCCACGATCTCTCCGATAAAAAGCATGTTTACTGGCAATTTTACGGTCTCATGAAGCCGGCATGCCATCGAGACCGGACACTCGCCGATCAGCGGAGCCCCCGGCAAAGAGCCATAGAACACATCGAATATGGATGATTTGTCCACCTTCCTGCCGGAAAACAGCCCGCAGTAATCCGTTTTCTCCATTAGCGAAATGTCGGGGATGTTGATGCTGAAGGCCTGCTTTTCCAGGATTCCCTGATTCGTCAGGTGCGGGCCGAGGGCAATGGCAATCATCGGCGGCTGATAATTCACTCGACTGACCCAGCCCACAGTCATAAAGTTCGGTTTTTCGTTCACGGTGCTGCCGGCCAGAACCACCGGCATGGGATACAAGAAGGCATTGTTGTCGATTTGTTTCTTCATCAGCGACTCCTTTCCCGCAGCATTTCCCCTGGATGGATAAGCTTTATTCTGCGCTTTTCTGTGTTGGGGGTGTTCATGGGTTTCTCCTCGAATGATAATCCGTTATTTCAATTCACCTGATAATGAATGGCAAGCCAGATGGTCTCCTGCTCAGGATCTGTCCATTCTACCCGATGCCGCCGATGCTTTTCAATATTGATGTAATTGCCGGGATTCATGCTGATGTTTTCAGATTGATCTTCAAAACGAATAACGGCACTTCCCTTCAGGAGAACAACCCATTCATTTTCATCCTGATCATACCAGAAGCCGTCCGGTGAGCAATGGCCACGGGAAACAATCCTTTCAATACGGAAACCGGATGTTTGGAGAATCGTTTCAACAAGTTCGTCCTTGAGACTCCCTGGCATATCGGCGAAGAGATTCTTTACCGGGTTCATCTTGTGTCCTGTGCGATTATATTCAGGCGTTCCGAATATCTCAATCAGAGAAGTAGTCAGACCCCTCTCAATGTGGCCGTAAAATCCCTTTTGGATGTGTTTTTCAACAAGCAGCTGTAAAAAAGAAGTACAAATTAATTTGCGATAGCAATGGTCTGGCCCATCTTGACATCATTGCCTTCCTGGACTGCGAATCTCTTGATAACGCCCGGTCTGAAAATGAGGCAATACGTAGATCCTCCGTACTGGAAATAGCCTAATTCCTCGCCTTTTCTGATTCTGTACCCGGGTTTGATTTTGTCAAGGATCACACAGGAGGATACCTCCGCCATCCCAATGGGCATTACAATTATTAATCCGATTTGAGGATCATCAGCCTCAATGTATATTATTGCCCGTGTCGCTACATGGGCTATATATCCCTGCGAATAATTCGGACTGCCGGGATCCATTCCCTGGGATTCCGTACCGGAATAATAAGTACCTTCTTTTATATATGCTTTCTTGATTGTGCCTGTGACAGGACTATGCCAACGGTGATACTTGGTTGCAGACAGGAAGGCCTGGTATACATCGCCGCCGACAAACTGATCTATTACGGACTCGTCGTTGTTTAACATATCGTTCAGGGAATAGGGCTGAGATTTTACCCAGAACCAGTCAACTTTTTTTACGTTGTGTTGAATACTGTAGACATTTGAATCACAGGCACTGACTATCACTTTATTGTTGTTGGGTTCTGCAATTGGACGCACACCAGGCTTGAGTTTTCTTGTAAAGAAATCATTCCAGGATTTGAACCCCCAATGGGCATCGTTAGGATCGTATTGATATTGGTCCATGTTCAGCTTTTCCATTGCAGATTTGGACTTCCAGCCTGTAGGGCTATCGTTTAATACAGACAGTGATGCCGGGCTATCGAGAAAGGAGCCATATTCATCCAAAATCTTTTTTAATATTGAATTTACTTTTTCATTGCGAAAGGCTGAGAATCCGGCAGGTACGCCCATAGTCCAGTTAAATATGGCGTTAATCGGGAAACCCACCAAATCGGTTTCGTCATATACTGGTGCTTTATCTATTGCATTATTGACCAAATACAGCATTTGATCAATGCTGTTTATATAGATATTAGGGTTATGTTTAAAGTATCCAGGAACCTGATCAATCATTTGTGTGAAGTACATTCGTACTGTTGGGTCGCTGTCTATTAATGCTTTGAACTCCTTCATAACGGGTTTAAGTTCTACTGTATCCGCTTTTACTTCTTCTTTAATCCCCGCTCCATTCGTCCACGCAGCAAAGAAGACTATGATCAGGATTATAAATAATCCCAACTTTGTGTGCGATGCTCTTTTCATAGCAAAACCTCCTCTAAATAGCAGAGATCAGTTTACAGGCGTCGGGAACATGGACCGGTGACCAGCCAGCGGCACCTGCTTTACCTGGCACGCTTTAGCCTTTCCCTAATATTTGCCGAGGCGAAGGGCGGTGTCAAGTGTGGGGTTTGATCCCGCGCAGGCGGGCGGCATCACACCTCGCTGACCGAAACGCGCTCCATGCGGTCACCCGGACGGATGGCATCCACGACGTCCTGGCCTGCTACAACCTTTCCGAAGACCGTGTGCTTGCCGTTGAGATGCGGCTGCGGCGAGTGGGTGATGAAAAACTGACTCCCGTTCGTGTCCGGTCCGGCGTTTGCCATCGAGATGACCTTTGCCTCGTGGATCAATGGGTTGCCCCTCAACTCGCACTCGAACTGGTATCCGGGGCCACCCCGGCCCGTGCCGGTCGGATCGCCCCCCTGGATCATAAAATCGCCGATCACGCGGTGGAACGTCACACCGTCGTAGAAACCCTCCCGCGCGAGAAAGACAAAGTTGTTGACGGTTTTGGGGGCATGCTGAGGATAAAACTCAAGCTCGATGTTTCCCCGGTTGGTTTCCATCGTGACGCGATAAAGCTTCTTTGGATCGATCTGCATTTCGGGCGGACCATCCCACTGCGTTGCTGCCATATTGATTCCTCCTGTGTTTGATTGCGGTTGATGCCCTTTTTATGGGGTGGTTCAGAGCGACCCGTCGAGTTCATCCGCCAGCGGCTTTTTGCAGAATCGGCAATGCTGCGCGCCCCTGAAAAGCGCTTTGCCGCAGGACGGGCAGTGATAGCGCTCACATTCCGACCGGGCCCATTCGACGCTGCCCCCCTCGTCGCCGTGCTCGGCGACCTTGGCCCGCCAGACGGGAATCGCCCTTTTCATGACCCGCACGCCGGTGGCCAGAATGAAATTATTGATCCGGTCGCACGGCCATTCCTGACACTGGTGGCAGGAGTAGAATCCCCTCGACTTGATGCAGTCCCGGATCGTGCAGGTTTTGCAGAAGCTGTACATCTTTTTCGGCGGATCAGTCTGCATGCACCCGTAACATTCCGTATCCTCGGGTTTTGTCCCGTAAAGATTCCCCAGGATGGCCTTGAATTTCTCATTGCCGTCCCGCGTCGCGAGATAAATGCCGCAGGCGCCGCAGTACAGACCGCAGGGGGCCATCAGATCCTTGTTGCTGACTTCCTGTTCGCTCCATCCTTCCATATCAATATCCTCCTAAAAATATGCGGTTGCTCCTTGAAAGAGTTTGGGCTGCGAAACGATTCGAGCCTTATAGCATATCATCCGGCTTGTTGTACATATGGAAGAGGCGATATACTGATGGGAATCTCAATCCCTGACTTTCCAGAGAAGAGGGGCTGATAACGAGACTTGAGGAATCAGAATTTTAGCGGTCCATCAGGCAACTCCAATGTTCCTCTCACCAGGGCCGTCATATCCTGGGGTCTTTTTATGGTCTGGCAAAGAAGCTCTTTGACGCCCTGCTGAAACTCATTTTGTCTATGGGCTTGTGCGTACCCGCAACAATTTTTAAGTCAGGATATTCTTTGCTAATGACTTTTTCGTACTGTTTTTTAAAAGGACAGAGTGCCGTCATACAAAAAGAGAAATGAAGGGCATCGATTCTGAAGTCGGCAAGAGAACGAACTTTTTTCAGGATTTTTTTCGGAGCCGCGATAGTCGGGCATCCGGCATAGTTAATCATGCCGATTAAATCTATCGGTTCATCTTTTGGATAGGCATTGAAGAATGCCCCCCGCTTTCTCATATCTCCCAAACATACAACTGAACCACGGTTACTTTCCTGCGTGCAATTGGAACAGGTAAGAATACCGATGCGTGCCATTTTCTCCTCCTTCAATCTATTTCTTAATTGCCTCGTCGCTTTTTTGCCAATATTTTGCGAAGGATTTTAACCCGGAAGTTCCACCGGGCAGGTCGCGCGACACTGTCGTTCAATGCCATCTCGGCGCGATCCAGCGCATCCTCCAGGAGGGCGTCATGAAGCGGCTCGATCACAAGTTTCCACTTCAGCCATGTCTTGAAATCGCCCTCGGCGTCGATCATGTGCCTCAGGATGACATGCCCGTTCCGAGGAATGACTTCGAAGTAGTGACGTCCATCGAACCCCGCTGTCAGGCCTGTACCATCAAAACGGAAGACGACTCTCCGGCCGGGCGAATACTCTTCAACTTCATATCTTACAACCCCGTGTCCCCCCTTCGCCCCCGTTGCGAGACGTTTGTTAAAGCGCATGGGGGGCCAGGTTTCTCCCGGCCATATCTGGTCTTCAGGCCCGGACAAAGTATCCATTATATTTCCCACGACATCGGCTCCCGTTTTGAAGTGCCTCTCATGCAAGCTGTCTATCTTCATCTTCCCTCTCCATCATGGTTACATAGATCTTCCGGATATAGTCGTCGATCTTTCCCGGAGGTTTTTTCCCCCGTCTGATATAGCGAATCACAGCGGCATAAGGAACGTCGATGAGGGTGAATGCGGTGCGACTTGCAGCATCCTGATCGTATTTGCCGAACATGCGAACCACATAATCACGCAGACCGCCATCAAGATCGCGTTTCATGCGAAGCGCCCTTTCCTTAAACTCTTCAGGCCAGTTTCCTGCCGCCAGTTCCTCCCTCCTGTAGAGAAGTAGAATACGAGACTCATCGGGATGAGACCGTACCCAGCAAGGCGTGTAAAGGGCAGCTTCAAGTCCATCACCTTTTTTCAACAACTCAAGAAATTCCTCCTGGAAGGAAAAAGCCACCCTTAACCACACCTCGGCAAGCAAAATGTCTCGCGAAAGAAAGCGGTGGTAAACCGAACCGACCGGCGCGCGGACCTCCTGTGCGACAGCTGCGATGGTCACGGCCGCCGGCCCCTGTCCGGCGGCAATCTTCAATGCGGCATCCACAAATTGTTTATGGTCAAAGTGAGCAATGCGTCCCATAGGGAACTTTTATTAGAATGAATATTCTAATATGTCAAGAAAGATTTTAAATACAAACGTTTCAATTATTTTTTTCTGCTGGGTATTGATCGAGGATCTTTCCGACCATTTATGCCGTCTCAAAGGTAATCCGCGGGCATTTACGGTATTTATCGCGGCTTAGATTCTTTCCAGCGCCTCCCTGATCTCCTCTTTCGCGTGCGCGCCGCTCTCGTGTTGCAGGCTTGCCTCCAGAGCACGTCTCGCCCCGGCGCCGCCCAGCCGTCCGAGCGCCCACGCCGTGTGCGCCCGCACCAGTTCCTCCGGGTCCTCCATGGCCTGCACCAGTTGTGGCGCCACCTCCGGATTGCCGCTATTGCCGAGCGCTACCGCGGCGTTTCTCTGGAAGTACTTGCGCTCCTGCATGTAAGTGTGCAGAAGTGGTGCAACGGCCTTCGTTTCAAACGCATGGTCCATCCTCAGGAGGCTCGTCAGGGTGAAGTGCTTTGCCGTCTCCTCCAGGAAGTCATTCACCGGCAGCTCCGCCTTGAGCTTCGCCTGATTGCGCGGGCAGGCCTCCTGGCACACATCGCATCCGTGGATCCAGCTTGCCATCTTCGGCCGCAGCTCCGGATCGATGTACGGCGAGGTGTTCCTGAATCCATGGACGTTGACGACGTGGTTGAATGTGAGACACCGACGCGGGTTCAGACGAAAGTCGGCGATGATCGCTCCTGTCGGGCAGGCCTCGATGCACAGCCGGCAATCGGGCGGGCAGTGCGTCCATTTCGCTGGCGCGTCGTACTCCAGCTCGACGTCTACGATGAAGGTGTGGATGATGACGAACGTGCCGATGCCCGGGGCGCAGACGAAGGTGTTGCGGCCGAACTCGCCTACCCCGGCGCGGACGGCTGCGAGGCGGTCCGGGACCCCGGAGGATATCAAGAACCACCGCCCGACCTGCATCCCATTCTTTTCCAGGAACTGCCGCATGAGCTGCACCCGCGCGCCCCCGATGCGCGTTGGCGGCTCGATGTAGGAGCGCGATTGGTAGAGGCGCCCGATCTTGCCCACCAGGTTCTCCGGGAAGCGCTCACGGACGTAGTCGTAAACGGCGACAACGATGGAGCGTGCGCCCGGCAGACGATCCCGCGGATCGACCGTGCGTTCGAGGCGAAGACCTGACTCGATCGCCCAGTCGTAGTCCTGTGAGCGTTCCGCCAACGCCTGAGCGTACAAGGGAAAGGGTTCCGCCGTCGCGATGCCCACACGACTGTAGCCGAGATCAAGGGCGTAGCTCTTGATCTCCTCCGTCAGCGACATGAACCCCTCCTCTTACTTCGTACGATCCTCGACCTTGCATTCCATAACAATGCGGCCCCAGCCGCCGCATTTCACGCCCACATCGAAGCAGCCCGTTCTTTTGAAGCGCATCTCGTTAGGATCGATACCGGCCATGAGGAGTTCGCCGGCGGCAAAGATTAGGCCGGAGGCGGCATTCAAGGCATAAATGCAAATGCGATCCGGAGACCGTTTGGCGAGGAGGTTGCCCGCCCCGTCGAAGCAAAACCTATCGCCCTTTTTATGCTGGCTGTTACAACCATGCGCGTCCACAACCTCGAAGATGATCGTTTTGTTCGCGAACAGGAGCGCCTTCGAGAGAACATCCAGATTTCTCGGATTTTCCATGAAAACTTTCATTTCCTCATCGGTATAATCAAAATGTTTCTGGATCGCTTTCCACGCAGCTTCATCAACTTTCATCATAAACCTCCTTTTCATTAATGCCCGAGAAGTTGAAATCTTCCCGAATCAATCAGACCTTTCATGGATTCCACGAAAACTCCGGGAGCTGTGTAGTCGTGGTGGCTTCTAATCAGCATGGCCGCGCGTGTCATTTGGTTCAGTTCCTTCAGGAGATCCTCTCCATTGCTGTCCCGCCGGGGATGACGGGGATGGGTGGCAAAAAGCATGTTCTTCGGGTCAATGTGCCTTTTCTTCACATGAAGCACCGCCAGTTTCTTGCAGTGACAGGGGTTGTTCGGATCGACGAGGCCGCATTTCTGGACCAGAAAATCCGTGAGCTGTTTTTTCCCGCGGTAAAGCCGCTGGCGATAAGCCGCCGGCGTGAGTCCCAGGATCCTGGCACCCTCCGCACTTTTGACGCCGAAGATCTCTCCCAGAATAACTGCCAGGCGGACCTCCCGCTTCAGACAGAGCAGCAAGTAATGAACGCAGGCGAGTTTTGTTTCTTCCACAATGAGGTTCTGCTCGGCCTCAATTAAGTCATCATCTCCCTTGTCCAGGATCCCCTCCCCGATCATGTGCACGCACTTGTCGAAGGTCATTTGCCAGCGCTCGGCCCTGCATTTACGCGTGGCCAGCAGGTGGTTGGAGGCGATGCTGTAAACCCAGGTCTCGAAGCGGCTCTCCCCTTTGAACGTGCCGAGATTGATGATGACTTTCACGAGAATCTCCTGGGTGGCGTCTTCCGCATCGGCGGGGATATAGAGCATCCGGATCGCCAGCCCGTAAATTTTATCCTGAATCCGCCTGACGATCTCTTCGAGCACATCCTTGTCGCCGGTTTTGGCCCGTTCAACGAGATTCTCAAGGGGTGTTGCTACGGCATTAGTAATATTTGACATCTGTTTCACCTTTTTATTGTTAGACTATTTGGGATACCGGTGTGTGACAGAAAAAATGAAGGGACGTTATGGACGGACAGCCTGTTTCTGTGGGCTCTTGGCATCTGTTTGATAAGACTAAATATTTCTCTGCATGTTTATCATGAATCAAATCAGCAGCATATACAGGGTCACCGCCAGTTGAACAACGGATACAAGCAATATCGCTTTCAGGATGTATTTTGAGACGGGCTGATTAAATTCCATTCGTCCTTTCTTAAGAAAATACGTATGGATAGAAAAAGCAAACAGGCCGCCGAAACACAGAAGCAATGAAAAAACGAGGCCCACCGGGGACCGGCTGGAAACGAGCGTCAAACCGTAAAGGATAAAAAACAGCAGCGGAAAGTGCAGCAGCAAAAAGCCGGCAATGCCGCCCGGCAGCTTGAACAAGTCCCACTCCTTCCAGTATGCCGAGTCGATTTCATGGTTTATCAATAGCACGGCATTGGCCAGATACAGCCACAACAGCAAGTCAGCCATCAACGACACCTCTTCTCATGCATACCCCCAACGCCCCGGTGCATTCTTCATCTCAGCCGACGATGACCAGCGCAATATAGGGGACAAGGTTAAACAGCAGAAAGATTATCTTGAAAAACCCGAGAAACCCGTAGATGGCCACATTGAAGGCTTCTCTCGGCATCGGAAGCCATTTTGTGTGCATTCGGTAGACCCAATCACCGGCGCTTGCTAAAATCAGAAATGACAGGAGCAACAATGCTCCGTTGATGACTGTGCACCACATAAAAAATGATCGAGCGGTGTTTATATCCATGATGCTTCCTCCTTCTGAAATCTTTGAAAAGCTGTTGTGTTCTGTCTTTTTGCCTGCCTATGATACGGGGCGAATATCTGATCAAACTTCTTCTAATCTTTCCGCAACAACGCTGATCTGCAGAAAAATATTTTTGGCCTGTTAATGAGCGCAAATCCGACACCCTGAGCAGTCTTTACTGTTTCCTCCATCATTTTACCTGTAACATGAAGATACGGCTCAGCGACAAGAAATTGCTTCCCATGTTTCATGCTGTCATAAATGCTCTTAAGCAGTGCTTTTTTGTCAGGAACTTCATGAACCATCCAGAATGCAAGAGCAAAATCAACTTCAGAATTTATCCCATAATTCGTGTCACTTACCAATTTGAAAAGAATCCTGTCAGCTAAGTTTTCCTTTTGAGCCCTGCGTTTCAGAATGTCCAACATTTTCTTTTGAATGTCTATGGCGATTACGCGGCCATTTTCTCCAACCATTTTCGCCATTGGAATTGAAAAAAACCCTTGTCCGGGACCTACATCCAAAACCGTATCTCCGGCTTTCAAATATCCGGAAAGAATTTTATATGGATTTTGGAAACCTTTCCGGAAAATGTTGTCAAATGTAAAACAGCAATACCATGGACAAACATGTTTATCTCTCACAAAAAGGACATCGAATAATGACTTCATCGGGAATCATGCCCCCTTCCTGCACACTTAGCATTGTCGCGTTTTTTCGAGGCTTCCCTGGTCTTTCCCTCTTTGAGCCTCCGCGTAACGATGGCGACGGTGATTATGATTCCCTCCTCTGCCTATTGTGCGGCTCCTTTCTTGAGCTGTGTACCACATTTATGGCCGGATTTCAGCCATCACTTTAAAAGGCGATATTAAAAGTTGATAAGAAAACAAAAGGCGTTTAGAATAGCCTATCTTGAAATCAGGCACACATAAGGAGACGGCCATGTCGCATCAGGACCTTTACCGGGAATTGTCAAAAAAGGTGGGAACAGAACACTCACAAATTGTTCCGGAAATATGGAAAACGGTCTGTACGCCGGAAGAGGCAACGCTGCTGAACGTTCTGCCGGCGACCATAGAGGATTTGGCCCAGCGTTTTGAAAAATCCCAGGATGCGATCGCCGGCATGCTTCAGGTTTTATTTCACAAAGGGTTGGTCTTCAAAGCGACCCGGGAGGGGAAGACCGTCTATCGCATGCCGAAGCATATCATCCAGTTCCATGACGCCTCCACGCTCTGGGCGGAGGCGCCGCCGGAGCTGATTGAGCTCTGGCGGCAATACACGGAAAAGGAGTACCCTCAGATTCCGGCTGCGATCACGGCCATGAAGATTCCCCCTTTTTTCCGTGTTGTCCCGATCAACGAGAAAATCGAAGTAAAAAGCCAGGTGCTTGTTTATGAGGATGCTGCAAGCATCGTTGAAAAGGCATCCGTAATTGCGGTTACGAACTGCCCCTGTCGCATGATTATGCGTAAATGCGACAAGCCGATTGACGTCTGCCTCCAGCTTAACAGGGGTGCGGAATATGCCATCGAGCGTGGCACGGGCAGGAAAATAGACGTTGCAGAAGCAAAATCCATCCTGCGCAGGGCAGAGGAAGCCGGACTGGTTCACCTCACCGAAAATAAGGCAGGCATCGGTACGGTTATCTGCAATTGCTGTAATTGTTGCTGCGTCGGCCTGCCTTATGCGAAAGACTCTGCAACCAGTGGCATGCTCGTTCCGAGCCGGTATCGGGCAGTCGTTGACGGCGATGCCTGCACGGGCTGTGGTCTATGTGTGGATGATTGTCCCATGGCTGCGATCAGCATCAGCGAACAGAATGTCGCCATGATTGATGCGGAGGCATGTATCGGCTGCGGCGTCTGTACACACATCTGTCCCGCAGATGCGATCAGCCTTACGGCCGTCAGACGGGAAGATTTTATTCCCGCATAAAAATATCATCGATAAAGGTAAGATTTCCAAAGATTATAATAATTTTGCCGATTCTCGAGCCGACAGGGGTTCCCTGATTATCCGGGCCGACAAACACTGTCCCGTCTTTTACAGTTTCATCCCCTCAGCAAAGCAGATCAACTGCTGAGTGACTACGTCAGACAAAAGCCGCAGGCCTGTCTCCTTTACATCGCAAATGCGCACCACCGCAGCGAAGTGGCTGTCCCTTACCGACAGTTCAGACATCCGGTTGGCAGGGCTTCCAGCCAAGCAGAGTTGAAAAAACCTTTTCCCTGTCCGGATAGATTGCCATATAGAAGATATCCATCTCCACCAGATCCTGGAAAAAATACGTTCCGAAAGACAGATCGGGAGTCAGGCTGCCGTCCCTTTAAAATGCGAAACTGGCCATTAAACCACCCACGATAAATGAACTGTTCCGATCCGCCGGCGAAGCCGCTCCTTTGAGGCCCTGACCTTTCATTTCATTCTTTGCGTCATCGGAGAGAGGGAACACATATGAAATCGTTGGTGTGATCGTGATGTATCCCGTTGCCTTGATGGGCAGGGAGACGGTCACATTTCCATCGTGGAAATTGCTGAATTTGTCATTCGTCGCCTGGCAGTTGCCGTCAAATTTGGGATAACCGCCGTAGCCCGCTCCGGCATTGAAGAGGGTAGCGTCCGCGTAGGTGCCCAGGAGATAGCTTGCCGACGCCGCCAACTTCAGGGAAACCATCTTGTTGAACTCGAAGGCGTGGGATACTCCGAAGAGGAAATACCAGTTGCGGTAGTGATCGATTTCTTTATATACTGTCAGAGTTGGCGACAGAATTGTGTTCAGGCTCACCGTCGCAAAGATCTCCTGGGCGTCGGCCCGGTCCGGGGTGTCTTTGTTGAGGGCAGCCAGGCCGTAGTAGATGTAGCCGGCCCCAATATTGAACAGCCCCAGGTTCTTCGTGTAAGACAGGGTTAAATCCGTTTCGTTCCAAGTGCTCGCATAACTTGTATCGCCCGTTCCCGAAAAATAGGGTCTCGTATCCAGATTGCCCCAGATGTTGACGGAAAAACCTTTGTAGCCGATCGTCGCCGACGGTTGAACGACGATGCTGTTCCGGCTCAATTCATAACCCCTCCAGATATACTGGCTCATTGCCGCAACGGTGAAGTCGCCCGTTGGCTTTTCCCCTGCCACTGCCGCTTTGGCGCTTTCGGGAGAAACTTTCGTTTCCGCCGCCGGTTTCTCTTCCGCAGCGGAAACAAAGGCAAAACCGAAAATCATCAGTATTGACAATAGCACTGCCGTTACAATATTTTTTGAAAACATAAGCGTATCCTCCTTTGATAATAGTTATTTATTTAAAACGTTTCTTAGGATTGCGGAATTGAGAAACATCGATTCCGTATTTGCGGATGCGGTACCTGAGGATTCTCCTGGTCGTCCCCAGTTGTCTTGCCGCCACCGTCTGATTGCCGCCGGTTCGCCGCAGGGCGGATGCGATGATGTGCCTCTCGAAATCCGTCACGTGGCTTTTCAAAAGATCTTCCGTGGTGAATGAATGCCTGTCTTCCATATATCCACCTCTAACACTCCCATGCCCGGTGTGGGCATAACGAAACATGAGGAATCCTTGGGCTATTTTTGTATAAGATGCGGAGGGGATGATCCCGGTGTAAAAGTTCATCCGATAGCGCTGCCGCCCCGCTCTCCAGTCCGTATCCTTATGACATCGTGCAGATCGAAAACGAAGATCTTGCCGTCGCCAATCTCGCCGGTGCGGGCGCTTTTGGTGACGGCGTCGATGGCCCGATCCAAAAATTCTTCATTGACGGCGATCTCAAGTTTTACTTTTTTCAGCAGGCTTCCCGCCTCCTTGGTTCCCCGGTACACTTCCGTGACGCCTTTCTGCCTGCCCCGGCCCAAGACATTCGACACCGTCACCAGCGAGACTTCCGCTTTTTCCAGGGCGGTCATGACTTCGTCCAGCTTATGGGGCTGAATAATGGCAATAATGTATTTCATGGCTTATCTCCTTCCCTTCTATTCGATTACCGTATAGGCGGCTTCACTCTGCTGCGTCAGGTCGAGGCCGATGGTCTCGTCTTTTTCCTTGACCCGGACGCACATGACGGCATCCACAAGCTTGTAGATTATAAAAGTCATGACGCCGGCAAACAGGGGCGCAACGACGGCCATAATGATTTGAGGCCAGAGCTGGGCGCCGCCGAAAAACAGGCCGTTCGCCCCGGCGTCATTGACCGCTTTTTCCGCGAAAAGACCTACGGCGATGGTCCCCCAGATTCCGCCGACGCCATGCACCCCGAAGGCATCCAGGGCATCGTCGTAACCGAGCTTTGCCTTGATCAAGGCGATGGCAAGATAGCAGAAGAAAGCAACCAGAATACCGATGAAGATGGCGTTCATGGGGTTTACAAATCCGCAGGCCGGGGTAATGGCCACCAGTCCCGCTACGGCTCCGGTGACGGTCCCCAAGACCGTGGGCTTGCCATGCTGTTGCCACTCGATGAGGGCCCAGGTAAGTCCCGCCGCCGCCGTGGCGATGTGCGTGGTGACGAAGGCGTTGGCCGCAAGGTCATTGGCTGCCAGGGCGGATCCGGCATTGAAACCGAACCATCCGAACCATAGCAGGGCGCCCCCCAGGACGGTAAAGGGCAGGTTATGGGGCCGGAAAGGGGTCTTCTGGTAGCCTAATCGTTTGCCCAACAGAAGGCACAAGACCAGGGCCGACACCCCGGAGCTGGCATGGACGACGATGCCCCCGGCAAAATCCAGGCCGCCGAGATTCCTCATCCAGCCGCCCGTTCCCCAGACCCAGTGCGCCAGGGGATCATAGACGAAGGTCGCCCAGAGGATCGTAAAGACCAGAAAGGCGGAGAACTTCATCCGTTCCGCAATGGCGCCGATCATGAGGGCCGGGGTGATGACGGCGAACATGCACTGAAAGATCATGAAGACGGAGTGGGGAATCGTGGCGGCATAGTCACCGTTAGGCTGCCCTCCCACTGAGTTCAGGCCTGCCCATTTCAGGCTGCCGATAATCCCCATCCCCGTATCGGGACCGAAGGACAGAGAATAACCGAAGAGAACCCACTGCAAAGAAATGACGCACATGATGATGAAGCATTGCATCAGGATGGAAAGGACGTTCTTCCTCCTGACAAGACCTCCGTAAAAGAAGGCCAGCCCCGGTATCGTCATGGCAAATACCAGGACCGTGGATACCAATACCCAAGCCGTATCGCCTGTATTCATAAAAAACCTCCGGATAAAAATATTTCCCTGAATTGAAGGATAATCAGGGAAGGTCAAAGACCGTGCCAAAGGGGCTTTATGAAGTCATGTAGCTGATTGTATTGTACTAATTCTTGTTGATTCTTGTGCCGCTGGGCGCAGATGTTGGAACAGCTTTGTTTGATCGGTGGGAGTATAGACAAAAATGTATCAGCGGGGGGGGGCGGAGGATAGATAAAAACATGGCCTGAGTATTGGTCAACGCCGATGCGGTAATGCAGATTATGGCTGACGGGCGAGGAATCTAACCTCAATTTGCAGGGCCAGAACCTGTCGTCCTGCCGTTAGACGACCCCTAAGTGCATAAATTACAAACTGGCGAGGACACGGCCTACATCAAAAAAGATGATTCCCCGGCATGGCGCATGGGATGACTCATGGCATACTGACTTCAGCCTCTGATGACCTTTTTTGTATCAATGTCGCCGGGATACATCATCGCACCCTGTCCACGTTCACGGGTTCGGACACGGATGACCTCTTCCACGGGATAGACGAAGATAATGCCGTCTCCCGGTTCTCCGGTATAGGCTGACTTCAGGATGGTTTCAATCGCATCTTCCAGATTACGGTCGCTCAAGACAATGTTGATCTGCATTTTCGGCAGCATGTTTACCTGGTAGGAGCCGGCGCGGCCCACCAGTTTGATGCCTCCCTGACGTCCGTGACCGCGGACCTCGAACATATTCAATCCCACAATGCCGATTTCGGCAAGGGCGTCCTTAACATCGTTGACCTTGTCTTCACGAATGATGGCTTCGATTTTTTTCAGCATGATAAATCTCCAAGGTAAAAATAGGCTTTTAAAGCAGGTTTACGAATAGGATCTCTCTCCGTGGGAACTGATATCCAGGCCTACCTCCTCTTCCATAGCGTTGACCCGCAGCCCGATACTCCAGTTCAGCAGCGTGGCTAATATATAGGTAGATCCGAAACAAAAGACAATGGTGACGATCACAGCAAGAAGCTGGATGCCGACCTGCCCGGGATTGCCGAAAAACAGACCGTTGGCACCATCGCTATTCACGGCAACCGTGGCAAACAGACCGGTGGCAAGCATGCCCCATGAACTGGCGATTCCGTGACAGGCCCAGACATCCAGCGATTCATCCAGTTTCCGTCTGTCCCGGAAACGCATGGCATAATACGACAGTGGTGCAGCGACTGCCCCAACCACCATAGACGTCAATGGTGTGATATAACCCGAAGCGGGTGTCACAGCCGCGAGACCGACTACCATTCCCGTGGCGATTCCCAGTGTGCTGGGACGTCCATCCAGCCAGGAGAGCATCATCCAGACCAGCCCGGCCGTAGCGGCGGAAGTATTAGTGGTCAACAGGGCATTCACCGCTACGCCATTGGCTGCCAGGGCGCTGCCGGCGTTAAAACCGAACCAACCCACCCACAGCAATCCAGCGCCCAGGACTGTTAATGGAATATTGCTTGGTTCCATAGAACATGTGCCAAACCCTCTGCGTGGGCCGATCACTAATGAAAAGGCAAGGGCTGAAAAACCGGCGGCGATATGCACGACCGTGCCTCCGGCAAAATCCAGGACACCCATTTGCTTCAACCAACCGCCCTGTCCCCAAACCCAGTGGCACAGCGGATCATAGACCAACGTCGCCCAGAGGAGACTGAATATCAGGAAACTCTTGAATTTAACGCGTTCCACAAAGGCGCCCGTAATCAACGCCGGTGTGATGACCGCGAACATCATCTGAAAAGCGGCAAAAAGTCCATGGGGAATGGTCTTGCTGTAGTCTCCGTTGGGCAGTGCGTCCACTCCCGTAAACCCGAGATAATTCAGCCCTCCGATAAGACCATTGATGTCGACGCCGAAGGCCAGAGAGTAACCGTATAGCACCCACTGGACCCCAATCAGCGCCATGAAGACATAACTCAAGGTTAAAGTGGAAAGAACGTTTTTCCTGCGCACCATCCCCCCATAAAAAAGCGCCAGCGCCGGCGTCATTAATAACACCAATGAACAACACACCAGTATCCAGGCTGTGTCGCCTGAATTGATCTGATTGACCATGCCGTGTCTCCTTTCAGAATTTGAATCAACCGGACAATTGCAATTGTCTTGCCATTATTTTTTTTTAAAATTGCCTTGAATATACAATATGTTGTGTGAGGCTGTTCATTACAAGCGTATACATATTTGTCCGATCCGAGAACGATGAGACATAATTGTTATGATGATGACAGAAAGAAATTAGAGGAAGGAAAGCTTCTGCCAACACCGGGTATCAACCGGTATCATCAACAAGTAGGTAGAATAAAAGCTAAAAAATACTTGATGTTAATCTTTGCTATAAATTTGATATGCGAAAATGGAAAAAGAACAATTATGTATTATTAATGTGGGTGAAATAACAATATTGCAACATTATTGTTATTAATATTCCCCGGATTATTCTTCCAGAATTTAATTTTCTATAAATAATTCGCTTTGTTGCTCCATTACAACTAACTCATTTATTTATCGTTAGTCGTTGGCATTCATTTTGCTGTAACAAAATTGTCTATATTGATACACAGAGTCTCAACCATTTATCATTACTATAATAACGGAAGAGATATACAAAACATGAAGCTGGTAGAAGAATTCAAAAAAATCGCAGGCGATATAAAAATCATCGATAAAGAAGAAGAAAAAGAAATGTACAGCCATGATATCGGAGATGTTCCTACAATCATGACAAAAACATTTTTTAATATACAACCTGATTTTGTCGTCCAGCCCAAGAGCGCCGAAGAGATAAAAAAAGTGCTGGAATTTGCTAATGAGAATAAAGTGCCGGTTATTCCCAGGGGCGCTGCATCATGGGGATTTGGGGGAGTAATCCCGACAAATGCGGGAATAGTTATTGATTTATCACCTTTCAGAAAAATCCTCTATCTCAACACGGCACAAAAGACCATAACTGTGGAAGCAGGAGCAAGATGGAGCGATATTGATATTCTGGCCAAAAAAGAAGGTTTATGTCTGATGACATATCCATCCAGCAAGTTTTCCACAGTCGCCGGTTGGATTGCAACAGGCGGTTACGGTATCAACAGTTTTCGCTATGGTCACTTATCCAACCAGATCATATCAATGACAGTTATAACGCCATCCGGCGAGTCTAAAAAGATAACCCCCACGGATCCCGAGTTTATGTACTTCGTTTCTACGGAAGGTGGATTTGGAATCATTGTTGAAATAAATCTTAAATTACGAGACGTTCCTCAGGCCTCTTATCCACATCTGTTCTATTTTGAAAGTGACAAGGACGCTTTCACGTTCATTGAAAAATTCATCAAAACAGGACAGGCGGAGGAACTGAAGCCCAATGTAATCCGTTTTCTTGATGAAAACCATTTAAATAACATAAATGAAATCATGCATTCCAGCGTATTTAAAAAGACAGCCGGAGTTCTGATAGAATTCAGCAACTCCGAAGAAGATAAAAAGTTTTTAACGGTTATAGAGCAAAACGATAAGGTTGAAGAAGCACCTCGCTATGTCGCCAGTTATTTATGGAATGAGCGGCTTTTCGGCATGAAAGCTAAACGCCTTGGACCAACAATTCTTGCCAGTGAAAGTATTATTTCAATCGCTTCGGCTGCGGGATTTATTGAAAAAGCAAAAAAACTGGGAACCAATTTTGGCGTGGAAATATTCATTGATTCTTATATCATTGATGCAAAAACGGCTCTGATCATGACCAATTTTCTTTGCGATTCAAGGAAGTTTAAATATTATATCGACTTACCATTGACCATGATGCTTACAAAAACAGCTATTTCTATGGGCGCAGAACCCTATGGATTGGGTATTTGGAACGCAGGCTTTATCAATCACTTATACAACAACGAAAAAAAACAAAACCTTCTGGCGTATAAGGCCAAGGTTGATCCGAATAATATCATGAATCCGGGCAAGTTCTTCGGTATCAAATCAAAGTTCTTCAATATTCCGGCGATCGTATTTCGTCCATCCATTTTTGGCTTTTCCGTAAAGATGTTGATTTTGCTGTCACCTGTTATCGGCAAAATTGCGACATTGCTTATGGGAAAGGATGAGAAAATCGACAGTCTCGATTTTGAGCTGACTACCCATGCCTGTGCCAAATGCGGAAACTGCATTGCGGTATGTCCGGCATACCTTGTCACCGGGAATGAAGAAGTGACCGCAAAAGGGAAAATTGCTTTGGCTAAAAAGCTTATTGAAGGCAGGCCAGTGACGCGAGAGGAAGCTGAAAATGTATTTATGTGCATGCACTGCAAAGCCTGTGAGGAAATATGTCAAACCAATCTCGAACTGATGATGCTCTGGGATTCACTGGAAAAAAGGATCGAGGGCAAATTCGGCCTTCCTGAAAATAAGATTAGGGATTTTCTTAAAAAGGTTGATGACAGCAAGGAATACTGGGAGATGGTGGAGCGCAATAACTGATCCACGGAATATTAACTTTATTAATCAAAAGATGAATAAGGACTATGCCAAAGAAATATCACATTAACACTAAAACAATGCCGCTTAATCTGGATTACGTGTACAAATTCAAGATTGAACGGGGAGAAAACTGCATCAATTGCGGCAGGTGCACGAAAGTGTGCATTTATGAGGCGCATAAACGGGGGAAAGGTGATCCACGCCAAATGGCTGAACCGAACACGGTGGTTTGTAGAAACTGCTTTCGGTGCATTCAGGAATGTCCCCGGGGAGCGCTGGAAAAATCTCTGGATAAAGATTTTTTCAATATCGGCGGAACGTACTGGAAGTCCGATATGTTTATAACTTTATGGAAGCAGGCGGAGGATGGTAAGGTTCCGGTTACCGGCGCTGGTTATCGCGGCCCGTTTACCGGACCAGGGTTTGACAGCATGTGGACCGATATGTCGGAAATTGTCCGCCCGACACGTGACGGAATTCATGGACGGGAATACATCAGCACATCCGTTGAACTGGGCAGGAAGCTCAATCACCTGACCTTTGATGAAAATGGCAAATTACTGTCGAAAATTCATGATACGATTGATCTTCCGATTCCCATCATCTTTGATTTTCCCAAAGAGAATTTGAGTCCGAATGTGAAAGTTGCCGCCGTCCGAGCGGCTGCGGAACTTAACACCTGTATCGTCTTGTCTGCGGATAATATTACGGCGGATACAAAAAAATACATAAAAAACATCATTCCATTAATTTCCCATAAGGAAATTGATCAACATCAGGCGTTGATCAAAAGTGTAAGAATGGTGGCGCTGGAATATACCGAAGAAATATTAAGTGCTTTACCTGTGCTGCAGGAAAAAATTAAAAAAATCAGTAATGTGCTTACCATCGTTCGCGTTCCTGCAACGAAGTCTGTGGAAGCCATTGTTTCCAATCTGGCGCAAAATGGCGCGGAGATCATCCATGTTGTGGCCGATTATCGCGGTATGGAGAATAATGGCTCGGCAGATCAAAACCGGCGTCTGGCCAAAGATATCATCCGTGCCGTGCATCTGAAGCTGGTTGAGGACAGAATCCGCGATGAAGTTACAATTATTTTCTCCGGCGGAATAGCCATGGCCGAGCACGTGCCGAAGGCAATGCTCTGCGGCGCGGATTTAACCGCAATAGATTTGCCGCTGCTTATTGCGCTTGGTGCCAGGTTGTATGAAGAGCCGGATAAGATCATCGTGTTCCCCGAAGGACTGGAAAAAATATCAGTACGAACTGTCATGCAGCGAATCGTTAACCTCATGGGCGCCTGGCACTCGCAGCTTCTTGAGGTAATGGGCGCCATGGGTATCCGTGAAGCACGCCGGCTGCGCGGTGAAACCGGAAGGGCTATCTTCTTTGAAGAAATCGATAATGATACTTTTGGAAAACTATTTAAAAATAGAGAAACAGCAAACATATGAAACCATCGACTGTAAAAATTAAAAAAATGCCTTCGCGATTCAAGCATCAGGTGCCGAAATATAAAGTTACCCGATCCGGCGCCTGCATCAACTGCGGTACTTGCGCAAAATCATGCCCCTACGGCGTTCATGAAAGACTTGAAGGGCACAACAAGATGAGTGTGCCGATAGACTATAAATGTATCGGGTTTGAATGCCAGAACAACGATTTTTATTGTGTGGCAAAATGTCCGCGCAAGGCGTTGAGCATCTCCTTGAATCCGATGTATGAAACACTCGGCGATTATCGCTGGACAGCGGATATGATTACTGCAACCTGGATCATGGCGGAAACCGGATATCCGCCTGTACGAACTGATCTGGAATACAATACGGGCAATTCCGGCGGCGGTTTCGACAAGCTGCGTCTCAAGTTTCCTGCCGGGCGGCCGAAAATTGATAAGTTTGAAATATCAACCGAGATTCCCTTAAACAGGAGAAATGATGGCCGCGCCAATGTTATCATTTCCACACCTGTCTATGGCGGCGGCATGTCCTTCGGGTCGGTAAGTCTGCCTACAATGATTTCCAAGGCGCGGTGCGCGTCGATATGGAATACATTCACCTGTACCGGCGAGGGAGGATATCCGGAGCTGCTGCAACCCTATGACGACCACGTCATTACTCAAGTGGCAACAGGTTTGTTTGGCGTGCGCGAAGAAACAATGCAGCGGGTAAAAATAGTGGAATTCAAGTATGCGCAAGGCGCCAAACCCGGCCTTGGCGGGCATCTTCTGGGTGAAAAAAATACGGAAAGCGTTGCCCGGATGCGGGAGGCGGTCAAAGGCACTTCCTTGTTTTCACCTTTTCCATTTCATTCGGTGTATTCCATCGAAGATCACAAGAAGCATATTGACTGGATCAAACAAATCAATACCAACGCGCTTATTTCCGTTAAGGTTTCGACACCCAACGATGTGGATATGGTTGCTGTCGGATCATACTATGCCGGTGCTCATATCATTCACATAGACGGTGGATATGGCGGCACCGGCGCGGCGCCGGACATTGCCAAAAAGAACATTGCCATGCCCATAGAATATGCCATCATGAAAGTTCATAATTTTTTAAAGGAAGAGGGAGCCCGGGATGCGATCACACTCATTGCCTCAGGTGGCATAAGAACTGCTCATGATTTGGCCAAAGCCATTTGCCTTGGCGCGGATGGCGCGGTTATCGGCACAGCGGAAATGGTTTCGCTGGAATGTGTCCGATGTGGAAACTGCGAATCAGGCCGAGGCTGTGCCCGGGGAATTGCCTCAACGGATTCGGAACTTGCGGATCTGTTTAACGAGGAATGGGCAACACAGCGTCTGGTTAACATGTATCATGCCTGGAATGTCCAGCTTGTTGAAATACTTCAGAAGTTTGGCATGCGGAGTGTAAGAGAGCTTGTGGGTCGGACTGATTTGCTTGAGCATATAGATTACAGTAAATAAAGCGGAGTTTGCTGATAATGGACAATGTTGAAAAAATAACACGATCACGTGCTGAAATTTGCAGCCGGGTACCGCCGTTAAGCCAAA
Organism: uncultured delta proteobacterium; assembly: GCA_963754515.1. Lineage (GTDB taxonomy): Bacteria > Desulfobacterota > Syntrophia > Syntrophales > Fen-1087 > JAPLJM01. The sequence goes on along the minus strand of CAVWGC010000018.1, from coordinate 18,068 downwards.
ACACTGAAGAAGAGGGAGGCTGCGGCGTAACAGGTTTTATCTGTTCGATTCCTGTAACGGGGAAAAACATCTTTGAGCCATCCGTGCAGATGCACAACAGAGGTAATGGAAAAGGCGGGGGTATCGGAGCTGTCGGGTTTATTCCCGAAGCGATGGGTGTATCCAAACAGGTGCTTCAAGATGATTATATGCTGCACATTGCCCTTCTTGATGTGAGCGTATGCACTGAAATTGAAGATACACTCATCAAACCGTACTTTAAAATCGATAAATCGGAAAAGCTGGCCACCATTGATGATCACCGCAGTATCGGATTGGATGTCCGTCCTCCTGATGTGATGCGCTATTTTGTGCGCGTCAAGGATGATGTCCTCGATAAATTCATCCAGGATAACAAATTTTCATCTATGGAAAGGCGCGACGCTGAGGATGAGTTTGTCTATCAGAACAGCTTTAAGATTAACACGCACTATTACGCGTCCCTTGGTGAAAAAAAGGCTTTCGTCCTGTCGCACGGCAGGAACATGATGATCCTGAAAATAGTGGGATATGCGGAAAACGTAGTTAAATACTATAAGCTGGATGACTTCAAGGCACATGCGTGGCTGGCCCACCAGCGTTATCCGACACGCGGACGTGTTTGGCATCCGGGTGGCTGCCATCCGTTTAGCGCACTCAATGAAGCACTGGTCCATAATGGTGACTTTGCCAATTATCAGGCTGTGAGTGAATATCTCAAACAGCGCAACTATTACCCGCTGTTTCTGACAGATACTGAAGAAGCCGCGCTGCTTCTGGATTTGTGGAGCAGGGTATATAAATATCCGCTGGAATACCTGATTGAGGCCATGGCGCCGACTTCGGAAATGGACTTTGATATGTTGCCTGCTGAAAAGCAGGAACTGTATAAAGCCATTCAGACCCATCATGTAAACGCCTCACCGGATGGACCGTGGTTCTTTATCATCGCGAGAAATGACGTTAAAAATGATCAATTCCAGCTGATCGGCATTACCGATACCGCGATGCTGCGGCCTCAGGTTTTTGCCCTGCAGGAGGGTGAAGTTCAGATCGGTCTGATTTGTTCCGAAAAGCAGGCCATTGATGCGACGCTGATTTCCCTGGAAAGGGAAGATCCGCGTTTCGGGCCTATTGCCGACAAATATTGGAATGCCCGTGGTGGAAGCTATACAGATGGCGGTTCCTTTATTTTCAGCCTTAAAGATACCCCGGATGGTATGAAGCTTATTTGTACCGACAAATTCGGGAAGGTGATTAAAACTCACAAAGGCAAAGTTACCTGTGATGTAACGAAAAAAATCATAGTTACAGAAGACTACAAGCCCATACAAGAAAAGATTGCTGCTTTTTTTACCGACAATGACTATTCTGCCACTGCCGATAAATTGTTTAAATATGTAAAGGATAGCATTGGCGGCTTTAATCCGGACAAACTCAGATTCTGCATTGAGGCGATCAAGGGTTATGCTCTGAGAAATGATGATAGTAAGCATACGGCCATCCGCACGTTAACGCTTTTAAATGACCGTAGATTCAATACCGGCGCTATAAAAAGAAGCTCCCTGCTGCATGTCCTGAAAATAGCTCTGGATGAGATTTTCGACGCGTCGCCAATGATCACGGAAATTGCGAATTCACGGTTCAGCCGGATTAACTATGCAAACCGCGATCAACTCCGTGCACCGAAAAACAATGAGAAATTTCTCATAATTGATGCCGAACATTTTGAACCGGAAGGTGATCAATGCGATGCCGTAATGATTGTGAAGGCCTTTAAACTCGGCTGGAAGCATTTCATTGTTTACAAATATCGTGGTCAGCGGTTTACCGGTTGTGGTTTCGGTCCGGCCACAAAGGATGTGAGGATTGACGTTTACGGGGCTTCCGGCGATTATCTGGCATCAGGCATTGACGGCATGGAAATTTATGTTCATGGCAATGCCCAGGATCAACTCTGCCAGATTATGAAAGAGGGGAAGCTTGTTGTATTTGGTGATGTCGGCCAGACATTTATGTACGGTGCCAAAGGCGGCTCTGCCTATATCATGGGTAACGCTGCAGGAAGACCTTTAATTAATGCCGTCGGCAGGCCGCGGGTGGTGATTAACGGCACGGCGCTGGATTACCTTGCTGAATCTTTTATGGCTGGTGATCCGCTCAATGGCGGCGGTTTTGTCATTCTCAACGGCATCGGCTTTGACGATGAGGATGGTTCGATTTATGAGTACGATTCACCCTATCCCGGTTCGAATATATTCTCTCTTGCTTCCGGTGGCGCGATTTATGTTCGGGATCCGCATAAGAAACTGGTTGATGAGCAGTTAAACGGTGGAGAGTTTTCTGGAATTACCGATGCGGACTGGAATCTGATAGAGCCTTACCTGGAGGAGAATGAAAAACTTTTCGGGATTACTATTGATAGGCTTCTCACGGTTAAAGGCAATAAAAAGACTCCGCAAGCCGTTTACCGAAAGATCAGACCTCTAAAAGCGGCAGCCGTCAAAAAAGATGATGATGGTTTAGAAGAGTAAGTTCAGGATTGAAGAAAACATTTCTGAATATATACCTGCACACGACGGAAGGCACTAATTCGTCAGAATATCCTCCTTTAGTTATTAATAACATTGTCAAATTAAGGGTACTTTAATGATCACCATATCCAGCGTCAGTACAGGCATTAAAGGATTGGATAAAACTCTTAACTACCTGCAAATGGGCGACAATGTTGTTTTTCAGGTTGAAAATATTGAAGATTATAAAATATTTATCAACCCCTATGTAAAGACAGCCTTGGAAAGGGGCCAGCGCATTGTTTATATGCGCTTTGCCCAACATCCACCCCTTTTGGAATCAACAGACAGCGTTGTTTTATACGAACTTAACGCCAATAGCGGCTTTGAATCTTTCTCCAGACAAGTTCATGATATCATCAGGCAGGAAGGACGCGATGTTTTTTATGTATTTGATTGCCTGTCCGATCTGCTTTCGGCCTGGGCGACCGACCTGATGATCGGCAACTTCTTTGTGATTACTTGTCCCTATCTTTTTGATCTGAATACAGTCGCTTACTTTTCCATCCTGCGCAACAGGCATTCCTTTAAAACTATTGCCCGTATCAGAGAAACCACCCAGGTGCTGTTGGATGTTTATAGATTTCAGGATAAGCTGTATGTCCATCCTCTAAAAGCCTGGCAGCGCTATTCGCCAACGATGTTTCTTCCGCACATGATGGATAAAAACGAATTTGTACCGATTATGAATAGTGCCGACGCGTCAAACTTATTTTCCTATCTGACGCAAACGAGCGCCGGCAGCTCTGAGAGAAATCTGGACTATTGGGATCGCATGTTCATGCAGGCAAAAGACGTTCTGGATAAAATGCAGGATGCCGGTCAGAAAAATAAAATAATAGAGCAGCTTTCCTCTGTCTTGATCGGCAGAGAGAAGAGAATCCTTGGTCTGGTGAAAAAATATTTTACATTGGAGGATCTGCTTGAGATTAAAGAGCGGCTGATTGGAACGGGATTTATAGGTGGTAAATCCGCCGGAATGCTCCTGGCTCGCAATATTTTGCGAAACGATACTTCTACAAAATGGTCTGAGCATCTGGAATTACATGATTCATTTTATGTCGGATCAGATGTCTTTTATTCGTATATCGTTCAAAACGGCTGGTGGAGTGATTTCATGTCTCACAAAACCAGGGAAAGATATTTTGAAAGTGCAGTGGAACTAAAGAAAAAAATGCTCAAAGGCAAGTTCCCGGAAGAGGTTCGGGAGCGTTTTCAATTAATGCTCGAATATTTCGGGCAATCACCCATTATCGTGCGTTCCAGCAGTCTTCTGGAAGATGCTTTTGGTAATGCTTTTGCCGGAAAATATGAAAGTCATTTTTGCGCCAATCAGGGGACACCGGAAGAGCGTTATGAAAAATTTGAGGAAGCAGTCCGGAAAATATTCGCCAGCACAATGAATGTTGACGCGCTGACCTATCGTCTGCAGCGTGGTTTGGATCAGCAAGAGGAGCAGATGGCGCTTCTGATACAGCGGGTTTCAGGCTCTTACCGTAAAAAATATTATTTCCCTGAATTAGCGGGTGTCGGACTGTCTTATAATACCTTTGTCTGGCAGAAAGGAATGGATCCGAAGGCGGGAATGCTGCGGCTGGTATTTGGACTGGGGACAAGAGCTGTAAATCGGGAGGAAAATGATTATACACGCATCGTTGCTCTGGATGGACCGCTCATCAAACCCTACGCGAAACCTGAAGATGCAGGACGTTTTTCACAGCATGGCGTTGATGTGCTGAATCTGGAGGAAAATCGTTTTCAGTCATTATCCATGGCCGAGGTGCTTAAAGATGATTTGGAAGAACATCTGGACCTCATCGGCACTCGCGATATTGACGCCATGGAGAGGATGAAAGCCACAGGCAAAGACATGGAAGTATGGATACTCACCTTTGACGAGTTGCTTTCGGAAACAATATTTACAGATTTGATGTCCAAAATGCTTAAACAATTAGAAAAGATATACGATTATCCGGTTGATATTGAATTTACGGCAAACTTTAACGCACAGGGAAATATGCAAATCAACCTTCTTCAGTGCAGGCCATTTCAGACAAGAGGCCACTATAGACGAGTGGAAATTCCTGACAAAATTGACGAAGGGAAAATATTTCTGCAGCAGCAGGGTAACTTCATGGGAGGCGGTGTTCACGAAAATATTTCAAGAATCATTTATATTGATCCTCAGAAATACTCCAAGCTGCCACTTCCGGATAAATACAATATTGCCCGGTTAGTTGGGAAAATAAATAAGACTATTAATAAGCGGGATGAAATACCGACGATTCTTTTCGGGCCGGGACGCTGGGGCACCACGACTCCGGCCATGGGAGTACCAGTCACTTTTTCTGAAATAAACAATATCGCTGTGATCGCGGAAATAGCTTACAAAGAAGGAAGTTTGATACCGGAATTATCCTTCGGCACTCATTTTTTTCAAGACCTTGTGGAAATGGATATATTTTATATGGCTATTTATCCGGACAATGAAAAAGTGATTTTTAACACTGAATGGATGCAGGAAATGCCCAATTTACTGGAAGGGCTTGTACCTGAAGATCGAAAATATGCCGATGTCGTTCGTGTCTATGATGTCAAAGGAAAAGATTTGAGATTCTTTTCTGATGTAGTGGCGCAAGAAATGGTCTGCTTTTTCAATTAATAAAATCTATACCTATTTGTCACCTTTTATTTTAATCCCCTCAGAAAAGCAGATCACCTGCTGCGTGACGACGTCGGACAGGAGCCGCAGACCGGTCTCCCTTACATCGTAAACGCGCACCACCGAGGCATAATGACTGTCCCGTTCGGACAGATCGGCCAGGCGGTTGGGCTGGGCGTCCAGCCAGGCCGTATTGAAAAAAACCCCCTCCCTGTCCGGATAGATCGCCATGTAAAAAATATCCATCTCCACCAGATCCTGGAAAAAGTGCGTCCCGAATGACAGATCGGGAATCAGGCTGCCGTCCTTGTAGGCGATTTCCGCAATGGCGGCGATATTGTTGATCTCCGAGAAGGTCACGGGCACGCCCATGGCCGGAGTCGTGGTGCCCCAGCGGCCCGGTCCCAGCAGCAGCGTCGGCGTCGCCCGGCGGTGTTCGATGAGCTTGTTCAGGCGGCCCACGAGCCGCGCCACGTCATATTTTTCGGACAGGGAAAGTTTGGTATAGCCCTGTGGATCGATATAGATGATGCGCGAGACGGGCTGGGAGACGCTGCCGCCCATAAAATTGCCCTCCTGCCGCAGCAGGACGCGATCGTCCCGGATCTTGTCCGGAATGGCCACGCGGACGTTCTGACCCTTCGTCTGGAAGGGGCGGCACTGCAGCAGGTTCACCTGCAGCTTCCCCTCGAGGTTGAAATTTCCCGTAAACTCGATATCCACCGGGTACTCGTAGACCGTCTCGAGCGTCTTGAGCATTCTGGACATGACCGCCGGAAATTCGGTGGCGGAAAGCAGCTCGTCGAACGTGAGAATCCAGTAATCCTGCGCGGGCCGGCCCATCGCCCGCATCCGGTCGGACGCCTCCGTGTCGCGCACACCCAGCAGTTCCATGCGCGCCTCCAGGCCTTCCTCGATGACCTGCGAAAGCGGTAGGGACTCAAGACGATTTTCCGCCAGATTCAGCATATCAACCTCGTGCTGGGAAAAACGCCGGGTGTCGTTGAGGCTGGAGTGGGCCTTGACGAGCGGGGCGTCGAGGGCGACAATGCGCGGATAGTCGTTTTCCACACGATTTACGGCCCGCGTCCCGAGCCCGAAAACGAGGCGCAGCATGCCCGCTCTCGGATCCATGCCCTGTTTCCAGACGAAGGTGTTGTAGGAGAGCCCCACCCCGGCGATTTCCGGAAAGAAGTAGTGCTTCCGGTAGGCGCCCGAGACCCGCTGGACCAGAAGCGCCATCTGTTCGTCCTGCCGGTCCAGGCCGCGCTGGACGCGGTAGGCCAGTGCGTCCTCGTTCATCGTGCTGGCAAAGACCCGCCGCACCGCCTCTTCGAAATTTTCATAGCGCTGCTCCGGCGTGCCCTGGTTGGCGCAGAAGAAACTCTCGTACTTGCCGGCGAAGGCGTTCCCGAAGGCGTCCTCCAGCAGGCTGCTCGAACGGACGATGATCGGAGACTGGCCGTAATACTCCAGCATGAGCTGAAACTGCTCCTTGACCTCGGCCGGGAAGATCCCACGCAGCATCATGCTCTTGAGCTCCCGGGCCACCTCAAAATACCCCTCCCGGGTCTTGTGGGCCATCAGCAGCTTCCACCAGCCGTTCTGCACCATGTAGGAATAGAAGACGTCGGAGCCGACATAATAGGAGTCGTGAATCTCCAGGTGCGCGGACCAGTCGAAGGAAGCGTCCCGCCGCAGGATGTTGCGCGCCAGCAGCATGCCCAGGGATTTACCGCCAATGAACCCCGTCCCGATGAGCCGGTCCTTGATCTCCAGGACGTCCCTGAGGTCAAAATAATCCCGGACCAGCATCAGCATGCGTTTTTCCCGTCCGATCAGCACGCGGGAAAGCTGCTCGACCATTTTCTGCTTCTCGACGGCCGCATCCGGCGAATCATCCTCCAGCAGTTCCTTCGCCTGCAGAAAGATACGGTCCCAGTAATCCATTTGCCGCTCGGCGCTCACGGAACTTTTATCGGCCAGATGGGAAAAGAGGCTGGAGGCGTCGACGCTGCTCATGAGCGGAATAAACCGCTGACCTTCCCGGATGTGGGGCAGGAACATGGTGGGAGAGTAGCGGTTCCAAACCTTCAATGGATGGATGCAGATCGTTCCCTGATAGCTGTATACATCCAGCAGAACCTGTGTGGTCTCGCGGATCCGCGCCACGGTCTTGAAGGAATGGCGTCCGCGCAGAATGGCGAAGTAGGCGAGCGTATTCAATTCAAACAGATAAGGGCATGTGATGACGAAGAAGTTGCCGATCATGAGGTCTGTCGCCCATGCCAGCAGCAGGTCGGACAGGCAATCAAAAACATAAAAGGCGTCCCGGCCTTCCTGCCGGATGATATTGTGGACCTGGGTGGAGAAGGACTCGAAACCGGCGTCGGCGTTGAGCTTGTAGATGGTGATTCTGCCGGTTGGCTCCAGCAGCGATTCATGGCGCGCAAAACGCATGTACACGACACGCTCATTGTTTTCCAGGGCGGTGGTCACATAGGGGGCGACAAAGGACCGGTAATCTTCGATGTCATCCACCTGCATGACCACATTGTCGCCGGTCTGCAGATAGTTGAGGATCTCGTCGAGTCCGTCAATGCCGGAGCTGACACGGGAAAAGGATACCATGCTGGGCCTCACTTCATGAATGATTTGTTAAAATACTTTTGGCCACCCCCACCCCGACCCTCCCCCATCAAGGGGGAGGGAGTTCTAAATCTTACCCGACAGGAGGGGTTGTCCTGTCTTTCCCCTCCCCTGGTGGGAGGGGGTTTATTCCTTTTCATTTCAAGTTTCATACCAGAAATGGACGGGTTCCTACAACGTAATTTTTAAACCAAATTGTACGGTTGATTGAATGAATTCGCATTTTGTTCATTTTTGTTTAATATTGTTTGCTCAATAACGCATTCATGGTATAATGATTGCTCTGAAAACAGTTCACATCTAAACGAAAATGGGGGACCATTTTGAGCACGCATAATTATGAAGAACTGGCAGCCCTGCATGCCATCGCAAAGGCCCTGGCCCAGCCCTGGGATCTGCGGGATCAGCTTGAGCAGGTCCTCAACGAGATGAACGCCTGTCTGGGAATGCAGCGCGGGATGATTTCACTGCTGGACCGGGATTCCGGCGAATCCTGTCTCGAAGTGGCCCACGGCGTCAACCTGGCGGGCATGGAAATTTCCTACCGGATGGGTGAAGGCATTACGGGCAAGGTCGCTGAGACCGGCCGCCCGATGGCCGTGCCCAATCTCGGCAAGGAGGCGCTTTTCCTCGATCGCACGGGGGCGCGGCGGTTATTGAACCGTGAGGAATTGTCCTTCCTCTGCGTACCCATCATGTACGATTCCCGGGTGGTCGGCATCCTGTCGGCGGATAAAGGGGCCAAAAATGTTACAAATCTGGACGCGGAACTCACCATGTTATCTTCCGTGGCGGAACTCATCGCCAAGGCTGTCCATATTCTCGCCCTCGAGGAGGAAAACCGGCGCCTGCGGCAGATCGTCAATCAGGGCAGAACGCCATCCGCGGATATCGTCGGTCATTCAAAGGGGATGCAGGAGGTCTTCGGCCTGATCAGCCATGTGGCCGACTCATCCACAACGGTCCTGATCCACGGGGAAACGGGTACGGGCAAAGAGCTCGTGGCCCGGGCGATTCACATGAACAGCCCCCGCGCCAGAGGGCCCCTGATCCAGTTCAACTGCACGGCCATCCCCGACTCGCTCATTGAAAGCGAACTCTTCGGCCACGAAAAAGGGGCCTTTACGGGGGCACTGCGGCAGCGGCGGGGGCGCTTCGAAGAGGCCCACGGGGGGACGATCTTTCTTGACGAAGTGTCGGAACTGTCCGCCGCGGCCCAGGCGAAGCTCCTGCGCGTCCTGCAGGAAAAACAATTCCAGCCGCTGGGGTCCTCGCGGGTGATTACCACCAACGCCCGCGTGATTGCCGCGACCAATCGCCGCCTCGAGGACTGCATTGCCGACGGCCGCTTCCGCACGGACCTCTTTTACCGCCTCAGCGTCTTTCCCGTTCATCTGCCGCCGCTGCGGGACCGGGGCAGCGACATCATCCTTCTGGCCGACCACTTTGTCCTCAAGTATTTAAAAGAACTGGGGAAACCGGTAAAACGGATATCCGCCGACGTCATCGAGGCGTTTTTGTCGCACCCGTGGCCGGGCAATGTGCGGGAACTCGAAAACTGCATCGAGCGGGCCGTCCTGCTGGCGGAGGGCGAATCAATTGAAATGATTCATCTTCCGCCATCCCTGCAGACAAAAAGCCGGGCCGGCGACAAAAAGGAATCGGGGCGCCTGAGTACGGTGATCGAGTCCCAGGAGCGAACGCTGATTCTTGACGCGCTGAAGGAAACCCGCGGGAACCAGAGCCAGTCGGCGAAGCTCTTGGGAACGACGAAGCGAATCATGCAATACAAGATTAAGAAGCTCGGTATCGATCCCATGAAATTCCGCCAGCGCAAACGAGAAATTCAGGAAGCAGTCAAACCATAAGCGGAGGGAACATTTTTGTTCTTTAATTATCGTAATAAATACAATTTTGCTCTGTTTGGCGGGCCGGGGACAGGAAACGGCTTGCAGGCCGAAAGGCAATATTGAAATGGGCCCCTTGAAAAATGGCTTCTGCAAACCATTTCTTCATCGGTGACGCTATTTTTCAGAATGATGGATTCGTAAAAAAGCCCAGAAACTGATAAAATTCGACGGCTTCATAAAAAGCTCTGCAGGCAAGGCGCGCAAATCGTGAGGAGTGAGGCGTACCTGGCTGTACGCCGCAACGACGAAGGATGCAGCGCGACGAAGCATCCGGACTTTTTACAAAGTCGTCAAGAATATAGAGTTTTGAAACGACAGTGTGGCATGTTTTTCGCTGATAAGGACTGATTCATGGAAGCTATTTTTCAAAGGTCTCAATGCGTCGTGGATGCCGGGCGGCATATCGGCTGCGGTTTCTGCCCCTGCTGAATCTGGGATCTCGAGGAGAACGAGCCCCTTGAATAGTGGGATTGAAATCGTATAACAATATAAATATACTTAAGAAAGAGAGGTTTTACCATGTTTGAATGCAAGACAAGGAAGGATGTTATCAAAGCAGTGAAGGATCATAATGTCAGTTTCATCCAGTTCTGGTTCACGGACGTTTTAGGGATGCAGAAGGTTTTCAGCATCACGGCGTCGGAACTGGAGGAAGGGATTGAAGAAGGCATGGGCTTTGACGGGTCCTCGATCCAGGGGTTCTGCCGGATCGAGGAGAGCGATATGATCGCCATGCCCGACCCGACGACCTTTCAGATGATTCCCTGGCGTCCCTCGGAGCGGCCCGTGGCCCGCATGATCTGCGACATTCAGAATCCGGACGGCACCCCCTACGAGGGCGATCCGCGCTACGTCCTCAAAAGAGCCATCAAGAAAATCGCCGATCAGGGATACATTTATTACACAGGACCGGAGCTGGAATTTTTCTATTTTGCCAACGACAAGGGCACGGAAATCCTCGATCAGGGCGGTTATTTCGACGGCCTTCCGATCGACCGGGCGACAGACCTGCGCCGCCAGACCATCTTCGCGCTGCAGGATCTGGGCATCCGCGTGGAATACTCGCACCATGAAGTGGCGCCGAGCCAGCATGAAATCGACCTGCGCTATGACGATGCCCTGAAGATGGCCGACAAGGTCATGACCTACCGCACGACGGTCAAGGAGATCGCCCGCCAGAACGGCGTTTACGCGACATTCATGCCGAAACCCATTTTCGGCCAGAACGGCAGCGGCATGCACACCCACCAGTCCCTGTTCAAGGGCGCCAGGAACGCCTTTTTCGATCCGAAGGACAAATACCACCTGTCCAAAATGGCGAAAAGCTACATCGCCGGTCTCATGATCCATGCCCCCGAGATCACGGCGATCTGCAACCAGTGGGTGAACTCCTACAAGCGGCTGGTCCCGGGTTACGAGGCGCCCGTGTACGTCTCATGGGCGCGGCGCAACCGGTCCGCCATGATCCGCGTCCCCATGTACAAACCGGGCAAGGAAAAGGCCACGCGCATCGAATACCGCTCGCCCGATCCGGCCTGCAATCCCTACCTGGCCTTTGCGGTCATGCTGGCCGCGGGCATGAAAGGGGTGGAAAAGAACTATGTCCTGCCGGAGCCAGTGGAAGAGGATATTTATGAGATGAATGAGAAGGCCCGTGAAAAGGCCGGGATTATTTCGCTACCGGGCAGCCTCAACCAGGCGCTTAACCTCGTCGAGAAAAGCAAGCTCGTGCGCGAGACGCTGGGCGATCATGTTTTTGAGAAGTTTATGGAAAACAAAAAGCTGGAATGGGATCGCTTCCGGACGCACGTAAGTCAGTATGAAATCGACCGTTATCTGCCGATGCTGTAAAGTTCGGTCAGGTCAGAAACCGGCGAAAAATGGTTCACAAGCGGCGAATCAAATGTTTTCCGTATTTCCAGAGATAATGTCAGCGGTTTGTCATGAATCATGATTACAGCTGGTTGTCCTCTTAGCGGAAAAGATTTTTGAGTCGCGGCGAATCCATTTTTCAGCGGCTATACAATGTTGACGATTTGTAAATTTTAGATATAGGAGACCTTGCGTGTCCCTGCTCAGACAGCAACCGCCCGCCCTGCTTGTGCTTGAAGACGGGAGCGTCTATCACGGTTCCGCCTTTGCCGGCGCGGGCGAGGCATTGGGCGAGGTTGTTTTCAACACGGGCATGACCGGCTACCAGGAAATCCTCACCGATCCGTCCTACAAGGCCCAGATCGTGACGATGACCTGCCCGATGATCGGGAACACCGGTATAAACGACGAGGATATGGAGTCCGCCGGGATTTTTCTGGAAGGCTTCATCGTCCGGGAATATCAGGATGCGCCCAGCAACTGGCGCAGCCGCCGGACCCTCAAGGCCTTTCTGGAATCCCGCGGCACGCTCGGCGTGGAAGGGCTCGATACGCGGGCGCTCACGCGGCGCCTGCGGCTTCAGGGCGCCATGCGCGGCATCCTGACCACGGAAACGCAGGACGTCTCTGTGTTGCTCGAGCGGGTCCGCGCCTGCCCCGGCCTGGTCGGGCGGGACCTGATCCGGGAAGTGACGTGCCGGGAACCTTACCGGTGGGTGGAAGGAAAGCCTTCTCCCCTGTCCGGCTTTCCCCATCTGTTGACTCCCCCGGCAGGGGGGGCTCAGGGAGGGGAGAAACATTTTAGGGTCGTCGTTGTCGATTGCGGTGTGAAATACAATATCCTGCGCCATCTGGAACAGCGGGGCTGCGAGGTTCTGGTCCTGCCGGCAACGGCAACGGGCGAAGAGATACTGGCCTGTCATCCCGACGGTGTCCTTTTTTCCAACGGCCCCGGAGATCCGGCGGCTCTGCCATATGTCGTGGAGGCGGCCCGCCGCGTGCTCGGGAAAGTTCCCCTGTTCGGCATCTGTCTGGGCCACCAGATCCTGGGACAGGCCCTGGGCGGAACGACAGGCAAACTGAAATTTGGTCATCACGGCATCAATCAGCCAGTAAAAAACAGGCAGGCCGGACGCATCGAAATCACGTCGCAGAACCACGGTTTCCATGTTCTGGCCGAAACGCTGCCGGCCAGCACGGACAAATCCCACACAAACCTCAACGACCAGACCTCCGAGGGTCTGGACTGCCCGGATTCCAGTGCATTCAGCGTCCAGTATCATCCCGAGGCGGCGCCCGGCCCACATGACGCGGCGTACCTGTTTGACCGGTTTGTCGAACTCATGACGCGCAATAATGCCGCCGCAGGCCTGGGCCAGCGCAACTCCCAGCCATTTCCGAAAAAGGAGAAAAAAACGTGATCCTGATCGTCGATTTCGGCTCACAGTACAATCAGCTGATCGCCCGCCGCGTGCGAGAACATCATGTGTACTGCCAGATTGAACCGCCCGATCTGGACCTTGACCGGATCAGGGCCTTGAAGCCGGAAGGGATCATCCTTTCAGGCGGACCGGCCAGCATCTACGAAAAGGGCAGTCCGCGCGCAGACAGGGGGATTTTCGATCTGAACATTCCCATTCTGGGCATCTGCTACGGCCTGCAGTTCATGATCGACGCGCTGGGCGGCGAGGTGGTCCGGTCAGATAAACGCGAATACGGTTTCGCCGGCCTTCGGATCCGGCGTCCAGATGGGGTTTTTGCGGATATTGAAAAAGAAACCCGCTGCTGGATGAGCCACGGGGATACCATCGGCAGGCTGCCCGCGGGGTTTCGGATCACGGCCTCTACGGACAGCACGCGCGTCGCGGCCGCGGACAACCGGGCGAAACATTTCTACGGTCTGCAGTTCCATCCCGAGGTCGCGCATACGCCCGAAGGGAAAAAGATGCTCGGCAACTTCCTCTTTGAAATCTGCGGCTGTAAAAAATCCTGGACGATGAAATCCTTCGCCCGGGACGCCGTCGAGGAGATCCGCACCCGGGTCGGCGACGGCAAGGTCATCCTGGGCTTGAGCGGCGGCGTCGATTCCTCCGTGGCGGCCGTGCTGCTCCAGAAGGCCATCGGCCGGCAGCTGACCTGCGTCTTTGTGGACAACGGCGTCCTGAGGGAAGGCGAGGCCGAAAAAGTGCGGGCGCTCTTCAGCCGGCATCTCAAGATCAACCTGCGCTTCGTCCGGGCGAAAAAACGCTTTCTGGACAACCTCAAGGGCGTCGAAGATCCTGAAAAGAAACGCAAAATCATCGGCCGGACCTTCATCGATGTTTTCGATCAGGAGGCCCGCCGCATCAGGAACGTGGGCTTTCTCGCCCAGGGGACCCTCTATCCTGATCTCATCGAGTCCCGGTCGGCCTTCGGCGGCCCCAGCGCTGTGATCAAGTCCCACCATAACGTGGGCGGTCTGCCAAAGAAGATGAAACTGAAACTTGTGGAACCCCTCCGGCATCTCTTCAAGGACGAGGTTCGCCTGCTCGGCAGGGAACTGGGGCTGCCCGACGAACTGGTCTGGCGCCAACCGTTCCCCGGACCGGGCCTGGCCGTCCGCATCATCGGCGCGGTCACTGAAAAACGCCTGTCCATCCTGCGCAAGGCCGACGTCATCCTGATGGAAGAAATCCGGGCGGCAAACCTGTATCGCAAGGTGTGGCAGTCCTTTGCCGTCCTGCTGCCGGTCAAGAGCGTGGGCATCATGGGCGATCAGCGGACCTATGAAAACATCCTGGCCCTCCGGGCCGTGACCAGCGACGACGCCATGACGGCGGACTGGGCGAAAATCCCGCATGACCTGCTGGGCCGGATCGCCAACCGCATCATCAACGAGGTGAGAGGTGTCAACCGCGTGGTCTACGACATCAGCTCCAAGCCGCCCAGCACCATTGAATGGGAGTAAGGGGAAGGCGGGAAGGCATGCGGGCCGGACCCGGAGCCGCGAATCGAAGATTTTCCGGGCACCCTGCCACCGCGGCGGAGAGCCCACCGGGAAAACTGTCTGAGCGCCCTGGCGCGAGTTTTTTCCGGCAGCGAAGCGAGGATGTGCAGGGTCGGAAAAAGATTCTGAGCGACGACGGGTCCGGCCCGTATGCGACAGGTTGAACAAGGAAAATACATGCCGAAACGGACGGACATTAAGAAAATTCTGATCATCGGCTCCGGCCCCATCATCATCAGCCAGGCCTGCGAGTTCGACTATTCCGGCACCCAGGCCTGCCGGGCGCTCAAGGAAGAGGGCTACGAGGTCGTCCTGATCAACAGCAACCCGGCCACGATCATGACGGACCCGGAAACGGCCGACCGGACCTACGTGGAGCCTATCACGCCGGAGGCTGTCGAAAAGATCATCGCCCGGGAACGGCCCGACGCCCTGCTGCCGACGCTTGGCGGTCAGACGGGGCTCAACACGGCGGTGGCCGTGGCCGAAAGCGGCGTCCTGGCAAAATACGGCGTGGAAATGATCGGCGCCTCTCTCGAGTCCATCCACAAGGCCGAAGACCGCGAAAAATTCCGTGCAGCCATGAAGCGGATCGGCCTGCGCGTTCCGCGCAGCGGCTTCGCCCGCACCATGGACGAGGTCTTTGCCGTCGCCGCGGAGATCGGTTTTCCCGTCATCATCCGCGCCTCTTTCACGCTGGGCGGGACGGGCAGCGGCGTCGCCTACAATCGCGAGGAACTGGCCGTCATCGCCAAAGGCGGCCTGGAGGCCAGCATGATCCATGAAATCATGATCGAGGAATCGGCGCTGGGCTGGAAGGAATACGAACTGGAGGTCATGCGCGACCGGGCCGACAACTGCGTCGTCGTCTGCTCCATCGAAAACATGGACCCCATGGGCATCCACACGGGCGAGTCCATTACCGTCGCCCCGGCCCAGACCCTGACGGACCGCGAATACCAGCACATGCGGGACGCGGCCATCGCCATCATGCGCGAGATCGGCGTGGAAACGGGCGGATCGAACGTTCAGTTCGCCGTCCACCCTGATACAGGCGAGCAGATCGTCATCGAGATGAACCCGCGCGTGTCCCGGTCGTCGGCCCTGGCCTCCAAGGCCACGGGCTTCCCGATCGCGAGGATCGCCGCAAAACTTGCCGTCGGCTACACCCTGGACGAAATTCCGAATGATATCACTAAGGAAACAATGGCTTCCTTCGAGCCGGCTATCGATTATGTCGTCACGAAGATCCCCCGGTGGACCTTTGAAAAATTCCCCGAGACGCAGGACATCCTGACCACATCGATGAAGTCCGTGGGGGAGACCATGGCCATCGGCCGGACCTTCAAGGAATCGCTGCAGAAAGCTGTGCGGTCGCTGGAAATCGGCCGCTTCGGCCTCGTCGAGGCGGTTCCGGCCGATATCCGGGAATCCACGGAACTCCTCGCCAGCCGCCTGAAAACCCCCAATTCCCTTCGCCTGTTCTACCTTGCCGCCGCCCTGCGGCAGGGCATGACCCGGGCCGAACTCCAGGCGATCACGCGGATCGACCCCTGGTTTCTGGACCAGATCGCGCAGATTGTCGAGGCGGAGAAGCTGCTGGAGCAATACGTCCCCTCGGACGACCTGCTGCGCGAGGCGAAGCGCTGGGGCTTCTCCGACCGCCGCCTGGCCCAGCTCTGGAAAACCACGGAGGACGCAATCCGCAAACGGCGTTTTGACGGGCGCATCCTGCCGGTTTACAAGCTCGTGGACACCTGCGCCGCCGAATTTGAGGCCTTCACGCCCTATTACTATTCCACCTACGAGACTGAGAACGAGGCCAGACCCTCGACAAAACCAAAAGTCGTCATCCTGGGCGGCGGGCCGAACCGGATCGGCCAGGGCATCGAGTTTGACTACTGCTGCGTGCACGCTTCTTTCGCGCTGCGCGAAGAGGGTTACGAGAGCATCATGGTCAATTCCAACCCGGAAACGGTGAGCACCGACTATGACATCTCGGACAAGCTGTTTTTCGAGCCCGTGACGATCGAGGACGTCCTGCACATCCTGGAAACGGAAAAACCCATGGGCGTGATCGTGCAGTTCGGCGGGCAGACCCCGCTAAACCTGGCCAGGGGCCTGGAGGCCGCCGGGGCGCCCATCCTGGGAACCTCCCCCGACGCCATCGACCGGGCGGAAGACCGCAAGCGCTTTCAGGAGATTGTCGACCTGCTGCAGCTGAGGCAGCCCGAAAACGCAACGGCCATGGATGTGGCCGAAGCGGTTCAGGCCGCGGAACGGATCGGTTATCCCGTCGTCGTCCGGCCTTCGTATGTCCTGGGCGGACGGGCCATGGAGATCGTTTACGACACCGAGGCCCTGCGACGGTTCATGGAAAAGGCGATCCATGTCTCGCCCGGCCATCCGATTCTGATCGACCAGTTTCTGCAGGACGCCATTGAGGTGGATGTGGACGCCATCAGCGACGGCATGGACACGGTCGTCGCCGGCATCATGGAGCATATCGAAGAGGCCGGCATCCATTCCGGGGACAGCGCCTGCGTGCTGCCGCCGATCACCTTTCCCGGGGAACTGATCGACGCCATCGAGCGGCAGACGAAAATGATCGCCCGGGAACTCGGCGTGGTGGGGCTCATGAACATCCAGTTTGCCGTCAAGGACGGCATTCTTTTCGTGCTCGAGGTCAACCCCCGGGCCTCGCGGACCGTGCCTTTTGTGAGCAAGGCCATCGGCGTGCCGCTGGCGAAGCTGGCCACGCGTGTCATGTTGGGGAAATCTTTGAAAGAACTCGGGTTTACCGAAACCAACCGGCCGAAGCATATCGCCGTCAAGGAGGCCGTTTTCCCGTTCAGCCGTTTTCCCGATGTGGATATCCTGCTGGGGCCGGAGATGAAATCCACCGGGGAAGTCATGGGCATCGACCACTCCTTCGGCATGGCTTTCGCCAAGGCCCAGATGGCCGCCGGCTTTCGTCTGCCGACAGAGGGCCGCGTCTTCATCAGCGTGCATGACATGCACAAGGACAGAATCGTGCCGGTCGCTGAAGCGTTCCGGCGCATGGGGTTTGAAATCTGGGCCACGCGCGGAACGGCCGCCCGGCTCGAACACTTCGGGATCAAAGTCAGGACCGTGCTCAAGGTCAGCGAGGGCCGACCGCATGTGCTTGATCACATCAAAAACGGCGACATCCAGGTGGCCATCAATACGACCGTGGGCCGCCAGTCCTCACGCGACGCCTATCACATCCGTCGCGGAACGCTACAGTACAACGTGCTTTACACGACCACGATCGCGGGCGCCCGGGCGCTCAGCGAGGCCGTCGCGGCCCTTCGAAGAGAGGAATGGACCGTGACGCCGCTGCAGGAATATCATCGGAAATGAACGGGCGAAAATTGA
>CAVWGC010000017.1:0-62473 GCA_963754515.1 uncultured delta proteobacterium | reverse complement strand
CATTGATACAGATGAGGAGAATATCGCTATGGATTTTGAATTGACCGATGAACACCGGATGTTGCGGGAGAGTGCGGCCCTGTTTGCCGCGAAGGAGTTGAAGCCCATCGCCGAGGAGATCGACCGGGAAGACCGCTGGCCCGAAGGGATGTGGAAGAAGCTGGGCGCATTGGGCGTTCTCGGCATTACCATCGATCCGGCCTATGGCGGGGCGGGGGCGGATATCCTCTCGGGCGCCCTGGTCGTGGAAGAGCTGGCCCGGGTCCTTCCCGCCGTGTCGCTCTCTTACGGGGCCCATGCCAATCTCTGCTGTCACAACCTGTTCACCAACGGCACGGAGGAGCAGAAGCGGAAATATCTCCCGCCGCTTTGCACCGGCGATCATATCGGGGCCCTGGGCCTGACGGAACCCAACGCCGGCTCCGATGCCGTAAGCATTCAGACCGCAGCCAGGAAAGAGGGAGACCATTACGTGGTCAACGGTCGAAAGACCTTCATCACCAACGGTCCGGACGCCCGTACGATCATCCTGTACACCAAGACGGACAAGAGCGCCGGCCCCAAGGGGATCACGGCGTTCATCCTCGATACGAAATTTCCGGGATTCTCCGTCTCCCGCGCGCTGGAGAAGGTCGGCAACCGGGGGTCCCGGACCGGAGAGCTCGTCATGGAGGATTGCCGGATCCCGGCGGAGAATGTGCTGGGCCGGGAGAACGGCGGCATTGCCGTGATGATGCGGGGCCTTGACGTTGAAAGGGCCTTTCTGTCAACCTACGCCCTGGGGATCGCCGAAGGCGCCTTTGGCGAGGCCATGAAATATGCCAAAGAGAGGGTGCAGTTCGGAAAGCCCATCGCGAGCTTCCAGTTGATCCAGGCCAAACTGGCGGATATGTACACCCTTATTGAAGCCTCCCGGCTTATGTGCTATAAGGCATGCATCCTCGCCGGCCAGGCCGAACGTGGGGGAAAGGGAACGGAAGTGCACAAGCTGGCCGCCGCGGCCATCCTCTTTACGGCCGAGGCCTGCGACAAGGTCTGCACGGAGGCCGTGCAGATTCACGGCGGATACGGCTATTGCCTCGAATACCCCGTCCAGAGATTCTGGCGGGACGCAAAACTGGGAACCCTGGGGGCGGGCACGTCGGAGATGCGGCGACTCATCATCGCCCGCGAGCTGCTCATGACGTAGCGAGGCCTTTGAATAACCGGTGAAAAATGGTTCGCAAGCGGCGAATCAAATGTTTTCCGCCTTTCCAGAGATTACATTAACGGCTTGTCATAAGTCATGATGACATCTGGTCGTCTTCTTGGCGGAAAAGATTTTTGAGACGCGGCGAAGCCATTTTTCAAAGGTCTATTTACATCAACGATTTCAATTCATTTTACAGAAAGGGAGTGACGGTATGTCAAAAAGGGTTGCGATTGTATCGGTCGCGCAGAATGCCGGGGCCGAATCGGCGGACAACTTCTACGATCAGGCCTACCACGTCGCGCGGGAGGCACTGGACAAGGCCGGACTGACGCGGGAGGAGCTCGGAACAGTGGTGACGGCCTCGTCGGACATTTTTCACGGCGGCATTTCCTGCGCCAACTCCTATTACTGGGAGACCACGGGGGCCTTTCTCAAGAACGCCTCGCGGCAGGACGGCGAATCGCTGTTCGCCTTTTTTTACGGCGTCATGCGCATCCTGAGCGGGCAGTACGACACTGCGCTCGTGATGGCCCTCTGCAAGGGTTCGGAAAATCCCCCGAACGACGCCTGCACGCTGATGTTCGGAGAGCCCTTTTATCAGCGGCCGGTCGGACTGACGGAAACGACGGCGGCGGCGCTGCAGATGCAGCTTTACATGGAAAAATACGGGATCACGCGGGAACAGTGCGCGAAGGTGGCCGTCAAGAACCTCGACAACGCCCGGCGCAATCCCTATGCCCACCGGAAGGGTGTTTATACGGTCGAGGCCGTATTGAATTCGGGCATGCTGGCCGACCCGCTCACGGAACTGGAGGCGGCGCCGAAATCCGAAGGCATGGTGGCCCTCGTCCTGGCTACGGAGGAAAAAGCGAAAAAGCTGACCGACAAGCCCGTGTGGTTCAAGGGCTACGGCAGTTCCCTGGACGCCTTTTTCCTGGGCGATCGCGACCTGCTGAAGGGGCAATTGGGCAACGCGGCGGCCCGGGCATACAAGATGGCGGGCATCAGCGATCCCGGCAAACAGATCGATCTGGCCGAGGTGACCGAGCCCTATGCCTTCCAGGAACTGATGTGGTACGAGGACCTGGGGTTCTGCGGCAGGGGCGAAGGCGGGAAATTTCTCGACAGCGGCGTTACGGCCGCCAGCGGTTCATTGCCCGTCAATGTCTCCGGCGGCGTTCTGGCCAACAATCCTTACGTTTCACGCGGGCTTCAGCGGATCGTGGAAGCGACGCTGCAGATCCGCGGCGAGGCCGGCCAGCGGCAGGTGAAAAAGCAGGTGAAAACGGCATTGGCGCACGGGACCCATGGATTCGCCGGGCAGTGCCACGCTGTAGCGATTCTTGGCAGATAGAAGGAGGAGGATATGGGAAGAGCAGTTGGCATTATCGGCGTGGGGCAGACCCATCACGGCCGGCGGACCGAATTGTCCTACCCGGAACTCGTGCGCGAGGCGGTCGTCAGAGTCTTTGACGATGCGGGGCTCACGCCTGCGGATATTGACGGCGTGGTGTCGGGAACAATGCCGTCCATGATGGAGGGAATCGCCCTGACCCATTTTTATTTTGCCGATGCCATGCAGGCTGTCGGCAAGCCGATTCTCAAGACAGAGACCTGTGGTTCCACGGGGGTGTCCATCGCCCAGACCGCCTATTACTGGGTTGCGTCGGGCATGGCGGACTGCGTGCTGGCCGTGGGTCATGAAAAGATGAACGAGGGCAACGCCCAGGCCACCATGACCACGGTCGTGGAGCCCTTTTACCAGCGCTATTTCATCGCCGGGGCGCCGGGTGTCTTTTCCATGCAGTCCCAGATGTGGGCGGACCGTTACGGTATCCCGGAAGACAAGATCCGCGAGGCAGCGGCCTATATCTCCGTGACGCACCATGACAGCGCCTTCGACAATCCCTACGCCCACGTCAAACTCAGGGTGAGCATGGACGATGTCAAGAACGCCCGGCTGATCACCTACCCCGTGCGGCTGCTGGACGTCTGTCCGACCTCCGACGGGGCCTGCGCATTGATTTTCGCCTCCGAAGACTTCGTCAAAAAGTCGGGCAGGAAAGCGGCCTGGGTCAAGGGGGTCGGTTACCGCGGCGAGGAATATTTCTTCGGCGACAGCGACAAGGGCGTCTGGCAGAGCGCCGTGCAGGCCGCCAAACAGGCCTATGACCAGGCGGGCATCACGAACCCGCGCAAGGAGCTCGACGTGGCCGAGGTCTATAATCCCTTTACCTTCCAGGAAATGCTCTTTTATGAGTGCTTCGGTTTCTGCGGATTGGGGGAATCGCCCGATCTCGTGCTGAAGGGAACGTTTAACCGGAAGGGCGAGCTGCCCTGCGATCCCTCCGGCGGCGTGCTTTGCACGAATCCCATCGGGGCGACGGGCCTGATTCGCGTGGCCGAGACGGTCCTGCAGGTGACGGGGAAAGCCGGCGCTCACCAGGTTCCCGGCGCCAAACTGGCGCTTAGCCACGCCATGGGCGGCGTGGACCAGTTCAACGGCGTGATGATTGTGGGTTCGGAGTTGTAAAAACATCCAACAATTGATAATAGACGGAGGAAAGGATTATGGCCAAGGAATACAAGACGCTCATGACGGAGATCAGGCTGCCCTATGAAATATCATACGGCGCCACCTGGACGCGGTTTTTTGAGGGCATGGCGGAAAAAAAGATCTATGGAACGAAATGCGGCAAGTGCAACCGGGTGCTGGTTCCGGCCCGCAGTTTCTGTCCCCGCTGTTTCGTGGACACGACGGACTGGGTCGAGGCCGCACAGCAGGGCACCTTGACGGCCTGGAGCTATGTCAGTTACCGGTACTTCGGGATGCCCACCGAACCGCCTTTCGTCAGCGCCCTGCTGCGGCTGGACGGTACGGATGTGGATTTCCTGCACATGATCGGCGGCTTCGACATGAGCGATTTTGAACAGACCCGGAAAATCGTCAAAAACGGCATGAAACTCAGGGCCGTCTGGAAGGACGAACGCCAGGGACACATCCTGGATATCAAATACTTCGAACCGGCGTAAGGGTTTTTTATGGAGAAATCTTAACAACTTAATCAAGAAGGGGGATGCTATGAGCTGGCAGGAAATTTACAAGAGCAGGTCAATGGCGGCACCGGAGGCCGCTAAAATCGTCAAGTCCGGAGATTGCATGTGGACGCCGCTGCTGCTGGGTCAACCGTCCATGCTGATCATGGACGCCATTGCGGACCGCGTAGACGAACTGAAGGATGTGGAGTACATCAACTGCCTGACCCTCAGGCCTTACAAGATCTTCAAACCGGAGTACCGGAAGACGTTCACGCTGGTCTTTGGCTTTTACAGCACCCCGCACCTGCAGGAACTGGCAAAAAGCGAATGGTCCAATTTCTTTCCCGCTCAAAGCTCCGATGCGGGCATCAAATATGGCCACCGGAAAAGGGTTTTCAAGCGCCGCACGGGCATCATCACACAGGTGACGCCGCCCGATGAACACGGTTTCGTGAGTCTGGGGCTTGACACCTTCTACACGGAAGCGATCATGGACGCCTCTGAATGGGTGATTGCCGAGGTGAACCCCAATATGCCCCGCACCTACGGACAGACGAACTTCCACGTCAGCCGCTTCACGGCCTTCGTGGAAAACCCCAATCCCATCATCGCCGTCCCGACCCCGCCGCCGTCCGACGTGGAGGTCAAGATGGCGGAGAATGTCGTCGCGCTTCTGAAGGACCGGGATTGTATCCAGATTGGCATCGGGGCCGTTCCCGCCATGATCAGCAAGCTCCTGGAAAACTCGGGCCTCAAGGACCTGGGCGTCCACACGGAAATGGCCCCGGCCGGCTCGCACCGGCTTGTGGACAAGGGCGTTGTGACCTGCAAGTACAAGAAGGTCAACCCCGGAAAGATCCTGCTGGCCTTCACGATGGGGGACAAGGAACTCTACGACTTCCTGGGCAACAATCCCATGTGCGAGTTCCGCCCGACCAGCTACGCCAACAATATCGCCGTGATCTCCCAGGAGGAGAACGTTGTGGCCATTAACGGTTCCATCGAGGTCGACCTGACAGGCCAGATCGTATCGGAGTCCGTGGGCAACCTCATGCGCACGGGCACCGGGGGCCAGTTGGACTTCGTCATCGGGGCCTTCATGTCCAAGGGCGGCAGGGCCATCAACCTGGTCCCCTCGACAACCCTCAACGATACGGTCTCAAGGATTGTTCCCTACATATCCCAGGGCGCCCGCGTGACCGTCCCGCGTCATTACGCGGGATTTGTGGTGACGGAACACGGCGTCGCTGATCTCTACGGCCGCACGGAACCGGAAAGGGCCGTGGAACTCATCAAGATCGCCCATCCGAAATTCCGCGAGGAACTGGAGAAAGGGGCCCGCGAACGGGGCCTGCTCAAAAAGAAGAGCTTCTAAATAAAGGACGGCGAAGCTTCCCTCTTTTCTGCGGGGGAAGCTTCGTCATCTACTCTGAACGACGCCTGCCTTCCGACATCCCATCTGTCATGACCCGTGTCGAAAAACATCCGCGCTTATTTTCACA
Source organism: uncultured delta proteobacterium (assembly GCA_963754515.1). Taxonomy (GTDB): domain Bacteria; phylum Desulfobacterota; class Syntrophia; order Syntrophales; family Fen-1087; genus JAPLJM01. The sequence continues at coordinate 56,740 of CAVWGC010000017.1, read as the reverse complement.
TAACTAAAATTTTTCTTGACAATTCGTTTAGGCTCTGATTGGATGCGCTCAATTGAGAGAGGTTTAAGCAATGGACACAAAGACCGCAAATGGAACGTTTAATGGCTTTTGGGGCTATTATTATCCATGGGTCTGCCCATTGCCCTTAAGCCATTAACATGAATTAAATTAATGACTTAAGCCGTGGGTGGATCGAAAACGACCGCCCACGGCTTTTTTGTTTTTTCTCGAAGCCATGGGCGGGGTCAAAACCCTCCACGTGGCTTTTTTATTGAAGGAGGAAAACAAAATGATCATCGTCATGAAAAAGAATGCAACGGAAACCCAGATCGACCGCGTGATGCAGTGGATTGAATCGGTGGGATACAAGCCCCATCCGTCGCGCGGGGTGGAACGGACGATCATCGGCTGTGTCGGCGACGATCGGGGCAAGGATGTTCTGAAATACGCCGAGTCGCTCTCCGGCGTAGAAAAAACCATGCGCATTCTTAAACCTTACAAACTTGCCAGCCGGGAAAGCCGCCTGGAGCGGACGATTATTCCGGTCGGAGATGTCGCAATCGGCGGGCCGAACTTTGTGGTGATGGCCGGTCCCTGTTCCGTGGAGAGCGAAGAGCAGATGATGGAGGCGGCGTATATCGTCAAGAAGGGTGGGGCGCAGATCGTCCGAGGCGGCGCGTTCAAGCCGCGCACGTCGCCCTACAGCTTTCAGGGGATGGAAGAAGATGGGCTTAAGATCCTGGAACGGGTCCGCGAGAAGACGGGAATGCCCGTGGTTACGGAGGTGGTCAACCCCGGCGATGTGGATCTGGTCGAGTCCTACGCGGATATGCTGCAAATCGGGGCGCGGAACATCCAGAATTTTGCGCTCCTGAAAAAGGTCGGCCAGTCCCGCAAGCCCATTTTGCTAAAGCGCGGTATGATGACAACTATTGAAGAACTGCTTATGTCGGCCGAATATATTCTCTCGGAGGGCAACGAGCAGGTGATTCTCTGCGAACGCGGGATCCGCACGTTTGAAACGTCGACCCGCAACACCCTCGATATCAGCGCCGTTCCTGTCCTCAAGGAACTCACGCATCTGCCAGTGATCGTTGACCCCAGCCATGCGGCCGGGACCTGGAAATATGTGATTCCGCTGAGCCGGGCCGCCATGGCTGTGGGGGCGGACGGTCTGATCGTGGAGGTGCATCCGGAACCGGAAAAGGCGGTTTCCGACGGCCTGCAGTCGCTTAAACCCGAAAAATACTACCAGTTAATGGACGAAATCCGGAGCCTGGAGACGGTCATGAGGACGCTTTCGTCATCGATACATTGAGAGACTTGAAGAACCATTTTAAACGGTCCTGCAATATCATTGAAAAGGAACACCGAGGTTGTCATGAAAAAAATGAAGGTTCATTTGGATAAAATACAGTCGCGCTCCTATGAAATCTGCATCGGTTATGATATTTTAGATCGCATCGCCGTGATGATCACCAACAGCCGCATCGCCGCCCGTTACGTGATTGTGACGGACGATTGCGTCGGGACGATTTACGGCGAAACACTGCAGGTCCAATTGGCGAAGATGGGCGCCCGGTCTGATCTGATCGTTTTTCCGGCAGGGGAACGGTCGAAAAATATCCAGTCGGTGCTCGGTATCGCAGGTCGGCTGCTCGATCTCGGCGTGGACCGCGCCTCCGCCCTGATCGCGCTGGGAGGCGGCGTTGCGGGCGACCTGACGGGGTTTATCGCGTCCGTCTATATGCGCGGCATCCCCTGTATCCAGATACCCACCACGCTGCTGGCCCAGGTGGACAGCAGCATCGGCGGCAAGACGGCAATCGACCTGCCGCAGGGTAAGAACCTGCTCGGGACGTTCTGCCAGCCGGCGGGCGTCTTCATCGATATCAAGTGTCTGGAGACGCTGCCCGATGCGGAATATCAGAATGGTCTGGCCGAGGTCGTCAAATACGGGATCATCGACAGCGAGGCATTGTTTCAGCAACTGGAAAACGGCGTTGAGGCCATTCGGTCACGGAACAGGCCATTTCTGGAAGCAATCATCCAGCGAGCCTGCACGATCAAAAAGAGCATTGTGGAGATGGACGAACGGGAACAGGGGCTGCGCCGCATCCTGAATTTCGGACACACCCTGGGGCATGCCCTGGAGTCGGCGTCGGGATACGGGATGGCTCACGGCAACGCCGTTTCCGTCGGCATGATCGCCGCCGCCCGGATATCGCAGAGGCTCTACGGCCTGCCCGCAGAAGATCGGGAGCAGATCGAGCGGCTCATTGCGTCGCTTTCCCTAGCCTGCGGCATTCCGGAAGATCTGGCAACAGAAGATATTCTGTCCGGGCTGCAGCGGGATAAGAAAAAAGACGGGGATACCATCCATTTTGTGCTGCTCAAGAAGATCGGCCTGCCCTTTATCAACGGCGGCGTGCCGGACGACCTGTTGCGCGAAACCATTGAGGGATTGAGGACATGACGGATCGATCATTGGGAAAACTCCGGGCAAAAGTGTTGGCCGCGGACAGGCAAATTGTGAAGCTGCTCAGCGCGCGCGCCGATCTTTCCCGTTTAATCGGCCGGATCAAGGTGGAACGGGGCTTGGAGATTTACGATCCCGCGCAGGAAGCGGCGGTTTATGACAGCCTGGCGGCCGCCAATCAGGGGGCTTTGCCGCAGGAGGCCCTGATGGCGATTTACAGAGAGATTCTGTCCGCATCGCGTGCCTTGCAGTCGCCGGTCGCGGTTGCCTGTCTGGGGCCGGAAGCGTCTTTCAGCCACCTGGCCGCGCGGACTCATTTCGGTACGGGCACGATGTTTTTACTGCAGAAAACGATCTATCAGGTCTTTGACGCCGTGGAGCGCGGAAAGGCGGAGTGGGGTGTCGTCCCGGTGGAGAACTCTCTGGAGGGGGCCGTCAATCTGACGCTGGACCGCCTGGTCGCCACGCCTCTGAAAATTCGCGGTGAGATTCTGCTGCGTATCGGATATTGCCTGCTTTCCGCGGGACACGCCGCCGTTCGAATCCGCAAGGTCTATTCCCATCCGCAGGCGCTGGCCCAATGTCAGAACTGGTTGCGGACGCACATGCCGCAGGCGGAACTCATCGAGACGGAAAGCACCGCCGCCGCCGCCGCCCTGATGCCGGGAACGTCGGACAGCGCCGCTTTGGGCAGTCGCATAGCGGCGGAGGTCTATGGATTGAATATCCTCGATGAAAACATTGAAGACCATGCGTCCAATACCACGCGGTTTCTCATTATGGGCCCGGGAGCAGGGACGGGCCGGCGGACGGGCGCTGACAAGACCTCCCTGATCTTCGGGACAACGGATGCGCCGGGCGCTTTGTACCGGGCATTGCGTCCCTTCGCCGAACGCGGGATCAACCTGCTGAAAATTGCATCCTATCCGGCCAGGGACAGCGGGCGCGGTCTCTCCCCGTCCTGGGAATATCTCTTTTTTGCCGACGCGGATGGACACGAAGAGGATGAGCCTGTCAGGGGTTGCCTCCAGGACCTCGAAGCCTCATCCTCCTTTATCAGGATTCTGGGGGCTTATCCCCGAGGGAGGGCAGTCCTGTGATCTGTATCCCGATTACCGCAAGGACGCATGCCGGGGCGATGCGGGCCATTGAGCGCAGCGTGGCTGCGGCGGACGTGATTGAACTGCGCATGGATCTGATTCATAAAGGACGGCTGGTCGAGATGATCGAACAGGTCAGGACCTGCGACGAAGCGGTGGAAATTCTGGTTACGCATCGACCTCAGGCCGGCGGAGATTCTTCACAGGAACGATCACGGATCGATTGCCTGAAAGAAGCTGTCTTTCTGGGGGCAGATTATGTGGATGTGGAGCTTCAGACGGATCGCGGGCTGCGGGAAGAGCTTATCGAAACCATCGCCCGTCTGCGGCGCCGGACGGCGCTCATCGTGTCGCATCATGATTTTGAACGGACGCCGCCGCTCAGGACATTGAGATCCCTGTTCCAGAAGTGCGTCAAGGCGGGCGCCGATATTGTGAAGATCGTCACATGGGCCGAAACCCCCCGGGACAATCTGCGTGTGCTCGGCTTGGTTGCCGACGCCGAGCGCGAAGACATAAATCTGATCAACTTTTGTATGGGGCCCCAAGGGCGGATCAGCCGCGTTGCTGCGCCCATGTTGGGATCATATCTTAGTTATGTGTCGCTGCGCAGGGGCGGCGAGTCCGCATCGGGCCAGTTTACCCTCACGGAAATGAGTGGAATCATGGATATTTTAAGGAGAGACCCCTGATGATTTACGCGCTGTTCGGCAACCCGGTGGCCCAGAGCCTGTCGCCGCTCATGCACAATGCCGCCTTGAAGGAGATGGGACTTCCGGGCTGTTATGTGCCGTTGTGCGTCCGGCATCTGGCCAGCGCCGTGCAGGGTCTGCGGGGCATGGATATCCGCGGTGTGAGCGTCACGATTCCGTTCAAAAGCGAGATCATGGAGTATCTCGATGATCTGGATGACGAGGCGCTCCGGATCGGGGCCGTCAATACCATCGTCAACGAAAACGGCCGGCTGACCGGCCACAATACGGACTGGCGGGGACTGACCCAGTCACTGAAGGAACAGGTTGAAATGGAGGGGAAAACAGTCATTATCCTTGGGGCCGGCGGAGCGGCGCGGGCCGCCCTCTACGGTGTCGTCCGGGAAGGCGGCCACCCTGTGATCGTTAACCGGACAGACGGAAAAGGCAGGGAACTCGCGCAGGATTGGGGCTGCCCGTATGAATCGCTTGAAAACATTGGAAAGATCAAGGCGGACATCCTGATCAATACGACGCCCGTGGGGATGTTTCCGCATACAGACGAAAAGCCGCTTCAAGACGACGTTCTGACTCGTTATGCATGGGTCGTGGATGTGATCTACAACCCGCTTAAGACCAACCTGTTGAAGGCGGCAGAGACGGCCGGATGCCGGACGCTGACCGGATTGGACATGTTCGTTTACCAGGGTGCGGAACAGATCCGGATCTGGACGGGTCAGGAGCCGCCCCGGGCCCTGATGCGGCAGGTGGTTATGGAGCATCTGACGTCTGCATCCGGGATTTCCTCTGCCGGTGTGAAGGAGCAGGCATGATTGAAATCCATCCCGTCGGTCCATTAAAAGCCGCTGTCAGCGTGCCCGGTTCGAAGAGCTATACGCAGCGGGCGCTCGTGGCTGCCGCGCTGGCCGCGGGGACATCCCGCCTGCGCAATGCCCTGTTTTCCGAAGATACGAGCCATCTCATGAATGCTCTCGGCGATCTCGGGGTGGGCATCCGCGTCGAGGGCAATGATCTGATCGTGGCTGGAACGGGCGGGTGCATCGCCAACCCCCAAAAAGAACTCTTCGTGGGAAATAACGGCACGGCGCTGCGGTTTCTAACGGCCCTGGCATCTCTGGGAACGGGAATGACTGTCGTGACAGGAGAGCCCCGTCTGCGCGAAAGGCCGCTGCAGCCGCTGCTGAAGGCCCTTGAGTCCCTTGGTGTTGCCACGCACACAAGGGACGGGAAGGGTTACCCCCCCATCCGCATCGACGCGTCCGGCCTCAGGGGAGGGCAGGTGGCCTTCCGGGACGCCGACAGCAGCCAGTATATTTCTGCGCTGCTGCTCAGCGCGCCATATGCACAAGGGGATGTGAGCATCCGGCTCGAAGGACGCACCGTTTCACAGCCCTATATCGACATGACCATTGAAGTCATGCGGGCGTTCGGCGCAGTCGTGACGTCCGAGGGCCATCATCATTACCACGTTCCGGGAACGCAGTGTTATCAGGGCCGCGAATATGCCGTGGACGGAGACGCCTCCAGCGCTTCCTATTTTTTCCTTGCAGCGGCCCTGTGCCGGGGGCCCGTAACGGTGATGAATATTAATCCAAAAAGCTGTCAGGGGGATCTGCGGCTGCTGGATTTTCTGGAACAACTGGGCTGCACCATCCGCCGCGGCGAATCCTGGATTGAAGTGACCGGTCACAAGCTGCCGGAGGGGGAGTATCATTTCGACATGGGCGACATGCCCGACATGGCGCCGACCATGGCCGTGCTGTCGGCCTTCCGGCCGGGAAGGACGGTCATCGGCAATTGCGCCCACCTGCGGATCAAGGAAAGCGACCGCATCGCCTCGCTCGTGACGGAACTGAACCGGATCGGCGTCGGGGCCCGGGAAATGCCGGACGGTCTGGTCATCGACGGCGGCCGTCCCCGGGGCGCGCAGATCGAGACCTATAACGACCACCGGATTGCCATGAGTTTCGCCGTCGCGGGACTGGCGGCGCCGGGCATGAGGATCGCAAACGAACATTGCGTCAACAAATCTTTTCCGGGCTTCTGGGATGCCCTCGGAAGGCTGACATGAACATTGTGTTGATCGGCTACCGCAGCACAGGAAAGTCGGCCGTGGGAAGACTGCTTGCAGACAGACTGGGTCTTGCTTTTTACGACGCGGATGAACTCGTCGAAAATCGCGGCGGGCAGTCCATTCAGGAAATGGTCGCGGCAAAGGGCTGGACATTTTTCCGGGAATGCGAGCAAGACTGCATCCGGGAGCTGTCCGGGATCGATGCGGCGGTGATTGCAACGGGCGGCGGAGCGGTATTGGATCCGGAAAATGTCAGACTGCTGAAGCACAAAGGGCGACTGGTCTGGCTGGACGCTGATGTGCAAACCGTCATCGCGCGTTTGCAGTCGGATACAAACAACCAACAGAGGCGGCCGTCGCTGACCGGCAGTGCGCCGGCCGACGAAACGCACGCTGTCATGGCGGCGCGCGCCCCCTTTTATCGGGACGCGGCCGATTTATACGTAGATACATCGGGAAAGTCGCTCGATGAAATTGTGGATGAGATTTGTTTGGAACTTGGGCTATAAGGAGGAAGGGACATGTCGGGAAATACGATCGGTGTTCTTTTCAAGGTGACAACGTGGGGGGAATCCCACGGTCGGGCCACGGGGGCCGTCGTGGATGGCTGTCCGCCCGGCATCGAACTGGCGGAGCGCGATATTCAGGGGGCCCTGAACCGGCGCAGGCCGGGACGCTCGGACGCCTCGTCATCCCGGCAGGAAGCGGACGCCGTGGAGATCCTCTCCGGCGTCTTTGACGGCCGGACGACAGGGACGCCGATCTCGCTGATGATCTCAAATACAGACTCGCGAGAAGAAGATTACAATGCCTTCAAGGAAGTCTTCCGTCCGGGGCACGGCGATTTCACGTACTTTCATAAGTATGGCATTCGGGATCACCGGGGAGGCGGACGCGCTTCGGGCCGGGAGACGGCGGCCCGCGTCGCCGCCGGAGCCATTGCCGCGAAAATTATTGCCCGGGCGGGAATGCGCGTGACGGCCTATACGAAGGCGCTGGGCGGAATTGTTGCGGCCTCTTCGTTGTGTGCGGCGGACAGGATCGACAGTGAAAAAAATCGCAGCAACGAACTGTGCTGTCCCGATCCCGCAGCGGCGGCAGGCATGCTGGAAAAACTGCGGGAAGCAGCGCACAACGGCGATTCCCTGGGGGGAATTGTGGAAATCGTGGTCAGGGGCTGCCCGCCCGGCCTCGGGGAGCCGGTCTTTAACAAGCTGGACGCTGATCTGGCCGGGGCCCTCATGGGCATCGGCACGGTCAAGGGCGTTGAAATCGGGGCCGGATTCGAGGTTACGCAAATGAGGGGATCGGAGGCCAATGATTCCATCACGCCCGCCGGTTTTGTGTCCAACCATGCGGGCGGGATTCTGGCTGGGATCAGCACCGGGCAGGACATTATTATCCGCGTCGCCTGCAAGCCCATTGCCTCGATTGCCATGACCCAGCAGACGGTGGACATCCACGGCAAACCGGTTGTGCTCAACGTGAAAGGCCGTCATGACGTATCGGTCATCCCGAGAATCGTGCCGGTCTGCGAGGCGATGGTCCATATCGTTCTGGCCGATCACTGGCTTCGGCAGAAGGCGGTCAGGATATGACGACTTCGAACAAAATCCGGATCGGCATCATTGGAGGGACGCGCGGTATGGGGCGGTGGCTTGCTGGCTTTTTCAGGAAGCAGGGCTTCGACGTAGTGGTTTGCGATGAAAAGACAAAGCTTGAGCCCGCAGAGCTGGCCGGTTCCTGCGACGTCGTTGTCATCAGTGTTCCCATCGGGATCACCGTCGGAATCATCGAACAGATCGGCCAGTTGCTGAATGAAAAGAGCCTGCTGATGGATCTGACCTCACTGAAGGCCAAGCCCGTCGAGGCCATGCTCAAATACAGCCGATCCGAGGTGATCGGATGCCATCCGCTCTTCGGGCCGCAGGTTCGATCTGTCCGTGGACGGCATATCGTCCTGTGTCCGGCACGGACGAGGCGCTGGCTGCCCTGGCTGCGCTTTGTTCTGGAGACGGCCGGCGCCCTGATCGTGGAGACGACGCCGGAAGAACATGACCGCCGCATGGCGCTCGTGCAGGGTCTCAATCACCTCAATTCACTGCTCATGGGTATGGTGCTCAGTGAAGCAGGCGTCCATCTGCCGGACCTTATCCCTTTCAGCACCTCTGCTTTTGAGGAAAAAATGAAACTCGTCAAAAAAATCCTGCGTCCGCATGTCAGACTCTCCGCCGAAATCATGATGTTGAATCCGGACATCCATCATATCCTGGATCGTTACGAAAAAATGCTCTCAGAACTTAAAACCCTGGTCCGGAAAAAAGATACAGAGGGCTTGATCGCGCTGATGGAACATCACGCCTCCCGCCTCTGCGCCTGACACCGCACTCCAGATGGGGGTTAGCCATAAGTCGCGCTCGGGATATTTTTTATTGACAACATCTTTTTTTGCTGCTAAGGGGCAGCTTCATTTACAAAGGGCATCGCAATGAAGCGCGGATTATTTCTTATGAACAACTGGTGGTGGCAGACAAAGACAGAGGAGGGGTTTGTCCGCCGTTAGGAGCCATTAAGTAAAAATACGAGCTGTGGCAGATCTCTCGAGGTTTCCACGGCTTTTTTGTTTTTTACAGTCTGTATCGTGCAAAAGGCCGTGATCATTCACGGCCTTTTTTTTGGCCGCGCGAAAGGAACAAGGAATATATGTATTATCCGGATTTTGAAACATTCAAAAAACTCAGCAAAGAGGGGAACGTCATTCCTGTTTACCGGGAGGTCCTGGCCGACATGGAAACCCCGGTGACGGCCCTCATGAAACTGCGCGAAAAGCCCCATGTCTTTCTGCTGGAAAGTGTGGAGGGCGGCGAAAAATGGGCGCGTTACAGCTTCGTGGGCGCCGATCCGCAGGTGATCTTTTCCGTGAGCGGGGACGAGGTCCTGATCCGGGACAACGGAAATATTCAGCGCCTGCGTCACGAAGGCCGGCCGCTCATGTTTCTGCAGAACCTGCTCAGCCGTTACCGGCCTGTTCCCGTCGCCGGGCTCCCGCGGTTTTACGGCGGCGCCGTGGGATTTCTGGGCTACGACATGGTCCGCTATTTCGAACATCTGCCTGCCGAAAGAGCGGACGAGCTGAAAACCGCAGACGCGGTCTTTCTGATCACGGACACGATGATCATCTTCGACAATGTCCGCCACACCCTCAAGGTTGTGGCCTGCGCCATGACGGAAGGTCACACGGACATGGAATCAGCCTATCGGGAGGCGGTCGGAAAGATCGACCGGCTCATCGCAACGCTGCAGGCCCCCTTCGCGCTGCCGCACGCCATAACGCAAGGCGACGGCGATTGTGGGGCCGAGCTCCAGGCCAACATGACGCCAGAGATGTTCAGGCGCATGGTCCGGCAGGCGAAGGACTACATCCTGGCCGGCGATATCATTCAGGTCGTTTTGTCCCAGCGGTTTCAAAGGAAAGCCAGCATGGACCCCGTCAATCTGTACCGGGCGCTGCGCTATGTGAACCCTTCCCCCTACCTTTTTTTCCTAAAGCTCGACGAGCTGACGCTGATCGGCTCTTCGCCGGAAGTCATGGTCCGCCTCGAGGAGGGGTGCATCGAATTGAAGCCCATCGCCGGGACGAAACGCCGGGGCAGAAATGAACAGGAGGACCGGATTCTCGCCGACGAATTGCTCAACGACCCCAAGGAGCGGGCGGAACATGTCATGCTCGTGGATCTGGGGCGCAATGACCTGGGCCGGATCGCCCGGACCGGCAGCGTACAGGTGAACCAGTTGATGGCCGTGGAACGTTATTCCCATGTCATGCACCTCGTTTCCGACATCCAGGCGCAACTGGCGCCGGAGCGGGACGCCTTCGACGTCCTGAAGGCGACCTTCCCGGCGGGTACGCTGAGCGGCGCGCCGAAGGTCCGGGCAATGGAAATCATCGACGAACTGGAGCCTTCCCGGCGGGGGCCCTACGGGGGCGCCGTGGGATACTTCAGCTTCAGCGGGAACATGGATTTGGGCATCACGATCCGGACGATGATGGTCAAGGACGGGCAGGTTTTTGTCCAGGTCGGGGCGGGCATCGTGGCCGATTCCGACCCCGAGACAGAATATCAGGAAACGTTGAGCAAGGCCGCCGGCATGATGCAGGCCATCCGTCTGGCGGAATCAGGATTTGACGCACTCGTAAAGTCGGAAAACAGTTGAAATGAAAAAAGGAGATTCTTGAAATGATTTTAATGATAGATAATTACGACTCTTTTACCTACAACTTGGTCCAGTATCTCCAGCAATTGGGCGCCGAGGTGCTGGTCCGGCGCAACGATGCGATCAGCGTCGAGGAGATCGAGGCGCTGGCGCCGGAGGCGATTTTTCTGTCGCCCGGTCCCTGTTCGCCCAGGGAGGCGGGCGTCACCGTGGCCGTGATCCGGCATTTTCATCAAACCATTCCGATCATGGGCGTCTGCCTGGGGCATCAGGCCATCGGCTACGCCTTCGGCGCCGAGGTGGTCCGGGCCGGCCGCGTCATGCATGGCAAGACGTCCCCCATTCTCAACGACGGGCGGACGATCTTTGCGGGACTGCCCAGCCCGCTGACAGCCGGCCGGTATCACTCCCTGATCGTGGACCGGGCGTCGCTGCCCCCCTGTCTGAAAATCACGGCCGAAACGGCGGAAGGGGAAGTCATGGGCCTGCGGCACGAGACCTATCCCGTTGAGGGCATTCAGTTTCATCCGGAGTCGATCCTGACGCCCCAGGGAAAACGCATCATCCGAAACTTTTTGAATATGTTGCCGGGGAAGGAGAGCATGCAATGATCAAGGACGCCATCGCCAAAACGGTAAATATGGAAAACCTGAGTGAATCCGAAATGATGGAAGTCTTCAGTGAGGTCATGGAGGGCAAGGCCACGCCCGCCCAGATCGCCGCGTTCATCACGGCCTTGCGCATAAAGGGGGAAACGATTGCCGAGGTGACCGGCGCCGCCCGGATCATGCGGCAGAAGGCCGTACGCATCGACGCGCGTTCGTCGGTAATCGTGGATACCTGCGGGACCGGCGGGGACGGCGGCAATACATTTAACATCTCCACCACGGCGGCCTTTGTCGTGGCGGCGGCCGGCCTGACCGTGGCCAAACACGGCAACCGGGCCGTTTCGAGCGGCTGCGGCAGCGCGGATGTCCTCGAAGCGCTGGGGGTCAACATCGACGCCGCACCGGAAGTCATTGAAGAGTGTGTGCATCAGCTCGGCATCGGATTCCTCTTCGCCCCACGGCTCCACGGGGCCATGAAGTATGCCGTCGGCCCCCGGCGCGAGATAGGCATCCGCACGATCTTCAATATGCTGGGACCGCTGACGAATCCTGCGGGCGCCACCTGCCAGTTGATCGGCGTTTACGACCCCAGGCTGACGGAAATGTTTGCCGGCGTGCTGAAAAATCTCGGAACGAAGCGGGCCTTCGTCGTGCATGGTTCCGACGGCCTTGACGAAGCCACCGTCACGGGCGAGACGCGGGTCTCCGAACTTAAGGACGGCCTGATCAGCACCTATAATATCAACCCGATTGATTTGATGGATAAAATCTATCCCGGCGACGCACTCCAGGGCGGCGATGCGTCCGTCAACGCCCGGATCACGACGGACGTTCTGACCGGGAAAGACGGGGCTTGCCGCCGGATCGTCCTGCTCAATGCGGCCCTTGCCATTGTGGCTGCAGACAAGGCGGCAAATATCGGGGAGGGCATCCGGACGGCCGAAGAGGCTATCGACAGCGGCGCGTCCTGGAAAAAACTGCAGGCGCTGATCGAGCTGTCAAATCAGTGAAAACTATGAATATTCTGGAACAGATTGTCGCTGTCAAGCATGCGGAAGTGGCCTGCCTGAAACGGCAAACACCTCTTTCCGAATGGAAGCGCATGACCGCATGCCTGCCGCCGGCGCGCAATTTTCGGTCAGCCATCGGCGGCCGGGATTGCCGGATCATCGCCGAAGTCAAAAGGCGCTCCCCCTCCAGAGGCATGCTGATCCGCGATTTTGACCCCGCGCGGATCGCTTCCGTCTATCAGGAAAACGGGGCCGCCGCCGTCTCCGTCCTGACGGACCGGGAATTCTTTGCCGGAGAGAAAGAGTATCTGATTGATATCAGGGGAAAAGTCAAGCTGCCGCTGCTGCGGAAGGATTTTATCGTCGATCCCTGCCAGATCTACGAAACGAGGCTCCTGGGGGCGGACGCGATCCTGCTCATTGCCGGTATCCTCGAGACGGGGCAACTGGCCGAATATCTTGCCATGACGCAGGAGCTGGGGCTGGCGGCGCTGGTGGAGGTCCATGACCGTCAGGACCTGGACAAGGCGCTGGCGGCCGGCGCCGGGATCATCGGTGTCAACAACCGGAATTTGAAGACCTTTGTCACGGATCTGCAGACGAGCATGGATCTGATCACCGAGATTCCGGAAGACCGGATCGTGGTCAGCGAAAGCGGCATCCGGACGCGGGCGGACATCGAAACGCTGACGGCGGCGGGTATCCATGCCTTCCTGATCGGTGAAACCCTCATGCAGGCGGCGGACAGGGGCGGCAAGCTCCGGGAGTTGCTGGGAAAATGACACAGATCAAGATCTGCGGCATCACGTGCCGCACAGATGCGCTATGGGCGGCCATGTGCGGGGCCGACGCCCTGGGGTTCATTTTTTACGAGGCCAGCCCGCGCCATGTGACGCCCGATTTGGCCCGGGCAATCTGCCGCGATCTTCCGGACGGTATTGTCCGGGTCGGTGTGTTTGTGAATGAGGATGCCTCAAATGTCATTGAAATCGTTGATTTTTGCGGTATTGACCTGATCCAGCTCCACGGTGATGAACCGCCGGATTACTGTCGCCGGTTTCCCGCAGAGCGTCTCATCAAGGCCGTTGCTTTTCAGGGGGATGGCGATCCGGCGGCCCTGGCGGATTATGCAGTCCGGGCGATCCTGCTGGACCATCGCGATGCCGGACGCTACGGGGGGACAGGCAAGCAATCCGACTGGAATCTGGCCGGGCGCATCAAAGCCCTTTATCCGCTGATCCTGGCGGGCGGCCTCCATGAAGGCAATATCGAAGAAGCCATCCGGACCGTCGCGCCCGATGCCGTGGACCTCAACAGCGGCGTGGAACAATCCCCCGGAAACAAAGACCCGGGAAAAATCAAGAAAATCATAGAGATCATAAGGAGCAAAACCCATGACAAAACCTTTACCCGACCAAAACGGCCATTTCGGGATTTTCGGGGGCCGCTACGCCGCCGAGACGCTGATGCCCGCCCTGATTGAGCTGGAGGCAGCCTATCGCCGGGCGTACAAGGACAAGGCCTTTCGACAGGAACTCGCATATTACATGCGTCAATACGCGGGCCGCGAGACGCCGCTCTACCATGCCGCAAGGCTCACGCAAAAGCTGGATGGCGCAAAAATATACCTCAAGCGGGAGGACCTGAACCACACGGGCTCCCACAAGATCAACAACACGCTCGGGCAGGCCCTGCTGGCGCGGCGCATGGGGAAAGCAGCGCGTCATCGCCGAAACCGGGGCCGGCCAGCACGGCGTCGCCACGGCCACCGTGGCCGCCCTGTTCGGCATGGAATGCCGGATCTACATGGGCGAGGAGGACATCCGGCGCCAGGCCCCCAATGTCTTCCGCATGAAGATCCTCGGCGCCGAGGTCGTGCCGGTTTCCGCCGGGACGGCCACGCTCAAGGACGCCATGAACGAGGCCATGCGGCAATGGGTCTCGCGGGTGCGGGACACCTTCTATGTCATCGGCACGACGGCCGGGCCCCATCCCTATCCCATGATGGTCCGCAACTTACAGAGCGTCATCGGGATGGAGACGAAACGCCAGATCACTCAAGGCGGAAGGAAGGCTGCCGGATCTGCTGATCGCCTGTGTCGGCGGGGGCAGCAACGCCATGGGTCTTTTTTATCCCTTCCGCAACGATCAAACGGTGGCGCTGACCGGCGTGGAAGCGGCCGGAAAGGGAATCGAAACGGGGCTGCACGCCGCGAGCATCTCCGCGGGCCGCGTCGGCGTCCTGCACGGCAACAAGACCTACCTGCTGCAGGATGCCCACGGCCAGATACATGACGCCTATTCGATCGCCGCCGGTCTCGATTATCCCGGCGTGGGGCCGGAGCACGGCTATTTTGCGAAGACGGGCAGGGCGACCTATGTAAGCATCACGGACGCAGAAGCCGTGGACGCCTTCATGACGCTATCAAGGCTGGAGGGGATCATCCCGGCGATGGAGTCCGCCCATGCCGTGGCCTATGCCATGAAAGTCGCGCCGCGCCTGGATCGCAATCAGATTATCGTCGTGAATCTCTCCGGCCGTGGCGATAAAGATGCGGAAACAGTCAGCATAAGACAATGGAGGAGGATTGTTCATGGGACGGATCGGGAAAAAATTTCAGGAATTAAAACAGAAAAACGAAAAGGCCCTGGTGGTCTATCTGACGGCCGGCGATCCCGACCTGTCCACGACGGAGGCCATGATTCCCGCTCTGGCCGCTGCGGGTGTCGATATCCTGGAAATCGGCGTTCCCTTTTCCGACCCCACGGCGGACGGGCCGGTCATTCAGGCGGCCTCCCTGCGGGCGATAAAGAGCGGCGCGACGCTTGCCGGGATTATAGAGATGATCGCGAGGATCCGGCAGGTCTCCGACATCCCCATCGTCCTTTTTGGCTATTACAACCCGATCTTTATTTTCGGCTGCGAGGCCTTTGCCCTGAAGGCCAAAGCGGCCGGCGTGGACGGAGTCCTGATCGTGGATCTGCCGCCCGAAGAAGCCGCCGAACTCAGACAATATACGGATCGGGCCGGGATCGCGTTCATTTCCCTGATCGCGCCGACCACATCCGATGAGCGGATCAGACAGATCGCAAAAAAAGCTCAAGGATTTCTATACTATATCTCCGTGACGGGCGTGACGGGAACGGCAAAACCAGCTGTTGAAGACATTCGGCGGGATGTGGCGAGAATCCGCAAGGCCTGCGACCTGCCCATTGCGGTCGGCTTCGGCATCTCCACACCAGATCAGGTCGCGGCCATTGCACCTCATGCCGACGGAATCGTCGTCGGCAGCGCCATTGTGAAGATGATCGAAGAAAACGCCGGCAGCAACGATCTAATCCCGCTCGTCTCCTCATTCGCTGGAGCAATCAAAAAGGCCTTGCCGGGTGGCCGGCGCGGGTTCTCCAACCCTTATCGTTGCGCATCGACGGCCCAGCGGTCATAGCGCAACAATAGCAGCAATGCCGGCAGCGCCAGAAGCGTGCAGATGGTAAAAAATGGAATCCAGCCGGCGGCGTCAGCCAGATAACCGGTCGGCGCCCCGGTCACATAACGACTCACGGCCATCAGGCTGCTCAGCAGGGCATACTGGGTGGCCGTGAATTGCGTGTTGCACAACCCCATCAAAAGCGCCGTGTAGGCCGCCGTCCCTAGCCCGCCGCAGAAGTTTTCCACCCCGATAACCACACTCAAGGCCCAGATCTGCCGGCCCGTGAACTCCAGTAAAACAAAAGAGATCGTCGAAATCCCCTGAAGCACGCCGAAGACGAACAGCGATTTTTTCAGCGTCCAGCGGGCCATGAGCGCACCTCCTGCCAGCGAACCCACGACGGTGGCGACCATGCCGAACCCCTTGAAGATCGTTCCGAGCTCCGTCCGAGAAAAACCGATATGCTTCAGGATGTAGGGCGTCGTCATCTGGGCGGCGGCCACGTCGCCGATTTTGTAGAGCACGACGAAAAGCAGGATTTCGACCGCTCCGGGTCTTCTGAGAAATTCGACGAAGGGAAAGACAACGGCCTCCGTCAGGCTTTTCGGTGGTTCGATCGCCTTGCCGTCGGGCGCCTTTCGGGAGGGTTCCCGGCACAGCAGCGTGGTCACACACCCGATGGCCATCGCGGAGCCCATGAGAACATAAACGGTCCGCCAGGACAGATGATCGGAAAGGATCAGGGCCGCGGCCCCGCTGACGAGGATGGCGATCCGATATCCCATGATCCAGACGCCGGCGCCGGCGCCGCGCTCACCGGCGTCGAGAGACTCCGTACGATAGGCATCCAGGACAATATCCTGGCTGGCGCTGAAGAAGGCTACGGCCACTGCCAGAAAGGCGATCAGCACCAGGTGGGAGGCCGGATTAAAAAAGCCCATCAGGGCGATGGACACAATCAGGATCAACTGCGTGATGATCATCCATCCCCGCCGGCGCCCCAGAAAAGGCGGCACATACCGGTCCATAAGGGGCGACCAGAGAAACTTGAAGGCATAGGGCAACCCCACGAGCGAAAAAAGCCCGATGGTCTTGATGTCCACGCCCTCGCTCACCATCCACGCCGAAAGCGTCGATCCGGTCAGGGCCAGCGGCACGCCGGAAGAAAACCCCAGCACGAGCATGATCAGCATTTTTTTGCTCAGATAGATCTTCAAAAGGGCAAGCAGGGGTTTTTTCTCGGGTTCGTGGGGGGCTGTCATGGGCGGCGTCCCGCCGCTGCTTCAATGAAGTACCGGAAAAGCCGGCGCTGGGGGGTTTGGTCTTGCATGCGCTCCGGATGCCACTGCACCCCGAGGAGGAAACGGCCGGACTGCGACCAGGCGGAGCCCGGGGCCGGTTCAAGCGCTTCGATGATGCCGTCGGCGCTCCACGCCGAGGCGCACAGGCCCTCCCCCACGCTTTGAGGCCGGACGGCCTGGTGATGGAAGGAATTGACGGGTAGCCCGGTTGCAGGGGCGCTCCCGGTCGCCCGGGCAACGAGGCTGTCTGACCGGATCGTCAGCGCATGTAGAAATGATGTCGCCTCCGGGCCACGGCGTTCATCTTTTGCATGGGAAAGCGGCGTTTTGCCCTGCGATGGCGTCCATTCCGTCCGAATGTTCTGAATCAGCGCCCCGCCCCGCGCGATCGCCAAAAGCTGATGGCCGCCGCAGACGCCCAGAACCGGCAGGTCCGTTTCGTTCAGGATAATTCCGGCGAGCGCGACATCGAAACGGTCGCGCCGGGCATCGACCAGTTCGTGATCCGGCTGCGCATGTCCGCCGTAATGCCGGGGCCAATAATCCCCGCCGCCGATGAACAGAAACGCGTCGAGAAAGGGGAGGATGGACCTGATAGCGTCGATATTTTCAAAATGGGGAATGCACAACGGGACGCCGCCGGCGCCTTCGACGGCGTCAATGTAGGCCAGCGGCGCCCGCGCCTCGCCGCCGGCCTCGTCTGTCGGCCCCGCCATGGACATGTTCAGGCCGATGCGGGGAAGATGACCGTGTATTTTACCATCAGGAAACGCCATTGCCGCCTCACGACTCCTGCGATCTGAGGATGGCCACCTTCCGCAGAGCCGGCGCCTGGGAATCATCGAGGAAGCTCAGGACGGGTCGGACGGATTCCTGGAATGGATGCATTTCCGCCTTTTCCAGGGGGGCGGCCCGGGGGGATATTTGCCGCAGGGGGTTAAGAAATGCCTGGTTCCGGCGTAGACGAAAATCCAGGTGTGGCGCCGTGGAAAGGCCGGTGGAGCCTACATAGCCAACGACCTGTTTCTGCAGGACCGCTTTGCCCTGACGGATTCCCGGCCCGAACCGGCTGAGATGGCCGTACATCGATGCGTATCCGTTGCAGTGCCGGATGATGACCTGTTTGCCGTACCCGCCTTTCCAGCCGCTGAAAATCACCGTGCCGTCGCCGATCGCCCAGACGGGGGCGCCCACGGGAGCGGCGTAGTCAATCCCGAGATGCGGCCGGAGGCCGCCGAGAATGGGATGTTTCCGAGCACGCGCATATCCAGAGGAGATGCGCGTGAATTTCAAGGGGCTGCGCAAAAAGGCTTTACGGAGCGATTGCCCGTCGGTGGTGAAATAATCCCCTCTTGTCCGTACCCCCTGATAATAGATGGCCTCCAAGCGCTTGCCGGCGCCCTGGTATTCGGCATAGAGTATCCGGCCGTAACGGACGAACGTTTCCCCCACATAGTCTTTTTCCACGACGACACGGAAGCGATCCCCGGGCCGGGGGTCCAAGTAAAAATCGATTTCCCAGGCGAAGACGTCGGCAAAATCCATGATGAGATTGTCTTCCTCTCCCTGGGCGGCGACCGCCTCGAAAAGACTCGACGTGATTTCGCCCTCGATGCGGGCCCAATAGCGATCGACCTGGATGTCTTCTTTCCAGGCGCGCCACCCTGCGTCAGGGTCCGGGCTAAGATGGTAGATGTCCAGCGGCCCCGTCCGGAAGGAAAAACGCGTCAATTCGCCTGTCGGTGTAAGGCGAATCTCGAAGGAATCCCCCGGTTTGACACGGTTCAGATTCACGAGGGACTTGAGTTCATTGCAGATCGACGCGGGCAGGCTTTGTGGAAGCTCAAAGGGGCGAAGCGCCGTGGAGAGGGTCTGCCCCCTTCCGATTTTTCCGGTAAGAATTTTGTCCGGCAGGCGTTGGGGGAGCAAGGCTGACTGAGTCGCCGGGGGAAGAGGGAACTTTTCCCCCCACCAAAAAAATCCGGCCACAACAGCCATGAGAAGGAGAAAAAAGGTCCCTACAATTTTCGCCAAGTGACGGCTTTTTTCCGTCATGAATTTCCCCAAACGTTTTTTTTGCCTGATTTCCCCCTGATGTTAACGCCTGCGCAAGGAGCGTCTTCGTCTTGAGAAGGTGAAAATCATCGCCCCGCAATGAAGGGCAAAGAAGCAGGACATTGCTTGTCGGCGGGCCAAACATACAAAAGACGCCTTTGTTTGTCAAGGGCTTCACGGCACTTACGTAGCCTGTCCCCGCAGGCGTGAGCCTGCGACTATCATCATGACGCCTCGTCCTGTTTGATCTGCGGGGGCTGCATGGCCCTGAAGATACCCGCCAGGCCGATGATCAGAAAAATCCCTCCCGTGATCAGGCCTTGAATTTCCGCGTCGATATCCTGGGACGCGAAATAATTCAGCGCTGCCTGTCCGAGGCGGACAAGACCAAAAATGACAAAAAAGACGGGAACCGCAAACCCGAGCATGCGTTTGGCGTCGATGTTGATCTGGGGCATATTCCGCAGATCCGGCGCCTTTTCTGGTGCGGGTTTTTCCGGCGCCGGCGGACCTGATACAGGCCGGGACGGCGGCACGTCCGGATGAACACTGTGAAAGACGGCTTCCTCCTGGCCGGCGAGCGCCCATAGAATTCTGTCCCGCTCCCGGGGATCTTTGACCTTCTTGAGCTTATTAATTAGCTCCTGGCGATTCTTTTCCGTAAACCGCATGGATGCACCTCCTGACGATGACGCCCATTATAAAGAAGCGAACAATCTTTGTCAAACAATCCGCAGGCAACCCCATCCCCGGCGGCGTGAAGGCCGGTCAGACCTTAACGCCCCCAAACGCCTCGTGAACACCCCAGTTTCCCCGCAACGTCTTCTGCTGCAGGGCCTGCTTCAGCAGGCCCATGAATTCGCTGCGCGGGACGTGGCGCCCCCCGATGCTCTCCAGGTGGGCCGTATAGACCTGGCAGTCGATCAGGGAAAAATCAAGGGCCCGCAACCGGCGGACCAGATCGATCAGGGCCGCCTTGGAGGCGTTGCTGACGCCCGAAAACATGGATTCGCCAAAAAAGCAGCGTCCAAGCGAAATGCCGTAGAGCCCGCCCACAAGGACATCTTCCTGCCACACTTCCACCGAATGGGCGAATCCCGTCTTGTGGAGCCGGATATAGGCCGCCTGCATGTCCGGTGTGATCCAGGTGGCTTCCTGCTGCGGCCGAGGCTTCTGACAGGCGGCAATGACGGCGGGGAAGTTCCGGTCATAGGTGATCCGGATCAGATCCTTTTTCAGATATTGCCGCATGCTCCGGGTAACTTTGAGTTCTTCCGGAAACAGGACGAATCTCGGATCGGGGGCCCACCAGAGAATCGGCTCCGCCTCCGAATACCACGGGAAAATGCCATGCCCGTAGGCCTCCAGCAGCCGCTTTGTCGAGAGATCTCCACCCACGGCCAGCAGGCCGCTCACGGACGCCAGATGGACCGGCGGGAAAATCAATTCATTATTCAATCGGAAAACGGGCATGATCGGACTCTTCTGCGTGCGCAAAACGCTGAAATATGGTTCACAAGCGGCAAATCAATTTTTAGCCCGGGTATTCATCCATTTGGGCGGGATCATTGCCCCCGAGCAAAAACCTCATTAAAATCATAGGTCGTAAACGTCCCGTAAGGCGCTTCCAGGATCTTTTTTCCGAGATCCTCCTTGGCCAGGGCAAATTTCATGGCATCCGGATAGCCGATGAAGCTGTATTCCGTTATGCTGTCGTATTGCTTCGTCCGGGAGGCCGACTTCAGGATTTCGATCATCTCCGCCGTACCGATCGTCCGGCCCTTTGACGCGAAATCATCAAGTCGTTCCATCATGGCCCAGTAGCGATAATCGTCGGCCTGAAGCGATAATTGATAGCCATTGGCCCGGGACACCGCCCCGGTGTTTGCCCCGCTGTACCGGTAGAACGTGTTCGTCGTCAGGATGCTGAAGGGATCTTTCGGGTCCATGAACACGGGATCGCGCGTCTCGCCGCCGTAGGAATCCGTCTCGAACGTCAGCGACGGATAATCCGCAGCCGCCAGATACCGGGCCGATACGGCCGTATTGAATCCTCCAACCCGGATCGTCCCGGAAGTCTTCCAGTAATTCCATGCCTCTTGCGGCGTCGCCGCTTGCTGCAGAACCTCGCGATAGATCAAATCGTTGTCAAGCATGTTGGTCGCGCGCCAGTCGGGAATTGACATGGCGCTGTGCGGCGCCAGGATCAGCCCCGAGTCGTTCATGCCCATATCCATGCCGATAAAACCCGGCCAGTTGATCGCCACCACGCGCTTGAGCCCGCTTTCGGACGGGGCCACCGCCACAATCAGCAGATGATTGACTGTAATCTTACGCAGATCGTTCTCGCCGTCCATGTTCTTGCCGTGTATGAGCCCCCGCCCCAGCTCCGGGTTATCCGTCCTGTCCCCCCAGACAACCGCGCTGGAACAGGATGGCACGGCGACGTCTGCAACATGCCCGAACATCATCGTCATGGGCAGCGTGTAAAAACTGTTCACCCCCTTGATGTCGTCCACGGTAATCTCGCGTTTCAGTCGGAACGAATAGAGGCTTGCCCCGCTTTCGCGCATGCCGTCCACCACGGCCTGAAGCTCGTCGGAATAGGCTGCCAGTCCCCCGAGATTATTCCTTACCGTCGCCAGGAACTTGTTTTCATAATAGTCCGCCGAGCGTGCATAGTTCTCAATCAGGATAAAATTGACCCAGTCCAGAATCTGCGGCGCAAGGAGCCGCCCCATGGCCCTGGCCCGCTCCGGACCGGTTCCCCACAATACAAGCGTCTTGTTCCCCTTGACGGTCTTGAGCAAGCCGCCGCCCGAACCGACGGCCACCCGTGTGTCCCCGGTTGGGAAAGGGGTCGGCTGATAGAGCGTGATGTCTATTCCCGCAAGTCCTGCCGCGCTGGCAATGGTCAGCCTGTTCATGGCAAGGTTCGCATCGCTTTGATGCCATCCCACCGGCTCGGCGAAATCAAGGTGCTCCACGGCACCGTTTCCGTTCATGTCCATCCAGGCCCAGAGGATGTAGTCGCCCTGATCCAGATCCGCAATGGTGAAAACACCCGGTCCGTTCAGGCATGCATACGCCGCCACGTACCTTGAATTGAACACGATCTTCTCGGTTTCGATCTTTCGGATCATGCTCCTGTTTTCGTATTTTATGGCCAGCACATATACGGGAGCAGTCGCACCGCCGGGGGCAAAGACCTGCCCGCTGATGGATCCTTTACCAACAGTTCCACCACCGCCACACCCGGCAGGAAACGTCAACGCAAAGGCGGCAATCATGATCCATGCCGCGATCCGTGCCAATATCCTGAGGCTGTTCGTCATATCCGGTCCTTTGCGGTCATTAACGGAATCCTGCTTTTCTTGTGTCCCTCATTGAATCTCCACGGCCACTGTTTGATATGCACTCATAACCGTTGTTTCATACCACAGGATAGTCAAATTATCACCCTTCAATGACGGGGGTTCAGCGGAACGGCAAGGGAGTGTCTGAAAGGATGGTCCTGGCGAAGATTGCTGCGGCTTTTTGCCAGAATCTCCTTGACATCCATATCCATTCTTCCTAAGTTCGACGCGCTAAAATCAGGTGTTCGTCAATTCAGGGGATAATCGTTCTGATGGATGATGTCCTGTCTGGACCAGGTTATGTCAGGCGCAAGCCATCCCGACCTTTCGGGGTGGTTTTTTTATGTGTGAAAGGGATTCTTTGTGATTACAAAAATTTCCGTACTGATAGTTTACTTCCTGGTCATCCTGCTGATCGGCTATTCCGCACGTACCCACTGGAAGTCATCTCCTGCCCATTACTTCCTTGCCGATCGCGGACTCGGCACGGTGGTTCTGCTGGCCACCATGACCGCGACTAATTTCTCTGCCTTCACGGTGTTCGGAGCCTCCGGAGCCGGCTACCGCGACGGGTACGGCTTTTTTCCGATCATGGGGTTCGGTACGGGGTTCATGGCATTGAGCTTCTGGGTCATCGGCCGCAAGGCTTGGCGGATTGGCCGCGAACGGGGAATCATTACGCCGCCGGAGTTCGTGAAGTCGCTCTACCGCAGCCCGGCCCTGGGCTATCTTGTCGCCGTGGTGATGATCATCTTCACCGTGCCTTATCTCGCGCTCCAGCCGATGGCGGCCGGATATGCCCTGCAAGCGCTGATCGGCCTCCCTTATTTTTCCGGCTGCGTTCTGGTGACTGCCATGATCGTTCTCTATACCCTGCACGGCGGCATGCGGGCTGTGGCCTGGACCGACCTGTTCCAGGGACTTCTGATGTTATTCCTGCTCCTGGCCGTCCTGGTCCTCATCGCCGGACACCACGGCGGATTCGCGGTTGCCAATCAGAAAGTAATGCTCCTGAAGCCGGCGCTGTTCGACCGGCCTGGCGGCACCGGACACTACACGCTGGGGATATGGTTCAGCTATATGATCTTGTGGTTTCTGTGCGACCCGATGTTTCCGCAACTCTTCCAGCGCTTTTTCGTCGCAAAAAGCGAGTGGTCGATCTCCCGCATGATGTTGCTCTACCCCCTGATCTGCACAGTGGTCTTCCTGCCGCCGATCGCAGTGGGCGTGATGGGACACCTGACATTCCCGGATCTTGCCGGAAAACAGGCCGATCGCATTCTGCCCCTGGTGGTGAACGCCGTCGCGGGCGATTTCATGGCGGCCATGGTCACGGCAGCGGGAATTGCCGCCCTCATGTCCACAATGGACTCCCAGTTGCTGACACTCAGCTCAATCTTCACCCGGGACCTGCTCCCCGCCTTTTGGAAACGCTCAATGGGGAATAGTATTCCCGGTCGCATTTTCGTGATCGTCTTGAGTATCGCCGGCCTGGCCCTGGCCTACAGGCCGCCGGCGACCATAATCGAGATTGCCACCGAAACCTTCACAGGCCTGGCGGTCCTGTTCCCGACGGTGCTGTTCGGTTTGTACTTCAAACGCGTCTATTCGGCGCCGGCCATTTTATCGATCCTCGCAGGTGAAACCCTCCTGATTCTTTTACACTTCAAGCTCATTGCGCCGGGTCCCTTTCTTCCGGTTATTCCTGTGATGCTCGTCGCCTTCGGCGGTTACCTGGTTGCCCATCTTCTCCTCCGGGCAAAGGAAGGCAAGCTGGTGATCACCCTGCCCGTGTGGCTGACCAACCGCTATTTCATGATGCTGACGGTAATATTTATGCTGGCAACGGATTTCTGGGCCTGGGGTAATACACAGCCGATGATTATGGGAGTGCCTGTCTGGATGATTTACTTTGTACTGCTTTCCGCTGCCCAGATGGCGGTTATGGCCGGTCTGATCCGCGACGAATCTTAAGGATAAAATTGATGTCCGGCTGACGAGTGCGTGACAGCTTATTTCAAAAACGACCGTGTTTCCCGATTCCCTGCGAAAACTTCTTCACCCCCGCCTGCAGCTCACCCCCGGCAATCACCTCCATGCCCAGGCGAAATTCCAGGTCCATTGCCTCATCCATCGGCAAATCAAACCCCCTATATGCGGACTGACGGTCACTGCGCATGCATGACTGGGGGTAGGCAGCGATCTGAAAAGCCAAGGATTCCGCTTCTTCTCTCGCCTTTCCCCTTTCAACGAGCCGGTTGGCAAGTCCCATGACAAAGGCTTCCTCACCGCTGACAGGGCGTCCTGTGAGAATCATGTCTAACGCACGGCTCATCCCGATCAAGCGGGGAAGGCGTTGCGTGCCGCCATCGATGAGGGGGACACCATAGCGCCGGCAAAAAACCCCAAAAACGGCATCCCGCTCCACAACCCGCAGGTCGCACCAGCAAGCCAGCTCCAATCCCCCGGCTACTGCATAACCGGATACGGCGGCAATGACAGGCTTGGATGTTCGCATGCGACTTGGACCCATCGGACCCGGCTTGGACATGTCGGAATCAAGGCTGTTAATTGCATCCAGATCACCCCGGGAAATGGCTTTGAGATCAGCGCCGGCACAGAAGTTTCCCCCTTCACCATACAACACGGCCGCAAGCAGGCTGCTATCCCGTTCAAAATCCTCGAAAGCCCGGACAATTTGTGTCGCTGTTTCCCGGTCTACGGCATTTCTGCTTTCGGGTCTGTTGATGATGATCGTACAGATCACATCCTTTTTTTCCACCAGAACTTTCATGTCTGTATCCTCCATTCCTGGATAAATTTTCAAACCGCAACCTGAGAAACTGGTCTGATGTCTTCGAGAAAAACGTCACCGAAAACGACGGTGGTAACACCTTGCTTTGCATATTCTGCAAGAGTGGCTACCATTCTTGGATTCATCGGAACATCGTTGCCGGCAGAAAAGAAAAGATTTGTAAACACAAGGGCATCGTAAATCCAGCAACTGATCAGGCGGGAGATTCAGCTCCTGATTTTCCTATCCGATAAATAATCATCGAAGAGAGGCATAGAATTCATACAAGAATATGTAATGAAATTCAATTATTATTCTTGAAAATGGATTGATAAAATGCTTATCATCAGAAAAATTCATGACGTGTAAATTGGATACGACAGACCATAAAAAGGAGACACAATGAAATTTGCAAAAGACATCTATGTTTATGAGTGGACGGACTGTTATGACAACAACTGCAACAGCTTTTATATCGGGGGCGGCGTGCAGGCCCTGATCGATCCGGGCCTGACGCGCTATGTTCCGTCGCTTTTGGAGAGCATGAAGCTCGACGGCATTCAGGAAACCAACATCCGGTACGTCATCAACACCCATTCCCATCCGGACCACTTTGAAGGATCGGCTTCTTTCGCGCCCGATAAGGTGAAAATTGCCATGCATGCCGATGAAATCGCTTTCCTCAATGGGGAGGGCGGCGGCCTGTACGGCCTGTTCGGGATGAGTGCGCCCGCAGTCGATATCAACATGAGCCTCAAGGAGGGCAACCTCGTGCTTGGGGATGAACTATTTGAAATCATTCATATCCCGGGTCATTCGCCCGGTTCCGTCGGCCTGTACTGGACGGGCCGGAAAGCGCTGTTCTGCGGCGATGTGATCTTTGATCAAAGCGTGGGGCGGACGGACTTCCCCGGCGGCAGCGGCGCCCAGCTCAAGGAGAGCATCCGGACCCTCGCCGGGCTGGACATCGAATTCCTGTTTCCGGGACATATGGGCATGGTTGAAGGAGCGCAAAACGTGCAGAGAAATTTCAAGATCGTGATCCAGCAGATTTTTCCGTATATTTAGCAGCTTCGTAATCAAGTCCGGATACTGCGTCGCGCTGTGTCATTCCAGGCTCGGAATAGGAATGAAATCGTCTTTCCTTAAGATTATGTAGGTTGACAGCCCCTTGGCGATCAGCGTACCGTCGCCGTTTCTGACCTCCACATCACCCAGGGCGGTCTTGGCGCCTTTGTGGACGATCCGCGCCTCGGCCGTGATGTCTCCCCCGTCGAAGGGCTTGATAAAATTGATCTTCATCTCCACGGTGGTGAAGGTCTCGTCCCGGTCCACGAGGCCGATCAGGGCCATCGCGACGGCCGAATCGGCGGCGGAAAAAATGGCCCCGCCGTGGGCTATTCCCAGCGGATGGACGAGTTTCCTGGCAAAGGGCAGCCTCACCTTCGCCCAGCCTTTTTTCACATCCGCCAGCTCCAGACCAAGCAGTTCCCAAAAAGGCGATTCCTGCTGCATTTTGGTCAGCAGGGACGCCCTGAATTTCGGCGCAAGGTCTTCATAATGGGTCATCCATCCATCTCCTCTGTGATGCGGCAGGATTTGCTTATCCTCGCTGAAGATTGTCCCAACGTCTTGTGGCTCAATAAATCGTTCCTCTTTTCTTACTCGCTGCTCATCTTCTCGATCACGGCATTATCCGTTTCCCGGTAGGGCAGGGACTCGCGGATCGGCTCGGGGATGCGGCCGTATTTGGCCTCGAAGGCTTCGAGGTATTGCCTGCGTCCGTCCAGAAAGTCCGCCACTCTTTTCTTCAAAAGATTCCGGTCTGTAAATAAAGTATGGGACCGCATCAGGTCGAGGTTCGCCCGGTCGCACTTGATGGGGTAGTAATGACCCAGGCAATCCGTCTCCACGCTGAAGCGGAGTTGCCTTCGGACGAGATCGTTGTAAGTCGCCAGAGACTGCCGCAGTGTCACTTTTTCATCCATGGGGCCGATGGTCCCCGTATTGGCCAGATAGCAGGGTACTTTAGTCTTCCTGATAATATCGTGGAAAATCATGGCATGTTCAAGACGGTCGCCCGCCACAAAAGGATCGAGAAAGAACTCGCGTTTGAACTTGCCCGCCTCTTCGGGATTGCCGCCGCTGCTCTCGATGGATTCGCCATAGATGAACAGCATCGTGGCCTGCTCTGCCGACAAACGGCTGATAACGTTCGCAAGCGGGTTCCGGGTCAGAATGATGATATCATTCAGCCGCTGAGCCCGCAGGCTTTTCGAGGCAATCTCAATATTGTCACGCGTCACGATGGCGCGCGCGTTTCCGGTTTTGACGAGATCCTTGAAGTCGGGCATGTACGGATATCTGGTGATGGCCACATTTTCCAGGAAGGCGTCCCTGGACTCGGCGGCGCGCAGGATCTCCGGCTGGCTCTCATCGAGCCCTTCCGTCTTGACATAGAGCCCGCCGATCTCGAAGGCCGCGTAACTGCCGTCAAAACCGAACGCGCCGCCGTCGTCGCCGATCATTTCGGAGCTTTCGCGCGGCAGCTTGGCAAATTTGCGGCACAGCGTCGTTGTCTTTCCGGTGGCCGTGAGTCCCGAAACAGCCGTGACGACCTCCTGCAATTCCGGCCGTTCGGTGTTCTCGTCATAGATCCACAGATGATCGCGCCGGGCGCCGGCGTGCAGAAAGATCCCCGTTTTGTCGATGGCCTTGATGCGCCAGTCCTCGAACTGGAAAACGCCCTTCTTGCCCTCTCCTATATAGATCGTGTTGCGGCAGATTTTCACCTGCTCACCCCGCTTGTCCCCCATGAAGAGTCGGACCGTGACGTCCTTGTCGAGCAGTTTTTTTGCCTTGTTGGCTTCAAAGCGCTGATCGGTATAATAAATAATCGTATAGGTCGGATCGACGACGATGCGCGTCTCGGGCCGGTCAAAGAGCAGTTTCAGCCCGTAGGCGAGCTGGGCGTAAGCCTCGGGAATCAGGAAACGGACCGTCACCCCGTCCAGGCCGTCGCCGACGATGGTATCAAGAGAGACGACGCGCTGCGTACCGAGAACGTCAACGGCCTGCCTTGCAAGCCTTTCTTCGGCCTCGCCGAAGGGATGATCGACACTGTTTCGGGTATGCGGGGCCGAGCGGTTCGTCGGTTCGGAGTCGGCCGCCACCGAGCCGAGCTGAGTCTGAATGACCCCGTCCTGCCTCAGGGCGAAGCGCTTGATGTCGTCGAGAGACCACCCCTTGATGAGGCGTTTGTCTCGCCGGGCCTCTTCATAAATCTGCTTTGCCGCCGATTTGAAAATATTCATGACGAGGACTTCCCCATTAAAAACTGAACTGAATCAGAGGGCTGACACGTTGTTGGGTTTGCCATTTAGACCATTCCCGGCTATCGATGTAACGATCATTATCCTCGTCGGCGGTGGAAAACCTTTTCAGCGCCTCCGCCTGGAATTCATTTCGGTGGATTCTGCCGTCCCTGTTCTTGTCCATCTCGGCAAGCCAGTCCTTGTGGTCCGCTTCCGACAAGGCCTTCAGTTCCTCTTTGTCCAGATGACCGCTGCCGTCCTTGTCCAGCTTGTCAAAGGTTTTCGCGGTTGCATCAAGATATTCCTGTTGCGAGATTCTGCCGTCCTTGTCCTGGTCAAGGGCGTCAAAAGCCTTATCCGCGCCTGAAACAGGCCCCGTCAATACCAGGATCATGGCGATTGCGATGAAAAATTTTTGCATGGGCATAGTCCTTTCCATTAAAATCCACGTTTATGGCAATAAGATCCTGATGATCGTCAGAATGATCCCGCGGAAAAAGGCAATCAGCGGATTCAGCGCGCCCAAAAACAGCAAGCCGATAATCAGGAAAAACCCGTAGGGTTCAATCCGGGAGAGGGCATACTGCCATCTTTCGGGTAAAAAGCCCATCAGAATTTTCGACCCATCCAGCGGCGGAATCGGGATCAGATTGAAGGCGGCCAGCATGATGTTGATCTGGGCCAGATAGGATAGCAGCGTCGCTGCCACCCCTCCCTGAGCAGGCGATAGAAGTCGGTACAGAAAAAAAGCCAGGAAGGCGAGGATCATATTCGCCATGATGCCCGCCGAGGAAACGAGGATGAGGCCTTTTTGGGTATTCCGGATGTAATTGAAGTTGACCGGCACCGGCCTGGCCCAGCCAAAGCCGAAGAGAAACAGCATAATCGTCCCGATTGGGTCGAGATGCCTCAGCGGATTGAGGCTCAGGCGGCCCTGCCATTTGGCCGTCGGGTCGCCCATGCGCCAGGCCACCCATCCGTGGGCCAACTCGTGCAGGACGACGGAATACATCAGTGGAATGGCCAGCAGGACAAATGTCAGCGGATCCTTGAGCAGCAGATTGAGCAGTCCCATGCAGTTGTTTTTTCCTCTCTCTCATATCAGAAATCTTACCAGGCAGCATACGTCGCCGCGCGCCATGGACTTGTCGATCTTGAGCGTGACTTCCTTTTCCGCAAGGGCCGAAACGAGCCCAATGTCGATGCTCATGCAGGCGTCGCAAAGGGCCTGATTGCTGCCCTCCAGATTCAGCGGGCAGGTCGTTCCCCTGACCGTGACATGCGCCGGGCCTTTATCAAGTATCTCGCAAAGCCCCTTTTTGATGATAGGCTTCAGCCATCCCTCCACGCGATCTGCAAAACCTTTTTCCGCCATCTTTTCTCTTAAACGAGATCCCCCGTGGAAACCGTATTCGCGCAAGATCGGTTTGAACAGGTCCAGCGCCTCTTTGCCGTATTGTTCCTGAACCCTTTTCGCCAGTTCACCGATGACGGCTGTCGGATTATCAAGATTATATGTTTTTGCCGACATAACTCCCTCCATCATATTCTAATACAAGATAACAGCACCTTTCACATTTTCGCCGGAATATGCCCCATATCAACCTGACGGCTCGCAATATGCGTGGCGCCAGCTTGACACCCGATCCTCTCTTATCTCCTCGCCGTTGCCTATTCCCTTTCCAGTTCATTTCGGACGGCCATGCCTAGCCGCTCCAGGATATAGGGTTTCCTGACATAGGCCCCGGCGCCCAGTTTCTGCGCCTCCCGGACCCGGTCCGTCTCCGCATAGCCGCTCACAATGATCGCCTTCTGCCGGGGATGCATTTCGATCACTTCCCGGTAGGTGTCCAGACCGTCCATGCCGGGATCCATGATCATATCCAGCAAAACGAGATCGGGCTTGCTGGATTTCAAATATTCCACCGCTGCTTCGCCGCTGGAGACCGATTCCACCCTGTAATTCAGCTTTCCCAGCATGCGGGCGGCCAGCTCCCGCTGCTCCTTCACGTCATCCACGACCAGGATGGACTCGCCCCTGCCCATGAAGGCGGCAATGGGAACGGGGGCATCCTCCCGGAGCTCCTCGCGCGTCACCGGAAAATAGAGGGAAAAGATCGTTCCCTCGCCCAGCCGGCTCTCCACATCGATGTAGCCCTCGTGATCCTTCACGGTTCCCCAAACCACCGCCAGCCCCAACCCCGTTCCACTCCGGCCCATCACCTTCTTCGTATAAAAAGGCTCAAAAATCCGCCGCATGTCTTCATCGGAGATCCCCTGACCGGTGTCCGCAACGGACAGCACCACATAATCGCCCGCCTGCACATCGGCGTACCCCCTGACCGGCCTGTCGAGATAACGGTTGTCGGTCCGGATAATCACCTCCCCGCCTTGCGGCATGGACTCCGCGGCATTCAAAACAAGATTCACGATCACCTTCCCCAGGTGGGCCGGCGAACCCTTGATTCTTAAAAGCGGATCCTCCAGCTCGGTCTTGATGCGGCAATGGGGATAAAAAGAACAGAGATTCCCGTACTCCGGGCTATGGAGATAATCCTGAACCGTTCGGTTGAGGTCAACCACCGTGGCGGTGTGGACGCCGCGGCGGGCGAGGGCCAGCATGTCCTGAACGATCGTCGCCGCCCGCTCGCCGGCAGTCAGAATGCTCTCGGCGTGTTTCCGGAAATGACTGCCCTTGTCCATATCATGAAGCATCAGCTCCGAGTATCCCACCAGAACCCCCAGGACATTGTTCAAATCATGGGCCACCCCGCCCGCCAAAAGCCCGAGGGCCTCCATCTTCCGGGCCTGGGCAAGCCGCTCCTCGAGGCTCCTGCGCTCCGTATTGTTGCGGATGCACTGAATCGCGCCGATGATCTCGCCATGGGAATTCCGCAACACCGACGCCGTCGCGGAAAGATGAACACTGCCGGGCGACAACATCGGAGTGTATGCTTCTCCAAAAAGGATGTCTCCCGTTCTCTGTAGCGCCGTATATTGTGCTTCCATTTCCTCATCCGGACGAAGGGCAAGGTCGATCAAGAGCGGTCTTCTCTCCCCGTATAAAGGCAGCGCGTATTCATAATCCCCCTTGCCGATCATTGCTTCCTTCACGATGCCCGTCATGGCTTCCATCGACCGGTTCCAGGCGATCACCTTGCCTTCCCTGTCAATGACCAGCGTGGCGTCCGGGAGGAAGTCAATGATGTCCGTCAGTCTCCGCTTGGATTCCCGCAGCGCCTCCTCCGCCCGCCTGCGCTCGGTGATGTCCTCAAAAGTTGCCACTATTCTTCTGCTTACACCCAGTTTTTTGCCGGTTCGGGATACACTCATATGGCAGAAGATTTCCCTTCCGTCTTTTCGTACAAAGGGGATATCCGACTCAAAGACAAAAACCGGTTGTTTTTTTAGTTGTGAGTAAAGGATGGCGCCGTATTCTTCCCATTCCTGATCGTTCCGGAAGATTATCCTTGTGCTCTTGCCGATCAGCTCTTCCGGCGTCCATCCGAAGACATCTTCCATGGCGTCGTTGGCGAAGAAAATGCGTCGTTGCTCGACCCCGAACAAAGCATGGGGAACGGACAGAAGAATTGATTTTTCGAGTTCTTCGCTCTCCTGCAGCGCCGCCTCCGCCAGCTTGCGCTCTGTGATGTCCATCGAATTTCCCAGAATAGCTTTTCTGCCTTCATATTGAATGGACGTAACCGTTTCCATGATCCAGCGGATATGTCCATCCCTTGTCACAATCCTGAATTCATAGGGCGACGGATCTTTGCCCTTGAGCATCTTCTTTGATTTTTCTTTGGTTTTCTTTACATCCTCGGGATGAATGATGCTGTCCGACTGCCTGCCGATCAGATCTTCCGGTTTATAGCCGACAAAAGAGGCCGCGTTTGCGTTCAAGAAGACAAAAAGACCGTTTTGAACGACATAAACGCCTGCAAATGACTTTTCGACATAGTTCTTATACCGCTCCTCGCTTTCGCGCAGGGCTTCCTCAGTCCGCCTGCGCTCCGTGATGTCTTCAAGTGTTTCTATGGCGCCGATCAGGTTTCCTGCAGCATCCCGAATGGCTGCCGCTGTAAAATTGAGCCATTTTCCTCCATTGCCCAAGCCCGGGAAAAAATCTGTAACCTCATACGCTCCTTCAAGCCGATTCGATTTTCTGTGTTTGCCTGCAAACAATTCAGGGATGATGTCAACGGCTTCGTCTACAATGATATCTGCCATGCAGGGCCGTTCTTCGCCGTAAAAGGCCTTCCAGTGCCCCCGGGTACCGATCACCTCAACGGCCCGGATCCGGCTCAATTCTTCAAGCGCGCGATTCCAGTAAATGACTCTGTGGTCCTTGCCGATAACAAAAGTAGCCATCGGAAATCCCTGGATGATGCTATGCAGGATATCCTTGCTTTCCTTGAGAACCGCCTCTGCCTTTCTTCGCTCGGTAACGTCTCGTCCGATTCCATAGCGGCCGATGGGCTGATGTTTTTTATCACGCAGCGTGGTGACGTTAAATTCCACGGCTATCCTGCCCCCATCCTTATGGATGATATCAACTTCATAAGGAGCGCCTTTCGTACCTCTGATTCCCTGTATAAATTGTGAAGCGGTTATTTCCCTGGATTCGGAGGCAATTACGTCGGTGAATGGAAGGCCGATCAACTCAGAGATCGTGTATCCTGTGACCCTTTCAAATGTGGGATTAATATAGGTAAACATCCCCTGCCGATTTACCGTAAAGATAAGATCCAGCGTGGATTCGATCAAGTTTTTGTATTGTTCATTATTGTTCATCATTTTCTCGCAGAGTGGATTTATTCATTTAGCCTGCACGTATTTTATTCGTTATTCTAGTGTTGCGAAGCTGGCCTCCTCGACCCCTTCCAGCAGTTGCAGCGACTTGATCCGAACCGTGAAAAATTCGGCGTCGGGATGGTCAGTCAAAACGATCAGGTGCGGGTGCCGCTCCAGGAGCCGGGCCTTGATTATACCCCGTTTTGTCTGATCCTTCACTTCCTCAAACACGCCGCTGACCGTCAGGGCCCTGGCCTGATGCCGCTTTTCTCCCCGATCTTCTTCGCGGGTGTCTATGAGGAGGCTGATCGCGGGGTTGTCCGTCAGATTCCGGTATTTCTTTGTATTCCGTAACGTGACCATGTACATCTCGCGGCAATCCGCATCGGTGGCATAAGACATGAGCGAACAATGGGGCTGGTCGCCCGAAACCGTCGCCAGAACGCAGACATTCTGAGATATGACCAGATCTTTCATCTTTTCCAGCATTGTTCCGTCTCCTTGGAAGCCTCTCTCACCTCGCGGGAGAGGGCCGACGAAATGGAAATCACAGTATCTTAAAACATAATTGCACCATCTTTGCAATATGGTTTGAACTTTTCCGGCGGTCCGTGTAAGCATCCTCCTATGAAAAAAACGGACGTCCTGATCATGAAAGCGCTGCTCGCCTGGTACGACCAGCGCCGGCGTATCCTGCCCTGGCGAGAGCACCCCGATCCCTACCGGGTCTGGATCTCGGAAATCATGCTTCAGCAGACGCAGGTGGATACGGTCATCCCCTATTACCATCGTTTTCTGAAACGGTTTCCCGACGTGGCTGCACTGGCCGCCGCAACGCTGGACGACGTGCTTAAGGCCTGGGAAAATCTGGGTTATTATGCCCGGGCGCGGCACCTGCACCGGGCGGCAGGAATTCTGGTCGAAAAATTCAACGGAAAGCTTCCGGATACATGGGAGGCGATCATCGCCCTGCCCGGCATCGGCAACTACACTGCCGGCGCCATTCTGAGCATCGCCTTCGGAAAATTCGTCCCCGCTGTGGACGGGAATGTTCGTCGCGTCCTGAGCCGGCTCTACGCTGTCCGTGAGCCTGTGAACCGGCGGGAAACGCAAAAAAGGCTCCATGCCCTGGCCGCATCCCTGATCCCGGAAACTGCGCCGGGATCGTTCAACCAGGCCCTGATGGACCTGGGCGCCCTGATCTGCACCCCGAAATCGCCCACCTGTTCCGACTGTCCGTTAAGCATCCACTGCAAGGCCCGGCTGGATGGTTTGCAGGATCGTCTGCCGGTGTCTGAAAAAAGGCCGCCGCCGCCGCATGAGCGCGTCACTGCCGCCGTTATCTTCAACCGGCAGGGTGAGGTGTTGATTGTCCGGAGGCCCGCCCGGGGGTTGCTGGCTTCGCTCTGGAAATTTCCCGGCGGCATCGTGGGGAAAAAAGAAATGCTCGAAGAAGGGCTTGCGCGCGCAGTCCAGGAAGAGTTGGGCATCCGGATCCGAGTCGGAAGACCTCTTGCTTCCGTCAATCATGCCTACACGCATTTCCGGATCACCCTGACCGCCTTCCGCTGTTTCCGGCGCTCCGGAAGGCCCTGCACGCTCGCCTGTCAGGAGTGGCGCTGGGCATCACTGGATGATCTCGAAAAGCTGACATTCTCCAAAGCCGATCGCGCCGTCGTCTCAGCAATGAAGCTGACGGCTTACAGCGCGCAGGACCGTTTGTTGATCCGGTAGCAGCTCCCCGGGTGCTGTTTTGCAAATTGTCTCATTTCCGAGGCAAGGCCGGTCAATTCACCATAATGGGAAAAGACGCCGTTGTCCGTCCGGGCAATCCCGATGGAAATACCGATGATTGGATAGGATTTCATCTGGCCCTCCCGGTCGCAGGATTGGATGAAACCGGCTTCCCGGTCTTCAAGGTCATAAAAGGTGGGAATGAGATGCTCAAAGGCGGAGATCATCTCCTGGCAGGCTTCCTCGATCAGCATCGGATCCGTGATGCAAACAAAGTCATCGCCGCCGATATGACCGACAAAACTGTTCTGCGGCTGTTTATTTTTGACGACGTTCAGCAGGAGACGACCGGTAATCCTGATGACGTCGTCGCCCCGGCTGAAGCCATACCTGTCATTGAAAGGCTTGAAGTGATTCAGGTCAACATAGGCCAGCGCGAAAACGGCCTTGCGGTCCAGTCGGCCCTGTATCTCGCGATTGATGGAGAGGTTGCCGGGCAATCGGGTCAAGGGGTTGACCTCGACCACTCGCTGTGAACGCAAAAAGCAGAGTTTTGCCCTGCCGGCAATGTCCCGTTCAAGGTCCCCCTTCCAGATATAATCGTCAACGATGACCGTTGCCCAGTCCGGCGGCGGATTGCGTTCATCGAGGATGGCCAGCACCGGCAGGCCGGCAAACAGGGGATCTTCCTTCAGCGTGCGCAACTGATCCACGGTTTTGCTGACCGCAGGGAGATCCAGAACCAGGAGGTTCGGAGTTTCATTATAAATAAAATCAAAGGCGGACTGGAGACGACTAAAGATGATCACGTCGCCATATCCCGTCAGGGTTCGGTGGAGGAGATCGGTGACCGCAACATCTTCAGAAACAATGAGGATCGTTCCGGACATGCTCAGATCTCCTCTGCGGAAGCGCTGGCCCCCTCCAGGCCGGCAAAAATATCCATGAGATCACCCTCTGACAGATTCAACATTTCCCACGAGGCGGGATGGACGGCGGGGACAAGGAGGTCGCCCGCGGACCTCATGCCCTTTGCCCTCACCAGGATATCCGCTACATGCACAATGGCCGTTTCCATAGGCGCTTGCCTGGCAAGCTGAGGGGTGTGGTGATAACCGATCGCTTCGACCAGGCTCAGAGGAAAATGCCATTTCTGGACCAGCCAGTAGCCGACCTCCGCGTGGGTCGCTGCAAAACATTTTTTTTCCGCTTCATACAGGGTTACGCCTGTGACTTCGGCTTCCGCAACGACCTTCTCACACTCCCGGGGAAATCCCAACATCATAACGACCTTTCCGATGTCATGAAGCAGCCCGCAAATGGACGTCTCTTCCGGCTCCTTGAGATTTTTTTTCTGGGCGATCAGCCTTGCGGAACAAGCACAACCCAGCGAGTGTTCCCAGAGGCCTGTCATGCTTTTCTGCATCAGCTCAAAAACGCACACCCCGAGCAGAAGCCCCTTGATAACGTTCAACCCCAGGAGCATAATGGCATGGGGCACCGTCGAGATTCTGCCGGGGAATCCATAAGCGGCGGAATTGACCATCTTGAGGATTTTGGCGGTCAGGGCCGGATCATTGGAGACAAACCGCCCCAGCTCATCCAAAGTAATCCTCGGTTTTTCCAGCATGGCGGATATTTGCCCGAACGTACCGGGCACGGTAGGCAAGGCATGGATCGATTCAACCCTGCGGCGCAGCGTCTGCATGTCAATCATTTCAGTCATACAGCCCTTCTATGTGCGCCCGGGCGATCTCTTTGATCTGATTCATGTGGGGACGATCCTCAACGTTCCGGAATCGCAGATTGAGCCGCGCCAGGGCCTCTTCCCTGGAAAGGGCCTGCACGGAAGGGCCGTCGATGAAAACACGCTCGACGCCCATATCCGCTATTCTGGAAATCCAGGCCCCGGTCAAAACCGTCCCCCCTCCGAGGATGACCATTGTCCCCCTGATCAGAGGCTTTGCCAGCACCATTCCGGGTTCAAGCTTTTCGACCGGTACTACAGGCATGTTCTGCGTCCCTGTATCACTCTGGTTCCGTTGAAGACCGCTCTGGGAATGCAGCCTCACCGTCGCTGCCTCCCATACCTCATTCGGGTAACTTTGTCATCATAATTTCTTACATCATCTTCTGCAGCCGCCATCTTTACTTTTCTGAGGAAATCCTCTATGAATAGCACCGGAGGGAAACACCATGACGTCTCATTTACCGTACCCGTCCCGTTACAGCACTCAGCCTGCTGACCCCTTTCCCTGTCCGGAATACCGACAAAAAGGAGGCTCGTTATGTCCCGAGACAAAATTCCCGTCACGACGGCCCTGCTGGCCCTGAAAAAAAATCAGGTGTCCTTCATCCCGCGGCCTTACAAATACGAAGATCGCGGCGGGACCAGGGTGTCTGCACGCGAACTGGGCGTTGACGAACATGAAGTCATCAAAACGCTGGTCATGGAAGACGAGCAAAAGGCACCGCTCATCATCCTGATGCACGGCGACCGGGAAGTCTCCACAAAAACCCTGGCCCGTATTCTTGGGGTGAAGGCCGTAAATCCCTGTGATCCGAAAACCGCAGAGAAGCATACGGGCTACAAGATCGGGGGGACGTCTCCATTTGGCACGAAAAAGACCTTGCCCCTCTACATGGAAGAAACCATCGCCGACCTGCCCCGCATCCTGATTAATGCGGGCGCCCGCGGGCTTCTGGCTGAGATGTCGCCGTCCGAACTGATCCGTATTCTGCAACCGGTTCCCGTGAAATGCGGAATGGCTTCGTAAAAAACAAAACTCGTATGTGCACTTG
Organism: uncultured delta proteobacterium; assembly: GCA_963754515.1. Classification (GTDB taxonomy): domain Bacteria; phylum Desulfobacterota; class Syntrophia; order Syntrophales; family Fen-1087; genus JAPLJM01. Next base: position 18,960 of record CAVWGC010000017.1, on the reverse strand, counting down.
ACGTTATTCTCATTCGTCATTATAATCAATCCAAAGGTTTAAAGGCCATTTATCCGGATCGAGTCTTTGAAAAAGACTTTCCTGGTTCTTTTGGGTGTGATCATGAGTTCCGAGCAAATTATTATCCGCTGTCTGAACTGCGGGACGAAAAATCGCATACCCCGGCAACGCCTGCAGGACAAACCAACTTGCGGCCATTGCAGGGCTCCTCTCGACGAAATGATCATCCGTTGCCTCAGTTGTGGAACCAAAAACCGTATGCCCGAGGATCGGATCAATGCCAGCCCCAAATGCGGAAAATGCAGCACCCCGCTGGTCAACAGGAGCGAGCAAGGCCGCCCTGTGGATGTGACGGATGCGACCTTTTCCAAGGAAGTTATCTCCTCTGCCAGCTCCGTCCTCGTGGATTGCTGGGCGCCCTGGTGCGCCCCCTGCCGGGCAATAGCCCCCGTTCTCGACGAGCTGGCCCATAAATACGCCGGCGGTGTGAAGATTGCGAAACTCAATGTGGATGAAAATCCACTGATCGCTTCCCAGTATTCGATTCAGAGCATTCCCACCATGCTGCTGTTCAAGGACGGTAAAATGATCAACAGGCTCGTCGGCGCGTTGCCCAAAGAAGAAATCGAGCGACACCTGCTGGCGATTATGAAAACAAATTGATCTCTTTATCTTCGATGAAAAGAGACTCTTGAAAAGTTGAAGGTCAACGATGAGTGTTTCATCCGAACCAGGGCCACAGGCGCCTGCCCCTGCATTCGACGAGGATTTTGAAAACTGCAAAGGCCAGTGCGGCTATACGCAGTGGTGCCGGGCCTGCATGGAAGAAAGAAAAAAACTGCTGAGAGAAGCCGAACAAAAGGAGGCAGATCATGTCAACGAACAGTACGCCTGAAATACCGGATAGCACATGGAAGTGCAGCAACTGCGGAAACACCATCCAGGCCCAGATCCCCCCACAGGCGTGTCCGGTTTGTTCCCAGAAATGCGAATTCCTGAATGTGACCTGCTATCAGCCGGACTGTGGATTCACGGGAATGGACGACCGGCTCAAATGACCCCGGCAAGCTGACATAATCACCGGAATCCCCTCACATCCGGAAGCGGGGAACAAACTGACAGCGAGGAGACGCTTCATGCAAATCTTTGAGAATGCGGAATTCATCTCCTGCGAGGATCAGAACCGGGTCTTCCGGGTGATGGTGGAAGATCGCGGCCGCATCGTGTTTATGGGCGATCAACTTCCGGAGGCCTACAGAGCCTTCCCGACACGCATCAACCTTCAGGGGTGCTGCATCCTGCCCGCCTTTGCCGATACGCACATGCATTTTGAATCCTTCGCTTTTTTCCGCTCCACGTTCGATGTCCGCCATGTGCAGAACTTCGCGGAACTGTCCGATGTCATTCAAGAATATGAACAAAACCACCCCCGTGAAAAGGTCATGCTGGGGTTCGGCGTTTCTGCCCATACGGTTGAGGAAAGGCGGCTTCCGGACCGGAGTCGCCTCGATCAGATAACGACCAAACCGCTCTGCATTGTCAAATACGACGGCCACGCCGCCGTGGCCAATACGGCCCTGCTGGAGAAAATGCCGCGATCCATCACGACACAGGCCGGCTTTGACAAAGCAACCGGCGGCCTTTATCAGCAGGCCTACTATGACGCTGTCAACCATCTGACCCGGTCGATTTCCCTCTATCAGGTTCTCAAGAATCTGCTCGGCGCATCGGATGAACTCGCCAGGCGCGGAATCGGGTTGTGCCACACGGTGGAAGGCCTGGGTTTTCCGATGGACGCCGATATCGATCTGATGCGCTTTGCCGCCCGGGGCCTGCCGCTTCAATACCGCATCTATTTCCAGACCATGGACGTCCGGAAAGTGATCAAGCGCAACTTGCCCCGGATCGGGGGCTGCTTCGCCACCGCCCTGGACGGCTGTTTCGGCACCGAAGACGCCGCCCTGAGCGAACCCTACACGAATAATGCCGCTAATCGGGGGTTCCTTGCCTATTCGCAGGAACAGGTAAGCGATTTCGTGAAAAGTGCAAACCGCCTGGGGCTGCAGGTGTCCCTGCATGCCATCGGGGACGCTGCCGTCGAACAGGCGATCATTGCCTATGAAGCGGCCCTGGCCGACTTTCCGCGGCAGGATCACCGCCACGTGATCATCCACGCAAGCCTGATGCCGCCTCCGCTTCTGGAACGTGCGGCAAGAATCGGCATTCATATCGCCATCCAGCCGCCCTTGCTCCACTGGGACCAGGAGCCCATGAGCTATCTGACACACATCCTGGGCCAGAGGGCGGAACACCTGATGACCTGCAAAAGCATGATCGATTACGGACTGACGATTGCGGGCGGCTCCGATGCCCCCTGCTCTTATCCCGATGCTATCCGCGGCATCCATACCGCCTGCAATCACCCCGATCCGGATCAGCGCATATCCACGCTGGATGCCCTGCGCATGCATACCCACTGGGCGGCCCGGCTTTCATTCGATGAGAATGAGCGCGGCACGCTGACACCCGGGAAAATCGCCGATTTTGTGGTGCTGGACAAAAACCCGCTTGCGGTAAAACCGGAACATTTGAAGGATATCAAGGTAATGAGTCTGTATCTGAAAGGCCGGCCCTATGAGCCGTCCATTAAAAGTCCGGCCGACCTCTGCAAGCAGGCTTTAAAAAATATTCTCTTAAAGCGTTATTCGTGAGAATTATTGCACAGCCGGTGAAAAATGGTTCGCAAGTGGCGGCGAAGTCATTTTTCAAAGCGGTCTCTCATCGTGAATGGGAGCGATTATATGGCTTCAGAACAGAATGACGAAGACAATGGTCATTTAATGTATCACGGCCGGGTTTTTAATGTTTATGAAGGGGATGTCTGCTTTCCCAACGGCCGGAAAAGCCGGCAGGGCTGGATTGACCACAAGCCCTGCATCGCCGTCGTCCCGGTCACCGATGCAGGCAACCTGATCCTTATCCGGCAGTACCGTCATGCCACGCGCCAGATCATCACAGAAATTCCGGCAGGGGCCATCGACAAAGGAGAGGTGTCCGCAGAGGCGTGTGCACAACGGGAACTGGCCGAAGAAATCGGCTTTCAGGCACAACAGCTCATCAAGCTCTTCGAAGGGTATCTGATCCCGGGTTACGGAAATGAATATATGTATTTTTTCCTGGCTCGCAGCCTCTTCTCGCGGCACCTGCCGCCGGACGAAGATGAATTCATTGAAACACTGACGGTCTCTTTTGAGGAGGCCGAAGCCATGATTAAAACCAAACAGATTGTCGATGTGAAGACAGCGCTCGGCATCTGTCTCGCTGCCGCCTGGCTGAAGCAAGAGGGGCTTTATCCGAAGGAGTAATGTCTCCTTTCAGCGCAGCATTTTTCCCCGCTTATCCAGTTGAACCTCGAGCTTCTTGAGCAACTCCATGTCTTTTTTGAGTTGTTCGTTCTCCAGCAGCAGGTTGTCGCGATCAGCCTGAAACCGGTTGCCGAGCGCCTGGATGTCTTTTTTTAGCCACTCGTTATCCTGTTGCAGTTTTTCCGCCAGCTCTAGCACGGAGAGATTTTTCACCTGCAGGGACGCTATGGCGTCGATCAGTTGGATAAACGTCTCCGCCAGCGGGCGCCATTTGCTTTGGGGATAGCTCTTCGTCAAACCCGCAAAGGTCTCTCTGGCCTTTGCATAATCAGCCGGCTTGCCCGACAGACCCAGCCATAACATGGCTTCATTGATCATCGCGGCGTCAGCCGCAGGCCCGGTGAACAGTCCGGTTTTCCCGGCGGGAACCACGACAATGCCCGGACCGGTCCCCTTAGCAGGCCCTGCCGCAGGGGAAAATGCGCAGGCGCCGAACCACAAAACAAAAATACTCGCAACGAACAGCCGAGCCAGAGTATCCTGCAAAAAGCGGCGGCCCTGATCTTTATCCAGCAACATATTGTCCTTCCTTTGAAAGCGGGATTTCCGCATTATCAACGATATGTATTTCCTGCTGTATGCAAATCACTTCAATAAGAGACCGATAGACCGATCACGCTCTGCTGGTCGATTCCGTCTGGCCGGTTTCGGTTCCGGATGGTCTTAAGCCAAGTCTCCTTTCTTTAACAAAGTTATTGCCGGCGAGTGATTTCGCATATTCCTTCAATTCCGCCGTTACTTCCGCCATCTCGAGGGCGTTCTTGAAACGGCGCCCGTCGCCGGTGACCATTGCCACGGATACGGATAGCAAGGGAAAGGTCTGTTCATTTCCCTTTCGATCCTTGCCGACAATATAACCCCTTTGCAGATCTTCCGTCGAGTAAAATGGCCGGATCTGCTCGTCAAAGACGTCGACAAGGCGGCGACCCAGCGTTTCAGCGCGCTCTGGGTCGGCAATCAGCACAAAGTCATCCCCGCCGATATGACCGATAAAAATATCCTGCATTTCGGCGTGTTCCCGCTCTGCTAACAGTATCTTAGCGACTTCCTTTATAATTTCACTTGCCCAGGCGTAACCATACTTGTCGGCATAGGGCTTGAAATGGTCGAGATCGATCTGACAAAGTGCAAAGACGCTCTGTGCCGATAAACGTTCCTCAATGACCCGCTCAATGGCCAGATTTCCCGGTAGGCCGGTGAGGGGGCTGGCATCGAGGTTCAAGGCTTCCAGCACCTTAAGCCGTATCGTCATGACCCCAAACGCCTCTGCCAGGCGGCCGATTTCATCCGGCCGGTCGATTTTTATGTTGTGGTCAAAATTCCCTTCGGCAATCAGGCTTGTTGCCTTTTCCAACTTCTTCAGGGGTGCAGAAATGTGATACGTTATCATCAAGGCCAGGGTAAATCCCGCCACGAGACTCACCACCGTCAGGACTATGGTGATGCGTGCGGCATTGGCACCCTGCATGCGCATCAGATTCATCCTGATATCGATGTTTTTCTCTGCCTTGCGCTGCATGGCCCGCACCTGGAATGCCAGGCTCTCGATGATTTTTTTCGCATCGCCTTCAGACAGAGACATGGCCTCCTGCATGCGGTTTTCTGCAACTAGCGTTACGACCTGTTCAAAGAGAGTCCCCTGTTTTCGCGTGAGGGATAGCATCTGTGTATGAATATCTGTATCGCCCGGAACGAGATGGCCGGAAAAGTCCTGCAGAGTTTGCGCAAACTCCCGATTGCGTTCCCGAAAAATCTCGGCAATGGCGGGGTCCTTGAGAATGACGAATCTGCGTTCGGCGCTTTCCTGGGCCAGCAAGGCATCCATCATTTTTTTGCTGGTCTCGACCACGAAAAAATCATGATGGATGATGCCATAGGCCAGCTCATTGAGCTGACGCAGGCTGAAAATGGCATAGGTGCTGGCCATGACCGTCAGGAGGGCCATCACAAGATAGCTCAACAGCAATTTTCGGCTGATGGTCAGTTTCACTTTTCCTCGCCCGCTTCTATCGGGATTGGATGTTTGCCTAACATATCTCGATCGTTTCCGCAAAGAAGAAAACGCGACGAGTTCGCAAAACCGCCCGAAAATATTGCATTGCCTGCAGTTCCTTCGTCTGATAAAGACTCCCGGAAAACAGGTCGGGGAAAACAGCACGCGGTGAACAATAGAAAAACCTTATGGCAAACCGGCCTCCGGGTCGGCCTGAAAAAAGGCTGGGGCGGTTTTCTGTGGATCATGAAAATCGTGCTGCCCATCTCTTTTCTGACAGCACTGCTGGCCTGGAGCGGCTGGTTGCACCGGCTCGATTTTCTGCTGGCGCCGGCCATGGATCTGTTGAGCCTGCCGACCATCGCCGCCCTGCCCCTGATCATCGGCATGCTGGCCAACATCTACGGCGCCATCGCCGCCATGGTGGTGCTGCCCTTCACGACGGCCCAGATGACGCTCATGGCGATTTTTCTGCTGACGGCTCATAATATGATCCAGGAAGGCATCATCCAGGCCCGGTCGGGACTGCATCCGCTCAAGGCGACACTTTTCCGGATGGGCGCGGCGACGGCAACAGTCATGCTGGTTGCGCCCTTTCTGACAGACGGCCAGACAACGAACCTCCCCGTTGAGGCCATGACAACGGCCGCCGTCCCCTTTTTGCAGATGCTCCAGGACTGGGCCTGGGCAACCCTGATGCTTGGCGTCAAGATCTTCGGGATCTGCATGATTCTGTTGACCATGCTGGAAATATTCAAGGCCATGGGCTGGATAACAGCGATCGTGAAAATCTTCTCTCCTCTTCTGAAAATCATGGGGCTGGACCGGAATCTCGGCTTTCTCTGGATGACGGCGATCGTCTTCGGCCTGGCCTACGGCGGGGCTGTCATTGTGGAAGAAACAAAAGACGGCAGCCTGCCGAAGGAAGATCTGGAAATGCTGCACCTGTCCATCGGCATCAACCACTCCATGGTGGAGGATCCGGCCCTGTTCATGTCGCTGGGACTGAGCGCCTTCTGGCTTTACATCCCGCGCCTGATCATGGCGATTGTGACGGTCCGCCTCATGCGCCTCTGGTTCCGGCTTAAGAAAAAGCACTCTCCAACTGCTTGTTAATGCTTATCCCGCCAGATCCTTCAAGACCCTTTATCGCAGCCGGGCCGAACAATGCTTGCCCCGTCCGTCATCTTTTGATATAGTGCGTCCAGCGGCTTTTCAGAAAAGTTGAATAATGATGGGCTGAGAACTGTCCAGGTTCGACGGCTTCGAAAAAAAGTCCCAATAGCAAGGTGAGTCAATCCTGAGGAGACGTACTTTGGGCGTACGCCGCAACGACGAAGGATGAAGCGTAACGCGGCAGTCGGACTTTTTACGAAACCGTCAATACAGACGCGGGAGGCTTGATTCATGATCTACAATGAGGAATTTGAAACCCTGCCCAGGGAAGTACTGGAAGCTCTGCAGCTCAAACGGCTGCGGCAGGTGGTGCAGCGGGTTTATCACACCGTCGGTCATTACAGAACAGCCTTTGATGAGGCGGGCGTGAAGCCGGATGATGTCAAAAGCCTTGCTGATCTTGCCAGGCTCCCCTTTACCACAAAACAGGACCTGCGCGACAATTACCCCTTCGGCCTCTTTGCCGTGCCCATGAGCAGCGTGGTCCGGCTGCATGCCTCATCAGGTACGACGGGCCGCTCCACCGTCGTGGGATATACGAAGCGGGACATCGACGTCTGGTCGGAGCTCATGGCCCGCTGCTTTGCGGCCGCCGGCCTGAACAAGAACGACATCATTCACAACGCCTACGGCTACGGCCTGTTTACGGGAGGCCTGGGCGCCCATTACGGGGCGGAAAGGCTCGGCGCCAGCGTCATCCCCATGTCGGGTGGCAACACCAAGCGGCAGATCATGATCCTGCAGGATTTCGGTCCCACGGCGATCTGCTGTACGCCTTCCTATGCCCTCAACCTGGCGGAACAGGGTCGGGCCATGGGTGTCGACATGCGGAACCTGAAACTGCGCGTGGGGATTTTCGGAGCCGAGCCTTGGTCGGACAAAATGCGCGATGACATTGAAAATTCCCTGAATATCACGGCCTTGAATATCTACGGCCTCTCCGAAGTCATGGGGCCGGGCGTCTCGATGGAATGCATCGAAGAACGCAACGGCATGCATATCTTCGAGGATCACTTCCTCGCCGAGATCATCGATCCGGAAACGGGCGCCGTTCTGCCCTACGGCAAAAAGGGCGAACTTGTCTTCACCACGATCACAAAAGAGGCCTTTCCGCTGATCCGCTTCCGCTCACGGGACATTACAACCCTGAACATCGCGCCGTGCCGCTGTGGCCGGACCCATGTTCGCATGGATCGCGTCATGGGCCGCAGCGACGACATGCTGATCATCCGCGGCGTGAACGTCTTCCCTTCGCAGATCGAGGCGGTGCTGCTCAATATCGAGGGCATCGCGCCGCATTACCAGTTGATCGCTGATAGGATTGGCACACTGGACACGCTCGAAGTCCAGGTGGAGGTCAGCGAAAAGCTCATGGACGAGTCGGAAGGTGAAGTCCGGGTGCTGCAGAACATGGAACGGCGCATCGTCAAGGACATGAAGGACTATCTGGGCATTTCCGCAAAGGTGAAGCTCGTGGAGCCCAAATCGTTGCAGCGTTTTGAGGGCAAGGCCAGCCGGGTCATTGATAAAAGAAATATCTGAAGGAGGATCGCTCATGAAAGTCGAACAGATATCCATATTCCTGGAAAACAAGCCCGGCGGCCTGGAGAAGGTGACGAGAATTCTCCGGGATGTCAACATCAACATCCGCACGCTGGCCGTCGCAGATACCTCCGATTTCGGCATTGTCCGCATGATCGTCAACAACGTGGAAACGGCAACCGGGGTGCTCAAGGAAAACGGCTTCACCGTCAGCCGGACCAGCGTGGTGGCAGTGGAGGTGCCGGACCGGCCGGGCGGCCTGCACAGCATCCTGGAGATCATCGCAAAGGAAAACGTCAATATCGCCTATATGTATGCCTTTGTGGAAAAGAGCGGTGGAAACGCCGTCATGCTTTTCCGGTTTGATCAGCAGGACAAGGCCATCGACGTGCTCGTGAAAAGCGGCATCAACGTCCTGCCCGGTGAAAAGCTGTATTCCTTTTAATGCCTTGATGGCTTTTCAGCAAAAGACTGTGGAAACGAAATGGCTGGCATGGAGGTTTTAAGAATTTCCGCGCCGGTCCTTTTTTGTGGGAATTTTTGCATTCCTGACAGTAACTGCAGAAATTCAAAGAACAACCCTGTAACCAACACACCTTGTTCGTATTAAGCGGATGCGTATGATAATTCATGAGGTGCTTCCTACCAATTGACTAGCAAATGCAAGTCTGCATATAGGCAGATTGTGCCACGTTATTGAATCCGGTTTAAATGTGGACATGGTGACAGCCAATTTTTCTGACTTGCGGAGCCATTTGTGTCTTCCTGTTATTCACAAATTCCCTTCGTGCCAAAATATTCAAGATTTTTAATGGCAATCTATATTTATCGGCAACAATTCCATTTGACACTAAACCCAATAGCATTTATTCTAAACCAGTAGAAATTAATTAGGAAACAGGCTGGCAAGCAGAAGCCGGCATTCATAAAAAGGAAGGAGCATTACTATGGACCCGAAACAGATTGAAAGACAGATGATTCAATTCACCAAGACGACTTTTGAAAACACCTTTGACGCCATAACCGTTCTACAGGAGCAGACTGAGAAGCTGATCGGCACTTATTTGGATCAGGTGCCCCTGCTTCCCGAAGAAGTGAAAAAGGCGATTGCGGACTGGATGAACGCGTACAAAAAAGGCCGCGAAGAATTCAAGGGGGCCATAGAAGAAAATTATAAGAAAATGGAAAATTTCTTTGCCGCCTATGACAAGGGGGAAAAGTCGGAAACAATCAAAGAACCCAAAGCGGCAAAACCTCGTCCTGCTAAAAAGGCTAAAAAGAAGAAACCCCGTGCGAAGAAGCTCACCAATATTGATACGGTCGTCGGGCTTATTCATGGCAGCACAGAAGGAATTTCGACGGCTGAGCTAAAGGAGAAAACTGGATTGGCTGAAAGTCAGATCTGGAGCATAGTCAACCGTGTCTCCAAACTTGGAAAGGTCAAGAAGATAAAACGGGGCGTTTATGGTGCGGCGTAAATAGAGAAGCATTTAAGGCATGGGCAGATTACCTAAACCTATTTTTCTGCAAAGGCTGGGTTTGTGTTGCATACTGATAGTTGACTGTAGTGTAGCATCCGGTAATTTTGACGGGTATCCAACATTTTTATTCCTCCAGAGCTTAATTGCTGAAATCTGACTCAAAGGGCAAAGTTCCCATGACACAGAAAGATAAGCCTTCATCGGACATGCTCAAGCGGTATTTCAAGCGAGACCTCTTCGCCCATTATGTGGGGATCGAGCTTATTGATGCCCATAATGGATACGCGAAGACATCCCTCGTCATCAAGGAACACCATCTCAATGGCGTGAAACGGGTCCACGGGGGTGTCATTTTTACCCTTGCCGATCTCGCCTTCGCCGCGGCTTCCAACTCCCAGGGCCGAGTTGCCGTGGCTATCAATGCGTCAATCCAGTTTCTCAGGGCGCCGAAGGGAAACATGCTGTTCGCCGAAGCGCGGGAAATATCCTGCGACCACAAGCTCGCGTCCTATGAAATCACCGTGATCGACGAAATGGGAGAAATCATTTCGGTTTTCCAGGGTATGGTTTACCGCAAGAAGGAATCAACGGATTATTTTGAAAAGGGCTGAGTTGATACGACCCGCCGGGCGGCAGCAAGCACTGCCTGAATGCGAAGAGCACCTCCTGCCAACTCAAAGTTACGTGCAATCCGGCAAGCAAGAGCAATGCTATGGAAATTCTTTCCACCTATAACGGGGCTGCTTTTGAGATCTTAAACGATAACCGGGATCACGACATTAACATAAGGGCATAGAAGATCGGCCGGGGCTTTGAGTATTTCATCTGTCTAACATATCTAACGTTTCAATATTTCGTAAAGATGATTGGCTTGCGGTTTATAATTGCTCCTTCCTGAAAGAAATAGGCCGCATTCTTTCTATTTTTCGTAGATTTCAAGAGATAATCGTGATACAAATGACCTAAATATGATAAACATTTGGATCGGTCCTATCCATTGTACAATGTAGGAGGGAAATGTGGACTGGCTGAAACTTACCCCGTTTCTTAAAAAGAGAGGGGTTTTTTATTGCTCATTAGGAGGTTGCAGAGGGTCTTATGCCGATCCATATAAGACGCTGTGATAAAAACAACATACCGACGCAAGAGTACGATATAAACTTATTTATGAGCGATGAGATATCTTTTCCGCTGGCGTCTTATATGGCAAATAGTGTGGTGTTTTGGTTTTTATACGGATACATATAATCATTGTTGGGCGTCAGGAGCGAGGGGCTACATGTGAAGATATTTGCCATCATCTGTAACACGCTCCTGTTCTTGATCATCCTTTACCTCATTGCATCTAAGCAGAAGGAGGACAAAATGAGAATAGGCACAGTGGTGTCAGCATTGGCTGTTGTCATCTGCGTCACATTGTTTGGTCAGTCTGCGGTTGCAGATGTAACGATTCAATATAACGATTACAGCGGCTCTCCAACCATCGGGCGCGGCCACGGGACTTCAACGGACCCAAACAATCCAGGTTACGGTGCCATGCGGATATTTATCGAGAAGGTCATCGCTTACACCGATGAGCACGGGCCGGATGCATTACCCGCCGGACAAAAGGTCGTCTTCCAGCGAGACCAGAGCACCAAGCGCACAGTGAATACGCTCAAGGCCGGAATTCAATTTGCGAATGCAAATGCCAAACCGCAGCCCGTCGCATCCGATCCCAGCTGGGGCTTCATTTTCAATTCGGTGCCCTTTGGAATCAATTTCCGGCAGATGCTTGGATTTCTCTACGATGCGAAGCTGGATGGATTCGGGGGGACCGGTATCGAATTGGCGCAGGCGATCCTGGATAAGCGAGGGGGAACGCAAATCGTCTTCCCCGTTGTGGGAAGCACTATGCAGGGCTCGGGTTATTTCCCAAAACCCATCGGCAAGCCGGACTGCCGCGCCGGAGACACGAATTGTCTGAACCAGGGCAACGGGATCGGACTGGCCGGTCTTTGCACATCGGGATGGAGAATCCGCTATTTGGCCCCGCCGCAGGATATCGTGGACCGTGCCTGCGACCTATTGGTGAAAAGAGGTGTCATTCCCTCCAAGACGCTCATGTTCTATCCGCCTGTAGGAGGCCAGTCTGTCCTGTTGCCCATGCAGCGGGCAACTATTCAAGGCTTCGAATACGTCACGCCGTTTGATGACCTTGTCGATTTCTTTCCAGTAAAGGACGCGACTCCCGCCAATCCTCGTGGTGACCCCAATACGGGCAATCTGAATTGCGGTCCCGTGCTTGCTTTCCCTATTCCGCCCGGTACCAAAGAGAACTGCTCACAAAATATCGGCCAGACCGGCGCGCGATACGCCCATCATCCCTCCTGGCATCAACCGTTTCTGTTATCGTGGATGCACGTCGACAAGACCGTCTGGAACACATTGAACCCCGCCCAAAAAGCGGCTGTACTGAGAGCAGCTAAAGACTCCGTGATCGAATCATACAATGCGACCGAGTCGGTTCAGTGCAAGAAGCTGAAAGCCATGATTGATTTCAATCAAGGCATTAACCAGCGAAACTTGGACGGCACTCTACGATTGATCGATGCTAAACCTGTCAGTGCGGAAATCACTATCGCTAGGTGGCCGGAAGACGCATTAAAGGTTCTTCTCGAAGCCAGAGATGATTATTTGGCATCTCTCGAAGGACCTGATAATCAGAACCAAAAGACTGACGCGCAGAAAGACTTTTCAACCATACTGAAAGCGGTCAAGCAATATGCCACAAGTATAGGTGTAACCAAATTCGATCCGGGCAGATTTCCGGCAAAAACAGGCCTGGTCAAAGGCGAGGTTTGCACGCTGGTGAAAGACTAGCAATCGGAGGGGCCACGTTCGATCTATTGCTCATAGCATTGCGAGTGCCCGACATGAGCGGTATGCCGCTGACGAAAGAGTGCCTGATGCGCGAGATCTCCGACCCGCGCTGCTCACGCAAACTGTGCTTGACGCCTGGTATCAACGGTGCGGATTCGTCATGCATCGGAACAGTCTATGCGTCGTGGAGTTCTGGTACGCGCGAGCGCCCTACGACGTCCAACCACCCGTTTCAGCAGACGCGCCGCTGGAAGGGAGTAGTTGCACCTTTTCTTCGTTAATCTGCAATACCGTCAGTCATGGCAAGTTATTGATAAGTAGACAGCGATTCAGGCGATTTGGCGCTCTTAAAAAATCTTAATACAGCTTTTTTATTGAAGCCTTCCTGTTATCAATCGTCCGATAATTCTTTGAGAGATCCTACCTTTCGAGCGGTAATTCATGATGAAAACAGAGGCCATACATAAAATGATTGACATGCAACTCAATCTCCTTACAAATAACCAATGGTTAGTAACCCGATGGTTACCGTTTCTGAGTGGTTGCTGAACAAGGGTATCCCTATGGCTTTTTCTTTGAATTTATTTATTCAGAAAGGAGGATTCCATGTCAGACGTGTTTGCGCATTTGATTGTCCGTCGTCCCGTACTGGTCAGCGAGCTTCCTGCTCATGATTTCAGTCAGGCTATTCCTTATCCTGTGCTTATGAGCAAGGCTCAGGTTCCGGAGGCCAATGCCTGGGCTTTGTATCTCTATATCAAAGAGATTACCCAGCAGCTGAAGGATCTCGCTATCGGGACCGACCGTGCCTTGCCACACCGGCACACCTTCGACGAAATGTATCTCTTGATCGGAGATGAAAACGCCATCACCTTCGAGGTGGAACTCGGCGGTGAAACCTATCGAGTTTCCACACCGGGCGCAGTATACATCCCCCGCGAGCTCCCCCATGCCATCCGGCCGGTCGACGCCACGGTCGGACTGTCCGGCGGGCTAATCCCGGTATGTTTGAGTGGTGAATACATTACCCTGCCCGCGGGCGAAAAAAAGGATTGACCGCTACATACCGGTGATTACGAATTGAAGTGCACAAGAAAAAGGCAGGTATTGTGAAATGTATCGGCATAAATAATAATGAAAATCTATTTTCAGTAGTTAAACTACAAAGTAGAAAAGGAGGTAACAGATGAGTGAAAAAAAACATCTTTATGTATTATGGACAAATGCTGATCTAATAACTGCGGAAAAAATGGTGTTCATGTATACGGTAAACTCTCTCCTTAAAAATTGGTGGGAAAAAGTCACGCTTATTGTTTGGGGCGCAACTGCTAAATTGGTTAGTGAAGATGAAAATGTTCAAAAAATGGTTAAGAAAGCATTAGAGGCAGGTGTTCATATAAGTGCGTGCAAGGCCTGCGCAGATCAGTTAGGCGTGACCGAAACTTTAGAGAAACTTAACATTGAAGTCAAGTATTGGGGAATGCCGCTAACGGAAATTTTAAAAAATGAGGAAACGCTTTTAACAATATGAAATAGTTTAATTGCAGTAGAGCGGAGTTTTATTGACAGTAGGTGTAAAAACTACACTCTGCCATCCAAGAGATAGCGATCAAAATTCTGGAATTTGAATAATTCCCGAATCAAAACATAGCTTCCTCCTACCATGAGTTCATGTATAAGAGAATTTACTGTGGTATTGTAAATTTAAGAATGAACCATGGAAAGGCGGGAGGACTTACTACTTCCTGGGTTTTCGAATCCTTACTACAGTGTGTCCCATGCCTTCCTAAACCATGATAAGTTGATTGGATTTTTGAATCCTTGTTACGATGGAGGATTGGTTCGGAAGGCCCTGGTTCTCTGCTTTTCCCATCTCATGACAGGAGGTGTGAAAAATGAGCAAGACATCTTTTAGCGGGTTTCTGGGTGTAGACATTTCAAAGGACAAGTTTGATGCCTATTGCATAGACATCACAGGAGAGAAACATTTCTATCTTTCCTGTCCCATGGACAGAGCGGGATTTGAAAAATTGGTGAGCCACCTGGAAGCGTTATCTATGCCCCAGGAGAGTCTTCTGATCGGCATGGAGTCGACCGCCTGCTATCACATGAATCTGTTTTCGTTCCTTCTTGCAGGGGGATATACGGCGGTTATCATCAATCCTCTGCTCATTTCCAACTTCGTAAAGATGCAGTTGCGGAAGACCAAGACAGACAAAAAGGATGCTCTTGTCATCGCGCAGTTTCTATTGATGCACAGGGATACACTGGCACAGACAAGCATCTCCCCTCACGTCTCCGACCTTCGGGATTTGTCTCGTCAGCGGGAGAGTCTGCTCAGCCAGATGACGGCTCTGAAATGCGATATGAAGCGTCTCTTGACGATTACGTTTCCGGAGCTGGAAAAACTGACGGGCGTTTTCACAAAGTCCATTCTGAAGCTTGTGAGCCGTTTTCCGTCTGCCCATGCCATCGTCCAGGCAGACCCGGCAGAGATAAACCAACTTCTGATGGATCACTCCATGGGAAGAAACGCTGCAAAGACCACACAAGCCATTATCCAGGCGGCCCGCTCTTCAATCGGAACGACGAGTCCTTCAAGGGAACTGATCCTCAAACAGAAGGCCGATGTTTTGATTCATCTGGAGGGCCATCTGAAAGAACTGACAGCCTTGATGATTGAGTTGTGCCGCTCTGACATGGGAAATGACATTGACATCATGACTTCTTTGCGGGGGATTGGTGAAAAAACAGCGACAAACTTTCTCGTCGAGATGGGAGGTGATATCCAGAAGTTCAAAGATCACAAAAAGCTCATTGCCATGGCGGGGCTTGATCCTGCCATATACCAGTCCGGCAAGCATGATGGGCACGGCAGGATTACCAAGCGTGGGAACCGTCATCTCAGGAGGGTGATCTGGCTCATGACCATCAGGGTCATCCAGTTCAATGATTGTTTCCGACAACACTATAACAAGAGAAAGCAGGATGGCCTTCCTTTCAAAAAGGCGGTTCTGGCCACTGCCCATAAGCTTCTGAGGGTCATTTATGCCATGCTCACCCAAAAAACATCTTTTTGCTATGTGGCGAACTCATGATAGTTGACTGAAGTCAAGCGCAGCGTAATTTTTGTGGACACCCAACCTTTCAAATGGTATTCGATATCTACTGAAGATTTATACGGTGTTTACTGAGGATTTTCGATCAGGCACTCCCGTTACTCGTTACCTTTCCATCCTCACAGCAGATCATCTTAACAAACAGGGGACAGCCCAATGAAAGATCAATCCAAGACAAAGCAGATACTGATACAAGAACTGGCTTCTCTTAAGCAGAGGATTGAGGAGCTGGAGCAATCTGAATCAGTGCGCAAACGGGTGGAAGAGACTCTGCGGGAGAGCGAAGAAAAATACCGCACATTGGTGGAAAATGCGAGTGACATAGTCTTCAGGACGGACGAAAATGGAAACTTCATCTTCGTAAATTCAGCGGTGTCCCGTATTACAGGATACACAGCAGAGGAGCTTATTGGAAAGCGATATACGATAATAATGCGCCCAGATATGGGTGACGCGTCCATTAAGTTCTACGGTCGTCAGTTTGTAAAGAGGCTTCAAAATACATACGCAGAATATCCCGTTATCACGAAAGAGGGCCATGAATTATGGTTTGGGCAAAATGCTCAGTTGATCGTGAAAGATGGCCATGTTTCAGGCTTTCAGGTAGTGGCTCGAGACATCACCGACCGCAAGCAGGTTGAGGAGGCTCTGAAAGAAAGCTCTGGCAGATACAAAGAATTATCAACCCTGCTCGAATCCTTGTTCGATGCCATTCCGGACGTATTGGGTGTTCAGGACAAACAGCACGGAATTATCCGATACAATCAGGCGGGTTATAATTTTCTCGGTCTTACGCAACAGGAAGTAGAGGGGAAAAAGTGCTTTCAGCTCATAAATAGGACTAAACCCTGCGATATATGCGCCACGGCTGAGGTATACAAAACAAAAGAACCCGCGAGACTCGAGAAATACATAGAGGATATGGGGATCTGGCTGGATTGCCGTTCCTATCCTGTTTTTGACGAGAAAGGGAACATCACAAGGATCATAGAGCATCTTCGCGACATAACTGAATTGAAGAACGCGGAGAATGCACTGAGAAAAAGCGATGAGCTGTTGCGTCTGATTACAGACAACATGTCTGACATGGTCAGAGTGGCGGACTTGCAGGGTATTAATTTGTATACGAGTCCGTCTCATTTCAAAGGCCTCGGTTACAGGCCGGAAGAACAGGTCGGCAAGTCGGCCTTTGATATTGTTCATCCCGACGATCTGGAGAAGGTCATCAAAGCATTTTCGGAGGGACTCGCCGCCAATCGACCCGTTAGTCTTGAATACAGGGTAAGGCATGCGGACGGCCATTATATCTGGCTGGAGACGGTGGGGGATCTTCTCAGGAATGCTCAAGGTAACGTAACGGCCGTTGTGATGAGTTCACGGGATGTTTCCGACCGCAGGCAAGCGGAGGAGACCCTGCGGGAGAGCGAAACACTGCAACGCACTCTTCTGGCAAACCTCCCGACTGGGGTGATTATTATTGACCCCGTGACCAGAATGATCGAGAACGTCAATAATACCGCGGCTACCATGTTTGGCGTCCAGGCGGAGCATATTGTGGGACATCGGTGTCACTCATTTCTCTGCCCCGCAAGCGACGGCGCTTGCCCCGTCTGTGACCTGGGCAAAGAAGTGGACAACGCGGAGCGAGAGATGGTTTGCGCCGATGGCAGTAGACGCCCCGTTCTGAAATCTGTCAAACGTATACAAATACGGGGTCAAGAAAAGCTGCTGGAGTGCTTTTTAGACATTACCGACCGCAAGCGGGCGGAGGATGCGCTGCGGGAGAGTGAGGAGAAATATCGCAGCATCTTTGAAACCACCCTTGAGGGCATTTATCAAACCAACCCCCAGGGCTGCTATCTCAGAGTCAATCCTGCCTTCGCCCTCATGCTTGGCTATGCTTCGCCGGAAGACCTTATCGGGTCGATCACGGATATCGGCACCCAGGTATATGTCAATCCCGACCGACGATCCGAATTCAAGCAGCACCTGTCCGAACATGATCGCGTCGAGAACTTTGAAGCCCTGCTCTACCGGAAAGACGGGACCACCATGTGGGGTCTGTATAATGCCGTTACCGTCCGGAATGAAAACGGCGATATTCTCTATTTCACGGGCGGTATGATAGACGTCACCGAGCGCAAGCGGGTAGAGGAGGAGAAGCGAATTCTGGAGGAGCGGTTGCAGCATGCAGATAAAATGGAGTCCATCGGAACATTGGCAGGTGGCATCGCGCATGATTTTAATAATCTGCTCATGGGGATCCAGGGGTATGCTTCCCTGATGTTGCTGGATCTGGATTCGTCCAATCCCCATTATGAGAGACTCAAGCGAATAGAGGAACAGGTGCAGAGCGGGGCGAATCTGACCAGGCAACTATTGGGTTTTGCCCGTGGGGGGAGATATGAGGTCAAACCCGCCGACATGAACGACATTATTGAAAAGACCTCATCCATGTTCGGGAGAACCAAGAAGGAAATCAACATCCACCGGAAATACGGGAAAGATCTTTGGGGCATAGAGGTTGACCAGGGACAGATGGAGCAGGTGTTCATGAATCTGTATGTGAATGCCTGGCAGGCCATGCCGGGGGGTGGAGAGATATACATTGAGACGGGTAATGTCCTGTTGGGTGATGATCCTGCGATGTCTCACACAATCGAACCGGGGCGGTATGTGAAAATATTGATCACCGATACGGGGACAGGGATGGATGCGAAGACCCGGGAGCGGATCTTTGATCCCTTTTTCACGACGAAGGCCATGGGGCGGGGGACGGGCTTGGGGCTGGCGACGGTCTATGGGATCATCAAGGGTCACAGGGGTGTGATCCATGTGGACAGCGAGCCCGGTCATGGGACGACATTCACCATCTATTTGCCTGCTTCGGAGAAGGAGGTGGTGAAGGAAAAACCGGCAAGCGGGACCATTGCAAGGGGTGCAGAGACGATCCTGCTGGTGGATGACGAGCGGATGGTCTTGGCGGTCACCCGGGAGCTGCTGGAATCCCTGGGGTACCGGGTTTATGCGGCCGGCAGCGGTCAGGAGGCGATCGCCGTTTACATGGAAAAGGGAAAGGAGATTAGCCTGGTCATTCTGGACATGATCATGCCGGGGATATCGGGAGGAGAGACTTTCGATCGTCTCAAGAAAATCAATCCCGACATCCGGGTGCTTTTATCCAGCGGTTACAGCATCAATGGAGAAGCCCAGACCATCTTGGACCGGGGGTGCGGCGGCTTCCTCCAGAAACCCTTCCAACTGGAGAATCTCTCCCGGAAGGTCCGGGAGGTGCTGGACTGAAACAGAGCTTTCAAGCGGTAATGTTCAACGCTTTTCTCTCCGCCGTTCTGTTTAGTTGT
>CAVWGC010000016.1:0-46548 GCA_963754515.1 uncultured delta proteobacterium | reverse complement strand
GGTAGGCGGTACTGGGATTGAACCAGTGACTTCTACCGTGTGAAGGTAGCACTCTCCCGCTGAGTTAACCGCCCGAAGTGGGGTAGCTATACCTGAAAGAATCGGCCTTTTCAAGAAAAAAGAAAGGCAAATACGGCTCAGGAGGCCCGGCGCGTGCGAAAAATGTTCTACCCGGAAAGTGTGATGGTCTATGGCGTATCCGACTCGCCAAACAATCTTGGCCGCAATACCGTTGAAAATCTTGAACGCTTCGGCTTTCAGGGATCCGTTTACATGGTCAGCCGCGAGGGCGGTGAACTCAACGGCCGGAAAATTTTCCAGCATATCGAAGACATTCAAACCGTCCCGGACCTCGCGGTGCTCCTGATCCCCGCGAAAGCCGTTCCTGATGCGCTCGAGCGGTGCGGTCGGAAGGGCATCCCCTGCGCCGTTATCCAGTCTGCCGGATTTTCAGAATTTACCGAGGCGGGCAGGCGGCTCGAAGAAAATCTGCTGGATATCTCCAGGCGCTGGAACATCCGCTTCATGGGTCCCAACTGCATTGGAACCATCAATCTGGACAACGGGCTTGTCCTGCCTTTCTTCCCCATTTTCCCGGATGCAATGAAGAAAGGCGAAGTCTCCATCATTTCACAGAGCGGCGGCCTCATCATCGATATCATGCGCCTGCTCATCCTTGAAAATATCGGTTTCAACAAGGCTCTCAGCATCGGCAATAAACTCGATTTAAACGAATGCGACTACCTGGAATTTTTAATCTCCGATCCGGAAACCCGCTGTATCGCCATTTATCTCGAGAATTTTTCGGACGGACGGCGGCTCATGGCGCTGGCTCGGCAAACGCAAAAGCCCGTCGTTGTTCTCAAAGCCAACCGGTCTTCATCCACGCATCAGATCGCCCGGTTTCACACGACGGCACTCGCTGGCGATGATGACGTCGCCGACGCGGCGCTCAAACAGGCCGGCATCCATCGGGTCCGGACCATTACGGAGTTGGCCGACGTTTTGAAAATATTCTCTCTGCCTCTTATGAAGGGAAATAAATTGGGCGTGGTCTGCCGTTCCGGCGGGCAGGCGGTCACGCTGGCGGACGCCGCGCATCGGCATGGCTTTGCCCTGGCCGGTTTCTCAGACCGCGTTTTTGATTATGTCCGGAAGAAAATCCGCGCCGGTGTGATCCGGATGACCAATCCCCTGGATTTAGGAGATGTCTTTGACATACGTGTTTATGAAGAAATCATCGAAAAAGTGCTTCAGGAACCCGAAGTGGATGGGGTCATTTTCGGTCATACCTACACGCACGACTTGAGCATTCCCCCGACCCAGGAACTGATCCGGGCAACAAAAAGACTGTCGCAGCAATATGGGAAACCGGTGGTCTTTTTCCTGATTGCCGGCAGGAACCATTTCTTTGCCCTGAGGGAAACAGATTATTTTCCGATATTTGCCGACCCGGAACAGGTGGTGCAGGCCCTGGCCGTCTCCCGGCAGCACCACAGCAATCAATGGATGCGCGCAGCAACACAACCGCTCGTTTCAGTCCAGATCAAACCGGAAGACACGGCGCCGGCCATGTCCACGCCTGAGTTCATGGACCCTGACGAAGCCTTTCGCCTGCTGAGTTCGCATGGTTTGCCGGTCGCCGACTTTGCCGTCGTCACGAGCCTCAAGGAAGCCTGCGATGCGGCGGAAATCATCGGCTACCCGGTGGCCTTGAAAATCGCCTCTCCGGAAATCCTCCATAAGACCGAAGCCCGGGGGGTTCATCTCAATCTGAAGAATCGGCCGGCCCTTGCCGCTGCCTTCCAAACCATGAACACGGACAAATTGCTGATCCAGAAAATGTCAGCGCCTGGACAGGAGGTGATTATCGGCGGCCGTCAGGACCCGGAGTTCGGCCCGGTGATCCTGTTTGGGCTGGGAGGCATCTTTGTGGAGGTGATTCGGGACGTGGCCCTGCGCATCTGTCCGATCAATCCCGAGGAAGCTGGACGCATGGTTGAAGAAACGAAAGGATCCAGCATTTTACAGGGATTCCGGAATCAGCCGGCGGCGGACCTGGAGGCTTTGAAGGCCTGTCTTGTCAAGATTTCTGAGCTGATGGTCGAACATCCCGAGGTGCAAAATCTCGATATCAACCCGATGCTGGTCTTCGACGAAAGACAGGGTTGCCTCGTAGTGGATGTAAAAATCCAGCTTGATGGAATTTAATAGAGGTTCATCCGGTTGATGCATGCTTCTTGAACTATTGTATTCAAGAGTCATAAAAGATATCTTGAACGGATATGAATTATAGCATCAATTCATAACTGAAAGTTGCGGACTCGTAGGTGACAACGAGCGCACTCATTTCCTTCCTGAGAGCATTAATCCTGGCGATTTTTCATACAGGCAAGGTTCCGAAAAAGTTCTTAGTGCGGGGCATCCGCGATAAAGAGGTTATGCAACCCGCCCAACATAAACGATGCCGATTCCTGAGCCATTTGCATAACATCTGCAGAACGGTCCTGCCAGAGCAGATAATAACAGGCGATGCGCTCATAGATCCCGACGATGCAGACGGCGATCAATTCCGGCGATAAACTCGTCACGAAATGCTTGCCCTGTCCCTCACTGATCTTGATAATTGCATCCTTGATATCCAGCGTGAGCTTGACAAACACCTGCTTCCTCTGTTCTTCAACTTCCATACTCTGGCCGACCGATTCCCTGAAAAAAATTGCGATTTTCTCAGGATAGCGCAAACAAAAGTCCCCTAGAAATGCGAATGAGATCGTCCGAAAGCTCTCGAAGGAAAATTCGGTCTTCCGAAACTCATCACCCATTGATTTTCTCAGATCATGCCCGATTTCCTGCATGAGCTTGATCAGGAGTTCCTCTTTGTTTTTGAAATAGAAATAGACGGACCCCGTCGACACCTCTGCCAGATCAGCGATTTCCTCGATGCTCGTCTGGTGATAGCCCTTCCGGCCGAACAATGTCTCTGCCGCTTTCAAGATTGTATTATAGCGATTTTCCTTCTCCCGGAGACGCCGCATCGACCGTCTCGGCACGGCATCGTCTGTCTTGTTTACACTGGTCATTTCATTCACCTGATTCTTCAATTTCCTTCGCACGCTGAACTGACGCCATTGACAGCATCCTGATCACCCATCATGGCGTGCCCGACGGATCATGACACGACTTCCATGGTTCTGATACGAGACAAAATCGCATGGGCGCCCATTACAATTTCGGTCACGACCTCCGCAATCGGCTTGATCTCATGGATGAGCGAAGCCGCCAGACCACACGCAATAGGGACGCCTTCCGGGTCTCCCTTGGCGTACATCTCCCGGCCTACCTTTCCGCCTACGACAGTGAGAAGCTCTGCCAGCCCCGCACCACAGGCTTCCATCTCCAGTGTTTTGCTCGTCGCCCAGTTTTTCATGCACCGCATGGGGTTGTTGAGGGTTCTCATGATGAGCGTCGTATCTCTTTCCGTCACCTCAAGATAGCGCTTCTTCATCGTTTCATTCATCGTGCTTTCGGTTGTCGCTACAAAACGGGTCCCCATGAGCACGCCGGCGGCCCCGTAGCACATGGCGGCAGCGAACCCCCTTGCATCCGCAATACCGCCGGCGGCAACAACGGGAACCGAAAGCTCATCCACCGCCCTGGGCAACATGATCGACAAGGGGACGTCATCCATACCGGGATGGCCGCCACATTCAAAACCCACGATGATGATCCCGTCAACACCACTGGCAACGGCCTTTTTCGCAAAACGAAGGGAGGGGACTTTATGAAATATCTTGATTCCTCCTGCCTTGAGCACAGGAATAAGAAATGCCGGATCATTGCCGGCCGTTTCCGCCGCTGCCACCCTTTCTGCGGCGGCCACCTTCGCAAAGACCAGAGAGCGTTCTCCACTCCCCAATTCGGGAATCATGCTGATGTTCACACCAAAAGGCTTATCCGTCAGATCACGCGTCTTCCGAATCTCCTCCCGAAAATCCTCAGCGGTCGGAAACGTTTCTGCCGTCAGAAAAGCCATCACGCCCGCATTCGCAGCAGCTGCAACAAAGGCAGCCGTCGAAAGCCACTGCATCCCACCCATCATGATCGGGTGAGGGATGCCCAGCATTTCCGTCAGTCCCGTTTTAAACATTGCTTTTCACTCGCTCCTTTATCGGAAGAATATCCACTCCCGTCAGTGTTGCCTCCACATCCGCGCCTTTTTTTGCAGCACAGACAATCAACCACCCCGGGGGAAGGCTTAAAACCCCGATGTTCGGGCAATGACTTCGTACATGACTTCGTCCGCTCCCGCACCGATCGACATAATACGAGAATCTCTGAAATATCGGGAAATCAGCGTCTCGTTCATAAACCCCATTCCCCCAAACATCTGAAGACAGCCACTGGCAACCTCGGCAATCAACTGTCCGGCAAACAGTTTCCCCATCGATATCTCACGGGTGACGTCACGCCCTTCCATCTTCATGCGGACGATATGGTACGTGAGCTGTTTCAGGCATTCATTTTTCATCAGCCACCCCGCCAGCCGATGTCGCAGGACCTGCTTGGTGATGAGCGGCTTGCCGAAGACGATTCGCTGCTTCAGGTAGTCAACCGTCATATCGATCATATCCTGAACGCATACATGGACACCCGGCAGGATCGTAAACCGCTCATGCTGAAACTGTTTCATCTGATAGATGAATCCCTCCCCCTCTTTGCCGATTAAATTCTCCACCGGCACCGCAACATTGTCGAAAAAGAGCTCCGCCGTATCACTGCTGCGCAAACCCAGCTTATCGAGTTTCTTGCTGATGACAAAACCGGGCAGATTCGTCGGCACGACAAAAAGACCAAATGAATGATATCCCCCATCGTCACTCGTCTTCGCCAGCAGGGTCAGAAAGTCGGCCTGTGTCCCGTTGGTGATATAGGTCTTGGATCCATTGATAATGTAATGATCCCCCTTCTTCACCGCCTTCGTCTTGATGGCAAACACATCCGATCCGGCATCGGGTTCCGTAACGGCAATGGCTGACACCATCTCGCCGGCGATCGCGCCCCTCAGATACGTCTCTTTCAGGTACTCACTGCCGAAGGCGTCAATCGCGGGCGTCGCCATATTGGTCTGCACGGCTATCGCCGTCGATACACCCAGGCCGCGGATATGCCCGGTTTCTTCGAGAAGAACCGTCTCATACCAGTAGTCGAGCCCCTGTCCGCCATATTTCGGATCGTAACGAATCCCGAGGAAGCCAAGATCCCCCATTTTCTTGAACAGGTCATGCAGCGGAACGGTCTTCTCCTCCCATTCGTCGATATGGGGATTGATTTCCCTGTCGATGAATCTTCTCACAGATGCCCGGAAAGCGTTGTGCGTTTCATTGAAATACATTTCATCCTCCTGTTTCGACCTTCGCCTGCTTTTCGCCTTCAGCCCTTCGCCCTGAGCGCCTTTTTATCTACTTTCCCCACGGCCGTCAGCGGCATGGCGTCCGTGATCTCAATAACCTTTGGAACCTTATAAGGCGTCAGGTTTTCCCGACAATGGTCGAGCAGGTCTTTTTTAATGGATTCGGGATCTTTCGCCCCCGCAGGGGCGGTCAGTTGGATCACCGCCTTGACCACCTGGCTGTCCGGCCTCTTGGGATCCGGCACCCCGATAATGGCGCAAAACTGGACCGCCACATGCCGACTCAAGACATCTTCAACCTCCCGGGAAAACACCTTATATCCCCCCACAATGAGCATATCCTTGGAGCGATCAACCATAAAGACATACCCGTCCTCATCCATCCGGACCACATCGCCGGTATAGAGCCATGTTTCCCGCTGGAACTCCCTCAAGCTGTTTGCCGTTTCTTCGGGCTTGTTGTGATACCCCTTCATCACCTGAGGACCGTGCACGATCAGCTCTCCCGCTTCACCCATCGGCATTTCTACCTTTCCTGTTTCAACATCGACCACCTTAATCCGGGTACTCTGCAAGGGCAGGCCGACAGAACCGATCTTCTTTTTACCTTTGCAGGGATTCATCGTGATAAGGGGGCTCGCCTCGGTCATGCCAAGGATTTCCACCACTTTCCCTTCACCAACGACCGCTTCCAGGGCCGTGATGGCCTCTTTTGAAAACGGCGCGGCGCCGGAAATGCAAACCTCACACGACGAGAAATCAATTTTCGCAAAGGCCGGATTATCCATCAGCATCTGATAGAGGGACGGGACATGCAGCATGATGCGGGGGCGGTATTTGGAAATTTCCTTGCAGACATGGCTGGTGTTTCTGGGATCGGGAATCAGGCACTGGGTGTAAGACATGGCCATGGTCGTCAGACCCAGATAGAGACCCGCTTGATGAAAAAATGGAAATCCCGAACAGGCGACACCCCCGCCCATCTTGAGGTCGAACCACTGTGTTGCCTGAGCGATATTGGCAACAAGATTGCGGTGGGTCAGGACTGCCCCCTTGGGCAGGCCTGTCGTACCCCCTGTGTACTGAATAAGACAGGTGTCCCCCGTATTGATACGCACCCTCGGCCTTAACGCCCCATAGTTCCGGGCAACATCCATGAAGGAAACAATCTCTTTGCCGGCTATCGGCTCAACCTTCCCCATGGGTACTTTCTTCAGTAATTTTCCCAGGAATCTCTTGTGCGGCGGAAGAAAGTCGATAATATTTGTAACAATGCAACTTTTCACCGACGAAATGTCGTTACGTATTTTTTGCACGCGATTTTCGAAAATGGCATCCAGCGTAATCAGACACTTTACGCTCGTGTCATTGATCTGATTGGCCATTTCCTTGGGTGTCAGGAGCGGCGAAACCCCGCTGGCTACGCAACCTGCACGAAGAATGCCGGCTAGGGCAATCAGATACTGGGGGGTGTTGGGAAGATTGACCCCGACCACGTCTCCCGGAACACAACCCCGGCCGGCAAGATATCCGGCAAAACTGCCGGAAAGCCTGTCCAGGTCTCTGTAGCTGAAGGTGCTGTCAAGAAAATGAAACACGGCCCTGTCCGGATCGAGTCTGATGGCTCTTTCCAGCAGATCCACATACGTTTCATCGGGAATCGTCAACTCGGGCGCCACCCAGGGATCATATGATTGCAGCCACGGCTTGGTATCGTAAACTGACATTGAACACCTTCTTCCTGTACCCAGGAATTCTGTTCTCCTGCTCCGTGATCCGTCTTCGGGAGATGGAAACGGTTCAGACATCAGGAACCGCCTTCTCCCCCCCCTGTCTTTCACCAGACGATAGCATCTACCGAGGTAAAGGATAGGCGATCGCTTCCGGCATTTCGATGACTTTTGCACGCAGATATTCACCGAGTGTTTTCGCCTGGGGGTCACTGCGCAACGATGCCGCTACACCTTCGCCGAGCACGCCCTTGATATAAAAATTGACGGCCAGGAGATTGGGAAACTCGTATCGTTCCATCTCAAAGCCGCTCATATCGCGAAGGAGCTCTTTCAATTTTTCCGTCGTCAAGAATTCCCTCAGGAAAGCGAAGGCCTCGGGTGTCTTGGCCCATATCCCAAGATTGGCGTTGCCGCCCTTGTCGCCGGAGCGCGTGGCAAAAACACGTCCCAGAGGCATCCTGATCATCTTCCCCGCGGGCAGTGAAGGAATCGTAATCTCTTTGGCATCCGGTACGGGCGCCGAGGGATCCGGCAAAACGGAATCCACCATCACAACCTTCTCCTCAAGCATGACCTTCTGCTGGATATGCTTGGTCGAAATGAGTGTCGGCCAATGGATGATGGCGGGTCCGCCCTTGGTCGGCGGGGCGGTCGCCGTAAACCCGGGAATGTTGGCCAGGCCAAGCTCAACGATCTTCGCGGAAAATTTTGCGACTTTTTTCGCATCCGGATCTATCACCGATACGCGCAGATAGGCAAAGGCCTCATCATTCGACTGCGGATCCTCCTTATCGGACCGGATCAGCTGCACATTCTCCACGGCAAATTTCCCCCGGCCGCCGAGACTGTCAAACAAGGCGTCTTCGAAGATCTTCGCCTTCTTTTCAATGTCGAGCCCTGTGAGAACGATCGTCATCGAATTGCGATAATTGCCGGCATTGTTGATGCAGACTTTGGTCGTCGCGGGGGGAGGCTCACCCTTCACACCGGTAATTTTCGTCCGGTCCTGTCCCTCCTGGGAAATTTCAATCGTATCGAACCGCGCCACCACGTCCGGGGTCAGATACTTCGGACCCCTCACCTCATAAAGGAGCTGGGCCTTGACGGTATCGACCGAGACGAGACCTCCGGTGCCGGGATGTTTCGTGATCACAAAGGAACCGTCCGCGAAGATTTCGGCAATAGGATAGCCCACGTTGAAAAACGACGGCACCTCCTCGATGAAGGAATAATTTCCCCCCGTCGCCTGGGCGCCGCATTCAATAATATGGCCGGCAACAGCGGAGCCGGCAAGTTTATCCCAGTCCCGGCGCTGCCATCCGAACCACCAGGCGGCCGGACCCATCACGACCGAGGCATCCGCAAGACGGCCGCCCACCACAATATCCGCTCCCTGGGCCAGGGCCTCCGCAATACCCCAGCCACCCATATAGGCATTGGCAGTGATGGGCATGGCGCCGGCGTCCTTCAGGCTGATCCCCTTATCCAGGTGAATAAATGCTTCCCCCTTCTCCTGCAGGTCCGCCAGCCGTCCCATAAGATCATCGCCTTCAATACAGGCTATCTTCGGATGGAGGCCCAGGGTGTCCGCGATTTTCTTCAGCTCCTTCGCCAATCCCTGCGGATTCAATCCGCCGGCGTTGGAAACCACCCGAATGCCGCGGTCGAGGCATTCCCCCATCACCTGCTCCATTTGCCTCAGAAACGTCGGCACGTATCCCGTTTCCGGCTTTCTCATCTTTTCACCGAAAAGGATCGCCATCGTGAGTTCCGCCAGATAGTCTCCGGTCAGGATGTCGATAGGGCCACCCTGCACCATTTCCTTGGCCGCCGCCAGGCGATCGCCATAATAACCGCTGCAATTGGCGATGATGATCTTGTCATTTTTCCCTGGATCTTTCGTGCTCATATCTCCTCCCTGTCCGTAAGATTTATCGGCCGGTAAAAACCGGCGGCCGTTTTTCAATGAAGGCCGTGATGCCTTCCCGGGCATCCTCTGTGCTCACCACTTCCTTGATCTTTTCGGAAAGATAATTCAGGGCGTCTTTCAACGGCATGTTCGCCGCTTCATAAAAGGCCTGCTTGCCGATCCTCATCCCGATCGGGCTTTTGGAAACCAGGCTCTTAAGGACGTTGTTCACTTCTTCGTCCAGGTTGCCCACGGGTACGACACGGGTGATCAATCCCATGTCCAGGGCCTCCCGGGCAGTCATTCGCTCGCCCAGGAGAATCATCTCCATTGCCTTTTTCTGCAGGACATTGCGAAAAATCAGGGCGCCGATCATCATCGGCCACAGTCCGACATTCACTTCCGGCGTGCCGAATTTGGCGTCGTCTGCAGCGATCACGATATCGCAGGCCAGCATAAAGCCCATTCCGCCTGCCAGGCAGAAGCCCTTGATGCGCGCCACCGTCGGCTTGGGAAAGCTCGCCAGCCTGTTTAAGAGACTCGCATAATATTGGAACACATCCTTCCCCTTCGTCGCCATTTCGCCCGCGAGCTGCGCGCCGGTGCAAAAAGCCTTGTCGCCGGCCCCGGTAATCAGAAGGGCTCTCACGAGTTCATCCTTTTCCGCCAGATCGAGATATGCGTGGAAAAGATCAATCGCCTCGGGCGTAATCGTGTTTCGCTGCTGCTCGCGATTGATCATGATGGCGCCGATGCCGTCCTCGGCCCGGTAGAGTAAATGCTGATCGTTCATAAGATTGCCTCCTTGACCATAATTATGTTTACTTTATTGGGCATCCTCCGGTTCTTTCTCGATGTCCACCAGGATCTTTCCGGGCATGACCTTTTCGCCGACGGACACGTTGATTCCTGTCACCCGGCCCGGAAAAGGGGCGGTCAAGGTTGTTTCCATCTTCATCGCCGTCAGGACGATGACGCCATCCCCTTTCCGCACGCTGTCGCCCTCGGCGACCATGATGCGCACAACGACCGACGGCATGGGCGGCGTAATCACTTTGGGAAGGCTGGTCAGGGCCCGCGTACCTTTCCGGGTCCGTGCCGTGATGTCGGCATCTTGAACGACATAGGGCACCCCCCGAATCAGGACGGTTCTTTCGTCTTTTTCGCCGGTGACAAATGCGTTCACACCGACGCCCTCCACCACGCAATGCACGTGATGATCGGTGATGACGGTATAACGGACATCCAGCGTTTTCTCACCGGTGGAAACCTTCAGATGATTTTCTTTCACCGGATCTACACCAAAAGTCAGCGTCTCTTCACCCGTCTTGAATCTGTAATGCATGGTTTCCCTACCTCTTAATCGTGGTCATCCGGCCAAGTTTTTATCTATCGTCGCCAGTTCCCCAGGCTCTGCCAGGGGGACAATGGCTCACCGGCGCCTGCGCTTGAAACTGTTTTCTTTTTCTGACCGGCAAGGTCATCGATGATGTAAGCGATATGGGCCATCTCGGCATCCGTTCTTTCCGGTTTCCAGTCCGCAAAATGGGAGCTCACAAAATCGGTAAATGTTTCCCCGGCAATAAAGGCCTCCGAGCGGAGAACATCGATCAAAAAGGGAATAGCGGTCCGGATTCCCAGAATGACATAGCTCTCAAGCGCCTTGATCATGCGCTGAGTGGCGGCGTTTCTGTTTTCGGCATGGGCGATCAGCTTGGATAGAATGGGATCATATTCCACCGGAACCTGAAACCCGGCATAGACACCGCAATCATTCCGTATTCCCGGCCCCGACGGTTCTTTCATGCAGGTGATTTTACCGGGAGAAGGATAGAATCCCTGTTCCGGGTCTTCCGCATAGATACGGCACTCAATGGCATGCCCCCTTCCCTGAATCTGCTCTTGCACCAGGGTCAGCGGCTCGCCGGCGGCGATCGAAAGCTGTCGCCGGACAATGTCGATGCCGGTCACCATCTCCGTGATCGGATGCTCGACCTGGAGACGCGTATTGACTTCCAGAAAATAGAAGCCGCCATCGGAGTCCAGCAGAAACTCCACCGTACCCGCATTCACATACCCGGAAGCCCGGGCAGCCGCAACTGCCGCCTTTCCCATCCGCTCCCGGAGTTCGGGCGTCATGGCGGACGACGGCGTTTCTTCAATGATCTTCTGGTGACGCCTTTGGATGGAGCATTCCCGCTCGAGCAAATGAACAACATTCCCATAGCGGTCGGCCAGGATCTGGAACTCGATATGCCGGGGTCGGGCAAGATACTTTTCCAGATAGATCGAACCGTTGCCGAATGCACTGGCGGCTTCGCTCGCGGCAGACAGGCAGGCCTCGCGAATTTCAGCATGCGTTTGCACGACGCGCATTCCCTTTCCCCCGCCTCCTGCCGCCGCTTTAATCAGGACGGGATATCCCAGGCTATCGGCCTCGCGGGCGATGACCTCCGGGTCCGACTCGGGGCGAGTCATGCCGGGAATAACGGGCACACCATTTCTAATCATCGTCTGCCGCGCAACGGTTTTATCCCCCAATTCACGAATCACGTGCGCCGGCGGGCCGATGAAGATCAGACTGTTCTGTTCGCAGCGCTCGGCAAAATCCGCGTTCTCGGCCAGAAATCCATAACCGGGATGAATCGCCTCCGCCCCGGTTTCTTTCGCTGCAGCGATAATTTTATCGATATTGAGGTAACTGGCCGCCGGTTCGGCGTCCCCCAAATGGACGGCCTGATCCGCCTCAAGGACATGAACCGCATTTCGATCCACATCCGAATAAACGGCGATGGTAGCCACGCCCATCTCCCGGCAGGTATATATAATGCGCCGTGCAATTTCCCCTCTGTTGGCAACCAGGATCTTCTTGAACATACAGTCTCTCCTGTTTAACGGTCCAAAACGATCATGTCATATCTTTATACTTTACGCCGTCCCTGCCGAAGGCGATTCCCTTGGTTGCCCCTACATCCGGAAAATGCCGTATCCCAGAATATCGTCGCGGATAGGGGCGTTCAGGGCAACGGATAGGGCGAGACCCAGCACATCCCGTGTATCGACCGGATCGAGAATGCCGTCATCCCAAAGTTGGGCCGTACTATAGTAGGCATTGCTTTCCGTCCTGGCGGCCGCAATCACCGGTGCGCTGATTTGCTCCACTTCTTCAACAGACATGGGGGGTGCACTCTCCTTGGCAAGCTGGTCATTTCTCAGCGTAACGAGAACACCGGCGGCCTGTTCCCCTCCCATGACGGCAATTTCGGCATTGGGCCACATCCAGAGAAAGCGCGGCGAATACGCCCGCCCGCACATGGCATAGTTGCCCGCCCCATACGACGCACCAATCATCACCGTAAATTTTGGAACGGTTGCGTTTGCCACAGCATTGACCATCTTGTGACCGTCCTTCGTAATGCCGAGCCGCTCGTACTCCCTGCCAATCATAAAACCGTTGATATTCTGGAGGAAGATGAGCGGTATCTGGCGCCGGTCACAGAGCTGAATGAACTGGGTGCCTTTCAGGGCGCTATCGGAGAACAGGATGCCGTTATTCCCGAGGATCCCCACGGGATAGCCGTGGATATAAGCCCATCCGCAGACCAGCGTCGGTGCATACAGTTCCTTGAACTCCAGGAATTCACTCCGATCAACCATGCGCGCAATCACTTCCCTGACGTCATAGGGCACTTTAAGCTGACGGCTGACAATGCCATAGATCTCCTTCGGATCATAAAGGGGCGGCGCCGGCTCTTGCATCGGCAGTCTGGTCTTTTCCGGAGTAGGGAGGTTTTTGATGATCTTACGCAGAATTTCGAGGGCATGCCGGTCATCCTCGGCAAAATAATCGGACACGCCGGACTCGCGGCAATGCAGGTCTGCACCCCCCAGTTCGTCCGCCGTCACCTCCTCGCCCGTGGCCGCCTTGACGAGAGGGGGGCCGCCTAAAAAGATGGCGCCCGTTCCCTTGACATGCACAACTTCATCGGACATGGCTGGCACATAAGCACCGCCCGCGGTGCACAGACCCATCACGGCAGTGATCTGGGGGATGCCCATCTTGGACATCTTCGCCTGGTTATAGAAAAGCCTCCCGCCGTCGTCGATATCCGGAAAAACCTCGGACTGAAGCTGCAGAAAACCACCGGCCGAGTCGATCAAGGTGACCGCAGGCAGACGATTTTCCATAACGATCGTCTGGCAACGCAGGCTTTTTTTAACGGTCAGGGGATAGGTCGCCCCACCCTTGATCATTGCATCATTGCAGGTAATCAACACTTCCTTGCCGGCGACGACGCCGATTCCCGAGACGAGCCCCGCACCGTGGATCTTTCCGTCATACAGGCCCCGTGCCGCCAGTGGGGCGATCTCCAGAAAAGGGGTGTTTCTGTCGAGCAAGAGTTCCAGCTTCTCCCGGACAGGCATCTTCCCCTGAGAGATGAGACGTTTCCGGGCCGCCGGAGAACGATCCTCCCGGGCGATCCGGAGTTCCTCTTTCAGATTAAACACCAGGGCTTCCATCGTCTCGTAATTCTTTCGGTATTCATCCGATCGGATATCGATTCTTGTTTCGATGACATCCATAAGCCCCCCTTCATCGGCATCACGATTTAAATTTTAAAATATTATTTTGTTCACATTTTGAATCTAATTCAGATCAATAATTAAGTTCGATTATTGTGTCAAGCTCTTTTTAAAGATCATATTACATGCCGATTCATGAAATGCTGTACTTGGGCTTGATAAACGGGCGGCCTTGTGGTGTGTTGATTGTAAAAAATCCAGATTGACGGGACTTCATAGGGAAAAGCAACCTGCCCGTCCCCTTTTTGCTTGACATACTCTCAGACCTTCCCTTATACTTTTTGCAAAACAAGTCAAGTTCTTATCAATTCAGTGTAATATCACTTGCACACCGACTTGACATTATACCCACGAACTGCATGTTCATTCCAAAGGGGAAAGTTAGCATGAAAACGTGTGGGTTCCTGGCGAGATTCCCATCAGTCAACCCGGATATGAAAACTGTCACCTGCCGGATACGGTTTTTCAGTACGGCTTTTCAGCAGACTAAATACACTTTCCTTTTCACATTCCTCGTTATTCTCATTACCGGGTGCGCAGCCACTCCAAGAGACGTTATGAAAGATGCTTCTTCCATGCATGAGTCAACTGACCGGGTAAGGATATCAGAGGATTATGCCGTTATTCTTGTGAACCCGTCCGACACGTATGAGGGGCTGGCGGAAAAATACCTGAAGAATAAGGATCTCGCGTACATCATCGCTGACTTCAATAGAAATAAAAATATTACGGCTGATCAGCAGATAATCATTCCTTTGAAACCAGTCAATCCCGGGGGACTCTATCCGGACGGATACCAGATAATACCTGTTCTGTGTTATCATCAGTTCAGCAAAAAAAAAGCCCGGACGAAAATAGCTGTTTCCGCAGAAATGTTTGACAAGCAGATGGCATACCTCAAGAACAACGGGTACAATGTCATATCATTCAGCACTTTACGCAACTTCATTAACTTCAAACAAAGACCTCCAAAAAACTCAGTTGTCATAACCATTGATGACGGATGGAAGACCATGAAAACGATAGCATTACCCATCCTGAAAAAATATGGATTCAAGGCCACCCTATTTATTTACACGGACTTAATCAGGTCTGAACCTAACAACGTTACCCTCTCCTGGAATGAACTAAAGGAAATGGTTAATGAGGGAATGATTGATGTTCAGTCTCATACAGTAAGTCATACCGACCTGACAATTCTCAGCGAAGAATCGCTGGAAAAAGAACTGGCAGAATCACAGCGAATGATCCAGGAAAAACTGGGGTTGAACGTAACCTCTATTGCCTACCCGTATGGAGCTGTCGACGAACAGGTCGTGGAAAAACTGAAAAAATACGGCTATGAAACCGGGTTTACCGTAATCAGAGGGGGAAATGCTTTTTTCTACAACAACTATGCGCTGAACCGTACAATGATATTCAACAATCATAACATAGACGAATTCGCAAAGTTACTGGATACCTTTAAAAAGCAATAGGCATGATAACCCTGAAAATAAAAAAAATTTTCCTTCTGCATCTCTCCGCAATCTCCATCTCCCTCATCCTTCTGAATGCATGCGCACCGGCCATCAAGCACACGATATCAGAGGAACACCTTAATAAATCAATCACACTGGAACAAACCGGCGATACAACATCGGCTATTGAGGAGCTTAAAATTTCCCTTACTATTGATCCGGACAATCCGTATGCAAAAGCACAACTGCAGAGGTTATCCGAGAAGCGTGACAAGGAAGCACAAAGACACTATCAATGGGGATTATCCCTGAAAGAGAAGGATCACCAGGGAGCCAGGAGAGCATTTCTCACTGCCATGCGCATAAAGCCTGACTATATGTCCGCCGTCGATGAACTGAAGAAACAACATTTTGAATTGACCGTATCGAAATTGGAAACGAGAATGAAGTCTTCGACAGAGAGCTCGGAAGGGGAGAAAGAGGTCAAAGAAGACGATTACGGCTATCTCGGCATTGCCATATCGTTTTATGACCACGGGAATTATCAGGCTGCGATAAATGAACTCCTGAAAGCCAAATCCAAATACCCACGAAGTTCCGAGGTGTCAAAGTATCTCAACATGTCATACTACAACATAGGCAAAATATATTATGACAGCAAGGATTACATGAATGCAGTGCACATGTTAACAAAAGTAAAAAAAGGATCTGAGAATGCGGAACCTTACCTAACAAGGGCCAGAGTCATGGTGAAAAATTTAGTGGACAAATTTTACAAAGAAGGGCTGCAATTCTACAGGCGGCAGAAGTTACAGGAAGCAATAGAAAAATGGAATACCGTTCTGGAGATTGACCCACATCATCGTAAAGCACAGGAATACATTCAGAAGTCAAAGAAATTACTTGAAGCTCTCAAAAAATAAATGCAGACAATATCACGACTGCGTCCCACCCTCACGAACCCCCTTTACTTTATATGTAAGAACCGGTTCAGATTTGCCTTTGACGGCAACCGCTTCAACCGGTTCCGCAATCACGATGTCGGAAACCATCTGATATACCGAATCGCTGATGACAATTTCATCCGGACCCGCGAGCCTTGTGAGTCGGGATGCGAGGTTTACTGCATCTCCGATTACGGTATATTCCATCTTTCTATTGGAACCGATATTTCCCGCAATAAGTTCGCCCGTATTGATGCCAATACCGATCCTGATTGCCATGTCTTCTGATGTTTGTTTGTTAAGGTTCATGTTTTTGATTTCATTCTGCAAAACCACAGCAGCCATGACGGCTTTCCCGGGATGACCTTTTTGCTCAACGATCGCTCCAAATACCGACATGATTTCGTCACCGATAAACTTGTCAACATGACCACCATATTTAAAAATAATTTCCGTCGCCATGGTGAAATACTCATTCAATACATTGACAACTTCAACGGGGTCTCTCTTTTCAGAAAAACTCGTAAAGTCACGTATATCAGCAAACATAACCGTAGCATTAATGATCTCTCCTTCAAACCATTTTTCGTCCGGGTTTTGAAGGATCATATCGACAACTTCGGAGGTAACATATTTGCCGAACGCATCCTGCATAACTTCCTTCTTCCTCAAACCTTCTATCATATCATTGAATGCGACGGCTAAATCGCCTATTTCATCATTACTTGAAACCTCTATTCTGTGATTGAAATTTCCGTTTTTTATTTTCCCGGTGCCCTCCACAAGATTGTAGATAGGTTTTGAAAATCTCGTGCTCATATAAAAGGACACCCCGACACATGCGATAATGATCAACACGGTCAGCGTCACAACGAGAAAAAGCGTCTTGCTAATCCTTTTCTGGAGCGAATCAAGAGAGATACCGACATGGATGGCCCCGATTTCAACCGTGCCGAACTCAATAGGCGCCGAAAAATCAAGAATTTCGTTGGTACCATCGCGATGCTTGTATATTGTGACGTTGTCATCTTTCTGTAAAAGCGCTGAATTCCGCAAAGGCTCATACGGTTGCCCGATCCTGTTGATATCCGTATGTGCTTTGATTAACCCGGCTCTGCCGATCATGGCATAATTAATGTTTTCTACCTTGGATATTTCCTCCAGCAAAATATGAAGCGTTGCTTCATCATCCTCTAAAAGGGGGACCGAACTGTTGTACGACAGGTTTGACACAAGGGCTTTCCCCAAGCGCACTGTCTGGGTGATGAACTCATCCCTTTGGCTCTGGTAATAGAAAAAGCTTAAAAAAGACATTATTGTCACGATCAGAAGGGTTATGAAAATTGACAGCTTTACGCGTATGGGTATTCTGACTTTTTTTATTCTGTCGATATACGAAAGGGTGGCTTCAGTAATTTTGATCTGCGCGTGATATTTGAACGAAAGGGCCTTCAGAATATCGCTCTGAGAAACCTTGCCTTTACCGATGAGGATTCTGCCGATACGTTGTCTGCTGGTTTTTTGTTCCTCCAGGGCCTCCTGAAGATCCTCTTTCGAAATGACTTTGCGCTCGACGAGAATATCACCCAACATCAAATTTCGGTCGTCTTCTTTCATGCCCACCTAAACCTGTCTTTCATCTCATCCCATCGCGGAGAAATGTGTAATATTCTGTGAGAGGAGTGTGATGCTTTTTATAACAGACCTGATTTCTCAAATCAATATCAACATTGTCCATCGAATTGCCTCAAACAAAATTTTGCCCA
Organism: uncultured delta proteobacterium; assembly: GCA_963754515.1. GTDB lineage: Bacteria > Desulfobacterota > Syntrophia > Syntrophales > Fen-1087 > JAPLJM01. The sequence goes on along the minus strand of CAVWGC010000016.1, from coordinate 28,739 downwards.
AAGGGCGATTATGGGAGGATCGTTGACTCATAATCAGGTGTAACGCAGTCATGTCTCAATTCGGTAGATTGTCGACACAAAGACAGGCATGAACCGGTAGAATTAATCATCTGATGCGATTTTTCAGGTGGGTCAGATCTCGGACGATAATGGTACTCCGGGCGGTGGACACGATCCCTTTCTGGCGCAGGATTTTCAATTCCTTGTTGATCGTCTCGCGGGAAACACCGATCAGGCTCGCCAGTTCCCGCTGTGTTAGATGCACAACATACTGCTGTTCGCCCTTCCCCAGTTGATGCCGGGATTCTACCAGAGCCACGAGCCGTTTTGCCAGACGGGCAGAGACATTTGAGAAACAGACTTCCGCCACCATGTCATCGGTACTGCGCAAGCGAAGCGAAAGGACCTGAATGATAGCCCGCACGGCATGTTCATTGTGAATCAGAAAGGAAAGAAACTCGCCGCGATTAAGAACATACAACTGTGTATCTTCCAGCGCTACGGCGTCCGTCGAACGCGGCAGATCGTCAAGCAGGGCCATTTCGCCGAAGAAATCACCGTCAGCCAGCATGGCCAAGGTAACCTCATCGCCGCGATTTGTAGAAACGGCAATCTTGATCAGACCTCTAAAGATGATGTAAAGGGCCGTCCCTTCATCACCCTTGTGAAACAGGAAGTCCCCTTTATGGATGGACCGCCGCCTCAGCATGGATGCCAGCGTTTCCTGCTCATGCGGCGAAAGGAGGGCAAAAAGTGGGATTTGCTTGATGAGCAAGACTGGCATTTCCTGATCCTTTCTTTCCAGGAGCTTCCTGTTTATGTCTTGGCAACCTGGCCGGTTAATGCTCCATAAAACGGAACACGGCGGTCTTTAAACAGGTCATTGTATGGATTCAGCTGTTTGTTTCTTGCCAGGAACACATCGATATTGACGACACCGGTTTCTTCCGTATCTGCTCCGGCACGATAAAGGATATTGGCAACTGGACCGGTAATCTGGCTGCGGCCGGTATAGCGAAAGTTTTTGCCTCCCCGTTGCTCCGTTCCTGTCCGGTTCGAAGTAACCGCAAAGACGCGGTTCTCCAGACATCTTGTGATCATGGCATCCTGACAGAAAGGCAACACGAGATTGGCCGGGTGACAGACAATCTCCGCGCCCTTCAGGGCCAAAACACGCATGGCCTCGGGAAATACCCAGTCAAAGCAGATCATGATCCCCAGTTTGCACAAACCGATGTCGTAAACCTCAAGTCCCTTGTCTCCGGGCGTAAACCAGAGCGTTTCCTCATTAAAAAGATGCACTTTCCGATAGGTTCCCAGATGGCCCTGGGGCGAAACGAGGACGGCCGCATTATAAAGCCGATCGCCCGCTTTTTCGATCAGGCCGCCCACAAGATGAAGGTTTTTTCTCCGGGCGATATCGCACAGGGCTCTTGTTGTCGGACCATCCGGAATCACCTCGGCCAGATCTTCCGCTTCCTGTTTGGAGGTAAAAAGATAACCCGTATTGAAAAACTCTGGAAGCACGATCAGATCGGCATCGAGGGGATCGATAAGCCGGGTTGCCTTCTCAATATTCTTGTCAACTTCACCGAAGATGGGATCGAACTGGATAAATCCCGCTTTCATGACTGTCTCCCTGTATGGGTTAAAATTCGAAGTCAACGACCACGATATTGTCGCACATCACCCGGACCTTCTGTACAATGGTCTGATGCTCGGGATGGACCTGATAGCGATTCAGGGCCTCCACATTCTCAAAAGTCGATACGAGACCAAAATCCCAGGATCTTTCTGTGCGCAAAATGTCCTGGCCGAAGACAAATTCCCTGATCTCGGAGATCAGAGCCGGAAGGCCGCCCAGGGCCTGCCCGAGTTGATCGATGTCAGGCGCCGTCACTGCCGGTTTGAACTTCATGAAGACAACGTGCTTGATCATGCCGGACCTCCTGATAGGTCAATCGGGGACAGGTTCACATTTCCCTTATTTCCCTTTTTCCTTCGGGGAGACCCCATTCCTGAACGCATCACCCAACGATCCGAAAGAATCGGGTTTCTTCTGGAGATATTGCCGAAAATCTTCGGGCGCCTCTTTCTGTCCCGCGGCTTCTTCGTGCGATGCCAGGATCAGAGACAGGCGTTTCGCCGTTCGGTCCATTTTCTCGATTTTCACCTCGATGGTCTGTCCCTGTTTGAGGATCTCACTGGCATGTTTGATCCGCTTCCCGGCGCCCAGGCGCGAGATGTGCATCAAGCCATCGACCCCCGCCTCCAATGTGATAAATGCGCCGAAGTTCGTCAGACGGGATACCTTGCCGGTATGGACAGATCCTTCCGGGTAGCGGGACTCAACCTGCTCCCATGGATCCGCGACCATCTGCTTGAGGCTCAGACTGATCCGGTCCTTTTCGCGGTCTATTTTCAGAACGGCCACTTCCACTTCCTCGCCGACCTTCAGGGTATCGTTGATGTCTTCGGTACGGCCCCAGGCGATTTCCGACATAGGCAGAAGTCCATGCAGACCACCGATATCCACAAAGGCGCCGTATTTCTGCAGCGAGATGATTTTCCCTTTTACGACCTGACCTTCCCTGAGCGACTGCATCAAAGCGTCTCTTAACACTTGCTGCTCTTTTGCCACGATTATCCGGTTTGATAAGATGATGTTTCGTCCCTTCTGCCCGTACTCCGTGATGATAAAGGGAAGGCGCTGCCCGACATAATCAGCCGGCTTGTCAATTCTTCCCAATCCCATTTGTGAAAAGGGGCAGAACCCCCGCATCGTCCCGGCAATCCGGATATCAAACCCCCCTTTGATTTCCTTATCGACCACACCCTCCACGGGGATACCGCTGCGCCATGCGTCTTCGAGATAGATGCGACCGGCCTCTCCCGCTGTGATTTTTGTCGTGAAAAGCTTTTCATTCTGGCGAGAGGACAAAAAATAGGCCCGAAGCATGTCGCCTTCCTTTACACTCAACTCTCCGTCGTCATTGAGTAATTCTTTTTTATCCAGATACCCTTCGTTTTTCCCGCCCAGATCCAGAAAGACCCACTCCGGTGAAATTTTGACGATCCGTGCATCCACTTTTTGCCCCGGTTTCAGCCATACCGGCTCTGTCTGGCTCTGTTCAAACAACTCCGCAAAACTCATTTCTTCGGCGGACTCCTGCGTCATTTCATTTTCCTGTTCCATTGATCATCCTTGTCGTTGATATCGTTCTGAGGGGGTGCTTTCAGCTTCAGCGCAATTCCCATCGGCGTCGCTTATATCTCAATACGGCACGCTTAACAAGCAAAAAGCCATGTCCGTATGAACCGGACATGGCTTTTTGTGGAAACTGCATCTGACGGGTTTTTGAAAAGCCGCCTGCCGTCAGGCGGGGAGGGATCTTTTCGAGCCCGTCAACGCACAGGTAAAAATGTTACAGCATTTCATAGATGCCGGCAGCGCCCATGCCGCCGCCGATACACATGGAGACGATGCCGCGTTTAGCCTTCCGGCGTTTCAGTTCATGAAGCAGCTGGGCTGTCAGTTTGGCGCCCGTGCATCCGAGCGGATGCCCCAGGGCGATCGCGCCGCCGTTGGGATTAATGTCCCCGGCGAAATAACGGTCTTCAATCCCCAACACCCGGCAGGAGTAAATGGCCTGTGAGGCAAAGGCCTCATTGATTTCATAAACATCGATGTCCTTGGTGGTCAACCCTGCCATCTTCAGGACCTTGGGAATCGCGTATGCGGGGCCGACCCCCATCTCTTCGGCCTTGCAACCGGCCACGGCAAAATAGGTCAGTTTGGCCAGCGGTTTCAAACCCAGTTCCTTTGCTTTTTCCGCCGTCATGAGCAGGGAAAAGGCGGCGCCGTCGGTCATCTGGGAGGAGTTGGCTGCCGTCACGGTTCCGCCCTGTTTGAAGGGGGACTTCAGCTTGGCCATATCCTCTATCTTGGCCGGCCATCTCACGCCGTCATCGGCGTCAAAAATGACCTTTTCCCGGACGCGCTTGCCGTTTTTCAGAACCTTGTACTTGAAGGCCTCGATCGGGATGATCTCATCCTTGAATTTCCCCGCCTTCTGGGCTTCAGAGGCCCTGCGGTTGCTCTCCAGGCCGAACTTGTCCATATCTTCTCTGGAGATTTTGTAATCGGCCGCGACATTTTCCGCCGTGATGCCCATGGAGACATAGACGTTGGGCATGCTGCCGTCGAAGGCCCAGTCGGGATTGGGACGGAAGATGCTGCCGCCCATGGGGATGTGCGACATGGTCTCGCAGCCGCCCGCGATAATCACGTCGGACCAGCCCGCACGAATCTTGGCCGTTGCGTCTGCAATCGCCTGCAGTCCCGACGAACAGAAACGGTTGACGACCATGCCCGATACGGAAATGGGCAAACCTGCACCCATCGCAATCACACGACCATAGTTCATGCCCTGCTCACCTTCGGGGAAGGAACAGCCGACGATCACATCGTCCACCTCTTCCGGCTTCATGTTCGGGAACCGGGCCAGAAGGCCCTTGATCACCTGGATACCGATGACATCTCCTCGGGTGGCGCCAAGACCGCCTCTTCTATATCTTCCGCCCGGACTTCTGACGGCTTCAACAATAACAGCTTCACTCATGATATTCCTCCTTGTTTCCAGTATCCCGCCCCTTCCCTCCCGACCAGGAAGGGAGGGGCGGATAATCTTCGTTAAAATTAGTTACGCAGCGGTTTGCCCGTTGTGAGCATGTGCATGATCCGGTCCTGGGTCTTCTGCTCGCCCATGAGGCTCATGAAGGCTTCCTTCTCCAGATCCAGGATTTCCTGCTCCGTGACCAGCGTTCCTTCGGCGCAGTCGCCGCCGGAAATGATGTGGGCAACCTTCCGGGCAATATGGACGTCGTAGGCGGACACGTAATTTCCATACTGCATGTTATACAGAATCGCCTCGGCCATGCCCCGGAAGTTCTCACCCATCACGGGGATCAACGCCGGACGCGCCTTCTTGTAGAATCTGGACAGACCCAGAACGACCTGCTTGGCGTCATATATCTGCTGATCCCGGTTGAGACTGATATTTTCCGTTTTCCGGATGAAACCCAGATCCATGGCTTCCATGGCGCTCGTGGCCACCTTGGCCGTAGCGATAGTTTCAAAGGCCTTGGCCAGAATCGTCTGTAAATTCAATCCCGCATCGATGACGCCGTCGGGAATCCCTTCGGTCAGGCGCACCATGAGTTCCTTGCAGCCGCCGCCGGCAGGAATGACGCCAACACCGACTTCTACAAGACCGATATAGGTTTCGCCACAGGGCTGGCATTTCGCCCCGTGCATGGTCATTTCGCAACCGCCGCCCAGCGCCAGTCCGGCGGGCGCCGTCACGACCGGCTTTGCCAGATACTTCATGCGCATATTTGCATTCTGGAATTCGGAAATCAATTTTTCCAGGACATCCCAGTCGCCCTTCTGCGCGGCGAGCAGGACCTTGAAAATGTTGGCGCCGGCGGAGAAGTTGGCAGCATGGTTGCCGACGACCAGCCCGACGCAATCCTTCTCCACGATATCGCAAGCCGCAAAGATCATCTCGATCATCATATCATCGACGGCGTTCATCTTGGTATGGAACTCCAGGCAGGCCACGCCGTCGCCGATGTCCACCAGTGTGGCGGATGCATTCGCCTTGATGACTTTCTTCTGATCCTTCAAAGAAGGCAGAAGGATGATTCTCGGATTCGGCTCGAGCAGGACATAACCCTTCTTCTCGAAATCATAGTAGCAGGCACCGTCGTCCTTCTTGGCGTAGAATGTCTCGCAGCCCTTTTTCAACATCTCTTCGATCTTCTTGGGCACTTTCTTCTTGAGCTGTTTCATGACCTCGACTGCTTCGCGGACGCCCACGGCATCCCAGGTTTCGAACGGACCGAGCTGGTGGTTGTAGCCCCACTTCATGGCGTTATCGATCGCGACGATGTTATCGCAAATCTCGGGAACGCGGTTGGCGGCATAGATGAAGTTATTACAGAGGTACTCGCGCGCCAGTTCTGCGGCGGCGTCTTTCCCGAAGAAGACGGTTTTGATTGTTGCGGCGGCGCCGTCGTCGGACTTCTTCTTGGCCGCGGAGACCGACTCATACTTGGGTTTCGTCGGGGCGACGTATTCCATGGTGTTATAATCAAGCACCAGCTTTGTCTTCTTCCCCTTGGCGTCCTTGCTCTTTTTGTAGAAACCCTGCTTGGTCTTGTTTCCGAGCCATTTGAGCTCCATCATTTTGTCCATGAAGGGCAGCGGCACAAAGACATTTCTGCCTTCGTCGTCGGGAACGGCCTCATAAAGATTCTTCATGACATGATGGCCCGTATCGAGGCCCACGAGATCAAGGGTCCCGAAGATGGAGGTGCCCGGACGGCCCAGGGCCTTGCCGATTACGGCGTCCACTTCCTCGATCTTCATTTTCTTTTCCACCATCAGGTTGACGGCATTGGAGATGTCAAAGACGCCGATGCGGTTGCCGATGAAGTTGGGCACGTCCTTGCAGACCACGACGCCCTTGCCCAGCACCTGCTCACAGAAGGTAATCATGTAGTCCACGATCTCTTTGTTCGTCTTCTCGCCGGGGATGATCTCCAGCAGCTTCATGTACCGCGGCGGATTGAAAAAGTGCGTACCCAGGAACCGTTCCTTGAATTTGGCGCCGGATTTCGCCGTGATATCCTTGATGGGCAACCCGGACGTGTTGGTGGTAACGATGCAGGTCGGCTTGACGATCTTTTCGACTTTGGCGAAGAGCTCCTGTTTGATCTTGAGATTTTCAATCACAACCTCGATAACCCAGTCCACATCGGCCAGCAGATTCAGGTTGTCCTCAAAGTTGCCGATCGTGATCATGGAAGCGTTTTTCTTGCTGTAGAAACTGGCCGGCTTGGATTTCGTGACGCCGGCCAGACCGTTTGCGGCAAAGCGATTCCGCCAGGCGGGGCTTTTCTCCGTCAGGCCCTGTTTCTTGTCGGCATCGGTCAGTTCAAAGGGGATGATATCCAGCAGATAGCAGGGAATCCCCGCATTGGTGAGATGGGCGGCGATCGTCGCGCCCATGACGCCTGCGCCTAATACGGCGGCTTTTTTGATTTCATAGGACATAGTCATTTCCTCCTCATTATTCGCTTATGATCCGGCACCGGTTTATGTCCTGAGGATCCAACCGGCCCCGCCGCATAAGATGCGGCGGCTGCCTTAAGAGCGCCGCCGCTGTGTTTTATTTACGCTGCGAACGATTCATCAGCCATTTCGATGGGAACCTTATCCGCAACCTTCATCGCTGCACACTTTGCCTTCACCAGGGAGACGACCTCCACGGCAAAGAATTTCGCCGACGCAATTTTACCCTCGTAGAAGGCCACATCGGGGTTGTTGTGAACGAGGGTGCGCCGTTTGCCTTTGGTATCGGCGCCGTTATCCGCATAGATCTTGTTTAATTTTTCCTGCGCAATGGCCCCGGCCTGCAACAGGAAGTGTCCGAGCAGCAGATCGCCGAAGACCTCCAGATAGGACGACGCATTGAGAATGGGAATCAGGAAGCTGGAGCTCTTTCCCAGCGCGGCAAAGGTCATGGTCAGATCGACCAGTGCGTTGTTCGCCTCTTCGAGGTAGGCCGTGTATTTCTCAAGCTCGGGAATGCCTTTGGCCTTCGCGATGGTGGCGCCGATTTCGCCGATCATGTTCATGACGTTCATGCCCTTGTTCTGGCCGAGTTTCCGGCCGACCAGGTCGAGGGACTGGATGCCGTTGGTCCCCTCGTAGAGGCAGGCGATCTTGCAATCCCGCATGTACTGCTCCACAGGATACTCCTGGCAATAGCCGTAGCCGCCGTAGATGTCGATGGCCTTCGACGTGATCAGCATGCCCATATCGGACGTATAGGCCTTGCAGATGGGGGTCAGAAGCTCCACGAAGCCAAACCATTTCGCCTTTTCCTCCGGAAACGCGAGGGACATGTCCAGCGCATAGGCCGTAAAGTAATTCAGGGCGCGCAGACCTTCCACATAGGATTTCATCCAGAGCAGGTCCCTGCGCACATCGGGATGCTGAATGATGGCCACAGGCTTGGCGTCCGGGTTTTTCATTTCCCAGACCGGGGTGCTCTGAATTCTTTCCTTGGCGTAAGCAACGGCGTGCTCCAGCGCTGCCGTTGAGTGCCCAAGCGCCTGCATGCCGACTTCCATGCGGGCTTCGTTCATCATCTGGAACATGATCCGCAGGCCTTCGCGCTCCTTGCCCAGGAGTTCGCCGATACAGGCGTTGTCTTCGCCGAAGTTCAGCGTGCAGGTAGCAGAGCCCTTGATGCCCATCTTGTGCTCGATGTTTCCGGTTTTCACGTCGTTGAATTCACCCAGGGAGCCGTCGTCATTGACGCGGTGCTTGGGAACGATAAAGATGGAGATGCCGGGCGTGCCCGGAAGATCGCCTTCAATTCTCGCCAGCACGGGATGGACGATATTCGGAGTCAGGTCGTGATCGCCGCAGGAGATAAAGCACTTGGTTCCGGAGATCAGGAATTTCCCGTCGGGAAGCCGCTTGGCCGTGGTTCTCATGGCGCCCAGATCGCTGCCCGCGCCGGGCTCGGTCAGACACATCGTGCCGCCCCATTCGCCGGCAAACATCTTGTACATGTATTTGTTCTTCAGCTCTTCCGTCCCGTGATGCAGGATCAACGCGGCCGCCCCGTGGGTCAGGCCGGGATACATCAGGAAGGCGAAATTGGCGGCGTAGCAGGGCTCCATATTCGCCGTGGCCATGATAAAGGGCAATCCCTGGCCGCCGACATCTACGGGCTGCACCTGGGCCAGCCATCCGGCCTCACAGTATTTCTTGTAAGCGTCGCGATAGCACTCCGGCACCGTCACCTTGCCGTCCTTGAAAGAACATCCCTGCTTGTCGCCCAGCTCATAGGTCGGCAGGATGACATTCAAGGCCATCTTTTCCGCTTCGTTGATCATCATGACAACGTCGTCCCTGGAGAAATCCTTGTACTTCTCCGTCGTAAACAGCTTTTCGATCTCCAGTTGCTCAAAGAGGACGAATTGCTGATCCCTCATGTTTACCAGTGAATTGCCCATCATAAACCTCCTTCCAAAATTCTGTTAGATTGTCTGAAAATTTTTATTCTGGCTGATCATCTCGTCCATCTTGCGATAGGCCGATAAACCCTTGATGAAAATGCTCAGGCTTCCCTTGATCGTGGAACGGATCCTCTCCTCCCTGTTCGCCTCTTTTCCCGTGAACAAATGCAGAGAGATGATCCCGTTTAAAAAACCCCAGATGGCGTTGCGGCATTGCCGGACATTGATCTCTTCCGGAAATTCGCCTTGATTCATGCCACGCTGCAGGATGGTTTCAATGATTTTAATCGTGTTGTTTGTGACTTCGATGATCTTTTCATTGGCTGATTCCGCTAATTTCATGTCTTCGGTGTGCAGCATGAAGGTCATCATGATCCGGAATAACTCCCGGTCGTTCAGAAAAAATTCGAAATAGATGCAGGCGAAATTCGAGGATAAGTTCGGCCGCAGATTTGTTTTCTTGAAAGAGATGAGCGGATTTTTTATTGAACTTTTCGATGTCGCTGAAGAGAATATGCGTGTAGATTTCGTCCTTGCTTTTGAAATACAGGTAAATGGAACCTTTGCTGAGTTCTGATTTTTTTGCGATGTTGTCAACCGTGACATACTTGAAGCCCTTTTCAAAAAACAGCTTTCTGGCCGCGTTGACGATTACGCCTCGCCTCTGTTCTTTCTCTCTTCTCCTTCTCTCTTCAAGCCCCATGACGGTAATTTCTTCTTTTTCGATTACAGGTTTGTTCGGCGTGTGACCAATGTTCAAACTATGAATTAAGGTCAAATACTGACCAACGGTCACATGTTGAATACACGCATGGTTCCCGTTTGTCAAGAGAAAAGCACACTGGAAAAACACTTTTTTATAGAAGATTTTAACCGATCTCTGCTATTTGAATTATTACTCCGGCGATTAAACATATAAAATGTCATGCCGGACCCCGGATCAAGTCCGGGGCAAGCTTTGATCCGGCATCCAGTCCAGTTCTTGATTCCCGCTTTCGCGGGAATGACGACTTTGATATATATTGTTGCCGGTGTATTAATGATTCAAATTCAATTAGGTAGGCATTTCAAGCATGAATCTGAGAACTGAAGTCGATGCCCTTGGCCCCATCCTATTTTCACATTTCAATCAGCGTCGCTATGGTGTATGGTGACAGGCATATTTTTTAACATGGAGGCATGTTGATTGATGGATGAAGAAAGAATACCCATGACCCTCCCGGAATGGGCGCCGGAGACGATCCTGCGGCTGTCGGGAGACTACTGGAAAACCTGCGCCCTGCATGCAGGCGTCAAACTGGACATCTTTACGGCAATCGGAGAGGGCTGCCTTCCCGCCACCGACATCGCCGGGCGGATCAAGTGTGATTTGCGGGGCGTCATGATGCTTCTGAACGCGCTGACGGCCATGAACCTCCTGGTCCGTACCAATGAGGGATATGCCAACAACCCCGGAGCAAAATCTTTTTTGTCGAGGGATTCCGATCATTACCTGGGCTACATGATCATGCACCACCATTATCTCATGGAATCCTGGTCGCAACTGGACAAAGCCGTCGAAACCGGCAAGCCCCTGCGGACAAGATCCTCACAAAGCGACGCCGCACGCCGGGAGAGCTTCCTGATGGGCATGTTCAACATCGCCATGAAGGTCGCACCAACTGTGGCCGCCGCCGCAGACCTCTCACAGCGGCGCCACCTGCTCGATCTGGGTGGAGGACCGGGGACTTACGCCATCCATTTCTGCAAAGCCAATCCGCAACTCCGGGCCACCGTTTACGACCTTCCGGGAACCCGGCCCTTCGCTGAAAAAACCATCGCTAAATTCGGCCTGGCCGACCGCATCGCCTTCGTTGAAGGTAATTATCTCCATGACAACATCCCGGGAACCTACGACGTCGCCCTGCTTTCGCACATTCTGCATGCGGAAGGACCGGAGGACTGCCGCAAGCTCATCCGGAAGGCCGTCTCCGTGTTGCAGCCGGGCGGCCTGATTATGATCCACGAATTCATCCTCGACAATACGATGGACAGCCCCCTGCATCCGGCCTTGTTCGCGCTCAATATGCTGCTGGGCACCCCTGCCGGTCAGTCCTACTCCGAAGAACAGATCATGGACATGCTGACGGAAGCCCATGTCAGAGACATCAGGCGCATCCCCGTCAAGACCCCGAATGATTCGGGCATCATCCTCGGATCTGTATAGGATATCATGAAAAAGGGCAACATATCCCTTGACTTCCCTTGGAAATAGCATATCATAAAAGCATATCCTGGAGGTGACTGATATGCGTGCAACATTGAACATCCCCGACGATCTCCTCTCCGAGGTTCAGAAAATCTCGAAGGAGAAGTCGAAGACCAGGGCTATTGTCACGGCGATGGAGGCCTATGTCAGAGACAGGAAAATGACCGAACTCCTGGCGCTGCGAGGCAAAATGACGATTAACTATGACTGGAGGACAGAGGAAATAATAGAATTGCAGGCTCAGGAAGAAAGGGATAAATACAATGAAAAGTAAGGGTATTCTTCCCGATACTTGCGCCTGGGTCGATTATTTTCGACCCGGCACGATCCCTCTTGGCCAAGCTCTCGAAAAAGCCCTTACAGCAGAAACTGTTTTTGTCTGCGGACCGATCATCTATGAACTTGTCCAGGGCGTCCGATCAGAAAAGGAACAGGCCCTGCTGACCGGTGTACTGAACGCCCTTCCCTTCCTCGAAATGAACGAAGCGCTCTGGATCAGAGCCGGCCGCCTTTCTGCCAATCTGCGCAAAGAAGGGAAAACGATCCCCTTTTCCGATATCATCGTTGCCGTCCTGGCCATGGAAAATAATCTCGCCGTGATGACGGTGGACGAACATTTTCATGACATACCGGGATTGGAAATCAGGATGGATGAATGATCATGCCTATCGAAGATTTAAAAACATACCCCTTCAAGGGATTCATGGAGGAAGCGGAGGCGCTGCGACTGTATGAGCTGGCCCGGAAGGCGAGCCGCTTCGGCCCTTGTCTGGAGATCGGCAGCTATTGCGGGCGGTCGGCGGCGTATCTGGGCCTGGCCTGCCGGGAAAGCGGCGGCGTCCTCTATTCCATCGACCATCACCGGGGTTCTGAAGAACAGCAACCCGGCCAGGAATACTTCGATCCTGACCTCGTGGATCCTCAAACGGGTCTGATCGACACCTTTCCGCTCTTCCGGAAAACAATCACCGCTTTCGGTCTGGACAACACGGTCATTCCTATCGTCACGAAGTCGGAGGTGGTCACCCGGAACTGGTCCACCCCCCTGAGTCTGGTCTTTATCGACGGCGGCCACACCTTCGAGGCGGCTTTCGCAGATTACAGCGGCTGGGTTTCCCATATCATGCCGGGCGGATTCCTGGTCATCCATGACATCTTCCCGGACCCGGCCGAAGGCGGCCAGGCGCCATCCTGTATCTACCGGATGGCGCTGGCGTCGGGGCTGTTCACGGAGCTGCCGCTGGTCAAGACGCTGGGGGCGCTCAGACGGGCGGCGTGTGGAGAAATCACCGAAATAGCCGGACAGCGATGGAAGGAGCTTTGCCGATGAGATTTCGCTTTAAGCTCAAAGGCAAAATCCGCATGGATAAACAAGGCGCACGATGATGACGCTGGAAGATTTCAAAAATATCTCGCTGCAGCAGCTCGAAGCGCTCCTGTTTCTGGTAACCGAGGGAAGCTTCAGCCACGCCGCAAAAAAAATGCACCTTTCTCAGCCTTCCCTGACCAAACATATCGCCAATATGGAAGCGATTCTCGGAATGAAGGTCGTGCGGCGCGAAAAGAACGGGGTCATCCTGACGCCGGAAGGAAAAATCGTTTTTGACCTTGCCGGCAGAATCCTCAAGCTGCGGGACGAGGCCGGGGAAAAGATCGCCGGAATGCAGGAAAAGGCGGCAGGCGATATCGCCATCGCCGCCAGCACCATCCCGGCAACCTATATCCTGCCGCATGTCCTGGGCCGATTTCGCATAGCGCACCCGGGAATCCGCCTCACCGTTCAAAGCGCCGACAGCGAAGAGGTCCTTAACATGATTCTCAACGGGGAGAAAGAACTGGGCATTATCGGGAAAAGGCCTTCGCGCGGGAAGTTAGAGGCGGAACCGCTCTGGCAGGATCGGCTGGTTCTAACCGTTCCCGCAGGCCACCGCTGGGTCGGCAAACCTTCCGTCTCCCTGCCGGAAGTCATGGAAGAGCCTTTCATCGTTCGTGAAAAGGGCTCTGGGACGCGGGAGATTCTGGAGCGCTACCTGAAGGAACAGGCGAACACCGACCTCGTAAAATTCAGGATAGTGGCCGAGTTCGGGAGTTCGGCGGCTGTCAAGGAAGCCATTCTGGCAGGGCTTGGCGTCTCGATCCTCTCCATTAGGGCCATGACGAGAGAGCTGAATCTGCAGCTTCTGAGGGAAGTGCCCGTGGACAACTGGCGCATTGAAAGATCCTTTTACCTGATCTTGCGCCGCCCCTTCAATATCCTGCGCCATCATCAATTGTTTCTGGATTTTATCAGACAATACCGGATAGATTAGACAGGTGGACGCTCGGTCTGAAAATTTTTGTTGATAATGAAGCGCATTGATGGTAGAAGCGACGCCCTGCACACGACAGGCTACATAATCATTCTGCTGGGAGATCGTTCAATGGTAGGACAACGGACTCTGACTCCGTGAATCAAGGTTCGAATCCTTGTCTCCCAGCCAAGTAAAATCAAGGGGTTACGAATATATCCTTTTGATGTTGTTCGCGTTGACCACTTTCCTTAATAAGGCCCGTTTTTCATGCTTCTTTTGCAAATATTCCGTTGCCACCAAAAATGAGCGAGATGCGTGAACATGAGATGAAGATATTACTCCTTTCAGCAATTTTCACCCTCTTGATTGTCTTCGGCATGGCTCCGGCCCTGCAAGCGCAACAGGCCGTTGGGGTCACGCAACCCCCGGCAGCCCTTGCGGCGCAAGAAACACCCGCCCGTACTGAGGCAGGCGCCGTGGAGGAAAAGAGCACGACCGATGAACCGGACAATACGGACCCGGCGGAGGCGTTGAAAGAGATCAGAGAGAACCTGCGGTTGCTGCGGGGACGCCAGGCCGATATGGGCGCCGACATGACGAATCTTTCCGATCAGATTCGCAAACTGCGGGGCGAGCTGGAAGAGACCAGCAATCCGGAGCGGCTGAAAAGTGACCGTAAGGATATTCAGGCCAGACTGGAAGACCTCGCGGCACGGATGAGGAATATCGAAAATCTCGTGGGGACCGGTAAATCACCCGTGAAGGAAGGGAAACGGGACGCAATACAGGCTGCAGCACACGATACCGCACAAGAGGGAAAGCCGGATCTGAAAGTACCTTATCTGGAGGCCCACAACGATTTCAAAAACGGCAAGTACGATGGAGCCCGCCGAAAATTTCAGGCATTTTTGAAGCAGTTCCCGGATGCATCTCTGGCGAGCGGCGCACAGTTCTGGATCGGTGAATGTTATTATATGGAGGGAAACTTCGAAAAGGCCATCCTGGAGTACGACAAGGTCCTGTTGAATTACCCGAAGGGCGAAATGGTCCCCCATGCCTTCTTGAAACAGGGCCTTTCCTTTCTGAAAATCGGCGATAAAACCGGCGCCAGGATTGTGCTTGAAAAGCTTTCAGCCGATTATCCCGATACCCATCAAGCCAGCATTGCCAGATCAACGCTCGCCACTTTAAAATGACCTTGCTCCTTGAGTGGAGCAGACAAGGGAAAAAACATTCACTTGGCGGGCGCCCCAGGGCAAGCCAGAGTTTCCGGTCGAGCTGCTCCAGAGCCATCAGGTCGGCGCCGGTATCCTGACGAACCTGATCAAACCCGCCGGCCCGGAAAAAAGTCCAGTGGTGCCCTGACTTACCGGACTGAGCAAAACGATCCGTTGTCATGGTTTGTATGCTCATTTCCTGTCGGTTATATCTATCGCAAGATAACGCGATGTGAGATCAGACTGAAATGATTTGTTTCTTTGGGTTAAACATTGTATCGTTTGCAGCATTGAAATAAGGATGAAGCCATGAGCAAAGACAGCACGCATGGGCTCAATCACTATCTGTCTCATCTCGAAAGCGTTTTCTCCGTAACACTTCAAAACGCAAGGGAAATAATTGTTCATTTTCATGAAGAGATGCAGCGTGGACTGGCAGGAGAAATAAGTTCCCTCAAGATGATCCCCTCCTTCATCGGCCGCCCAAAGGGAACGGAAAAAGGAAATTTTTTAGCCCTCGATCTCGGCGGAACGAACATCAGGGTTTTGGCGGCGGCGCTCGATGGAAACGGCAAAGCCAGCCTTGCGGCAGTCAGCCGATTCATCGTCCCCCATGAGGCGATAGTCGGCACCGGCGACACACTGTTCGATTTTATTGCCGACTGTATCCAATCATTTTTCAGAGAACATCCTGCATGCATGCAGCAGACCTGTGATCTTGCTTTTACCTTCTCCTTTCCCGTGGCGCAGCGTTCCGTTGCCTCCGGAACACTCATCTGCTGGACAAAGGGCTTTGCAGCCGCCGGCGTAGAGGGCAAAGATGTGGTGGCGCTGCTCTCCGAAGCACTGCATCGCAAGCAGATGGGATTTATCCGCGTGGCGGCCCTGGCGAATGACGCGGTGGGAACACTCGTGACCAAAAGCTATGCCGATCCGGCCTGCGATATGGGCGTGATTCTCGGCACGGGGACCAATGCCTGCTATCCGGAAAAAATCGCCCGTATTTTGAAGTATCAGGGATCCGGCGCTCCCGCGGAAATGATCATCAATATGGAGTGGGGGGGCTTCGATAAACTCAAGCCGAATATTTACGATCAGGTTCTGGACCGCGCCTCCCATAACGCCGGCCGGCAGCAACTGGAAAAGATGGTATCGGGGATGTACCTGGGTGAGATTGCAAGGCTCGTGATCGTTGAGTTGATCGAAAAGGGGCTTCTTTTCATGGAGAACAACCGGCTTGCTTTTTCAGAGGCCTATGCATTGACCACGGAGCATCTCTCCATGACGGCACGGGGCCATGACTTTTTCACGGATTTTGGTCTCGCCGATGTTTCAGCGGTGGATAAACAGGCCATTCGGGAAATCTGCCGCATCGTTTCCACACGGTCCGCCAGAATTGCCGGGGCGGCGATCGCTGCCGTCGTCGCCTGGATGGATCCCGGACTTGGATCGGACCATACCATTGCGATCGACGGCGCCTTGTTTGAAAAACATCCAGGATTTCAAGATAATATGATGGACATGCTTTTCGATATTTTTGGCGATCGCGCGAAAAGGATAAAACTCGAAATTGCCAGGGATGGATCGGGGATCGGTTCCGCGATTATCAGCGCTGTGGCGGCTTCCGTCCGGTGCTGAAGCATTTCACGGCAGGCGATCGACGGCGGCTTTGTAAAAGTTTGTCACTGAACACCGCAAGCTATTGATTTATGTGGTGCCGGAGGTCGGAATCGAACCGATACTTTCGCAAGGAAAGGGGAATTTTGAATTCTCACGGGAATTCCAAGGGATTTTTTGTGAATTGGCCACAATTCAATTGACACAAAAAAACGATTCCCCTATACTTTCACAACAAAAAATCAAATTCTCATCAATTCAAATAATGATGAGCTCGTAAAAAGTCGAAAAATTAGCCAAATTCGACGGCTTCGTAAAAAGCTCCGCAGGCGAGGCGCGCAAATCATGAGGAATGAGGCGTATATAGACATACGCCGCAATGACGAATGATGCAGCGCAACGAAGCATCCGGACTTTTTACGAAGTTGTCAAATAATCAACGGTGTGGAAAAGATACTGGGGTCTCTATGAAACGGTTACTGGTCGAAAGTTTTTTTAAAACGATTGGATGATAAAATTTTTTTGAAGAAATCCTCGGGGGAGGCTTTTATGAAGATGTTCCGTTGCCTGGTTTTGACCTGCATAGTCCTGCTTTTTTCAATAACCTTTTTTTCCTGCGCATCGGCTCCTGAAGTGGCACAAGAAGAGCAGCTTACCAGCGGCAGTGATGAACGCGAGACGAAAGGCCGGATTTACGTCAGCCCCAACGCCGGCAAACGGCTGTATCAAAAAGTGGCGGTCATGCCCTTCCGGGCCCCGGCGGAATTGGCCGGGGCAAGCATGTCCGACCTGTTTGCCACGGAATTATTGTTCATCCAGAAATATGATCTCGTGGAACGCAGTCAGATGGAGCAGGTTCTGGGAGAACAGGCCCTGGGATTAAGGGGGGTAACGGAAAGCGCGTTGGCTATGAGGGTCGGCAAGATCCTGAACGTTCAGGGGGTGGTCGTGGGGACGGTCCCTGAATACGGATCGAAAGCCTCGGGGAAATCGGAACTGGCGGCCATCGGGCTTAATGTACGGATGATCGACGTCAATAACGGTTCCATTGTCTGGAGTGTTTCCGATACGGCTATTTCGGACCGACCAATCAGTATTTCAGCCTTTGCCAACCGAATGGTCCGCAATCTGGTGGCCCAGTTGCTTCGAGAGATGATCCGGGTGGGTGATACACAGGGGATGAACGTGCCTTCTCCGGTCGTGGTAAATACCCAGAGTAAGATCCGGGGGGTTGTAATTGATATTCAACCGGACTCCCTTCGAACGATCAAGAGCTATAAAATCGTCAGGAGTCGAACCGAAAATGGAAGGTACCATGAAGTCGGCATGCTGGAAAATATGGAGTCCGGGCGGATTCAATTTGAGGACCGGGACTTGCTGGACGCTGAAACCTATTACTACAAGGTTTACGCGGTAAAGAAATCGGATCTGACCAGTTTTCCTACCGGGCCGCTAAAGATTACGACCGCCGGCCCTCCAAGTGCTGTTTCCGGTTTGGCGGCCAGGGCCGGGCTGATACGCAAGATCGTGCTGACCTGGCTGCCGATTTCCGACCCCAACATTCGCGGATACTCTATTCTGCGGAAATCCGGCCAGAGCAACTGGGAAAAAATCAATACCCTGGAGGGACAAACCCTGAACACCTATACCGACGAAAATCTTGGGGACGAGATGACCTACGCCTACCGGGTGGTGAGCGTCAACCTGGTGGGGACCGAGTCCCCACCTTCAGCGGCAGTGACAGCCACCACCAAAGGACCCCCCTCTCCGGTCAAAAAGCTGGAAGCGGTCAGCAGGCAGGCACGGAAAGTTCCCTTGACCTGGAGCCCGGTCAACGAGCCGGAAGTCAAGGGATATGCGATCTTCCGGTCCGCTAAAAACAGCGGGCCGTTCGAGAAAGGTGCATTCGTGGAAGGCCGCGAAACCACTCAATTTGTGGATGGCGGCAAAAAAGATTTTTGGAGTGAGGGGACATCCCTGAATGATGGAACCCGCTACTTTTATAAAGTGCAAGCGGTCAATGTTGTGGATGTGCACAGCCTCGATTCACCGATGGTCTATGCGGTTACCAAGCCGGTGCCGAAACCGGTCACGGGACTCCAGGCCGCTCAAGGGGAGGTCAAGCAAGTCACACTGCGATGGAATCCCAATGCAGAAGGGGACATCGTGAAGTATGAGATATTCAGGGGCGATGAACCCACATCGGTGGACAAAAGGATCCGGGACGTTCCGGGTGACATTCACGAGTTTTCTGACCAGGGACTCGATGACGGGACGAAATATTATTATCGGTTACGGGCGGTGGACAAGGACGGACTGGAAGGACAGCATTCGGGAACCGTATTGTCCGCCACCAAGCCGGTACCGTTAAAACCGACAGGAGTCCGGGCTGTGGTGGAGGGAAATCAGATCAGGCTGAGGTGGAATCCTAACGGGGAAAAGGATATTGTTAAATATATCGTGGGGCAGAAGGGATTTTTCTTCTGGGATCGAGTCGGTGAATCTGCCGGAATCGAATACCTTTTCCGCGGGGAGATGAAAAAGGGAAAAACCCTCACCTTTCGGATCAGCGCTATTGACCAGACTAATCTCGAGGGGGCGCCTTCGGAAGAAATCAGCATCACCATTCCTTAAAGGAGGTTATTCTTGCCAATCCATCGAATTGTGCAGCGCATAATAGTCCTGATGTTCGCAGTTGGATGCCTTCTGGGTTTTTCTTCGCCCGGCTTGGCCAAAGGCCCGGTCCCCCGGTTTATGGTCATGATCGAGGAAAAAAATCTGGGCACCTACACGGTCGACGAAGCAGAGAAGGTGATAACCGAATATCTGATGACCCATGGCATGGAGGTGGTGGACGCGGAATTGATCAAGACCAACGTGGACCGGGATAAGGCCCTGCAGGTCATGAACGCCAGCCCCCGCTCGGCTGCGGCCATGGGGTTGCAGTTCGGGGCGGACGTGGTCCTGGTCGGCAAGGCCATCTCCAAGGGTTCGGCCGAGCAGATCAAGGACACGGCCTTTCGCTCCTACCAGGCCTCCGTGAGTATCAAGGCGATCCGCACCGATACGGCGGAAATTCTGGCCATGGAGAGCAAGGAAGCCGCGAAGATCCATGTGGATGACATGGCGGGGGGATCCCTGGCCATACGCGAGGCGGCATTTCCCTTGATCCGCGATCTCCTGCCCAAGATGATGGCCAGGTTGGGCAAGGCAGGATCCGGCGAGGTCCGGAAAATTCAACTGGTTGTCGGGGATGTCACCCAGATTTGGCAGGTTGCGGCTTTGAAACAACTGCTAAGGGAAAGAATACCCGGCACAAAAGAAGTGGTCCAGCGGGGCTTTGTTTCCGGGGTGGCCACCTTCGATATCCACTGCCAGGGTGATTCCCAGAAGCTGGCCGAAGAGCTGACCCTGTCCAATCCAGGCCCATTCCGGCTGAAAGTTTTGGGGGTTTCACCCAATAAACTGGATATGAAACTGGTTGAGACGGGATCTTGAAGAATAAGGAGGGCGCCATGAAAACAAAATCAATCATAATTGTGATTTTGTTGTCCGGTTTCGTTTGTTTCGGGATACCTGATATCCTCGCTGACCAGCAAGGGACCGGGATCGCTCAAGCCCAGAATGAAAATGCGGATGCCCGGCGACTGGTCCAGGATCTGGAGGATGCATTAAAATCGAGAGACCCGGAACGGATCCGCCTGGCCCAGCAGCGGGTCAACTCCCATCAGCAGGCGTCCCGGATACTGAAACAGCTCCCGGCGCTGCAGCGCCGGCTTCAAGCCGCGATTAAACGTGTTCCGAGCCAGACATTGAAATCCCAAACCGCCATTTCCTCGACCCCCAGGAAAGAAACCTTAAACAAACAGGCGATCGCCTTAAAAAGCCCTGCCGGTCTTTCATCCGCGACCGGTTTTCAGGGGACAGCCGCAGGAATGGGGACGGCCGGCGGAATAAAGAGTGCATCCCAACCGGTTTCAAGCCAGGTCCGGGGAATGTCCAGGGAAGGAACCCAGAGTATGGGCGGCCGTGCGGAAGGAGTTTCATCCTCCACGACGACCGGAATGGGCTCCACAGGCATGCAGGGATTTTCATCCAGACGGGAGGGGTTTACAAATAAGACCGGCGCCGGCATATCATCGTCAACCGTCAAAGGGATCGCCTCGGAAACAGCCAGTGGTTTTAGTTCTAAAGAACAGGGTGTGAAGGCTATCGGAAACACAGAAAAGGCAGTGGGCACGGCAGCCGTTGCGGGCTCCGGTTTATTCGTCCCTGACCCTCCGCCTTCATCCGGCAGACCCGCTACCCCCCGGTCTTCGGCGGCGGTCCGGCGAACTCCTCCTGCCACGGTCACACCTTCCCCCGCTCCCCCTGCGCCACCACCTGCTGCTGCGTTTAAACCGGCAACGCCGGTGGCAAGCTCCCGGACGCCTTCCGGCTTCAGACCTCCGTCCCCCGCCGCGCAGCAGATCCCGGCCCTTGAGCGGGCCGTCTCTTCTGCCCGTCCGCCGGAAGCGCCCCGTTCAATGGCTTCTGCGGACATCATCGGGCGCGGCCCCGGGGGAACCGGGGTTATCGTCCCTGCCAGAGTGAGAGAAGGGGCCAACACCGCTGCCGGTCCGCCGGCTCCCGGTCCGGCCGGGCCTTCAGCCGCCGGTTCAGGAGGCTCGCCCTTTTACAGCCAGCCATTGCCTGATCCGATCAAGGTCAAACCACCGGCACCGGGAGGCAGTCCTGGAGGTTCCACTTCACAGGAAATGCTCAATATTCATGATATGGCCCAGCAGCTCCGGCCCAAGCCCCCGGATCCCCAGCAGGTAAAAGAATGGGCCGGCTCGATACGCCGTCCCGGTTCTTCAGAACCCCCCAAGCAGATTGAAAAATTTTCCGGGGGCGATCCCCGTTGGACTGAAATCAATCAAAGGGTGACACGGGCCTCGGATCCCTTATACCCGAAAGACAAAGCCGTCCCTGTGAGGGATCCCGATTTGGCCCGGCTGGCCAACCCGGACCAGAATTATACAAAAGGTTCGGTGGACCCCGGATTGGGACGAATGGCCGGCAAAGAACCGCGGCCTCCGACCACCACCGAGCGTATGGATGCCTATCAGCAGGCCGGGCAGCAGGCGGCTCAGAGACGGGAAGGGTTGGTCGATGCGCTGCGTTCGGGAAATCAGCAGCAGATCGACCGTGCGGCCCTGCAGGTCCGGGCAGATCCTCTGGCCGTAAAACAGGCCAATATAAGAGAGCTTCCGGAAGTCAAAACCAGGATGAACGAACCCATGGCCAATATCCAGCGCAACATGGAGCCGGGGATCAAGAACCAGATCGCCAGACAATACGGCGTGTCTCCCAATGAAGTCGAGGTGGTTTATACCTCCAACCCCAGTAAGGACCCGAAAGTCCATCAGGATGCCGATGTGACGGTACGGGTGCGCGGCATGGACGTCCCGGCCGACAAGGCCCGGCCAGTGGTCAACGCGCAGTTTCAGCGCGCCGCCGGGGGGGACAGGGTGGCCCCGGGGATGAGCCCGGATAAATTCGCCGAGCGCCATTACATAGAAAGCACGGACCGCACGCATCGCCATGCCTTTGGCAGCAGCGCGGCCGAGGGGGAACAGATTATCCATGGACCGAAATCACAGCCGGTCCGTGACGTTGGCCAGGTGGTCGGCGCCATGGAGGACAAGTACAACGTGGCCCGGAATCGAGCGACCGAGCTGACCGGACAGGGTCGGCTCCCCGAGGCGGAAGTGCAGCGCGGTCTGGCCATGGACCAAACGGTGAAATCGTTTGATGGTCAGGTCAAGCCCCGGGTGGAAGCCATGGGCGGGAGAGTGCCCGACCACGTTCAAAGGGGCATGGATATCATGCGGGACGTCCGGGAAGGTCGCACCAGCCCGGCGCAGGCCGAAATGGACCTCCGCCGTATGGGTGAAACCCCTAACTCCATCACACAAAAAGCCACCGGATTGCTGGAAGCCGGGCAGAAACTGCAGGGACCGGGAAGAGGAGGAGTCCCTGACAGTGTGGGCAATGAAACATTCGTGCAAAACGTCAAGGACCGGATGGAGATAAAACGCCTGGAACGGGAAGCAGCCGGCGGCGGGAAAGGCTCGGGAGGGGGAGCGGCCTCAGTTTCACCAAACGACACCGGGGCGTTTAGACCGGTTTCCGGCCAGACACCGCTGACGGAAGGGAGGTCTTCCTTCCAGGAACAAACGCTCGCGGAGAGAGCGACCGGCGCCGTACGGAATCGTGTCGAGGACATTCAGGATGCCGACAAGGCCCTGGGTCGCAGACTGGGAATAGGCCAACTCCCGGCAGATGCCTCCGGTCTGAGAGCGGGCGTCAATACGGCGGGCGGGGCCGTGCTGGGAGCGGCAGCCGCATACGGCAGCTTTCAAACCGGGCAGGGCATCGGGGAGAATCTCAGAGAGGGCTACCTGGACCGGGATATGGCGGGCCAATACAGGGCGCAGGCCCAGGAAGCCAGGCAGCAGGGAAATGAAAAGGCCGCCATCATCCTGGAACGAACAGCGGCGGATCTTGAAAATCGCGGAGCGGAAAAATACCAGGCTGCGGCAACGGATACAGCCACATTTGGCGGGTCGCTGGCGCTCGGAGCAACCGCCGCAGTAGTGGCTCCGACTGCGACGGGTCTGGCTGGCGCCGCCTTGGTCGGAGTAACTTCATATAACAAGACAAGGGAGTTATTGGAAAATACCGAGGCCGGCAGAAAATTCGACAAGGGGACCGAAGATTTCATGGACCGGGGGATGCAGGCCGGCGAAGCCCTGACCGACCAGGTGGGCCGTATGATGGGCGGTGAATCCAAAGAGGATCGGGATCGTGCCCAAATGACCGGGCGGCAGGCTTCCTACGACCGCGCCCTGGAGCGGGGAGCGATTACACTCCGTGATGGGGTGACCAGAGAGGAGTTTCTGGATTACATTAAGTACCATAATCCCGCTCCTGGAGAGAAGGATCGCTATACAGCCGCCGATTATCAGGCCAGGTTGGATGAACTTATTTCCCGGACACCGCCGGGCACAACTTCTCCAACCCCCGTTGCACCCCAGACAGGCGGCGAACCTCCTTCAGCAGCCGCTCCCGTCAAAAGCCGCCAGGAGCTGGACCTCGAGGCCTATCAGCAACTCCAGGCCCTCAGGGATCTTCAGGGGGGCGGTCCGAAGCCGGAGCTGGCGCCGGTAAAGGATGCCTCCTCATCTCCTGAGGCGGTTATAGATCCCCCACAACCTCCACAACCTCCTGATAAAGGCGATACGGGAGACCAGGATTTTAATCGCTGGAAATCTGATTATGTCGCCGAGCAAATCGTGGACAAATTCGGTGGGATTCAGGATGCCCAGCAAAGGCAAGATGCGATTGCCGAATACCTGAGAAATTTGAGAGATGCGGAACGGTCAACCGGAGGGAGCATTCCCTCCACACCTGTGAAGCCGGGAGCAGTATCCGCTGCCGACCTGCAACTGGCCCAGAACACCAATGTGAGCGGGTCCTTTCAACAGGACCTGGATCTCCAGCAACAGCAGGAAGCCCAGCAGACATTGGGGTCTATCGGGAACACCCAGGCCGAACGGGCGGCGGCGGCCCAGAACCAACAGATGCAAGCCCAGTCACAGATTCAGGCCCAGGGGCAACTGACGACGCAGGCCATTTCGGCCAACGCCCAGGAGTTTTCGACCTCCCAGCAGAACCTGCAGGTAACCCGGCAAAACTCTCTGGGCAATATCTTGCTCGGAAGCTTTATGGGGGGGCTCACGTCCGGGGTCGCCACAGGAATAGATCAATTCGCCGGTGGCATCGGCAGGGGCGCCGGGCAGCAGGTATCGGCCAACTGGGGTATCCAGCCGCCTCCCCCGCCCCCGACAACAGGATCCGGTTCTTCAGGAAGCCTGTCGGAATCTGGACAAGCGGGGTCGAATTCCCAGACGCCGACGACAGGGACCGGTTCAACCGGAGGGCAGACGGGATCATCCCCCCAGACACCAGTTCAAACCGCGAGTACGACGCCCGGAGGATCGACCACAACTTCCCGCCCCCCGGTGACGACTGCTCCGGCCACGGGATCAACCGCTTGCCGCACACCAGGTACCTGCTCTTATAAGTTCGTAGATAAAAACGGCTGTTGTAAAGTCTGTGGGAAAAAGGTGGTGAAAAAATAAACAGCGAGTACAACTCAGATTCAAAAACCTCCGGTTAAGTATACCACTACGACTACCGCACCCACCCAGCGCTGCCGGCAGGTATGCGTTCAGGAGAAAGTGACATGGTTGAACCTTAGCGATGGCCGTCACGGCCTCTGTGCAGGCGGCGTGCCGCGGTCGCCCGGTCCTGGTCTGCGGCTACCGAAGTGCGAACGCCGCGTGACCTGCACAAAATCGGAAACACGCTGCACATCAATAATTATAAAGTAGCCCGAGCCAGCTACCGGTGAACTGGAGGGCGGCAGCAGTCATTTGCAGTCCCGGGTTTTCCAATGAACATACATCCGTCAAGAGAGAAAAAATGAAAAAATTAATCATTGGCGCTCTATGCCTGCTGTTTCTTTTCATTGCCTTTCCCGCAGGGGGAGCAGAGATTCCAAAGGCAAAAATAAAATCTCCGGAAGTCAAGAATGCATTGGATTTGCTGGGTACGCCTTCCCGGGATAATTTCGAAAAGTCCCATTCGATTTTAATTGAAATCCTGAAAAAGAATCCCCGGCAGGTTGAGGCCCATATGGGTCTGGTTCATCTCCGGATAAAGGAATACACACTTTCTCCGCAAGCCGGCGCCGGGGGGCTTCGGGAGGCCATGAAGCATGTGGACGCCGCCCTGAAAATCAATCCGAATCTGGAAGATGCCTATCGAAAAAAGAGCCTTCTTCTTTTCTTGACAGGCAGAAAGGAAGAAGGGCGCAAATTGTTGAAGACGGCTTTGACTAAATGGCCCGGATCCCAGGAACTGCATGAAGCCTATCTGGCCTATCTATTGAATCTGGGCAAAGTCAAGGAGGCCGAGCTTTTTTCCGATTTAAAACATTCGCGGTTAAAAAATAAGGGGGAAATGCTTCTTCGACTGGGTCAAATCTGGCTCCAGGCCGGTTATGCGGAACAAGCGGATGAATGTTATGAACATTCCCTTCACGTTGGGGAAACTCCCCAGGCTTGGGCCGCATTGGGCCGGTCTTTCATGTTGAAAAAAAACTATCCGCTCGCCATCGAGTTTTTTCAGAAGGCCCTGGCTATGGACTCCAGGTACTATGTGATCTATAATGACCTGGCTTTCAGTTATCATCAGGTCGGGCAGCCGCGGGAAGCCATTCGATGGATGGAGCCCTACACCCGGGCTTTTCCGGAAGACCTGGCCGCCCTGGGCAATCTGGCCGGACTTTACGAAGGGGCCGGCGAAAAAGTCAAGGCCCGCCTCGCCTGGATGAAAGTAAGGACAGGCACCCGGGATCCCCAGCAGGCCCGATTGGCTGAAGAACAGCTGGAAAAACTGAAGAGGCAAAAATAAAAGACGTTGCGGCCTCAAGCAAAATTGTCGTGTTTTAGCAGGGGAAATATCCCGGGCTTTTCCTGGAGGTTTTAAAAATATGTACAATCGAGGCAGCATGTTTGTTCACTCCTTTATCGTCACGGCCTTTGTTCTACTTTCCTGTTTTACGGTCGGGCATGCCCAGGTCTCTGAAGAAACCTATTCCCGGGCCGTCCGGCAGCTTAACGCGGAGGGTTATGCCGGGATTGATAACGCCCTTGGGGTTTTTGAAGCGTTGATTCAAAAGGACCCGGATTTTATCAAGGGTTATATTTCGGCGGCGGACGCCTACCTGCTGAAATACGAATTTACGGAAAAGAAAAACAGGCAGTGGTTGGCCAAGGCACTGGCGTACCTCAACACGGCCGCCGGAAAAGAAAAGCAAAATCCGGCCATTTATTTTAAGCGTGCGGTTATTCAGTTCAACCTGGAACAACCGGATAAGGCCGTTGGAGATTTGCAGAGGGCCATGGACCTGGCTCCGAATTATCTGGATGCCCGACTCCTGTACCTGCAATATCTCTTGTCCCTGAACAAGCGGGCGGAAGCACGGGAGTTCGTAGATGGTTCCATTAAAATTTTCCCCAATGACCCGGCGCCCCTGAGATATCTGGCGGATGTCGTTTTCGCCGGAGGCGACAATGAAAAGGCCGTCGAACTCTATCAAATGGTGGTCAAGCTGGTCCCCGAGGCCCCGAACACATATTTGGCAATGGGAAAAGCCCAATTGAACCTCAAGAAATATCCTTCGGCAATCGCCTCCTTCCAAAAGGCCCTGAGCCAGTCTCCTGAAATGGCCGATGCCCATTTCAGTCTGGCGCTCGCCTACGGCGAAACCGGCAAGTTGAAGGAGGCCGTCAACCACATGGAGACCTATATTCAAAAGGTCCCCCGGGATGCGGCCGCCCTGAATAATTTGGCGCTGCTCTACGAACAGACCGGGGAAACGACCAGGGCCCGCCTGACCTGGCTGAAGCTGAAAGAAGCAGCTCCTGATAAAGCCTATCAAGAGCGGGCGGAGCAGCATTTGCATACTCTTTCCGCGCAGGCCGCGGAACAGGAGGCTCCGCCACCGCCCCCGAAAGCATCTCCGGCTAAAAGAGGTAAAAAATGAAAAAACATCATCCCAAACATCTGTTCTTTATGCTGCTGCTGATCGGACTGCTGGCGGGAGGGCAGGCCACAGCCTCCAAGAATGCCGGCGGGACAGTTAAGACGGTGGCGGCAAATATTGAAAAGGCCATTCTTCAGGCATCCGAATTGCACGAGCAGGGGAAAATACAAAAAGGGCGACCATTGGTCATGCCGGTGGCTTCCGATCTTCGACTGACTTTTACTGCTGAAAATTTTAATGCCGATCTGGACAAGGCCTTCCAGATTCTGGATCAGCTCATGACCAGGGCAAGGGCCGGCAATGACCGGGGCTCAATGGCCCGGCCGGCTCCTGTTTCCGCACTACCAGCGCAGACGGCTGCTTCCTCGCCGTCGGCTGCCGCCGTACCGGGCGTCACCCCGGCTACGGATCGTTTAACCGCCCTGATGCAGGCGGAAAGGCAAACGGCCCAGGCCGCCCCGGCCGGGCAGGAAGCTCATATGAACCTCGAATACAGCGTATATAAAAATTATAGACAATCCCACCAGACCAGGATTCAGAAAGAAGATAAGATGATTGAGGCGGAAAAACAGGTGGTCATCGCCGAAAGGCAGGCTGTAGCCCAGAACCAGCAGCGCAAGCGGGAGCGGGACCAGCAGCTCCAGTCCCAGGCCGGCGCCTGGCAGGCGGAATTGGACAAACAGGCCAAGGCTTCGGCGGCCGCCACCCTGCAGTGGCAGCAGGAACACAGCTTCGGGGCCTACGTGAAACGTTTTCTGGGTATGGTGGTTCAAACTTCTGTGGGTGCTTTTACCGGCGGTTTTTTGGGTACCGTGTCCACGAACCTGGCCAATAAGGCGGTGAGCAACCTTTTTCCGGCGGCTTCCACTGATATTTTTTCCCAGGCGGCCGCCGCCGGGACTTCAGCCGCGATCACGCAAACGGGAACCTCCGTCGGCCAGTCTGTCGGACAGCAGGCGGCCACCACGGTAACAGGGCAAAGCGGAGGGGCCACGCAAACTGCCGCCACTTCCGGAACCGGCTACGTACCGCCGAAATATTGAAAGGCATTGAGATCATGGGAAAGGACAACACGTCCAAAATATTTCTCAGAGCATTCTTTTGCGGAATGCTGCTGGGATTCATATGTTTCCTGAACGTTCCCATGACGGTTACGGCACAGGATTCCAACCCCTATTATAAATATGATAAGAATCCTTTTAATCCCGCGAACAAATATGACCCGGACAACCCATATAATCCGGCAAGCCGCTATAGCCCGGACAATCCGCTGAATCCGGCCAACCTCTATGATCCCAAAAACCCTTACGGTCCTGTCAACAAGTATGACCCCAACAACCCTTACAATCCGGCAAATATTTACAACCCGCAAAATCCCCTGAACCCGGCAAATCTATACAATCCCAATATTCCCCTGAAACCTTTGAAGCCTTTACCTTAACCGGCGGCTGCTTTTATGAAATCCTGAAACATCGTGCAGCAGGGAAGACGGAAACTTATTGATGGGAACAAATTCGGGCATAGTCATCCACATCGAAATAACAAGGGGCCAGACCGCTAATGTCTAACCCCCTAGCAATATGTTAGATTATGGTGCCGGAGGTCGG
>CAVWGC010000015.1:0-301237 GCA_963754515.1 uncultured delta proteobacterium | reverse complement strand
TATATTTTCAATAGGTTCAACAGAAGTCTTTCCCTTCCTATAGAATTGTGTCTTGATGAGTTGATCTTCTGAAAGCCCCACATTCAATTCCCTATTGCATCGCATCAGTCCATCCCTTACATTTTTCTCAAACTCTTCATCGCTCATCTTGGTTATATTGATTCGCAGATCCTGCCTGTCACCCAACGCAGTAAGTACTTCTCATCATCTCCACGTAACCATGCCGAACGACATAATGATACATTTTTGACCCTGGCTGAGGCAGAAGATAGCCGGCAGAGGGTAAATCCGATTTTGGAGCAACAGTCGAATGTTTCTCGAATCGTATCGGGTGTTCTTGCGGTAACCCAACACCAGGCTTGTCGTGGGAACAATCCGGCTTGCGAAACAATTGAGTCTGAAACGGAAAATGCTCAATTGTCGACTTCTTGTTCATGGCTTCAGTATCTCCGGATCCGCTCATCAAACGAATATCCGATAGACGTGCAGCCAGCTTCCTTCAGCTTTAAAATGATTCAATATCTTCTTCCTTTCAAAGAGATTGCGGCGGCATCAGTGGTCGAGTAAAATTCTAAGCCTGATGCGGGTACCTTTCTGAAACATGATGGCCTCCTCTTTGAGAAAGGTGAGCTCATCACTGAACGAAAGACATCGAGTGAAAAATCTCTAATCATCCCGTGGATTTCGTCAGTATGGAGTCGGATCTCCATACCGGTAGGGTATCCCGTCAAAGACATGATAGCAGAAGTACAACGGGCAACACAACCTCCTGCCGTATTGATTGGAGTGCTCGAATTTCTTCCCGGGAGAATGGGAACCGGTCAGCACGAAATTTCTTGACGCATCGATGCATATGTCGATATCAAACAACTTGGAGTCAATAGATGGTAAGTCGAATATCTTGAATGAGCGGTCTGCGTGAGTTCTCACAATTGTTCCATTGCGAAGAAAGCAGATTCCCTGCACCGATTCAGTTCCCTATCGGTTTCTATTGCATTTAGCAGGTCAACTATGGTTTCGTCGCCTTCACCCATTACAGCAATATCTGCTTTTGTTTTTGTCAGTAACGTATCCACTATGGAAGTAGCAACTGAATTTCCCACGATTATTTTGGAAAAAGGGTGGTTCTTTTTGATGACGTTACATAACTCTTTGATATATCTATATCCTGTAACGATGCACCCCATACAAACCACATCATATTCCTTGCTCCCTATTAACTCCTCAACCTGCTGATCACTGTAACGATGAGCATCAATGTCAAGCAAATCAAACTTGTAGCCGGCGTTTTTCATCGATGACACTATGTAGCCCAGTCCTATGGGAAATACCTTCACAGGCGAAAATGGTCGCAAGGAAAGATTGATAACAAGAATATTCATAACATCTCCTATTGCTATTTACTTAATGGTCTTCGGTAAAGAATGCAATTAATACTTGATTTTTACATACCGCTGTCCAGTGTTTTTCAATAAATGCAATTTCTTCACTTGCATTGCTGTCCACGGTCATGGGAGCATAATTTTTTTTCATTGATTAATGTCAATCAAAGGTCTTTGTGTGCGAAGATGATTTTCCTATCTCAAGATTGTTAATGGTCAGCACCGGACAGGTGCTAGGGAAATCAATATCAATTCGAACATCTGTAACCTTCTCTGCTTGAACCCATGAAGAAAGCGGTGATAGGCTGATTGTGGTAATTCCCGGGTTGGTTGTGAAACGCACACTGTTGGCTTCACTGAAAACGGTGCCAGCTGCATGCCAAAATACCTGAACCTGCACAGGCTCCTTCATCTCGCCACAAGTGAGTTCAAAAACTAATTGCGACGCATCCTGTGTCCATATGGGTTTTGATAGCACAAAAGTGACATATGGATCAGCGCCTGAAATTCGGTATGCCTCCGCCCCTT
This sequence comes from uncultured delta proteobacterium, assembly GCA_963754515.1. Taxonomy (GTDB): domain Bacteria; phylum Desulfobacterota; class Syntrophia; order Syntrophales; family Fen-1087; genus JAPLJM01. Next base: position 299,327 of record CAVWGC010000015.1, on the reverse strand, counting down.
CAACCTTGGTCATGTCATTGATCCCAGACTGAACTCCGTGACTTAGTGAGACGAAATTTTTCTGTTTCCCGGAAGTGACTATTGTTGGTGGGGGATTTTCAAACCACTTGTTAAAGGCGATTCGTTCGACCAACAGTTATAAAAACGTAATCTGGTTTGAAAATGTCGACCAGTCGGGCAAATTGATCTGGGTCCACCTCAAGATAGTTGATTATTAATGTTTCGGTGAAAGTGGCAGTCATAAAGGAAATCATCCCAGATAATCCAAAAGAATCAAGTAGCCACAAGACTTCTTTTCTGGTTCAGGGCATGTTTCGAGTTAACGAGCAACTGGGCGCTGCGGAGAATCAATTTTATTTGAAATGTCGCCAAATGCCATGAGACGGCCTGTTTCAAAGTCGTACAGCTCGGTTTCGACAGGGTTCTCACTGACGATCTCGACAAGAACTCTGCTATCCTGCAACGTTCCCGCTATCCTCAGAATGTCCGCTAGATCACACCCCCGGATGGATTCGACTTTCTTGACGTATTTTTTGCTCAGAAAGCCAGTGCAACCCCACTTCAGTTCTGGCAACCTTCATTGATAGAGCATGAAAGGCCACCCAAGATCCCAGTTGATTCCAATGACTGTCTGTTTTGTAATAGAGCGGCTCTGAAAATTGAGACTTTGCCGCCCTTAAGGCTGGTCTGGTGTCAAGGTATATTTCCCGGCTAACGTTAGCCAATAACGCATCAGTTGCAGAGTTAGCAGCGGGCTGAGCCCAGTCAGGGAGGAACTCCGGATAAATCGTATCCTTGTCAGGGGCAAGCATAACTTGATACAGGCGAACACCTTTAAGCTTTAACCACTGCTCCCAAGATTTCGTCGCAAGCCCGATTCTTTTAGCAATCTCCATATTCCAAGCCATTGCACCGCGGCGTTTCACAGTGATCGTTATATTATGTTTATCCCCAAGGTAGAGCCACCCGTTTTTCCCTATTATCACCTGATCCGGATCAGTGGAGATACCAAGTGAATAAAAAAAACGGCTTAGGAAGGGCAATGCAAAGTCGATGTTGTAAAGTACAGAACTGCTCCACCATTTCTTTTCCCCCTGCTTTTGTGCATTTCCAAATTTGAGATTGATTACCGGAACAACGGCCAGCGTGGCCAAGGCCACACAAATAAATATGAAAACCCTTTTTTTCATGGCAATGCCGCTTAGAACTGGAAGTAAAGAAATACAGGACTTGTTGTGATCATTATGGAATACATGGCGATACAAAACAGGAGAAGCGCTCCCGATAGTTTTACAATGCCGTGATTGTCGCTTTTCATCAATTCATAAGAACTTTTTTGGCTAATGATTGCTAACGCTATCCCAATTGCGATGAAGCAGAGTATGTTCGCAGCCAGGCCGGCAGGCAGCCACTTCAGGAGGTAATCCGAAAACCATCCACCCCATGCCAAGTCGTTCGTCGGTATGGCCTTTACCGGGAAATTAAGCAACGAGTCAATATCTACCATGCCGCGCAGAACCCTTCGTGCATCGTCCAGGGTCCTGGCTCGAAAGAAGATCCAGGCGATGTTGATGAAGCAAAACGTCAGCAACCATGCCGCGGCTTTGGGCATGCGGAAGCCAAACCTTCCCATACTCGATGAATAACAAGCGCAAAACCGTGCAATGCACCCCATATGACGAACATCCAGCTTGCGCCGTGCCAGAGTCCGCCCAATAAAAAAGTAGCCATAATGTTAAAGTAAACGTGCAAAGAGGAGCGACGATTACCGCCCAGAGGGATATAGAGGTAATTGCGGAGATAACGACTGAGTGTCATGTGCCATCTCCGCCAGAAATCCTGTATGTCCAATGCCTTGTAAGGAGAATTGAAATTTAGAGGCAACCAGATGTTAAACAATAACGCCGCCCCCATCCCCATATCACAGTAGCCGCTGAAGTCGAAATAGAGCTGAAATGTGTATGAGAGACTTGTTGCCCCAGGCCCTGAAGAAATCGAGGGGCATCCCGCTATCGAACCCGGAATTTGCCCAGATAGCAAAGGTATCTGCAATGATCACCTTCTTGAACAAACCTATGCTAAAAATGAACAGACCACGGAAAATATTCGGATAGTTTACTGCCACGTTCCCGCGTGATTCAAACTGAGAAATCATCTCCCCATGATGCACGATCGGGCCTGCTATCAAGTATGGAAAGAAAGCCACAAACAGCATATAGTTGATGAAATCGTATTCTTTGGCCTCACCTCGATAACTATCTACCAGGTAGGCAATCTGTGTGAATGTAAAGAAGCTGATGCCCAATGGCAGGAGGATCTGAGGCCAAGTATAGCCGGCATTAAAAGCGGTATTAATAGTATCTATCAGGAAATTTGAGTACTTGAAATATCCAAGCAAAGCAAGGTTAGCGGCGATGCTACTGGCCAGAAGCAAACGGCGTGAAAACTGCGAGCGTCTCGACTTCGTATTTGGAGATAGTGTGGTACCGACGGTAAAGTTAAAATAAATTGAAATTAAAAGAAGGGGTAAGTAAGCGATGTTCCAGTAGGCATAGAAAAAAAAGCTCGCAATTACCAACCAACACTTAGCTGCGAGTAAAAGTGTAAGTCGATTTAGGTAGAAGTACCCAAAGAATGCTATGGGTAGTAGCAGAAGAATGAACTCCGGCGAACTAAAAATCATCTATCCGTACCATCGATGAGAATTTTCTTTTCTGGAAGGGGATTATTTATTAAGATTGATAACAAGAATGATTATGATAATTTATTGATATTTACTTAATCGACCGCGGTGCCCTGCATACCAAGCCGGATCATTTCATAAATACCTTATTTGCTTGAACTTTTACCCATTTTCCCTGCTCATAAGTAATCGCATATTTCCTAAACCCAACCCATTAAAAATGCCACCTAGAAATAGGTTTTGCTCCGGCAACTGACATAGCACCCGGACAATCTTCCGATCAAGTCGGCGAAAATCAGAGGCCCCTTCATCGAAGTGAATGTCGGAGAGTGAGTTCAGGATCCTGTAATACAGACGGAATCTTATCTTTTTCAAAAAGGGCAATGCTTCAGCACCGGAACGTGTCGCTACAATGATCTCATAGCCTTCCTGCCATCGTAAAATCGTTTCCGGAATCATTTCTGAAGGGTGCTGCAGATCCGCATGCGGAGAGGCTTTCATGAGCCAGAATGATTATCGGTATCATCGAGTTTCTTCGTCTTGTGTCCTTCAATTCGATCTTTTCCACGTCTTTCGACTCTTTCTGGAAACCCTCGATCATTGCTATTTTCTGGGTTCAAACGCCGCAGCATCCTTTCCTGTCGTGAACGTTCCAGATCCATCGAAAGGATTTTGATCAGAACAAAACCCATGCCCACTGTCAAAATGAGTATCGGCGGATAATTCACGCCCAGAAGTACGCCAAATTGTGCAAATTGAAGGGGGAAAAATCCCATGAAGACGATCAGAAGGGCAATGCCGATCCACCACAATGAACGCTTCACGTGGAGAATATCCCTGCGGATCAGAAAAAAGATTACCACGGCAATCATCAGGCCAATGATTGCCGTGGTCCATTGATAAGATAATAGCGGTGTCATAAAGTTCCTCTGTTACCAACATACAAGTGCGACTTTACCTTCATGAAATGCGAAGTGCAGAGAATCAGAGTCAACAGCAGATATTCGGCCACTTTGAACCAGGAGCTGAATATTTTGGAACTGCCCGATAGTCTGAGTTGCATCGGTACTTGCACTTCCTGAATTCTCAGGCCGGAGTGCATAAGGAGAAGGAGTACGCCGATGTCCTGATATTCCAGTAAGGTGGCTTTTTTCGAGGCCAGTATTTTCATGGCAGGAAGGTCATAGGCCCTGAAGCCGGAGGTCAGATCTTCAATTTCCAGGCCAGTTATCCCGCGAAAGAATCGCCAGGCTATTTTCCTCGCATGACTGCCGCGTTCAATACAGGAGCCGATCACCATATCGGCATTCCCGGCAGTGATGGGCGCCAGCAAATGGGGTATGGCAGACGACAGATGCTGCCCATCCGCATCCATGGTAATAACCTGTTTATAGCCTTTTTTCAGGGCAAAGCGAATACCCGTCTGCGTGGCCCCCCAGGCGCCCAGATTTACCGGCAGGCTCAGTACCCTGGCGCCCGCTGCGGCGGCACGGTCAGCCGTTTGATCTGTGCTCGCGTCATTGATCACAATCACATCGTAGAGGCCGACCTCCCGAATCTTGCTCACGACATCGGCAACGGTGGCTTCTTCATTCCAGGCGGGAATCAGAACGGCAAGAGACGATCCCTTCATTAGCACCTACGAAAAATGATAATCATTGGCAAGTAATTACTTGTGTTTGATATACATATAACATCCCATATTGTAAAGTATTTTAATCGTTTTGATACCATATTGTCTTCAAATTCATCCCTCTGGAAGACCTATGGGCTTCATGAAACCCGCTCCTTCTTATGAAATGCCACTTTATGGTTCTGCCAGAACCAGGAAGTTTTGATAATTTCATCGAGACTTGGATATTCTGGTTTCCAGTTTAGAATCTTCCTCGCTTTGTCCGCGCTTCCGACAAGGATGGGGGGATCGCCGGGGCGTCTTTCCGCCTCAACAACTTTTATGGGTTTGCCGGTGACTCGCTCTGCCGCACGGATTACGTCTTTTACGGAAAACCCGTTGCCGTTGCCAAGATTAAAAGCATCTGAGGCAGCGCCCTTTTTAAGGTGCTCAAGCGCTGAAAGATGGCCTGCCGCTAAATCGTTAATGTGGATGTAATCACGGATACACGTCCCGTCCGGCGTATCATAATCCGTTCCATAAATTTGAATATGCGCACGTTGTCCAGCCGCGACTTGCAAAGCTAAAGGAATCAGGTGCGGCTCCGGATCGTGCCATTCTCCGATCTCACCCTCCGGGTCTGCCCCGGCCGCGTTGAAATAGCGAAGGCAGACATGACGGATGCCATAAGTATAATCGTAGTCTTTGAGGATTTGTTCGACCATGAGCTTTGATTTACCGTAAGGATTGATCGGCTGCTGAGGATGATCTTCAGTTATTAGAATTTGAAGGGGATTGCCATAGGTGGCACATGTGGAAGAAAATATGAAGTATTTCACCCCAAATTCAACCATGACATCGAGAAGATTCAACGTGTTGACGACATTATTCCGATAATATTCAGCAGGATGATCGACGGATTCACCTACATAACAGAAAGCGCAATAATGCATGACCGCCTCGATCGGATAGGTCTTGAAGCAGAGACGCAATTGATCTTTGTCTGCCAAGTCTCCCGGAACGAAATGGCCCCATTTGGCAAATTCCCGATGGCCGCGGCTCAAATTGTCATAGACAACCGTTTCGTAGCCGCGTTTATTGAGGATTTTATTGGTGTGGGAACCGATGTACCCGGCGCCACCGGCGATAAGGATCATGTACTTCCACCTTTTTTCTCCGGAATATTGGGGGCATATCTTGAATTTTAGCGTTTGAGTGAGTTATCGAGACCATGAAAGATATCCCGATGCATCGCTTTCAGATCGGCGGCAAAGGCGCCCGGATCGCAAGGTTGCATCCATTTCACCACTCCCAGCAGCTCCACGGAAAACTCCTGGATCATTCTGGAAATTTCGAGGGGTTCGACCCAGAGATCCTTCTGCCGGGCTTCGCTGAAAATATCCGGCCAGGCAAAGGAAAAGCGCCGGGCGATGGAGACGATATCGGCTATGTCCTTCGGTTCACGCCGGCTCAGGGTACACAGCTTGTTCGACAGGATGTTCCGCCAGTGGTCGATGCGGGGATAAAACGGCGCTTCCTGAAAATCGCCATAATGAAATGTCACATCATTGATGAAGTCGATTTTAAGCGGCATTTCCTCCTCGCGTGCCAGGATCCGAACGAAGGTTTCCGCGGCAGTCCCCGGTTCGACCGCGATTCCGCCGCGACGCAGGGCCTCCATGGCTTTTTTAACCTGCTCCCTGAAATCTCCCGACGCATTGACGAAAAGATCGAGGTCGTCGGAATAGCGGTGATGGAGGTAATGCCTCCCGAGCGCCGTCCCGCCCGTGAGATAAAACGCCGTATCCGCCTGGCGGATCAGCTCCAGTACCTTGTCCATGAAAGGGTAGAGTTTAGTCGAATAGAACACTTTTGGCATAAAAATAGCGATCCTTAAGGCTTTTGGGATAGAGGCGATCCAGCACCGGCGCGCTCAATGCCTCCCGGAGACGGTCCGGGGGAATCAGCGATAGAAGCGTGTACCAGTCATAGGTCATAAATAACCGGCGATACAGATTGATCCGGTCGATGTGCCCGATCCGGTCGATCTCGCCGCGGAACAGGCGGTAGAGCTGATCCGGATTCACATCTGTATCCCAGTAAACGTCGGTCAGGTACTTAACCTCTTCTTTTAATCTCTCAATTTTGTTAAAATTAACGGGATGCATCGTATCATGCTCTATGGGGTCATGCAATTTAGTGTTTGGCATGGGGGAGAGCTGCTTTCAAAGCCACCGAACTGCCGCCCGGTCTTCGGTTTCCCTGAATTCCTGGTCTCCGGTGACGATGGTAGCCGAAAATTCGACCGCCGTTGCCACGACAAATGCATCGGCGTAGGAGACAGGATGTTGCGCCTTCACACGAGCGGCGGCAAGGACGCGTTCTTTCGTGACGTCAACCAGCCCGACAGGCAAACGGGAGATGCCTTCCGTGATCGCTTCGGCTTTCTCTACCCCTCTTTTACGGGCGACAATGTAATAGATTTCGCCGAGACTTATGACCGACAAGACGACCTCAACGGCGCCGGCCGCGGCCTCCTTGAGGATATTCCGGACTTGTGCGCCCGCAGGTTCCGCCTGAAAATAGGCAAGCAGGGCGTAGCTATCGAGGATGTATTTTGGCTTCTTCACGGTCCCTTTCCTCTACCCGGTTTGCCAGCAACGCCGCTGTCAGGGATTCACCCCCGGCCAGTTTTCCATAGAGTTCATCCACAGGGTCGCCAGCTTGCGGTGTGAGGACAATTTTGCCGTCTGTTTCCGTAACCTCCATCTTCATGCCTGGTTTCAATCCGATTTTCCTCCTGAACAAGGAAGGGATGACCACCCAGCCCTTGGAGGACACGGTGACGATTGTTGAATTAAAAGCGCCCATAAAAGCCTCCAAACGTTATACATAGCATGAAAGAAAGTATAACACTCTTTGGGGATGTGTCAAGGAGCGTTATCATGCCAGTTTCTTTTGACGGCTACATAATTCCATAAGAGGGATTTCAGCTTTCTCTCTATCGTGGCCAGATTTTTTGGTGTCAGGTCTGGCATTTTTCAAATGTGCCGCTTGCCGGTCACCGCTATTTATCCTTAAAGTAAGTCAAGGCCTTAACTTTTTTATAGAATCCTCCAATTCGGCCGTTTCATGAGCATATCGCGATTCTCGGCAAACTCATGGGCTCCCCATCACCAGAGCCCTTATCTCGCGCTTGATCTCCTTTTCCAGATTGGGGTCTTGGCCGCTGAATCTTTTCAATATCAACATCGAGAGTTTTGCATACCTGCCGAAAAATGGTTCGCAAGCGGCGAAGCCATTTTTCAGAGGTCTCACCTCATCACGGATGTTTGTTTCTCTTATCGCTGGTTCCAGAAATTAATGACATCCTCCAAAGACCGTCGCAACGGAATCTCCAGCACCCAGCCGATGTCGCGTTTGATTTTTTTGTTAGAACCGATAATGACTTTATTATCGTTTGGCCGGATGAGTTGCTCATCTATCTCTGTCTGGACTTCCATATCCAGAATCGAAGACATTTGTCGAACGAGTTCTTCTAACGAATATCCAATGCCCCTGCATATATTATAAATTTCGCCCCTTTTGCCCTTTTTCAATAGCCCGTCATAGGCCCTGACCACATCCCGCACATCCACAAAATCCCGGATCAGGGATATGTCTCCGGTCATTAATTTGGGAGACGTGGCGCCCTCCTTTTTCATCTCCACCAGGCGTTTGGCAAAGGAGGCGACAACAAAAATCTCTTTCTGTCCGGGACCGATGTGATTGAAGGACCGCGTCATCACAATATCAAGCCCGTAGCCCTTCGCATACACTTTGGAGAGCATTTCCTGTGAGACCCGCGCCACGGCATAAGGGCTGACGGGATGTAACGTGTCCTCCTCGAAAAACATGCCCTGGCCCTCCGCCAAGTCGCCGTATTCTTCCGATGAACCGACGGATAGAATCCTGATCGAAGGATTGACGGAATGCACGGCCTCCAGAACATTCAAAAAAATATTGGTGTTGTTTTGAAAGCTTTTCACGGGATTTTGCCAACTGAAGGCAACGCTGCTGTAGGAGGCCAGATGCAAAATGTAGTTCGGCTGAAATTGGAGGATGACTTTTTCGATTTCTTCCCGATCCAGCAGATCCATTTTTTCAAAATCACATTGCACATCGTGCAGCCGGTCCAGACCAAAATCAGGGGGAACGATGTCAACACCCAATACGGATACCGGGCTGTGCAATGTCTCAAGGTATTCCAGAAAATGTTTGCCGACGAATCCGGAAAAACCGGTAATGAGATATCTATCCATGGTTAATCATCACTTTCCTGAGGCATTCTATTGTTTTTGTTGCAGTTTGCTGCCATGAAAACTGACGGGCATGATATTGTGCTTCCGTTACCCGGACTTTCCGATCGTCGTCCTTCCAGGAAATGATTTGAACCATCTGCCGGTCCAAATCGGTCGGATCGTTATGATCAAAGTAGCACACCTTGTCGTCGCCCACTTCCGGTATCGATCCGCATCTTGTAGTCAGAACCGGCACGCCGGACATCATGGCCTCGAGGACCGGCAGGCCGAAACCCTCATAGAGCGATGGAAAAACAAACAGATCCGCTCCCTGGTAAAGAGCGAAAAGGTCTTCATCATCCACCCGCGGCAACCTCCGGACGCGTGCCTCATCCGCTAATTTTTGCAGCGCCGACTGTACTGACGGCTCACCCAGGCGCGGCTTGCCGACCAGCACCAGTTGATGGGGGATCCGTTCCATGATCCGGCCGAAGGCATCGATCAGAGAATGCACGTTTTTATGGGGATAGGTGTTCGCAATACAGAGAATATAGGGCTTCTCAGAAGTCAGCAGTTTTTTTAGTCTTTGTTGTTTCATATCTTCGGGGATTGGCCGGGCAAAGGCCGGATCGGCGGCCAAATGGACTGCCCGAACGGTCTCTTCACGGGCGCGGGTAAAAGTCAGGATTTCCCTGCGGGAAAATTCAGAGATGGTCAGGATGCCCCGGCACCGTCTTACCGCCATCCGCACAAGGATATCCGTTGCGATCCGCGCCGGAAAGGTCAGATCCTCCGGATACCGCCTGTACTGCATGTCGGGGATGGTGACCGCCTGCGGACAGGGAACATAGAACGGCGCCGTATAACCGGGCGACCAGAGAACATCCACACGACTCGCGGCCACCCGGAAGGGCAGATCGACCTGTTCCCGGATGATGCGGGCGTAGCGGTTCGTTGCCCTCAGAGGCAGAGGATGAAAGGCAAATGGGGGGAATCCCCCGAAAATCCTTCTGAGGTACACGTCATTCTCTCTGTTCGTGAAAAGGACCCACTCGATGTCGGCAAAAGACATCGCCATGGCAAGCAGGACTTCCCGCAGGTAGGTTTCCGTTCCCCCTACCTCCCCGGGGATAAGAAAGAGCGTGTTGACCCCGATTCTCATTGTGATCTCTTTTTCCCTCTGGAAGCTGCCATGAATGTATAAATGCCCACAATGCCCCAGCGCACCAGCCAATGGATCCAGGTCTGCGGGGCCAGCCGGCCGGCGTCCCGGGCCGATGCATCGTATTCCTCCTTGAACTGTATGGCAAATCTACGGGCGCTGATGGAACCCGTATGCCAGCGGAAATCAGCCAGCGGCGCACCCGGCGCATGCCGCGCCCCGCCGTATTTCCAGAGGCGCAAGATGAAATCATAATCCCAGGCGGCCACCATGTCCTCCCGAAGATAACCGGCGGCCTCCAGGGCGGAGCGGCGGAAAAACATCGCCGGCTGGGAGATGTAGTTGAGGCACTGAATGGTAAATCGTGAAGAAAGCGGGAAAAAGGCCTCCTTGAAACGGGTGATGCCCCGGCGGATCTCCCGGCCCGATTCGTCGATGATCCGGCAGGCGCCGAAGCACAAGGCCTTGTCAGGATGCGAGCTCATTGCCTGCGCGACCCTATTCAGGGCGCCGGGATGATAGCGGTCATCGGCATTGAGCCAGGCGACGATCTCCCCCGAAGCAAGTCGTAACCCTTTGTTGATAGCTGCAACCGGACCCCGATCCGCTTCGGAGATGATTTGTGAAATGTCTTTTTCATAACGCCTGATGATCTCAGGCGAATCATCCGTGCTGCCACCATCTATGACAATGTACTCCAGATCGACACCGGATTCCTTCTGGGAAATGACGCTCCGGATGGTCTCTTCCAGAAATCGCCCGCCATTCTTATTCGGCGTGATAATGGTGAATTTCATGTTACCCCTTGAGAAGATACAGCTCCGCTCTCTGACTTCCGTCAGGAGTAATATCTCCCCTGTAAGTCCCCATTTCGTTATGGTTTGAAACGGCTAATTATCCGGAAAACTTTTCTTTCCTCCCGAAGGCCAGGCGGTCGGGCGAGAAGGCGAAAAACCTGCTTCCTGTATAGTTGACCAGTGTGCCCGACAGGATGCCGATAAAATTCGTCAGGATGTAGCGGTATCCCCCGTCGAGGCCGGCGTACTCGATCAGCATGTGCATGACACCCAGGCGCCCCGCAAGGCCGACACAGCAGACGGCGACAAAGGTCAGGTAGCTCCGGACGACCGGTGTGCCCCGCGCTCCCTCGAAACTCCATTTCCGGTGGAACAGGTAGTTCGTGCTCATGGCCGCCATGAACCCGAAGACTGCGCAAAGCCGCGTATCCAGCGCAAAAAAGGTCTTGACCCCGATCACGATGCCCATATCGACAAAAACGCCTGAAAATCCAACGATGCAAAACCGGATGAACTCGGATAGCGTGGGCATCCTGAATTTATAAAGGCGACAGAGGTGTTTGATGTAATTCCACTGCTCCCTGAGCGACATCTTGCTTTCGCCCAGTTCCCGATCGTTAAAGGTAAAGGGCACTTCAATCACTCGGTCGGTCCTGGCCTTCACGACGATCTCAAGAACAATCTTCCACCCCACGGGGTTGAGTTCGAGATCCTGCAGGAAAGTGCGCCGGATGGCCATGAAACCGCTCGTCGGATCGCTCATTTTCGTCAGGCCGAGGGTCATCATGGCGGCGGCTTTTGAAACGATCCGCCGGTGCAGCGGCCACTGGCCGATTCCCCCGTCTGTGACGTTGCGGCTGCCCACCGTTATATCGGCGTGGTCGTCGAGGATCGGCCGGATCATCTCAGGCAGTTTTTCGACCGGGTGGCTGCCGTCGGCGTCCATGACCACGCAGACCTGCGCCTCGGACAGGTTGAAGCCGGCGATGACCGCCGTGGCCAGCCCGCGGTCTTTGGTGCGCACGACAACGCGGACGGGGAGGGTCTCCGCAAGCCTTCTCGCCGCCTCTGCGGTCCCGTCGGGCGAATTGTCGTCCACAACGATCACTTCGCCGCGAATGCCGGCGCCTTTGAGGACCGAACATATTCTCGGGATGATCACCGGCATGTTTTCCGACTCATTGTACGTCGGAAGGACCACCGAAACCTGCCTTTTGCTATCGTTCATTTAATCTCAACCCTATTTATAGCCGCATATATGTGTCCGCACGTCTCATCGAAAGGGCTGCCAGTTTCCCTGATAATCCTTGCCCAGAACGAGATAGACGCTGTATTCGTCGATGACCTCGCCGCGGAAAAAGGCCTGATGCTTTCCGATGACGGCAAGCTCGCGGAAATAAGGCCTGTAATATCGCAGATTCTCTTCGTTGGCGTGATGAAGCAGAATAATCGCATTTTTCCCCTTTAATTCTTTGAGGTTCCGGTAATAGGTATAGCGTTCGGGATCGGAAAAATCAATCGCGACATAGGGCTTGCCCGTATAAAAGAGGGCCCCGGCTGCCGTCGAATACCGGTCGGCCAGCAGAAAGTACCCGGCTGGATGGGGATTCTCCGCGATCCGGCGGTTGATTTCCCGGCCCAGCTCCCGCCAGCCGTAGAATTGTTGGGTCGTGTCAATCCTGGGGGGAACGGGAAGATAAGGCCGGAAAAGGTGAGCGTGGAGCGCCACGTTGGCGACAAGCGCGAGACCGACGGCACAATATAGAATAATCCGGTGCGGCCGCCTGCGCCGGTAAAAACGGCTGTAGATGAGTCCCAGCAGGATCAGGCCGGCGACATAAGCCGGTGCGGGCCAGTTCGGCTGCGACACGCCCCCGCGCGCGGATGAATAAGCGAAAAACAGGATCATGGGCCAGGACAGAAAAAGCAGGTAGAGATATTCCGGGGCCTGCCGGCGGCGGTAAAGCCCGCAGGCCGTGATGGAATAATACAGAAAAATCAGAAACAGCAGCGGGGTCACGATTCCGGCTTGTCCGCCGAGATATTCCATGAGTTTGCCAAAGGATCCCCGGCCCGAGGTTTCGAACCCGTGGCGGAGCTGGAACACAAAGGATATCCAGTCGTGCTGCCAGTTCCAGAAAATAACCGGCGAAAAAATCACCCCGCCGATCATCAGGGCCAGCCAGGGCTCTTTTCTGAACAGCCAGTGGCGGTCGTTTCGGGAAAAAATCAGGAAGGCGAACTGGCAGGGAACGATCAGGATCATCGTGTATTTGCTCAGCAACCCCAGGCCCAGGGCGACTCCCCAGAGATACCACCAGCGCGGCGACCGATCGGTGATGAGCGCAATGCCGCAATAGACGGCAAGCGCCCAGAAGAGCAGCAGGGGGGTGTCCGGCGTCTGGATCAGGCAGCCGGCGGAAAAAAGCAGCGTCACGTTGGCAATGAAAATTACTTCCCAGGGAAGCGCCGGATCATCAGGGGAAAGCCGGCGGCAGGATCGATACAGCAGGAAAAGAATCAGTAGCGAGGCCAGGAGCCCGCCGATTCGCACGAAGAATTCATGGTCCCCGCCTGCTGCGGTGAACAGGGCCATCATATAAGCCGCCATGGGCGGGTGATCGAAATAACTCCAGGATAGATGCTTCGACCAGTGCCAGTAGTAGGACTCATCAGGGGCCAGCGGCAGCCAGGCAATGAGGACGAGGCGGACAAGATAGGAAAGAATCAGAAAAGCGATGATCCAGGGAATTTTACGCATGCTTTTCGCTTCGGTTTATAAAAATCGGGCAGATCCCATGAATCATGCTCAACTCCTTTTATTTATTCCATTTTCACAGAAGAAGGCTATTTGCTGTTTGTTGATGTAATCGCTGATCGTGCCTTTTTTCCAGTCCGATGCTTTAGCGGTTTTTAATTCGCTCGGGTGCCAGATATGCAGGACCCGTGCGCAGCGTATAGCAGATATGCAGTAAATGCCGGCTGCAGCCAGGCGAACGCCCAGATCTTCATCCTCTCCACCCCATCCGACAAAGTTTTCATCGTAACCATTGATCCGTTCGATATCTTTCTTATAAACAGAAAAATGGCCGCCCAGACTCTGCTTCCTGGGACTGGCCAGACGCAGCCGGATCAGGATACTCCTTTTGATATAGCGACGGTGCTGGGTTATGATGTCCCTGGTCAGGCAATTCCTGATAAAAACGTTCCAGTAAATCAGGAGACATCGCTGAACCGAGTATGATGCAAGACTGCTCTTCCGTTAAATATTTACAGGACCCGGCTATGAATCTTCCCTGTTTTTCCGCATGTACATGGTACCGGATCGTATCGGGTAAAACCAGAAAATCGCAGTCCAGAAAAACCAGATAATCGCCCCGGGAATGCCGGATGCCGTTATTTCGTGATGCCGACAGGCGAAACCCATCTTTAGGGTGAGTCACATGGGTGATGGGAAAGGCGTATCGGGCGATCATTTCTTTTAACCGATGAACCGTTGCGTCTGTTGAACCGTCGTCGGCAATAACCACCTCGTCAAAATCCGCGGCGCATAAGGACAGTGCATCGAGACAACACCTCAGATGCTCCAGTCTTTCATAAAAGGAAACAATAATACTGACCATGCGATGGTTACGTCTCCAGCATTCTCAATTTTTTTTTCAATTTATATCCTGCACGGCGCCAGAAAGCTTCTGCGCTGCGCCTGTAGGGCGGTATCGTCGTCTTTATTTTACCTTTCGCTCCTTCAGGAAAAGCAGAGATGAGTTTGGATAAATGGGGAAAAATCTGATAGATATTCAAAACCAGATTCCGGGCTTCCTCCAAAGCGGGGAGATGTTTTTCCCATGCATCTTCGGCCATGACCGCCCTGATTTTTTCCAGGCCGGCTTCCGGCCGCGTGATATCGATCCTGATAAACGATTCTTTCGGGAAATAGTCTTCGAGGTTCGTGCAACCATAGTAAAAAGGCAGGGTCCAGGTTAAAAAGCAGTCTGCCAGTTTTTCCGTCCACATGTCCGGACCGCTGTTGTTTTCAATCGCTAATGAATATCGGTAGGGCGCCATGCCATCCCATTTGTCTTCAATATACTGAATCTTTTTACCAAAGACGTCGATAGACAGCCCCGCCCTCCTGATCGCCTCCAGAAAGGACCATCTCCTCAGATGCCCCGGCAGATCCATCGCGTCTCCGATAACCCATGACAGGCCTTTGACCTTATCGGGAATCGAACAGGACGTCAGTTGATCAAAGGTTCTGTTCACATGCCAGGGGATGGCCGGATGGGAGATCACATACTTCGGGTCATGCGCAGGAATATGGTGGGTCAGGACTTTTGAAAATAAATCATGCCCTTCGACCATCCAGTCCGAAAAACCTTTTTCATAAGGCTCCTGCATCAGGCCCCAGATATTTTGCGGGGGGCAGGTGACCTTTGTTACTATTTTCATGCGGTTATTGAGCATGACCAGGTAGTCGCATTCCTCCACATCGTCAAGGGTAAAACGGATTCCGTTCCAGACACCCTTCTGACCTGGCGTCTGGCGCAATAAATCCGGCCAGTCCCAGTCTTTTACGATTCTTACCAGTGTCATAGCTTAATGACTTTAGAGTTTTGCATAACCGGTGAAAAATGGTTCGCAAGCGGTGAATCAAAGATTTTTCGCATATCCAGAAGTTGGACTAATTAATTAGTATAAAAAATATTTTTGCCTTATAATATTTTATGCGAAAAAGCTTTTTAAGCCGCAGCGAAGCCATTTTCCAAGTTCTTGATCTTTTCGCTTCAAGGGGGCCAACTTATTGGATATGCCTGCGGCTGTCAACAGGATTTACCTTCCCGGCAAGGATCCTTTCGTAAAACCCGATGACTCTATGGGCCATGATGTCCCAATGGTGGTCCTGCGCGATCTGACGCGCGTGGCTCCCCATCGCCATTCTTTTTTCCGGATCAAGCAGTAACAGTATTCTGCGGCTGACGGCATCGATGTCTTCCCGAGCGACGATGAATCCATTGACGCCTTCCTGGACCAGATCCTTCGCACCCACATTGGGGCTGATAATGACAGGCAGGGATGCCGCCATGGCCTCCAGCACGGTCATCCCGAATGTGTCAAACGACGACAGCATGGCATATAAATCGGCAGCCAGATAAACCTCTTCCATCTTTTCCTTGCGGATTCCCGCAAAGCGGATATCATCGTCGAGACCGGCATTTTTCGCTATTGTCCTGTATTTGTTCTGATCTCCCTTTCCGACGACAAGCAACTTCAGTGGTCTTTCACGGGGGATGGCTTTTATTCTGCCCAGGGCGGAAATCACCTGATCCAACCCCTTCAACTCAAAGTTCATGCCTGCGAAGAGGAGCACCGTGTCCGTTTCCTGAAAACCATATTGCCTGCGGATGTTCGCCCGGCATTGACTGCGATCGAGCCGCTCAAATCCCGACATATCCACGCCGGGATGCAGCACTTCAACGCGGTCGGCGACGTGGGGGTATTCGGTGATGAATTGATCCCGGGCAATGCTTGAAACGGGCAGAAACAGAGCCTTGTCATTATTGCGCACCATGGCCTTCTCCACCTCGATGGTTGCCCGATCGAACAAACTGAGAAAGCGCTTTCGGCGGACGTCCCGCACCCAGAGGCGATGGGGAATGCTATGCAGGGAGACAATATCGGCAGCGAAGAGCCGTTCATGGGCGTGAATCAAGTCAAATCCCATCTCTTGCATTTTACGTTGAGAGAACCATGCAAAACTGATGGTGGTGAGGTATTTGGGAAAAGAAATAATGGGGACTTTGTGAAACCGGATCAGCCCGGAGTGCTGCTTCCACTGATTGGCAAACACATGCATCTCGCAGGGAAACATCCGGGTGATGCGTTCCGTTAATTCCACTACAAATTTTTCGCCCCCGCCCACCAGACCGTACCTTGGGATCACAACGGCGATTTTGGGAATTCCGGTTTTCATAAAGCGGGAAACCCCAGTTTTTTACATTGCGACTCAACAACGTCCCAGACCTCATCGACCGCCAGTTCTTCCAGGCAACGGCTGACCTCTGATCCATCGCACCCTTTCTGACGACAGGGAACACAGGATAAGTCTTTCTGGACGATGGCATGATGGTTTCCCGCAGGCGCCCAGGACGCCGGCGCCGACGGCCCGAAGATGACAACGGTCGGCGTACCGACGGCGGCGGCAATATGCATACCCGCACTGTCCACGCCGATGAATAATCGGCATGACTGGATGAGGGCCGCCAACTCCCCTAAAGACGTCTTGCCGGCCAGATTAAACACCTGCCGGCCCCCGCCCGCACCGTCCTCGCACCGGCCGACCAGGTCCTTTGCCATGACAGCTTCATCCTGTGAACCCGTAATCACAACAGAGGCGCGATATGCCGATATCATCCGATGGATCAGTTGGATGTATTTATCTGTGCTCCATTCCTTATAACGCCACAGCGAAAAAGGCTGGATCGCGATGATCGGCCATTCAGAAGGAACGCTTTCCCGCTCGAGTATCCGGGCGGCGTTCTTCTGGCTCTCAGGCGCGACGTGCATTTCCGGCGTTTCATGGGCGACCGTCAAGCCAGCGGCCTGGAGAAGACTGAAATAATAGGCCGCGACATGCATCGATGCACGATATTCTAACCGATAGAGCCGGGTAAAGAGCCTGTTTCGCCAGAAGGCGTTGGGATCATAAAAACCGACCCGCCGTTTCGCTCCCGAAAGAAAGGCCAGAACAGCCCCGCGCGTCCCGGTCCGGAAATCAAAGACCAGATCAAAATGATGGTTCCGGACCAGCGAGAAAAAAGCCCATTGATAATTGAGTTCATGAAGGGGCGACCGTTGTTCCTGATTGACGGCCACGGCCTCGTTCACCCAGGGAATATGCCGGATCAAGTCTTTCGCTTTTTCCCGGCAGGCAACAATAATTGTTGCCTGCGGGAAATGTTCCCGGACAGCACGAAAGGCCGGAATCGACAAAACGACATCGCCGATGTCACCCAACTGAATGAGCAGGATATTTTGATGGCCTTGCTGCACCAAGAGGATCTCCAATTAGACTAATTTATTGATTTCATGCATAGATTTAAGCATTATCATCATATTTACAGCGAAAAAGATTATGAGCCGCCGCGAAGCCATTTTTCAGAGGGCTCAAAATGAACATGGTCATTCCAGGCTGCGCTGGAATCATTTTTTGAAAGCCTCTGTCCCCATCTGTGCGGGAACGATGTTTATTGCTGCAATGCCTCATGCCTCAAATGATGAATCGACGGGCGCAACGGCGCAAGCAGAGCCTCACGGAAGGCTTCCCGTGAGCAGGTCCCGGCATACTTCAATGACATCGCGTGATAATGATCCCGCTCGGCCTGATTCAGTGAAACCAGTTGCCTCATGCATTGTTGTAATTCCTGGACATTATTTGTCTGAAAAAGAAACCCCAGGTGATGGTCGCGAACCCGTCTCGCTAAGAGACCTGCATCGGAAACAATCACCATTTTCCCCGCAGCGGCGGCGCGCGACAGGACGCCGCTGGAACCGTAATGGTGAACATAAGGCAGCAATACGCCATCGGCGGCGCGAAAACACAGGCGCTCTTCATCGTCGGATACGTAACGGTTCAGCAGCTTTGCCGAACCCCTTCTTTCGAGCGCAGCAAGTTTCTCCAGCAGACGGCGATCATGGCCCATATCGCCCGCACATAACAAATACATCACGGAGTCCTCTGCCGACGACGCCAGCGCCTCAACAACCAGATGCAACCCCTTCCGCCGGTCTCCCATCCCGTAATGAAGAAAGACGACCTTATTCATTGGAATCCCGAGAGCGCTTCTGGCGTCTTCGGAGCGACAGGAATAATCCCCAGACCAAGGGTCCGGTAAAAAATAAAACACCCCTCCTTGCTCGTTTTTCAGGGATGAAAACAAGTACTCGTCCACGAGATAAATATGCCGGAACCATCCCTGCTCACAAAGACGCCGGAAACCCCTGGCTTTCACGATGTTCCCGATCGGCCGGCGGGGCGCCGTCAGAAACCTCGGCCGGAAATACACACCGCTGAGGCGCCCCTGCAATGCCCGGGACGGGAAAAGTCCCATCGCGGCGCGTCTCAGGAGATTCGAGGCAATCTCATCAAGCTCATTTAAAAACACCTGCTTTGCCTGACTGATCCGCTGACATTCCTCCAGGGACTTTAATTTGCTGCCCCCCCGCCATTGTCCCTGCTCATCAAAAACAGAGAGGATCGAAACCTGAGGCCGGACACCGGCAAGCTGTTCCTCAATGATATTCTTTGCTCCGGGCCTGAAATCGACGGCCCACGTTATTTTATATCCCCGCTCAAGAAAATCTTCGGTGATATATCGCAGCCATGTGAGACGATGCCCGACCATCCCCGGTTCAAAAATCAGGATATCTGTATCTGATTCCGATGATTTCATGATCATGGGCATTACCGGTCGCGGTCGCCAGTGTCCGCCTGTCGGCAGAGTTCCGCCAGTTTGGCATATTTGAAATATTTATTGACCGCATCGGCCGCGGCCAGCGTCAACCCCTGAGAACCGTCGAGGATGCCCAGGCGCAAGAGGTAATCCTGTAAAAAAGTCAAAGCGGCGCGGGGCATCGCAGACCAGGCGGTCGCCCGCCTACCTGCGGCAAAGGCTTCCTGGGCGCCAAGCGTTGAATATTTGTCGATTTTGAGGAGCAGGCGGCTCATGCGGCTTTCCGTATAGTGCTCAATGGGACAATCCAGGGGTTCAATGAAGCCCTTTACCCTGACGGCTTCATGAACGGTCGCCCCGGTCATGCCGCCAAGCTCTCTTTGAAAAAGCCGGACGATCCGGTCGGGCCACCATCCGGCATGCCTGATCCATCGGCCCTGGAAAAAGTTTTTCCTGGGGAAACTGTATCCGGCGGCCAACAGTGCCGGCTTCTCGACAATCTCCCTGATTTTTTCCGCCGTATTGGGGGGGATACGTTCGTCAGCGTCCAGAACAAGCACCCAGGGCCGGCGGCACTGATCAATGGCAAACTGTTTCTGCGCCCCGAACCCCCCCCGCCAGGGCTCCAGGAAAACCTCGCAGCCGAAATCCCGCGCGATCCGGACGGTATCGTCCGTGCTGCCCGAATCGACCACGACAATCTGCTCCGCGAAGGCGACGCTTTTGAGACAATCGGGCAGATTCCCCGCTTCGTCCCGGGTGATGACGGCCACGGAAAGGGGTAAGCGGGACTCCCCGGACATTGCTTTTTCCATAATTGAAACACACAGTATGATTAACGATTTGAGATTGCTTATCACAATCACTGCTCAATTAAAATGATGAATTTCTTTCGGGGGCGTGGTAAGAGAAACGCTAAAAAATATCCGGCTTCATCGGATCATCGGAAATGCTGAAGATATCCCAACCCATATCTGGTTTAAGACAGATGAAATTCGTCAAAAATGCGCCGCCGTGGCTGGAGCATGTTGTCGTGGCGCTGCTATTCCTTTTTATCTTTGTCATTCCGTTTCACTTCAACACATCTGTTCAGGAGATCAGTTTTTACACAGCAGCGGCCCTTGCGCTGTTCCTGGTTGCCCTGCACAAAGTCCCTTTTTCAATGAAATCACCTCTGACCCTTCCCTTCGCTTTACTGGTCATCTGGGCCTTCGTGGGCCTTTTTTTCGCCCTCAACAAAGAGAACAGCATCAACGATTTCTACGGACACTTGATCAAATACCTGATCCTTTTCTACCTCATCCTCAATTTCTTCGACACCAGGGAAAGGTTTCTGCTTCTGGTCTGGTCTCTGGTCATTTCGACCGTCCTGTTCGCCGCCGGGCTGATGATCTATTTTTACGGCGTGCTGGGCCATCCCCTGTCCATACGGCTGCTGTCCGTCAACATTCCCGTCAACATTCTGAGCGTCGTCATGGTCTTTCCCATCATCCTTGCCGCCAACCAGATGTTCAGAACGCGATCTTTGGGCCTTCAGGCGGCCCTGCTGTTCGGCATCGCGGTGATCGCCATGGCCGTCTTTCTCACGGCCAGTCGTTTTTCCGTGTCCATCACGCTGCTGTCCCTCGTGATTCTGTTGCTCAATCACAGGAAGAAGGCCGCGTTGCTGATCATCCTCATTGCGGCCATGATCGCGTTCTTACCCGTAAAATCGAGGCTGCTGACAGGCAACCTCCCGGACAGCATCAAGCAGGACCCGCGGTTTTTCCTGTCCAATCCGTTTTTGGAGATGATCAAGGACCGCCCCGTCACCGGCATCGGTTTCGGGCAGGACACTTACGCGGATAAAAGGATCATCGAAAAATACAACTCGATGCTTGACGAAAAGTATCGCCTTCAGAAACACTGGATCGCTTCTTTTTACTACCCCCACAGCATCTATATCGACATCGCCGCCCGCCTCGGCCTGGTCGGGCTCCTGATTTTCTTCTATTTGGTTTTCAGCTATTTCAGGATGGGCTGGCGGATCCTGCGGCGCAGCCGCGATGATTTTCTCAGGAGCTGGTCGCTCGGCCTGATGACTGCTTTTTTTGTGCTGCTCGTGATCGGGGTGTTCGAGAGCTTCCTGGGCTTTTCGCTTGCCGTCGTCCTGTATATCCAGGCCGCCATGATGGTCATCCTCTGGCGCCTCCATGGCCGGGAAGGCGGCGTTGACGCGCCGGTTTGAAAAAAATCAGGACAAACCCTGGGTTGACGGGCGTTTTTCGAATCAATAGGTCAGCATCAGGGAATATCTGCTGTAATGGTCCCGCGTGTAACATCCCGTATCGTAAGCCCGGAAGCGCGTGCCCTTGAGCGAGCGCTTCACGAAGAGGCCATAGTCAGCCGAATGCATGTCATCCAGAATGATGATCCCGCGGGGGCCTGTCATTTTTTCCAGGACTCTTTTCAATGAATCCTTCCTGAACTCAAAAGGGCCAAGGTCATAAAAGATAAAATCAAAGGGACCGCTGTCCTGGCCGGAGAAAGCATCCCATGTCATCAGATTCGTGGACGGCAGCTGATGGGTCGTCAGGAAGCCTGCCGTCTTTACCAGCCATTCCTCGGAATCATCCACGGAACAGATCAGAGGCTTTTCCTGCGCGTTCAGCGCATGGAGCCGGAACAGGAAGGAGCTGAAGCCGGAGCCGAGATCGAGAATCTTTTTCGGTCTGACCATGTCGCACATGAAGAGGAGAAAAATGGACAGCTCCAGGGAGGACGCCATGATCTCGCTGGATATTTCCGAGATATATTCATGATAATAGGGAAAGATTTTTTGCCTGTAATCCCCTTTTGATAACTCATATTTCTTGCGCAGACCCGGATATTCCCGCTCCAGGCGGTGACAATCAATCCATGAGGCAACCCACCGGCGTAAGGGTAAATCATAGGCCTTGTGCTGAAAATACCTGAAATTATATCTTTTGAAGTGTCTGACGGTTTTCCCGATGTCCATCAAGGACCTGTCCTTTCCCCAAGAAGGCGTGCAACCGCCGCTCAGAACTTTCTCTGCAGATAGGCCACAGTTTTACGCCAGGGAGACGGCTTGAACCAGTCGGGCTTGAGCACCTTGACGGGCAGTTCCCGGTGTTCCAGCAGGTTCGAGCAGTCGATCGGCGCCTGCTCCAGCGCCAGCGATACGGCCAGGTAGCGCTCCATCAACACCGCCGGTGCGCGCCAGTTGTGACGGTGATACCCCTCCACCTTTCCCGACTCCATGACCGCCGCCTGAAAAGGCATGATCCGGTCGAACATGGCCGAAGGCATGAGCAGGGCGTGGCAGATGGGAAAGCAATTCTTTGCGACAAGATGTTCCAGTTTGCAGTCGGTCCGGTAGAAATCGTTGTAGTCCTTCAGGATCAGTTTGATGCAGTTCCAGGGTGAATCGGGCCTTCCATCCACCTTCTCGCGCCGACGGGGATTCATGATGATGGCCTGATCCCAGAGCTGGCGGAACGTAAAATATTGAAAAGAAAATATGATCTCTCCATCCGCAGCATCCAGGCGCTTCTGCATCATCTGCGTGAACCCTGCCGACAGGACGTGATCGTACTCGATGAACCCGATGTAATCGTATTCCTTGTGGACGCCGTTCCTGTAGAGATGCCACATGACGCTGTTCTCGCAGTAGCCCTTCTCCTGCAGATCGGGCCGGAAAACGGGAAAATCGTGTTCAATAAAAATGTCGTAGGGCAGCCGGCTGTCTCCCAGCTCCTGCGGGTACCTGTCGTTCACCTTCACGAAGGTGAAGTTGTCCGGGTTCCAGGTCGGGTCGACAGAATAGTGTCCGTCATACAGGTTTTGAAAATAAGTGACGAAAATCTTCCACCGGGTCACGTTCTGCTCCTCATCATGGGTTGTCCTTAACCGCCATCAGGAAGATTTCCTCCCCGACCTCCTCATCCCCGTTGACGAAAAAAAGGTAATAGGCCCGCGTTTTCAGCCAGGAGGCTTCCAGCCATTTGGAAAAATC
This sequence comes from uncultured delta proteobacterium, assembly GCA_963754515.1. GTDB lineage: Bacteria > Desulfobacterota > Syntrophia > Syntrophales > Fen-1087 > JAPLJM01. The sequence continues at coordinate 276,328 of CAVWGC010000015.1, read as the reverse complement.
CCCTCGCTTCTTTCCGGTAAAGGTTTCCTCCCTTTCGATGCTGACGCGCAGGGCGCCCCCCTCGGCATATCCCGGTGCGCACCAGCTTTCGACGGACCGGAACCCGGCCCGGACCGCGCATTCCTTCAGATTTCTTTTCGTGAACAGATGGAGATGGCGCGGCGGATCCAGGAGCGAACAGTTCCTGCCGAACCTGCCGTGCACGAGCGAGCGGATATTCGGCGTCGCCAGGACCATCCGCCCGCCAGGCTTCAGCACGCGGAGGCATTCCCGGATGAGAGAGACGGGATTATGCACGTGCTCGATCACATGGTTCATGGTGATGGCGTCAAATGAATGGTCGGGGAAGCGTTGACTCTCCAGTTCGCCCTCGTGAACCTTCAGTCCCCGCTGGATGCGGGCGGACGCTGCGGCCTCGGCATCCACCTCCAGTCCCTCCCCGTTCCAGCCCCTATTTGTCAGCACTGCCAATAGATCCCCTTTGCCGCAACCCACATCGAGCAGTCTGTTTCCCCGGGGCCCATCGCCGAGAAACATGCCGTCCATTTTTTTGCGCCATTTCTTCTCGAGTGTCCGCATCCCCACGGCATGTTCAAAAAGCTTGTTGAGAGGCTTGCAAATCTTGAGGAGAAGGAAGCTGAGTCCATCTATTTTCCGGGCGTTTTCCGGGATATAATCCGCGTGTGTGAAATATACCCGGTAGGCCTTCCACAGGTCCTCCCGCGAAGGCATCGGGTCCAGCCAGATCAGACCGCAATCCGGGTTCGGGCATCGCTTCAGATTCCATTCCCCCGGGGCGCCTGCCCACGGGTCGGACAGTCCCAAGTGGAGAAGCACGCCCGCAGCGCCGCAAAGATAACAAGTGGGCGCCGCAACCATGGCGATGATCTCCCTTGAGGTGCTGCTGCCTGTCATCCTGTCATCCTTAACAAAGCGAAGCCTTTGCACAACTCTTGAAGTCCTTGAAAAATGGCTTCGCCGCGGCTCAAAATCTTTTTCACTTGCAATATGATAAGGCTCAATATGTATGTAATCAATGAATTAGTCATGGGGACATGACGGAGTCGTGTCCCCATCAACGAAAAATCTTTGATTCGCCGCTCGCGAACCATTTTTCACCGGCTATGCAATAAAGCTCTCAAACTGAGAGAGTTTTTTATGACCGCTGAATGATTTGAATCAGCGACTGTCGCCTGGCTTCATATCATGTCTCAAGCCCGGATGAAATATTAAATTCTTGCTTTTCCCCATGAAGTCCGATACACGCTCGCCAATGGAATCGTCCTTGACGATAAACCCCGAAATCACTCATGAAAAGGTTAATGAACCCTGATGGTTGACCCGTCGCCGGAAATACAAAAAAAATGGGCCGTCTTTATCATGTGTCACAACGTCATCTGGGACGATCTGTATGCCCATGACCCCGGATTTGACGGCAGGCACTACAGGTTCATGAAACTGGGGCGGCAGGATATAAAATATAATCGCAGCAAGGGTTATCAAATCATCCGTGAACAGGATTACCCCATCTGGCTTGATTTGCCCCACTATGCCGAAATGACGGGGCTGTACTGTATTTACAAGAATCGTCTCCATAACGGCCTGGATTACATCGGCTTCTCTCATTACGACAAGGAACATCGACTCCTCGGAGACGGCAGCCACCGGAACATGCAGGAACTGGAGGTGCTCCGGCTGGAGGCGGAGATGGAGCGTCGCGTTCTTCCGGGCAGCAGGACGAATCTCACGGCATTGATTGAAGCGGAAATCGTGCGCCGGCGGGAGGTTCACATCTCCCTGGAAAGCCATGATGTTCAGAAAATCTATGATCAGCGGATCACCATGGATGAAAGATTCCCCGACAGGATTGACGGCGAGGGCGTCAATTGCATCGATCGTATTCTGCAGGACTATAATGATTTTTTCGGAACACAGCACACCTGGGGAAATCTGAGAAAGTGCGATTACCTGAACATGTGCGATTGTTTTGTCACGCCCGTCCGGCTCTTTGAGAAGCTGATGACCTTCCTGTGCCCCATCATCGAAAGCGGGAGGCTTGACATCTATGACCGGGAGAGGAAACACCGGATTCAGGGAAATCTTCTTGAACGCTACGCCGCTGTTTTTTTTGCCCTGGAAGCCATTGAAAAGGCTGACCTGTCGACGGTGCATCAGTTCTGGCGAAAAGCCCGTCCCGGATTTTTGAAGCAAATCCTTTCCAGATTCACTTCCTGAGACCGATGAAAAATGGCTCCGCCGCGGCTCAAAATCTTTTTCGCAATAAAATTATAAAGATTAAATATGTTTTAAATCAATAAATTAGTCATGGGGACATGACGGAGTCGTGTCCCCATCAACGAAAATCTTTGATTCACCGCTTGCGAACCATTTTTCATCGGTTATGCAAAGTTCTCTTCCTGAACATTACGGTATATCTTTAAGCAAAACAGCACCCGCGTTCATGACGTTCTGTCTCGATGGCCTGCCGCCTGGAGCGTATTCTTCAACAGCATCGCAATGGTCATCGGACCCACGCCGCCCGGGACCGGCGTGATGTAGGCGGCTTTTGCAGCGACCTCGTCAAAGGCCACATCGCCCACGAGCCGCCCGTCGGCGAGGCGGTTGATTCCGACATCGATCACGACGGCGCCGTTGCGGACCATATCCGCCCGGATCATTTCCGGCCTGCCTGCGGCAGCGAAGAGGAGTTCCGCCCGATGTGTCACCTCGGCCAGGTTCCGGGTCCGGGTATGGCAGATGGTCACGGTGGCATGGCGCACCAGCAGCATCAGCGCCAGGGGCTTTCCCACAATGTTGCTGCGCCCCACAATGACGGCCTCTTTTCCCTCGATTCTGATGGCGCTGCGATCGAGCAGATCAATGATTCCGGCGGGTGTGCAGGGCAGGTGCCAGGGATTGCCCGAAAAGAGTCGGCCCACATTAATGGGATGAAAGCCGTCCACATCCTTGCGGGGATCGACTGCTTCCATCACGGCATCGACGGAAATATGTCCGGGCAGCGGCAACTGCACAAGAATCCCGTGAATCTGTGCGTCATTATTGAGATTTTGGATCAAATCCAGCAGGGTCTGCTGTGAGGCCGTGGCTGGGAGCCGGATCGTCCGGGAGAGGAATCCCGCCTCGGCACAGGCATTTTCCTTGTGCCGGACATAGACCTGGGAGGCCGGGTCCTCGCCCACGAGAACCACGGCCAACCCCGGCACAACGCCCTTTTCTTCCTTAAGCTGCAGGGCGTCCCGCTTCAGCTCCGCCCGGATTTCGTGCGAGACGGCTTTGCCATTAATGACGATCGCCATTATTTGACGCCCTCGTAAAAAATCAAAAAGTGTTGCCGTTCGGACGGCTTCGTAAAAAGCTCCGCAGGCAAGGCGCGCGAATCGTGAGGAGCGAGGCGTACATGGACGTACGCCGCAGTGACGAAGGATGAAGCGTAACGCAGCATCCGGACTTTTTACGAAGTTGTCATTATTTGACCTGGTATTCCTGGATAAGCGCAATGACCTTTGCAATGTCCGCCGCGGGGACTTTGCCTTTGAAGAGGTAGCGGCAGACTCTCTGTTTGTCCAGCATGATGATGTTCGATGTTTTACTCGTCAGTCCCCACAGATTCAGAACGGCATAATCCGGATCGATCAGGATCACGGCCTTGGTTTCCTCCTGCTTACCTTTGATGATGCTTCGGAGTATGAAATTGGGAACGATGCTGTCCTTGACGTTGACGACGCCGAGCCCTTCATAATTCTTTTTGTCGATCTTTCCGGCCTCCCGTGCGGCTTTCAGGGCATTCTGAAGATCGTTGTTGAGGTCCTTGGAGCCCGGGTCGGCATAAAATACTACGACGACCTTTCCCTGATACTGGGGCGAATCGAGGGCGTATTCGACGCCCTTCGGATCCTTGAGTTTGAATCCCGCTGCACTGTCTCCTACCTTGAGGTCAGCCGCAAAAACGCTTGACATGGTCCACAACAGGATCATCAACACTGCCAAAAATGTTTTTTTCATAGCGATCTCCTTTTCATCTTTAATTTGATTTTCCGAAAGCTTTGCACAACTGCTGAAAAATGGTTTGCATTTTTTATGGCATCCACCCTGGTCAGTGATTGTGTACTATAACTAAAAATAGCCCGGCGGGCAAGTAAAAACAGCAAAAACATTTATCGGTTGAAGACTGTCCGCCACTGTGTTAAAAAGAGAAAAAAATGACAAAGGGGAGACGGCCCATGATGAATCTGGGACAGATGTTTGAAGAAACCTGCCGGCGATATCCGGATAACACGGTCCTTATTTATGAGGATCAAACCATTACCTATGGCACGCTGAACCGGTCCGTTGACGCGCTGGCCCATCATTTCCAGACACTGGGGCTCCGCAAAGGAGACAAGGCGGCCCTGATGCTGCCAAACTGTCCGGAATTTGTCGTTGCCTATTTTGCCTGCCAGAGAATCGGCGCTGTGGCTATCACGCTCAACGTGCTTTCGACCTCCTATGAACTGAGCTATCTGCTGGCGGACAGCGACGCCCGGGTGTTCATCACGCAGCCGGCGCTGACAAAGCGATTCGAGGAAATCAAGAACGACCTGCCGCTGTGCCGCCACCTGCTCACAACCGACGACCTCAAGCGCATCGCGGCCGAGGGCCCGTTCACGATCGACATCCCGGGTATCACCCCTGACGATCCGGCAGTCATGATCTATACCTCCGGCCTGACGGGCAAGCCCCTCGGCGCCATGCTGACCCACCATAACCTCTTGACGCAATCAACGTTGCTGAAGACTATCTGCAGCGCCGATGAAACCTTCCGGGGCCTGGCGGTCATTCCGCATTTTCACTCCTTCGGAGCGGTCGCCAATATGCTCGGTGCCATGTGGGTCGGCGCCAGCGTCGTGCTGATGGAACGATTCACGCTGGACGGCATCTTCAAAACCATCGAGAAGGAAAAGGTGACCTACATCGCAGCCGTGCCTCGCTTGTTCATGGGCATGGTTTTTCACGACAAGGCCGACCAGTATAACGTAAGCTCTCTGAGGATCTGTGTCACCGGCGGCTCGGCCATGCCGCCCGAATTTATCCCGCTTTTCAGGGAAAAATTCGGCGTCCTGCTCGTCGAGGGTTACGGACTCACCGAGGCGTCGCCGGTCTGTTCCGTCGGCCGGCTGGAGATGCCCGTCAAACCGGGCTCGATCGGCACGCCGATCCCGGGCGTCCGGGTGCGGGTGGTGGATGAAGCCGGCCGGAAGCTGCCGACCGGTGAAATCGGGGAGCTGCTGATCCAGGGTGACAATGTCATGAAAGGCTATTACAAAGATCCGGAGATGACAGCCCGCGTCATCCGGGACGGCTGGCTCCACACGGGCGATCTGGCCTGGTTCGACGAGGACGGCTATATCTTTCTGACCGGACGTATAAAGCGGATGGTCATCACGAGCGGCTTCAATGTCTATCCCGTGGAGGTGGAAACTGTCCTGAACATGCATCCGTCTGTTCAGGCGTCCCGCATCGAGAGCAAGCCCGACCTGATCCGCGGCGAGATCGTCAAGGCCCTGATCGTCCCCAAGCCGGGCGTCACGCCCGATGAGAAAGCGATCATGAAACACTGCCGGACGTATCTGTCGTCCTATAAAATCCCGCGTGAAATCGAATTCGTGGACAAGATCGAGGATTAGAATTATTGCATAACCGCTGAAAAATGGTTCGCAAGCGGCGAATCAAAGATTTTGAGCGGCGGCGAAGCCATTTTTCAAAGGTTTCGAAAAAAGGGGGACAGTATTCAATACTGTCCCCCTTTTTTTACCAGGTTATCACAGCATAACAAAAAAGGGCGGGGCATGTTTCCATGACCCGCCCTTTTTTAATGATTACACCGTTCTCTTACACAAGAATTAATAGGGGCGCTGTCCCCCTATTTCTTGCGTTTGGCCATTTCTTCGGCCTTGAGGGTTTTGCGCAGGATCTTGCCCACGTTCGTCTTGGGCAGTTCCGTGCGGAATTCAACTTCCACGGGCAGCTTGTAAGCGGCAAGCTTCGTCTTGCCGTATTCGATCAGTTCCTCCTGCGTGGCCGTTTCGCCTTCCTTGAGCACCACGAACAGCTTTGCGCTCTCGCCGCGTTTTGCATCCGGGATGCCGATCGAACAGGCCTCCTGCACCTTGGGATGCTCATAGTAAACCTCATCGATATCGCGCGGATAGACATTGTAGCCGCCGGAGATGATCATGTCCTTCTTGCGATCGACAATGTAGAAATAGCCGTCCTCGTCCATCGTCGCGATGTCGCCCGTATAGATCCAGCCGTCCTTGAGCGTGTTGGCCGTCTCTTCGGGCTTGCCCTTGTAGCCCAGCATGATCTGGGGTCCCTTGACAATCAATTCGCCGCGCTCGCCGACAGGCATGTCCGTCACGCCGTCCTCGAGATCGACGATGCGGGCCTCGGTGTCCGAAACCGGCACCCCGACGCTGCCCACCTTCCGGGCGCCGCCGGCAAACGGGTTGATATGGGTGACCGGCGAGGTTTCCGTCATGCCGAAGCCCTCCACGATGACCGCTCCCGTGGCCTTTTCAAAGTCGTGAATAACCTCCACCGGCAGCGGCGCGCTTCCCGAGAAGGCTCCCTTGATGCAGCTCATGTCGGTCTTTTTGAGATTCGGATGCGCGAGCATGCCGATGTACATGGTCGGAACCAGCGGCGCAAAGGTCGGCCGGAACTTGCCGATGGCCTCCAACAGCGGCTCCGGCTGCGGGCGCGGGACCAGAACCTGGGCCCAGCCCATGTAAATGGCAAAATTCATGGAGACGGACAGCCCGAAAACATGGAAATACGGCAGTGCGCCCAGCATGATTTCCGTTCCCTTCGTGAATTTCGGGAACCAGGCCTGCGCCAACTGCGTATGCTTGCTCAGGTTGGAATGGGTCAGCATGACGCCCTTGGAGACGCCCGTGGTCCCGCCTGTATACTGGTACATGGCCACGTCATTGAATCCGATCTTGACGGCGGGCGGCGTTGCGCCGTATTTGGCGATGCATTCCTTCCACTTGAAGACGTCCGGCGCCGGTTTGACGTCGGCGGCGAGTTTCTTCTTTTTACCCACGAGCGGGAAAAGCAGGCTCTTGGGGAAGGGCAGATAATCGCCGATGGAGGTATAGACGATCTGCTTGATCTTGGTTTTGGGCCGCAGGTCGATCATGCGGTTTCCCAGAAGATCCAGCGTGACGAGAACCTTCGCGCCGGAGTCGTTGAACTGATGCTCGAGTTCCGCATCCGAATACAGCGGGTTGTTCATGACCACGACTGCGCCGATTTTCAGGACCGCGAAATTGGCCGCCACGCAGGGGATTACGTTGGGCAGGAGCAGCGCCACGGCATCGCCCTGCTTGACCCCGAAAGCAGTCAGACACGTGGCAAAACGGTCCACCATGTCTTTGAGCTCTTTGAAATTCTGCGTGAATCCCTGAAAAATCAGGGCCGTCTTTTCGGGAAACTGCTTGGCTGTCCGGTCGAGGATGTCCGGCATGCAGATTTCCTCGTACTTGAGAGTTTCCGGCACCCCTTTTTCGTACGATTTCAACCACGGTTTGCTCTGATAGATATTTGATTGCGCCATAGTCTTCACACTCCTTTCTTGAATCGTTTTCGACCCCCCGCCCCGAATCCCTCTCTACCAAGGGAGAAGGGGTTGTCTGTTTATGGGTTTGCCGGCCGCTCCAACTTAGCATTCAGCGCGCCGTAATGCGAAAGATCATATATGAGATCTCAGATATTTGCCACAAATAAAGCCCCGAACTTAAAAATAAGATCGGGGCTTTATTGTTAATGACTTATCCTTCCTCAGGACTGAGCCGGATTCACCACGTCCGCAGGCGCCTCGCAGACCGGCGCGGGAACATGCTCTTCCTCGAGGCCCATGGCCTTCCAGACGATTTCCGCGATATCCAGGGAGGCCATCTTCTCTTCCATGCTGTGCGTCTTGATCCCGTCGCTCATCATGGTCAGACAGAACGGGCAGCCCACGGCGATCGTGTCCGCCTTGACATCGATGGCCTGTTTGGCGCGGGCGTCGTTGATCTTCTCGCCGTGCTCCTCCATCCACATGCGGGCGCCGCCGGCGCCGCAGCAGAAGCTCTTTTCGAGTTTCCGCTCCATTTCCACGAGCTTCAGCCCCGGAACGGCCTTGAGGATCTTGCGCGGCTGGTCGTAGATATTGTTGTACCGGCCCAGGAAGCAGGAGTCGTGATAGGTGTAGGTTCCCGGCACGGCCTGCTTCAGGCTGATCCTGCCCTTGGCGATGAGATCGGCGATGATCTCCGTGTGATGATACACTTCGAAGGCGGCGCCGAAATTGGGATAGTCCTTTTTCAACGCGTTGTAGCCATGGGGACACGTGGCGATGACCTTTTTCACGCCGTAGCCGTTCATCGCGTCGATGTTCATCTGCGCCATGGTCTGGTAGAGATATTCATTGCCGCCGCGCATGGCTGAATCGCCGCAGCAGCTCTCCTCCGTCCCCAGAATGCCAAAACTGACACCGGCCGTCTGCAGGATTTTGGCGAAGGCCACGGAGACCTTCTTGCCGCGATCGTCGAAGGACCCGGCGCAGCCCACATAGAACAGGTATTCCACGCTTGGGTCTTCAGCCAGGGTCTTGACGCCCAGCTCCTTGGCCCAGTCGGCTCTCAAGTGCGCGCCCACGCCCCAAGGGTTGGAGTTGTTTTCCATGTTGCGGTACGCCAGCTGGAGCTCCGGCGCGAAATCCGCTTCCGTCAGGACCTTGTACTGCCGCATGCTGACGATCTTGGGCACATGCTCGATCGAGCTCGAACAGTTTTCCATGCAGTACATGCAGTTCGTGCAGGCCCAGAGTTCATCGAGGCTGACAGCCTCGCCGACCAGCGCCTTTTCCGCCACCTCGCCCGTCTTTTCGCCCAGGAATTTATCTTCGATCATCTTGACGCAGTTGTCCACGGGGGCCAATGCCTTGATGTTGAATATCTCGCCTGCGGCCTTTTTGGCTTCCACTGCCGCGGGCGCCTTTTCGAGCCAGTAGGTTTTCAGATCCTGAACAAGCTTCTTCGGGGACAGCGGCTTGCCGGTCAGGTAGGCCGGACAGCCGTCCTGGCACCTGCCGCAGCGCGTGCAGGCGTCGGCGTCGAATATCTGCTTCCATGTGAACTCGTCGAGGGTCCCGACGCCGAACGATTCAGCATTTTCAAAATCCCGGATCGGTTCGATCTGCCCGACCGGTTTCATGTTCTGCATGAAGTGGTTGGCCGGCGTCGTGATGATGTGCATCAGCCTCGAATAGGGGATATAGGCGATAAATCCCAAGGCCAGGAAGGTGTGTATCCACCAGGTGAACTGATGCATGGCTTTGGCCGATTCGGGATTCATCCCGGTGAAGGCTTTGGCCAGCGCCCAGCCCACAAACGACCAGACCTCCCAGGGGGTCTGCTGCCAGGTGACGCTGATCCGGAGCGCCTCGATGATGAATCCCGTGATGATGATCGCCGCCAGAAGCAACAGGACAATGGCGTCGTCCGCCGTGCTGTCGGACACGCCCTTGTAACCCAGACGATCCGGCTTGCTCAGGTACCGCCGATCAATCGCCATGAACGTTCCAATCAGTACCGCCAGTCCGAACAGATCCATGAGAAATGAAAAGAACAGGTAAAATTTGCCGGTCAGAAACGGGATGCCCAGGGGTTCCGCGACGTGAAACTCCGTGGCGTCAAAGGCCGCGCCGAAGATCAGCACCACAAAGCCGAAGAAGATCAGCCCGTGCATGATGCCGGGATAAATGTCCTTGAAGGTCTTGATCTGCAACAGGCCGTCCCTGAGCAGCAGCTTGATGCGCTCGCCCATGTTGTCCCACCGGATATCTGGCTTGCCCACGGCGGTCCACATCTGCCAGCGCCGGTAGACGCCGTAGGCAAAAATAGCCATCGCCGCCCCCGTGAACAGGAAAAGCAGCACTTCAAAACTCTGGGCATTCCAGAAGACCTCCCTCCCTTCATGACCACTCGAAAATTCCGACAGTTTCATAACGCCTCCCTAAAAAAGACGGCTGCGTAAAAAGCCCGGATGCTGCGTTGCGCTTCATCCTTCGTCGTTGCGGCGTACGCCTGAGTACGCCTCACTCCTCAGGATTCACGCGCCTTGCCTGCGCGCTTTTTACGCAGCCGTCGCATTCGGCCAACTTTTCAACTATTAACGAGTTCATCAAAAAACGGGGGGCGATGATCTGCCCCCCCGTTTTCCAACCGCCCTTTTACGCGAGCAGCTTCTTGACTTCGCCCGTAAACGCGGGGACGACCTTGAAGAGGTCATCCACGACGCCGTAGTCCGCTTTCGCGAAGATCGGCGCTTCCGCATCCTTGTTAATGGCGACGATATATTTCGAAGAACTCATCCCGGCCAAATGCTGAATGGCGCCCGAAATACCGCAGGCGATATAGAGGTTCGGGGAAACGACCTTTCCCGTCTGACCGACCTGATCGGCCTGCACGCGCCATCCCGCATCGACCGCCGCTCTCGAAGCGCCGACCGCAGAACCCAGAACGGCCGCCAGCTCTTCGAGGATGACAAATCCCTCGGGGCCCTTCATGCCGCGGCCACCGGACACGATCACGTTGGCTTCCGCCACGTCGATCTTGCCTGCTGCTTCCTTCTGGATTTCTAGGACCTTCGTCTTCGGTTCGCCGAGACCCGCATCGAACTTCACAATTGCGGCAGCCTTGGCATTCTCCGCGATCGTAAACACGTTGGGCCGCAGCGACGCCATCTGGGGCGTTCCCGAAACGACCACCTCGCCGAAGCACTTGCCGGCGTACATGGGCCGGATGGCCAGGAGCTTCCCGTCGGCTATCTTGACATCCGTGCAGTCCGTGGCCATTCCCGTGGCCAGCTTGCCCACAAGCGCGGCGGACAGGTCCTTGCCCTGCGCGGACGCGCCTACCAGCAGGATCGAAGGATCGTTTTCCTTCACGACCTTGGCGACGGCCGTCGCGTGAGCATCCGTCGTGTAGGGTTCAAGGGCCGGAGAGTCGGCCACGAATACTTTATCCACACCATACTTTCCAAGCTCGGCGGCCAGGGCTTCAATCCCGCTGCCGCACAGGACGGCGCCGACTTCCTCGCCCAGCTGGTCGGCCAGCTTGCGGGCCGTGCTGGCCAGCTCGAAGCTGACCTTGCGCAGGGCGCCGTCTCTGTGTTCTGCAACTATCCATACACCTTTTGCCATATCTCATTTCCTCCGTGATTTTCTGTATTTGTGATGATTAAATGACCTTCGCCTCTTCCCTCAGCAGCTTGGCCAGCTCGGCGGCCTTGCCTTCCGGGGTGTCATCCGCACAGATAATCTTTCCAGGGGGTCTGGCCGGCGGCGGTGCGAACTTTGCGACTTTGGACTTCGACTCGGCGGCGACGCCCAGCGCGGCGGCATTTTTCACATCAACGGGCTTCTTCTTGGCCTTCATGATCCCGGGCAGTGACGCGTAGCGGGGTTCATTGAGGCCCTTGGTGGCCGTAATCACGCAGGGTAAAGATGTTTCGATCACGAGCTGCGCGCCTTCGATGGGGCGTACGGCTTTGACCTTGGCGCCGTCGATTTCGAGTTTCGTGGCGAACGTCACGCTGGGAATGCCCAGCAGTTCCGCCAAGATGGAACCGACCTGACCGGAGTCATCGTCAATGGCGCGCTGGCCGCAGAACACGATGTCATAGGGAGCGCTTTTGATGGCCGCCGCCAAGGCGGTTGCCGTGGCATAGGCGTCGGCGTTGTAAAGGGCCGGGTCATCAATCTGGATGCCTTTCTCCGCGCCCATTGCGAGGGCCGTCCGGATCGTTTCCATGGACCGGGCCGGGCCGACACACACGATGGTGACCTCGCCGCCGAATTTTTCCTTGAGCCTCAGGGCCTCTTCCACACCATACTCGTCATAAGGATTCATGACCCACTTGATGCCGCCCTCTTCGATTCCCGATCCGTCGCCTTTCACCTTGATCTGGGCTTCCGTATCCGGAACCTGTTTTACACATGCAACAATATTCACGTCTTCCTCCTTCCCGAATGCAAATCTCGCTTATGCATCCAGTGTTTTAGTGTTCATTTATGTGTCCCCCTCCCCTTAAATCCCCTCCCGCCGGGGGAGGGGAAATTTTATCTGCTGCCCATCCCGCCATTGGGAAGGGAAACAATAATGTTCCCTCCCCCTTGACGGGGGAGGGTTCGGGTGGGGGTGATTCTTTATTACACTATTACACTCTGTTCTTGACGATATCTTCGACCACGGACGGATCGGCCAGCGTGGAAATGTCGCCGAGCGATTCCTTGGACACATCGTTCGCTGCAACTCTCTTTAGGATCCGGCGCATGATCTTGCCGCTGCGCGTCTTGGGCAGACCGTCGGCCCACTGAAGTTTTTCCGGGGTGGCGATTGGACCGATCAGCGTGCGGACATGGGCGACGAGTTCCTTCTTGAGCTCTTCGGATTTCGCGACGCCGGATTTTAGCGTCACATAGGCATAGATCGACTGTCCCTTGATGTCATGGGGATAACCGACCACGGCGGCCTCGGCCACTTTCGGATGCGCGACCAGGGCGCTCTCGACTTCCGCCGTGCCCATGCGGTGACCGGACACGTTGATGACGTCGTCGATGCGGCCCGTGATCTGGTAGTAGCCGTCTTTGTCCCTGCGTGCGCCGTCGCCGGCCGTGTAATAGCCCGGAAACTGCTCGAAATAGGTTTCCTGGAAGCGCTTGGGATCGCCATAGACACCGCGCATGAGGCCGGGCCAGGGTTTCTTGATGACAAGCGCACCGCTGGCGACGGTTTCTGTGATCTCCTGGGCCTCATCGGTAAGCAGGGCCGGCCAGACGCCCATGAAGGGTAGCGTGGCCATGCCGGGCTTCACGGGAATGGCGCCGGGCAGCGGCGTGATCAGGATGCCGCCCGTTTCGGTTTGCCACCAGGTGTCCACGATGGGGCATTCGCCGCGGCCGATGACGTTGTAGTACCAGTTCCACGCTTCGGGATTGATGGGCTCGCCGACCGTGCCGAGGATTCTCAGCGAGGAGATGTCGGCCTTCTTGACCCACTCGTTGCCTTCCTTGGCGATGGCGCGGATGGCCGTGGGGGCCGTGTAGAAGATGTTGACCTTATATTTCTCGACGACCTTCCAGAAACGGCTCACATCGGGATAGTTGGGCACGCCCTCGAACATGACCGACGTGGCGCCGTTGCACAGCGGCGCGTAAACGATGTAGCTGTGGCCTGTGACCCAGCCGATGTCGGCGGTGCACCAGTAAACTTCATGCTCTTTGTAATCGAAGATCATTTTGTGGGTGTAGGCGATAAAAACAAGGTAGCCGCCCGTGGTGTGCATGACGCCCTTGGGCTTTCCCGTGGAGCCGGAGGTGTACAGAATGAACAGCGGATCTTCGGCGTCCATCCATTCGGGTTCGCAAACGGCGCTGACCTTTGCCATTTCCTCATGCCACCAGAGATCCCGCTTGGCATCCCACTGGCATTTGACCTTGTCGCCCACGCGCTGCACGACGATCATCTTTTCGACGAAATCGAATCCCTTGACGGCGGCGTCGGCATTGTCCTTCTGGGGAATAGCCTTGGCGCCGCGGAACGTCCCGTCGCAGGTGACCAGCAGCTTTGATTTGCTGTCATCGATGCGATCGCGCAGCGAATCGGAGCTGAACCCGCCGAAGACGATGCTGTGAATGGCGCCGATGCGCGTGCAGGCCAGCATGGAGATGGCGAGCTCGGGAATCATGGGCAGGTAGATCTGAACCCGGTCGCCCTTCTTGATGCCCTGGGCCTTGAGCACATTGGCGAATTTGCAGACTTCCGCATGCATCTGCTTGTAGGTCAGCGCCCGGTCTTCGCCGGGTTCATTGCCTTCCCACTGGATGGCGACCTTGTCACCCCGCGTCTTTAAGTGCTTGTCCAGGCAGTTGTAAGACACATTGAGCTTCCCGCCTTGGAAATACTTTAAATAGATGGGGCCCTTGCGGATGTCGAAATTGTACTCCTCGACCTTGTCCCATTTCTTGAACCACTCCACGTACTCGCCGGCGATTTCGCCCCAGAACGCGTCGGGCTGCTCGATCGAACGTTTCCAGAGCTTGTCATAGGCCGCTCGGCCGCTGATGTAGGCCATTTTCTCGATTTTTTCCGGGATTGGATAAACATCCTTCAACTGAGTTTTTTCTTCTGCCATGTTCTTCTTTACCTCCCTTTTCTGCTTTAAGATTTCTTATTGATTTTTTACCCTTGATTTCTGCTGCGGATTGTAAAACACTCCTTAAAGATATTACAAACGGCTACCGGGGGTTTTGGATGCTCAGAGCGCCTCGGGTGGGCCTGAATCCGGACTTCATTGACGGATAACCGTCGGGATATGACCTTTGGTCAAGACGATAGCGGCTCGCAATATCTCAATATTCGACCGCTGTCAAGAAATATTTTGCATGGAAATGAGGGGACGTGACGCAGTTGTGTCCCCAAATATTTCCGGACGGAGAATGTGGGGACATGACTAAATATCGCCGGGGAAAAGGGAAATATGGTGACATGACCTGATTTCACAGAAATTGGGATCGAATCCCCATATCCCTGTATATTTCCGTGGCACATGCCTTGCTTGGATAAATGCAGACGACAAAACCGTCGAACGTCGACGAAAATGTCGAAAAAAATGCTTGACAAGCCGGATAACCGATGTTAGCGTCCAATCGCTTTTGAAAGGGGGGATGCGCGAAAAAGGCAAAAGTCGGGAAGCAAAGGTAAATATTTCAGAGGTTTGTGCAAAAAATGCGATTCAGGATGATCTTCGAAATGCCATGCCCGTGGCAGCTTGGGGATCGTAAAATTCAACCAGACAAAATTTCAGGAGGAAATTATGAAGAAGTTTTGGATTGTACTGCTTGCCCTGGGGCTCGTCGCAGGCTTTGCGATGTCCGCCTCGGCGGCAGACGTAAAGTTCAGCGGCCAGTATTATCTCACCGGCATTTACGCTGATAACAACGGTTTGGGAGAGGTTAAGACTGCGCAGGCGCTCTATTATCAGCGCCTCAGGATCCAGACCGAATTCAAGGTCGCAGAGGGGCTGTCATTGGTCACGCGCTTTGACGCCCTTGAGAAGAAATGGGGAGAAGGAACCTCAACTACGGCCTGGAGGGCCAGCAACTCCTATGACGTGACAAACCGCTCCAGCCAGGGTTTTGCCGGCAAGAAAGTCCAGGAAAATATTGAATTCGAGCGCGCCTATCTCGATTTCACGACGAAGATCGGCCGGTTCAACATCGGCTATCAGAACTTCGTCGCCTTCGGCACGATGTTCCTCGATACCTGGATTACGCGTCCCGGTATCAAGTACTTTGTCCCGGTCGGTCCGCTGACGATGGTTGCTGCCATTGAAAAGACCGTCGATAACAACACGGGTGCAGGCACCGCCAGCGGCGCCGACAACAACATCTACGACCTCGGCGCCATTTACAAATTCGGCGCGGGCGAAGCGGGAATGATCATCCAGTACGCCGACAGCAATGCGAATCGCATCGTTAACGGCTCGGCCACAAAGTTCCTCATCTTCAATCCCTACACAAAGTTAAAGTTCGGCCCGGTCTATTTCGAGGCGGAGGCCGCCTACGGGACTGGCGATCTGGTGAAATATGATGTTGTTCCCACGGGAGCGACTAATATCACCGCCTCGGCCATGGCCCTTTACCTCCATGCCAAGGCCGATTTAGGCCCGGCATATGTCGGCGGTATGTTCATCTACATCAGCGGCGACGACTGGACCACAACCGACAAGGTCGAAGGCAGCATGATGCCCGCATTGCTCGCAGGCGACGCCTTCAATCCCTGCCTGATGCTCTGGAGCGGCGAGTACACCACATGGGTCGGCAATTTCGGCGGCAATGCGACCGGCAACAATCCCTGGACCGGTGGATACAACAACATCTCGACCTATATGGACAACACCTTTTTCTATCAGATCTACGCCGGGTTCAAGCCCGTCAAGCAGGCCGACATCATGATGAGCGTGACGTACGCTTATGCGGACAAGAAACCCAGGCCGGGCGGCGTTGAATACACCAGCGATGTCTATGGGACGGAAGTCGATTTGACATTGAAATACAAACTGTTTGACAACCTTGAGTACATGATCGGCGGCGCCTATCTGTTCACG
The DNA here is from genome assembly GCA_963754515.1 of uncultured delta proteobacterium. Classification (GTDB taxonomy): domain Bacteria; phylum Desulfobacterota; class Syntrophia; order Syntrophales; family Fen-1087; genus JAPLJM01. Next base: position 260,110 of record CAVWGC010000015.1, on the reverse strand, counting down.
GGCGACTATTTCAAGGGAACAAACGCTAACTTCAAGACAGAGAACAACTACCTGCTCATGCACAAACTGACCCTGAGCTTCTAAAACGGCAACGGCCGCAATTCGCGCAACTCCCGAAAGCCCCGGGGATCTTCCCCGGGGCTTTTTTTATTCCATTTTCTCCTTGACAGAATGGTTCGTGTGGGTTAGACTTGTATTACATCATCACCGATGGAGAACAGATGAGAATCGAAAATATCACCTGGGACGAAGACACGGCCGAGCATATCTCACGGCATGCGGTGTCGCCCGAAGAAGTTGAAGAGGTTTTGTTCAATGATTCTGTCTCGCCGCGGATCATGCGTGGAAAGGAAAATCGTTATTTGGCCTACGGGAAGACAAACACCGGGCGTTTCCTGCTTGTGGTGCTGATCATTGCCGACCGAAAAACGAGAATCATTACAGCCAGGAATATGACCGACAGGGAAAAGAAATTTTATCGGAGAAAAAAGTGATGAAGACTCCCAAATTTAAAAATCTTAAAGAGGAACGGGAATTCTGGGATATGCAGGATTCGACGGATTATCTGGATGATTTCGAGGAAGCAGGAAATATCGTTTTTGCCCGCGCCAGGAAAGATGTTCTTTCTCTACGGTTGGAACCCAAGATTTCCAATAAGTTGAAAGAGGTTGCCCATCGGGAAGGACTGCCGCCGACTACGTTTGCCCGGATGCTCATTATTAAAGGTCTCAGAGAGAAATTGGGAGCCGGATAAGGAAAAATAATCAAATCAGAATCGTTTGTTTGCTGTTGCCGCTCATTGCGGCGTGGATCTTCCTGAGTTTCGCCGAGGCGCCGGCCAAAGGGCCTATCAATCCTGATCGATCCGCGACCCCGGTTTACGGCTACCGGATCGTCAATACCCATCCGCACGATCCGGGCGCCTTCACACAGGGGCTCATCTTTCACGACGGCCGGCTCTACGAGGGCACGGGTCTGCACGGTTTCTCATCTCTGCGGCAAGTAGAGCTGGAAACGGGGAAAGTTCTGAAACGCCACGATCTGCCGGACCAATATTTCGGAGAAGGGGTCGCCTTCTGCGGCAGCCGTTTGATTCAATTGACCTATCAGTCGAAGATCGGTTTCATCTATGACCTGGATCTGCGGCCGTTCGGCTCTTTCAACTACCCGACGGAGGGATGGGGCCTGACCTGCGACGGCAGCCGCCTGATCCTGAGCGACGGCTCGGCGACTTTGCGCTGGCTCGACGCCAAAACCTTCGAGATGGTCAAACAGATGACCGTGAAGGATCAGGGGCGGCCGGTGGGCCATCTCAATGAACTGGAATTTGTGAAGGGAGAGATTTTCGCCAATATCTGGCAAACCGATATCATCGCCCGGATCTCACCGGACACCGGACAGGTGACGGGATGGATCGATCTGGGTGGATTGTCGCAGCAACTTGAACCGGCAGGGTTCATTGACGTCCTCAACGGAATAGCCTACGACGAGCGCGGAGACCGGCTTTTCGTGACGGGCAAACTCTGGCCGAAACTCTTTGAAATTCGGTTAATTAAAAAATGATCTGATTTTGATAATGCATGCATCGAGAACTTTGCATAACCGCTGGAAAATGGTTCGCGAGCGGCGAATCAAATATTTTCCGCCTTTCCAGAGATTACGTTAACGGCTTGTCATGAATCATGATTACGTCTGGCCGTCATCTTAGCGGAAAAGATTTTTGAGCGGCGGCGAATCCATTTTCCAAAGGTCTGGCATCGTCAGTGTTTTACCATGAGGCGCTGAACGGCCTTTTCCAAGCCGTCGAGCGTGAGTTCGAACATCGGGAAGATCTGGCGGATGGCCTCGATGGTCCACGTATGGCCCCATTCGTCCTCGCGCATGGGATTTAGCCAGACGGCGTGAAGGAATGTTCCAGCCAGAAACTGCAGGCGGTGCGCGCTGGCCCTGGATTCCTTCTGCTCGATGTAGATGGAGCCGCCCGCGTGCATGAGCTCATAGGGCGCCATGCTCGCATCCCCCACAATGATGAGCCGCGTTTCGGGGTCCCGGCGCAGGAAGTCGTCGATGGGCTCCGGTTTGAACCGTCGCTGCGGATCCGACCAGACCCGGCTGTAAATCGTGTTGTGGAAGTAGTATATCTTGAGATCCTTGAACTGCGAGCGCGCGTAGTTGAACAGCGTCTGCACCATCCCGATATAGGGATCCATGGACCAGCCGCCGTTGTCGATCATGAGGATGATCTTGAGGCGGTCGGCCAGGCGGCGGTCAAAGACAATCTCGATTTCCCCGGCGTTCTTCATGGTCTCGTAGATCGTCTTGTCCACGTTGACCCTGTCCTTCGGGCCGGCCGGAATCATGCGGCGCAGCCTTTTGAGGGCCTCTCCCATCTGAAATTCCGTGAGCGGCCCGTCCTGCGCATAGTCCCGGTAGCGTCGCTCCATGGCCACCTTGACTGCCGACTTGTTCCGGGATTGACCGCCAACGCGCATGCCGCCGGGATGGTTGCCCGAATGCCCCACGGGAGACGTCCCGCGTGTGCCGATCCAGCGGTTGCCGCCGTGATGCGCCTCGGTCTGCTCCTTGAGGCGGTCCAGGAAGTACTGAATCAGCTCTTCGGGTGTGAGTTTCGCAAGTTTTTCCGGGTCCAGCCCGAGGGCCTCGGCGATTTGAGCCGGATTTTTAAGCCATTCCTCAAGCAGCGCCCGGGCCATTTCCGTCAGTTCGATTTCCTCTGGCTCCGCAAGCGTCACGCCTCGGAAAAAATGCGCGAAGACCTGATCGTAGGCGTCGAAGTAGCGCTCGCTCTTGACGAGGATCGCGCGCGCGGCCATGTAGAAATCCTCGATCGAGCCGATAACGCCCAGGCTCAGCGCCCGCTGCAGCTTGAGAAAGGACGTCGGCGTGACGGGAATGCCCCGCTCGCGCAGCGTATAAAAAAAATCAACAAACACGAAAACCTCACGAATCAGCGATCCAAGCGCTTTGAATATTTGCGCATGTTGTCATTCTGAGAAGCCTTGCGATGAAGAATCTCAGGTACAGCAGATTCTTCGCTTCCGCTTAGAATGACGAAAAGGGGTATTCTTTCGAAAATAGGGGTGCAGCCCCACCCCCTCTTTTCCCTCTTTTCCCTCTTTTCCCTGTTTTACCTGTTTTACCCGTTATCGTCGCGATATCTGCTGGGCGGCCGCGTTGAGATCGGCGCTTTTCTTGAACAGGATGCCCAGATAGGGCAGGTTGCCGCGCGCAAGGGATTTCACCTGGAAGTCCGGATCGGCCTTGAGCGCCCGCACCCAATTGATGAGCTCCCGCGTGGCCGGTTTCTTCTCGATGCCGCGCAGCTCGCGCAGGCGGTAAAAGGCCTCGATGCAGCCGTCGGCCAGTCCCTGACCGAGATTGGGATAATGCACGTCCAGGATGAGCCGCATCATGCCGGGATCGGGAAAGGCGATGTGATGAAAATTGCAGCGGCCCAGAAACGGATCTGACAGGTCTTTCTTGGCGTTGGAGGTGATGACGATTACGGGCCGATTCCGTGCGGTGATCGTCTTGTCGATTTCCATAATGTCGAACTGCATCTGATCCAGCACGTCCAGCATGTCGTCCTGGAAGTCGCTGTCGGCCTTGTCAATCTCGTCGATCAGCAGAACCGTCCGCACGTCTGAAACAAAGGCCTGCCCGATCTTGCCCATGCGGATGTATTCCTCGATGTTGCTTACGTTGCGACTGGAGTCCCCGAAACGGCTGTCGTTAAGGCGGGTCAGCGTGTCGTACTGGTACAGGGCGTCCACGAGCTTCATGCTGGATTTGACATTCAGCACGATGAGCGGCATCCTGAGACTCTCGGCGATGGCATGGGCCAGCATGGTCTTGCCCGTCCCGGGCTCTCCCTTGAGCAGCAGCGGCATCTCCAGTGCCATGGAAACATTGACGATTTTTGCCAGCTCGTCATCGAGGACGTATCGGGAAGCCCCCCGAAAGGTTCGGTTCTGTTCATTCATAGCTTGTACTCCTTTTTATGACTGAGGCGTGCAAATGCCTGTTATTGCTGCGGATGCGCTTATACGCAATCTGAAACCTGCGGCTGCCCTGATGATTTTTGTCGGTTGTGCTTGTAAACAATCCGGACGAAAATTGCCAGCACTTTTTTCCGGGCAGACATAGAGGCCTTGCAGAAATAGTGCTTATATAAATTTCTTGTTTTTGTGTTTCATTTGTCATACAATGCTCGCAAAATGATTTGAGGTGACCCGATGGCAAGAACGGCAATGATAAACGCCCGGACGGAGCAGGGGCTGAAAACTGAAGTCGAGAACATTCTGAAGACTTTGGGCATGTCCACCACTGAGGCAATCAATATCTTTTTCAAACAGGTGAAATTGAGGCGGGGCCTGCCCTTCCCTGTCGAAATCCCCAATGAAGAAACCCTCAGGACGTTCAAGGACAGTGAAGCCGGAAAGGGCCTTACAGAATGTGAAGACGCGGATGACATGTTCAGAAAGCTGCGTGTCTGATGCGGACGCCTGTTTACACAAACCGTTTTCAAAAAGACCTGAAGTTGATGGTGAAGCGCGGTTGCAGTCCTGACCATATCAAGGCCGTCATGCGGGATCTTGTCGAAGAAAAACCCCTTGATCGAAAATACCGGGATCATTCACTGGTCGGCAATTTCAGGGACCGGCTGGAATGCCATATTGGGCCGGACTGGCTGTTGATTTATCGGATCGATGAACCCAGAATCATTTTTGAACGGACCGGCGCCCATGCCGATTTATTCAAGTAGCGCCACGTCCCGGGGATAAACGACGAAATCCGTTCAATCAGAGTGATTACGCGCAGAAAAATGGGTTTATTCTTTTTTTTTCTTGCATGAGATGCTTTTTTTGTATAATTGTAAACCATCTTTTATTTGGAGGTTTACAATGACCAAGCTGATTTCAGTCTTTATCTCAATCTTAACCTTACTCATCATGACATCCAACAGCGCCTTCGCCGTAAACTTCTATGACGGCGTCCGCGCAAAAAAAGGTCTCTATTTTCTTACATATTCTTCTGTCTATGTCGCTGATGAGACAACGGACGCCAGGGGCGACGTCAAGAAAAAGGATTACGGCCTGTTTAAAGCCGATGAATTGCTCCGCCTTTGCTACTATTCGCCTGATTGGGTCTTGACGGCCATGGTGCCTGCGGGATATACAAATATCCGCTCTCTCAGTCAGGATTCATCGGGACTGGGAGACATCCATCTCGGCGCCGGACATTTCCTTCCGTTCAAACAGGCCGATATCCTTCCGATGCTGTTCGTAAAATTTCCGACGGGTGAATACAATTCCGCAAAATCCGTAAATATCGGCTCAAACCAGTACGATATTAAGGCAATGGTTTTCCTTTATAAAGCGCTGGGTGATTTCAGCGTTGATGCCGTCGCAAAATATTTCTTCCGGTTAAAAAACAACCAAACCGATGTCTCGCCGGGAGATGAGATCCAGCTACAGTTCCTTTTGGGATACAATCTGACGGACAGATTAAAAATAGGACCGTCGGTCAACTGGACGATAAGCAAAGACAGAGAACAAAACGGAACGAAAGTAAACAACAGCGCCAGGGAAGCATTCTCCCTGGGCGCGGATATTTATTACCGCTTCTCCAAGATCGGCGTCACTTTCACCTATCTTAACGATATCTATTCCGAAAACTCACCAAAAGGACATTTCTTCCAGATAAAAACCGTTTACCTTTTTTAGGAGTTATCGGCTATCCCCCTATAGCTGCTCGTAGAATTTTCATCTGAAAATACCTCTCTGGACAGCCGGGACGGCTGTCCAGCCAGCAGTTCAGGCGTCTCGCCTGACCTGCTTTCATCCCCGCTTTGTGACGGCAAACCGTCATGGCGGGAGGCCCGCGCCGGCCCCAGGTTTTTATGGGCGTTGAAATATTCCGGTTCGAGCCGTATTGCCTCCTTGTAATGCGAAATGGCCTCTCCGGCGCGCAGCCGGCGAAACAGCCGGTTACTCCGGCGGATAGAGTGCTTCAATCTCTTTTTCGTACTTTTGCCGGATCACCTTCCGCTTGAGCTTCATGGTGGGCGTCATCTCGCCGGTATCCTGGGACCATTCCGTTTCAAGCAGGGCAAACTTCCGGATCTGTTCGACCTTGCCGAAGTCTTTGAGCTGCGCCTCCATCTCCTGCTCAAAGAGCTTGTTCACCTCCGGGTTTTTAATGAGGTCCTGGCGGTTCGAAAAAGTAATTTTCTTCTCTTTTGCCCAAGTCTCCAGCGTCGCGAAGGCCGGCACGATGAGCGCGGAAAGATACTTCCGGTTGTCGCCGATGAGCGCCGCCTGCTCGATAAAAGCAGACGTCAAAAGGGCGTTTTCGAGGTTCTGCGGCGAGATGTTCTTGCCGCCGGAGGTCACGATGATGTCCTTGATCCGGCCCGTGATCTTCAGGTAGCCGTCCCGGTCGATTTCTCCGATGTCTCCCGTGCGGAAGAAGCCGTCTTGAGTGAAGGCTTCCTTCGTTGCGGCCTCGTTCTTGTAGTAGCCCTTCATGACCTGCGGGCCCTTGATAAGCACCTCTCCGTCTTCGCCGATCTTGATTTCCGTATCCTTCACGGGAGGGCCGACGGTTCCGGGTTTAATCCACTTGGGCCGGTTCGCATTGGTGATGGGCGTCGTCTCGGTCAGACCGAACCCCTCGAGAACCGTGATGCCCATGCCGAGGAAAAATTCCGCGTCGGATACCGACAGGGGCCCGCCGCCGGAGATGGCGGCAACGAGTTTATCCATACCCAGCGTTGCACGGAGTTTGGAGAAGATGATCTTGTCGGCCAGATTGTATTTGAACGCAAACAGGCCGCTGCGTTGCCTGTTATTGCACACGTATGGGAGGTTCTCTTTTGCAACACCCATGGCCCAGCCGAACAGGGCCTTCTTGACGGGAGGCGCGGTCGCGACCTTGGCGATGATGCCCGAGTGGATTTTCTCATAAATGCGCGGCACGCTCACGAGGAAGGTGGGCCTGATTTCCCCGAAATTCGCCAGGAGCTTTTCCGCGCTTTCGGCAAAGGCCACCTTGTGGCCGAGAAAGATCGGAATGTAATAGCCGCAGGTCCTTTCCAGAGAGTGAGCCAGCGGCAGGAAGGACAGAAAGGTATGATCCGTGGAGAGAAAATCCGGGTCGATCGCATGGGCCTGGTTCACATTGGAGACGAAGTTCTTGTGCGTGAGCATGACGCCCTTGGGGTTTCCCGTGGTCCCTGAGGTGTAGATGATGGTCGCCGTGTCTTCGATATTGATCGGGGTGAGCCGCTTGTCAAACTCATCCTTATTGGCGGCAGCCCTGCCCTCCTCCAAAGCCTTCTTCAGCGTGATCACGCCGGCCGGCGGGTTATCGATGTCGTCAAAAATGATGATGTCATCGAGGGTCGGAAGCTTTCCCCTGGCCTCGATGATCTTGTTCATATGTTCCTTCGTCCCCGCGAAGCACTTCTTCGAGTCCGAATTGTCAAGGATGTAACGAGATTCCTCGGCCGAGTTCGTCGCATAAATCGGGACATTGACGGCGCCCACAGAAATGATGGCAAGGTCCGCCACCCACCATTCGTACCGGTTCGGTGAGAAGAGCGCCACCTTGTCACCGGGTTGAATCCCTCTGTTGATCAAGAACAATCCGAGGTCCCGGACCATCCCATTGAGCCTGTTCCACGAGATCTCATCCCAGGCACCTGCCTTGTTTTTGAAAATGACCAGCGTCTTATCGCCATACTGCTGGACCCTGTTTTGAAAGATCGCCCCCATCGATGTTTCTTTGAACTGTGCCATAAAATCCCCCCTGTGATGTCCGTTTTACATGGTTTCAAGATGAACTGACAAGACGTTTTGAACGAAAATCCCGCTTTTTACTTATATATCAAGGGCCTCATGATCGGGTCGAAATACCCTTTCATCGCACCAGCAGGTCTGGAACTTCTGCCGGAGGACCATTCAAATAGGGTTATTTTGTATCACGATTTCCGCTGGAAATCAACAGTGGAAAGACAGCCCACCTGTATTCCTGCGGGCAGATATGGATAAGGCTTGCATTTTATCGCTGCTGTCGATAGGTAAGCGGTCATGAACCAGAGCCTTCCCCGCATCATCCTCAAGCCCGGCAGAGACCGGTCCATCCGTCACGGCCATCCGTGGATCTTCTCCGGCGCCGTGGCTTCCGTGACGGGAAGCCCGTGCCCCGGCGACATTGTGGTTGCCGTCAGTCACGACGGTGAAGCCCTTGCTTTGGGTTTTTTCAATGATCGGTCCGATATCCGGTTCCGGGTGCTGACCCGCCATGTCGATGCGCCTGTGGACGAATCCTTCTGGGAGCGGCGCATCCGGTCGGCGGCGGCGCTGCGGCAGCAGATTGTCCCGCCCGGCACAACCGCCTGTCGCCTGATCAATGCCGAGGGAGACGGGCTGCCGGGTCTGATCGTCGACCGGTATGGAGAGGATCTCGTTATGTCCATCGCCACGGCGGGGATTGAGAAACACAGGGTCGCCATCCTGGATCAGCTCCGGCGGATCTGTCAACCGGCGCGAATTTACGAGCGCAGCGAAGGCAGCGCCCGGCAACGCGAGGGCCTGGAAGACCGGATCGGTCCGGCGATGGGTGGTCTGCCTGCGGCGCCGCTGATGATCACGGAGAACCACCTGCGTTTTGAGGTGGATATGATTGCAGGACAGAAAACGGGGTTTTTCCTCGATCAGCGGGACAATCGGAACCGCATGGGCGACCTCTGTCGGGGGGCTGCGGTGCTGAACTGTTTTTCCTATACCGGGGGTTTTTCCGTTTATTGCGTCCGGGGCGGCGCAGGCAAGGTCGTTTCCGTGGAGACATCCGCATCGGCCAATGACATGGCCAGACGCAACCTGGCGCTAAACGGTTTCTCGCCGGAAGCGTACCCCGTCATTCAGGCAGACGTTTTTCAATATCTCCGGAAAACGGAAGATTCCTTTGATCTGATCATTCTGGACCCGCCGGCCTTTGCCAAGTCCGGAAAAGATGTTCTGCGGGCGTCCCGGGGCTATAAGGACATCAATCTGCAGGCGATCCGGCGCCTGCGGGAGGGCGGCCTGCTGGCCACCTTTTCCTGTTCCAATTACATCGACGAGGCGCTTTTTGAAAAAATCGTCCTCGGCGCCGCCCGCGATGCGACCAGAACGGCGCAGACGATTGCGAGGCTCGGCGGCGGCGGCGATCACCCCGTGCTTTTGGCCCATCCGGAAGGCATGTATCTCAAGGGATTGCTGCTGCGGATGGAATCCTGAATTGTTCCAAGTAGCCGCAGGCTTCAGCTTGCATCACAGATCGAAATGGCAAGACTTTCTATAAGGATAACGGCTGCGTAAAAAGCTCCGCAGGCAAGGCGCATGGGGACATGACAGAGTCGTGTCCCCATCCAAAAGAGGCGTACTTTGTCGTACGCCGCAACGACGAAGGATGCAGCGCAACGCAGCATCCGGACTTTTTACGCAGTCGTCAAAGGATAACGTACGAAAGAGCGCCGATAATGGCCCATAACAGGATGGCTATCGTCAGGAGGATGCAGGCCCAGCCCAGAAACTGATGCAGCACCGTCTCCGGGCGCCGGTCCTGATAACCCAGCGAAAACCCCAGCAGCAACCCGGCCAGCACGCCGCCGCCGTGGGCCCAGTTGTTGATCCCCGGTATCAGCAGGCCGAAGATGACAAGCCCTACGATCCAGCCCATCGCCTGTTTGTAGATAGCCTGCCCGTAGAAGCCCCCCTGGCTTTTGCCGTAGTAGAGGATGGCGCCGATGAGCCCGCAGATACTTGCGGAAGCGCCGATCGTGAAGGGTACGCCGGCAGTTAAGGACAGGAAAAACCCCGCGACGCCGGCCGCGATGTAAATCACGATAAAGCGGTTCGCGCCGAATTCCTGGATAACGAAAGGTCCCAACTGGGAGAGCGCCGCCATATTGAAAAATATGTGCAGAATCCCGCCGTGCAGGAAAGAAGCCGAGACAAGCGTCCACCAGCGGCCGTATTGAGCGACGGGAATCGTCCCGGACGCGCCCAGAGCGAACAAACTTCGATTGGACGGGGCCAGCAGCCCCATCGGGTTGGCGGTGAAACCCATTTCAGACGGGTTCAAAAAAAGCGACAGGATGAAAAAAATACAGTTGGTATAAATGATGACCTTGACGACGTTCATCGCCTCCGGGGAAAACCGTTTCAAAAGCGCCAGCCATTTCAGCGTTCCCGGCCGGGTCAGGCCGCAATAGGGACAGGCCGGCTCATCGATGCTGATCAGCTTCCGGCAGCCCGGACAGAGCATGGCTTTCTTTTCAGTACCCGTCAAGAATCCACCCTAAAATATATACTTCATCATCACCGGAATTGCCACAAAGGTCCCGACGGACGTCGTCAGATTCACGAAGGCCACGAGAATCAGCAATCGCGTAATCTTGTTCCGGAAAAAGCCTCTGAAGGTGACAATATCGTCTTTCAGGGCTAAAAAATCCTTCACCTGCGGCTTGCGTAAAGAAGCCTCCACGAGACCGGCCACCCATCCTGTCGCGATCAGGGGATGCAGCGTCGCGATGGGCGCCGACAGGGCCGAGGCCAGGATCGTGAGGGGATGCGCCAGCATGAGGATGGCGCCGACGGACGCGCAGGCGGCCGTAATGGCCGACCAGGAAAGCAACATATTGATGCCGGTCTGACCGCCGGAATAAAAGAAGCCGGCGCCGAACAGGGCGATAATTGCTCCAGGGAATCCCCATCCGAATATTTTTCCCCAGATGCCGGCAGGTGGAATCCTGCTGATCGCATCGAGATCGATTTCCTGACCGATCTGCTGCTGAATCCCGGGAACGTGACCTGCGCCGACGACAGCCACGATCTTCTTGCCGCCGGCGTGGCCGATCCGGTGTGCGAGATATTGATCCCGCTCGTCAATGAGGGTGGTCTTCACTTCCGGCAATTTATCGCCCACCGTCTTGAGGGCCAGATCGAGCACGTCATGCTCCTTGAGTTTTTCAATATCCTCTTCCGTGATATCTTCACTGATCAGCAGGGAAAGGATCATCTCCGTTAGAAACTTCATCTTGGTCCAGCACCGCATCATTCGCCAGCTTCTCATGAGCGTGATGCGAATCTCCCGGTCGGCCAGAACGATCCTGGCCCCGGTGGCTTCAGCTCTTGCGATGGCCCGGAGCATTTCCTCCCCGGGGTTGACGTTGAATTTTTCGGCGATCTTGCGCTGAAAAGAAGCCATCAGGAGCTGCGTCAGCAGCAGGGATGTCCGGTTCTCCCGGATGACCTTGACGATGTCCGTTTCCTGCCACTTGTCCTTCTGTTTAAGGGCGTCGAAGCGCGCCTGACAGAGTTCCACACAGACCATGTCGGGTTTTTCTTCGTCGATGACCTTTTCGACGAGTTCGGCGCTGTCCCTGGATACATGAGCCGTGCCGATGAGGATGATTTCCCTGCCGTCATGCGTCAGGCGATGCACATGGGGGTGGTCCAAAAACGTGTCCTTCCTTCACAGAGAGGCCTTTGAAAAATGGCTTCGCCGCTCGCGAACCATTTTTTATCGGCTACGCAAAGCTCTCACAGAGTCTAAGCGGGCACGACCATTATCAATATTCCGTGCGGTTGTAAAGGGAAATGGTTTTGGTGGACGTCGAAAGCCAAATAGACTATCTTCGAATCGACACAGGGAAACCATGCAGGAGGGAAAAATTGAAAACGGGAGATCGGATCGTATTGCGCATCGACAGTGTGGCCTTCGGCGGCGACGGCGTGGGACGTTTCGATCAGCAGGTCGTTTTTGTGCCGTTCACGGTGGATGGCGATGAGGCAGTTGTCCGCATTACAGAAGTCAAAAAAAGGTTTGTCCGGGGCAGTTTGGAACAACTGCTGAAGCCCTCCCCTTACCGGATCGAACCGCACTGCCTTCATTATGCCCGCTGCGGCGGATGTCAGTACCAGCATATCCATTACGAACACCAGATGCAACTCAAAGGACAGCAGGTGGTCGACGCTTTTGTGCGGATTGCGAAAGTGGCTCTGCCGCCGCTGAGCCCCGTCATTCCCTCTCCCCGGATTTTTCATTATCGCGGCAAGGCCGATTATCATGTCCGGGCCTCTCCGAAAGATCCCCCCGTGATCGGCTTCATGGATGTTTCAAACAGTCGCGTCGTTGATATTGATCGCTGTGAAATTGTGGACGAAACGATCAATGCAGCCCTTCATTCCTTCCGGCGGGATCTCGAAACGGGCAAACTCAAGGCAGCCCAGGACAGGCAGACCATCTGGTCGGCTGATGCAGCGGGAGAACAAGCCCAGGTGGTTACGGACTTCCGAACACCCCGATTCGTCAAGCGAACCGTCAAAGGGATGAATATCACGGCGCCTTACCGGGGGTTTTTCCAGGCAAACACATCACTTCTGCCCCTTCTCGTCGATGAGGTCCTGAAGTTGTGCGCCCTCAACGGACGGGAAACCGTTGTGGACGGCTATTGCGGCTCCGGTCTGTTTTCTCTCTTTCTGTCCCCTTATGCCCGGCAGGTTTACGGCATTGAATGGGACGGCGAGGCGATCCATTGCGCCCGGGTGAACCACCGCCAGGCCGGATTCACGAACGCGGCCTTCCTGCGCGGCGATGCAGGGGAAATCTTGAAGAAAAAGTTCCTTGCCGAAGAAAAATGCGTTGACGTACTGATCCTCGACCCGCCGCGCACCGGTTGCGATCCGGCGCTTCTGTCGGTTATCCCTGAACTGAAGCCGTCGCGTGTTGTTTATATCTCATGCAACCCGGCGACGCAGGCGCGGGACATCCGACATTTGCTTGATCACGGGTTCACCCTGAAGAGCCTGACACCCTATGACATGTTCCCGCAAACGGCGCATATCGAAACAGTCGCCTTTCTGGAATCTTGAGTTTCAGGCCTCTGTCTCTCCTACGGTCCGCGACGAAATTCGATTATCTCACCATCCATGTAGTGGTAGATGCGGTATATGCACACATGATTGTCAGATACCCCCCCCCAGAATTCATACTTGTTCCAGAGAACTTTTTTCTATCCACGACGCCGAGCGCGATTGCGGACACAATCGAGATCGTAATGGTTACCAGATACAGGAGGTGTGATGTGAAGTAAGGAACAAAGGGGTATGCCCGGAGATCGCGGATCAAGAACGTAATGATCCACCACAGCGTTATAAGAAGCAGAATTGCGGATGGTCGTCTCATTCTCCTCTCTTACATCCAAAGTAATGCTCACCTGGACCGGAGGCCGCAAGGCCTGCAGTCCCAAGTGGAGCGACTGGTTCGCTCACTCAGAATTTGATGGTGGGGCCGGCCATAGGGCGCTTTCATATTCTTTGCTGAATACCGGTGAGTTCGCAGTAAGGTATTCCAATATTTCAGCTCCGATGTTCTTTATCCCATGTTTCATATTTGAGGGAATATAAATGGCATCACCTGCAGTCACCTCTTGCTTATCCTTTTCTATTATCATGAGGCCTTTCCCCTTAATAATGTAATAGCATTGTTCAGGTTCATGATTGTGAACAGGCTGTTCTGATCCAGCTGGCACCTCTGAGATTTGAAGCGATAAGCTCTGAGTTGAAGAATTCTGCGGGCTTATCAACATCCATGAAGTTAAGATCCTTAATTGTCCGGTATTGCTGGAATTGTTTCTGCTAAAAATTTCCACTTTTTCTCCTTATCCGTGAATTCTGGTCCTCTCAATCAACCTGACCACGGCACTCTTAATTTATTGAATCTTTCCTCTGCAAAATAACAGGTAAGACGCAGAAGTCAACGGTGTTTGGGGAATATGCCATCATGAACATATCACGGCACCCGAAGTAGTGAATCAAAGATGATCAGCGGTCCTTCCGACATCAGCGGCTATAAATCAACTGCCGTATCATCCGAGGCGGCCAGCGTGTTGGGGAATATTTTTTGCGCTACTTTTTCGGATACGCTTCGCTCCGCCAGTGTCAGATAGGTGCCGGCGGCAAAATGCGTCAGGATCAGCCTTTTTGCGCCCGCCTCGAGGGCGATCCGGGCCGCCGTTTCGGGATTCAGATGGGGGCAGCTTTCATCCGCTTCGCCGCTCTTGTAGGCACATTCCGTGATGAGCAGATCGGCGTTTCGTCCTAGCGTCACGGCGTTTTCGCAGTAGCCTGTATCCGGGCAATAGGCGACGATCTTGCCGTCGATGTGAATACGGTATCCCAGCGTTAAGTCACTGTGGAACAAGGGCTTCGCGTCCAAATGGAAGGGCAGGCAGGCGGCCTCTTCGGGAACTTCCAGAACTTTCGTTGCAAAGGGGAGTCGCTCCAGGCTCACGGTAAAAGGGCTGTTGACGATGACGTCGATGATCTGCCGAGTCCCGGCGGGACCGCAGAGCGTCAGGCCGTGCGGAAAGCGGCCCTTGACGAGCATGTGCAGGCCATAGATATGGTCCAGGTGAAAATGACTCAGCAGCAGCGTGGCCGGTTTTTCGTTCCCCACTGGGATATAATGGTCGGTTTTGTAGAATCCGCTCCCCGCATCGAGGATGATGTCCTGATGTTCGGCCCGGATCAGCGTGCAGATGGTGTTGCCGGTGGGCGTATCATACCAGCCGTTCGTTCCCAAAAAGATGACTTTCAAGCGCCCTCCTATTCGCCGGTAATCGTTTTCCGGGCCTTCGCGAAGACTTCGGTCCGGAACCCGTAATAGCCGGGAATCGTCTGGTTCAGATACTTGTGGGTGTACTGGCTGTCATACAGCAGCATGCGTTCGAATTCGGCGTCCTTGCCCACCGGTTTCAACTGGTTTGCGACTGCTTCATTGAAGAATGTTTCCAGTTTCACAGCATAATCGTCGGCCAGCTTGTCGCGGCCGGCGGCATTGAGGCCGCTGATCCTGCCGGCCTCTTCCATCTCGGCAATCCAGGTCAGCGCAGTTTCCTTGAACATGGCATCTCCTTACGATGCTGTATTCGGCGACGGCAGATCCCCTGCCCTTCTCTTTTTGAGCCAATGGCTGAAGTTGTCCAGATAGACATAGAAAACAGGGGTCACATACAGCGTCAACATCTGCGAAAACAGCAGGCCGCCGACGACGGCCACGCCCAGGGGCTGCCGCGATTCGCCGCCGGCGCCGAGCCCCAGGGCGATGGGCAGGGTTCCGAAAAGGGCGGCCATCGTGGTCATCATAATGGGGCGGAAACGCACCATGCAGGCGTGATGGATGGACGCCTCGGCGGTTTTTCCCTCGGTCTTTTCCGTTTCGAGGGCGAAGTCGATCATCATGATGCCGTTTTTCTTCACGAGCCCCACGAGCATGATGATGCCCACGAAGGCATACAGATCGAGCTCCATGCCGAAGATTTTCAGGGCGAGCAGCGCGCCGAAGCCCGCCAGAGGCAGGGCTGAGAGGATCGTAAGGGGATGAATGTAACTCTCGTAGAGGACGCCCAAGACCATATAAATGACCAGCACCGTGATAAACAGCAGAAATCCGAGACTGGCAAAGGACGACTGGAAGGCCTGCGCGGCGCCTTCAAAACTCGTCGAGATGGTCGCCGGCAGTACCTTGGCGGCGAGGTCCTGGATCTGACGAGTGGCATCCCCGATGGAATAACCGGGCTTGAGATTGAACGATACCGTTGCCGCCGGACGCTGCCCCAGGTGGTTGACCGTCAGCGGTCCGAGAGTCGTTTTCACCGAGGCGACAGTGCTCAGGGGGACCAGCTTCCCTGTTGAAGACTTGATGAACACGAGCTCGAGGCTGTCGGGATAGGACGAATACTGCTCTTCGAGCTCCAGAATGACGTCGTACTGGCTTACGGCGCCGTAGATCGTGCTGACCCGGCCGCCGCTGAAGGCATAGCTCAGGGCGTTTTCAATCTGCTGGGCCGTCAGGCCCAGCGCGGACGCCTTGTCGCGATCGACGGCTATATCCATCTTGAGACTGCGGAAGTTCAGGTCGCTGCTTACGTCGGTCATGCCCGGGATCTGCCGGACCCGCTGCTCAAAATCTTTTCCGGACGTGTAGAGGCTCTGCAGATCGTCGCCTTTCAGTACGAACTGGTAGAGCGCGTTGGACTGCTTGCCGCCGATTTCGATGGGAGGCGGGTTCATGGGAAAGGCCATCAGTCCCGGGATGCTGTTGATGGGCCCCCGGAGTTCGCCGATGATCCGGTCCACGTGGCGCTTGCGCTTTTTGTTTTCGGTGCAGCGGGCAAAGATGAAGCCCGAATTGTTATGGGGAACCGCAGATACGGAAACGAGCATGTCCACATCGGGGTCGTCGATGACAATTTTATTGAGCGCTTCCTGATGGGCGGCCATGTCGTCATAGGAAATGCTGTCCGCCGCCATGGTGTACAAGATGAAGAAATTCCGGTCCTCGCTGGGGATGAAGCCTTTCGGCGCCGTCGTGAACAGATAAACCGAAGCGGCCATGATGGCGGCGGTAAAAATCATCGCCGCGAAACGGTGTTGCAGGACATGCGCCAGGGTTCGGTCATAAAAGGAAAGCATGGCTGCAAAGACGCGTTCGGAAGCCAGGTAGAGACGGCCATGACGCTGATCGGCCTTATGCTTGAGAAAGCGGCTGCACATCATGGGCGTCAGGGTCAGCGAGATGAACCCGGAGATGAGGATCGCGGAGCCGATGCTGACCGCGAATTCGTGGAGAATCCGGCCCACAATCCCCCCCAGGAACAGGACGGGGATAAAGACGACCACGAGCGAAACAGTCATGGACAGGATGGTGAAGCCGATCTCCCGGGCGCCCACCAGGGAGGCCGTCATAGCGTCCTCTCCCAGCTCCATGCGCCGGATGATGTTTTCCATCATGACGATGGCGTCATCGACCACAAAGCCCACGGAAAGAACGAGGGCCATCATGGAGATGTTGTTGAGGCTGTAGCCGCACAGATACATGACAGCGAATGTGGCCACGAGCGACAGCGGAACGGCGATGCTCGGTATGATCGTCGGCTTCAGAGAGCGCAGAAAGAGGAAGATGACGATGATGACCAGGCCGATCGTCAGCAGCAGCGTGAACTGAACATCATTGATGGATTCCTTGATGAAGTCCGTCTGGTCAAACATCATCCGGACTTCGATGCCCTTCGGAATCTGCTCCGTAAGGGTCGGCATGAGGGCTTTGATCTGGTCGGCCACCTCAACGGCATTCGCCCCGGGCTGCTTGCGGACGGCAAAGATGACGGTCTGCGCGGCATAGGCGTCGTCCACATACCAGACGGTCACCTTCTTGCTGTCGGTGCTGTCAATGGCCTGTCCCACATCCCGGATCCGGACGGGATAGCCCTTCTGGTAGGCGATGATCAAGGGGTTGTAGTCATCCCCTTTTTTTAACTGTCCCTGCGGGTCGATCGCATAGGATTGATAGGGGCCGTCTATGGATCCGCCGGGGATGTTGACGTTGCCGGTGCTGATCGCGCCGGCCAGCTCATTGACGCCGATGCCCTTGTTCGACAGGCTGTGGGGATTGACCTGGATCCGGACAGCGTACTTTTTCCCGTACTTGATGACCTCGGAGACCCCCTTGATTGTGGAGAGGTTCGGGGAGATGACCGTGTCCACGTATTCGTACATGGTCGTCTCCCGGACAGACTCTCCGATCATGGCGAAAAACATGATGGGCCACTCCGCGGGGTTGACTTTCTGGTAGGTGGGCGGCGCGGGCAGCGTCGGCAGGAGGCCCGAGGCCGCGGTGATCATGGCATTCACATCCTGGGCGGCAGCGTCGATATTGCGGTTCAGGGAAAACTGCAGCACGATGGACGTTGAGCCCTGGCTGCTCGTGGAGCTCATGGACTCGATCCCCTGGATCGTGGCAAATTTCTTTTCCAGAGGGGTGGCGACGATGGCCGCCATGGTCTCCGGACTGGCGCCCGGCAGAGCGGCCGAGACCTGGATGGTGGGATAATCCATCTGCGGCAGGTCGTTGACGGGGAGACTCCGGTAGCCGATGATTCCAAAAAAGAAGAGGCTTAACATGACGAGGCTCGTCATGACAGGGCGGCGAATCCATAGTGCGGAGATATTCACGGCTTTGCGCCCCCCGCAGCCGCCGGGGCCGCGCTGCCCGGTTTGGACGCGTTTGCCCCCAGATGATCCCTGATTTCCACCCGGCCGCCCGGCCGCACTTTAAGATGGCCGTCCGTGACGATCGTCTCCCCGGCAGCCAGGCCTTTGGCGATGACCGATTCCTCGCCCACCGACCGGTCAACGACGACCGGGCGCATCTCGGCGGTCATGTCCGGCTTGACGACCAGCACAAAGGAACCTTTCTCGCCCGTCTGGACTGCCCGCAACGGGGCGACGACGCTGTCGCGCTGGACGGTCAGTTGCAGGGCCACATTGACGAACTGGCCGGGCCAGAGGAACCGGTCCGCATTGGGAAATTCGGCTTTGAGCTGGATCATCCCCGTATTGACATCGACGCTGTTGTCGATGAAGACGAGCTTGCCGGTACGAGTCTCCCCCTTGAAGTCGAAGGAGGGACTCACTTTCACCTGAACGCCGCCCGTCGCCCGGTATCGCTGAACATCGGACAGGTACTTTTCAGGGACGGAGAATCTCGCATATACCGGTGAAATCCGGTTCAGGGTCGTCAACGGCGTGTCATTGGCCTTGACAATGACGCCGGCATTGACGCCATAGGCACCCGTGCGCCCGGCAAAGGGCGCCCCGATGTTGCAATAAGTTAGATTCAGGCGGGCGTCTTCCACTTCCGCTTCGCTCGCTTTGGCGCCGGCCTCATAGGCGGCCGCGTCCGTCCGGACCTTCTCCGCTTCCGACTTCGCTACGGCCCCTTTTTCGAACAGGAAGGCGTATCGTTTTGCTTCTTCCTGATTATACTGGAACTGGGCAAGGTCTCTGGCCAGTTTTCCCTGAGCCTGGTGGAGTTTTTCCCGATATGACGCCGGGTCGATGGTAAAAAGCATTTGTCCCTCGCGGACATCCTGCCCCTCTTTAAAATGGACCGCAAGCAACTGGCCGCCGACCCGGGAATAAATGCTCACGGACCGGGAGGCCTCGATCGTTCCGATCGCCTGAACGACGACCGGCATGTCTTTCTGCACCGCTTTGGCGGCAAGCACCGTCGCCGGGGGAAAGGCCGTCTGTGGCTCTTGCTTCTTGCATGCGACGGCGGTCGTGAAGGTTAGGATACACACCAGGCAGGCAGTAAAAAGCTTACAATGGCCGGAACGGGAATCCGTATCCCGGCGCTTAAGCAGAAAAATCCCATCTTCGTGGAAATAACGACGCACAAAGCAATTGATATTCAAGTCGTCCCCTCCTGTCCTAAGGGTCTGCAACGGAATAACTATGACGACTTCGTAAAAAGTCCGGATGCTGCGTTGCACTTCATCCTTCGTCGTTGCGGCATACGCCTGAGCATGCCTCACTCCGTGACACGACTCCGTCTGCGCGCCTTGCCTACGGAGCTTTTTACGAAGCCGTCAACTATTACATTTCCATTACAGATCCTTATCGGTTCCCCATCGCCTTTTCGATGTTTGCAACGGCGGTGTAAAATTGATAGACGGCTGCGATCCGGGTCAGTTTCGCATTGCTGTAAGAGACTGTGGCGTTTGTGACCTCAAGCGGCGTTCCGATCCCTGTTTTATACCGCAGACTGGCCAGTTCGAGATTCTCCTGCGCCTGCCTGACCTGAACATCGGCATTGGCGATCGTTTCCGTCGCCTGTTTGATTTCCAGGCGGGCCTTTTTAATATCCTGACGGATCTGCAGCTTCAAACCGGCGATCTTCGCCTCCACCACCCTGAGACTCGCCGTCGCCTTCTCGATTTCCATTTTTGTCGAAAACCCCTTGAAGAGATTCCACGTCAGGGCCACCCCGGCGTTCCATCCCTGGGACAGTGGCGTCTGGCTTCCTGCGAAATCATAACCCGCCGAGGCGTCCAGGGATGGGAAATAATCCTTTTTCGCCGCTTCGACAGCCCGGTGGGCCGAGGCCTTCTGGGCCATCAGCGACTGCAGATCGGACCGTTTCTGATAAGCCTGCTCCAGCGCCGCCTGCTCGTCAATCTGATAGACGCCGGGGGCGGGTGTATCCTCAAGAGTGTAGCGGGCGGCTCCATCATAGCCCATGATGTTGTTCAACTGCACCCATGCGTTGTCGAGATCGCTTTCCGCCTGGATCAGCTTGACCTCGGCGCTGCTCAGATTGACTTCCGCTGTCGTGACATCGTACTTTGGTTTCTTCCCGGATTCAAAAAACAGCCTGGCCAGTTCCAGTTGCTGCCGGTACTGACCGATGGCTTCCCTGTGGACGGCCTCCGCCCGCTTTGCGCTCAATACACTGTAATAGGCCGTTTTCACGCTGTTGACGACGCCCGTGATCTGATTTTCGACGTCGGAGAGCGCCGCCTGCCTGTTGATGCTGGCGACGTCAACGTTCGCTTCCCGTTTGCCGAAGTCATAAATCTTCTGCTTAAGGACCACATTGTTGCCGGCATATTCATAGCCGTATTGCGTGATAGGGCTATGGGGATCGTTCTGGCGGGAAATAGCGTTATACTGGGTGTAGTTCGACGCGACATCCAGATGAGGATAATATGCGCTCCGGGCCTGTCCCAGCAGCGCTTCGTTAACCTGCGCCGTATAATAATATTGGAGGATAGCCGGCTGATTCCGGACGGCGATGTCGATGCATCGCTCCAGGTTCAGATGTTCTCCATCGCGGATGAGGGGCTCGGCGGCCCCTGCAGAAACAGCGTTTGCCAGGAGCATCATCACGCCAAATACCCATAAATAGCGCTTCATTTCAGACCTTTTTGCTTAAAGCTGACAAGGGGTGTAGCCGCTCCGTAAAAAATACGGGCCGTAGAATGACGTGCAATATATGAAAGCTTTGCATAACCGGTGAAAAATGTTTCGCAAGCGGCGAATGAAAGATTTTTCGTTGATGGGGACACGACTCCGTCATGTCCCCATGACTAATTTACTGATTTCAATAGATTTTACGCATTATCATAGTTATTGCGAAAAAGATTTTGAGCCGCGGCGAAGCCATTTTTCAAGGGCCTTTATATTTGAAAGCGCGCCAATAGTCAAAATAAAAACGGGAATGTCCGGTCAGAAAATATGTAGATAAATAGCCGACAGCAAGATGGACGTCAGCAGAATCACAAGCGCCGGCCCGATGATATAGCGGTAAATCTCGAAGACAGATGTTTTGAAGTATTCGGCGGTCACGACAAAGCAGGCATGCATGGGCGACAGCATCATGCCCATGTAACCGAAGGTATAGGCAAAGGCCGTCGTTGCCGCCGCGACACCAGGAGAAGGATTTGGACCCAGAAGGGCAAAGACAATAGGAAAACTGGCGCCGACAAAACCGAAAGAGACCCCCGTGACCATGCCGGAGATGAATGGAATCAGCATGATGACCAGGATCAGCGGAATGCCGGTCCGCATGAGCTCATCCCGCATGCCGGTGATCAGGGTTGATCCCGCCACATCGAGCGGACAGGAGAGCGCGGCCGCGAAGGCCTGAATGCCGATCACCAGGACGATCATGAGCCAGGTATCCAGGCGTTTCAACATGAGCAATGTGGAACCGAAGGCTGACGCATGGCCCGTAAAAACCGACGTGAGCGCCGCCACAAGCCCCACAACCATAGCGATCAGATTGGCCAGCGTCCCTTCAACGCCGATCCAGTGCAACAGCGCCGAGCCCACAAGCGAAATGGCAACCAGAAGCCCGATCGGGCCCAGGGCGGAAAAAACGGCGGCAGCGTTAAAGTGCCCCCCTCTCACATGATCATCGTTGGATTGCCTGATTTTCCTCAAAATAAAAAGGCGCCCGCCCAGGATCGCCGCGAAAGTAAAGGGGAGCTGGATGAGAAAGAACTTGAGCGCCGGAAGCCCGGAATACTGCATGGCCAGGATGACGCCGGGGTACAGCGGCCACCAGTACTCCCAGATATGGCGAAACCAGTAGTTGATGGCTGCCTTTCGTTGCGGTTCAATTTCCCGACCCTGATCAATGGCATCGACAAAGGGCGCCGAGAAGAGGGCGCCTGCCGGCATGGGGAGCAGCCCCACAAGGGCGGGCAGTCCGGCCAGGATCAGATGCTTGCTTCTGAGCCAGGATTTCAGCGCGGCGATGGTTCGACCCATGCGGCCCGTCTTGTTCAAGGCGTCGCTGAAAAACAGCAGCAGCAAAATGATCAGGGAAAGGAGGTAATTCCGGGGCTGGGTAAAACTTTCGATCTGGAACAGGAGACCCTTCAATCCCGTCCCGGTCCACAGCGTCAGCAGAACCGAAAAGAAAAGGATCGCCACTCCCAGCGGCGCCTTCAGACGGTAAAGCAGTAAAATTCCCAAAAAAGAACTTCCCACTTTGACATAAGCCGGTATATATAAAAGCCAATCCATAATTGGTCCCTGACACGGCGCGGCTTCGCAAATCTCTTGCCTGGCCGCTCCTCTATAGTTTAAAGAAAGTCGGAGGTCAATGAGAAAGGACGGAATCAGCCATGTGCGGCCGTTTTGTTCTGCAGACTGACTTGAGAAGCGTTGAGGAATCATTCCATATCCGGACGATCGCCGGCGAATACAGAACGGGCGACAATATCTCTCCCGGTCAGCCGGTCTCGGCCGTCATTCGCAGAGATGATCAAAACAGCCTGGTCCATTTTCGCTGGGGGCTTATTCCATCATGGGCACAGGATCCGTCCATGGGAAACAGGATGTTCAATGCCCGCGCGGAAACGATTGCAGAAAAGTCAAGTTTCAGAAATGCCTTCCGGAAACGCCGCTGTCTGATTATCGCCGATGGCTTCTATGAATGGCAGAAGGCCGGGCGCATGCGGAAGCCCTTTCTTTTCAGCCTGAAATCGGGAGACCCTTTCGGATTTGCCGGGCTTTATGAATCATGGGAAGCGCCGGACCGGCAGTTGGTCAACACCTGCACCATTATCACCACACAGCCCAATGAACTCATTAAACCGATTCATGACAGAATGCCGGTTATCCTGCCGGCGGATCAGTACGCGTTCTGGATGGACCCCGAGAATCAGAATCAGAAAGCGTTGCGGTCCCTATTGCAACCCTGCCCCGCGGAATGGATGGACATGCAGGCGGTACAGACGGGCGGGCATTAATCCAACACAAGTCACTATCTTCACAAAATTCATGTTCATTTGCCTTGACATCGATGGGGCGTGTTCGTATAATCCGCACCGGTTCACCGGTAAAAACATGCACGCGGAGAGTTGGGCCTGGTTTCAATATGTTTTTTCCGTGAAAATGGTCTAATGTTTTTATATGCTTGCGTGCTGTCCGGGTTTCTGCCTCCACGGGAATGGCCACTCTTCGCGGGAGCGCCGATTAAGATCAATCAACTAAATGAAGGGAGAGAGGAAAATGAAAAAGGTCTTATCCGTGTTGTTGTCAACTGCCGTCTTGATGTTCTTTATAGTCACACCCGCCCTGGCTAAAACGCAGTGGAATGCCAATTCCGTCTGGCCGCCCAAGAATCAGCACAGCATCGGTCTGGAAGCGTTCGCCAAGAAGGTTTCTGTGGCAACCAAAGGAGAACTGGAGCTTGTCGTTCACGCCGGCGGCGCACTGGGGTACAAGGGTCCGGAACTCCTGAAGATCGTCCGCGACGGGCTGGTCCCGGTCTCCGACATGCTCATCAGCGGGGTCGCCGGCGACGAGAAACTTTTGCAGATCGTCACGCTGCCCTTCCTGGTCCGGGATTTCGATGAACTCAAGATACTCATCGATATTTCCCGCCCCTATTTCGACAAGGTCGCCCGGAAATGGGGCCAGAAGATCCTCTACACGGCCCCCTGGCCCGGCGCCGGCCTCTGGACCAAAAAGAAGATAACCTCGCTGGCCGATCTCAAAGGCCTCAAAACCCGCACCTATGACAAGAACGGTGCCCTGGTCATGGAAGCCGTCGGCGCCACCCCCCTCGCATTGCCCTTCAGCGAGGTCTATACATCGCTGCAGACCGGCGTCATCGACTCCGTCATGACTTCGTCCCCCACCGCCGTGGACGGCAAATTCTGGGAAGTGCTGAAATATTTCGAGCCCCTGAACATCACCATCGCCACCAATATGGTCACGGTGAACCAGAAGGCCTTTGATAAACTTCCAAAAGCCCAGCAGGAAGCTCTCGTAAAGGCGGGCGGGGAAATGGAAAAGAGCCTGTGGGAAGGTGTGAAGAAATGGGATGGGGACATGGTCGCCGTCAGCAACAAGAACGGCATCGAGACAATCGCCCCCTCCAAACAGCTCGTCGCGGATATTGAAAAGCTCACGGAAGGCATTCGCGCTGCGTGGCTCAAAGGGGCGCCCGCCGACGCCCGGAAAATCTATGACGAGTTCAGAAAGAAGGTTAAGCGGTAAGAACCTGAATGCGCCATAACATTCAAAGGGGCCCCGGAGCGTGGTCTTCGGGGTCCCTTTTCTTTGACGTAAATGAAAAAAATAATTACTTTCATTGACAATCTTTCCGGGTTCAGCGGTTGGGTTGCGGGAATCATGACGGCCATTGCTATGATTCTTGTCGCCGGCGAGATCGTTTATCGCACCGGATTTTCCAAAACGCTCTACATCACCGACGAGTATTCCGGTTATCTGATGACCATGGTGACCTTTTGCGGCCTCGCCTATACGCTGCGCGAGCGGGGCCATATCCGCATGATGATGCTTCCGCATTTCCTCAAGGGGCGCCGTCGCATAATTTTCGACATGATCTGCTTTGTCGTCGGGTTTGTGTTCTGCGTGGCTCTCACCTGGTTTACCTTTGTGTTCTTCTGGGATTCCGTGGTCAATGAGTCGCGCTCGATGCAGGTATCCGAGACCTATCTGGCCGTTCCCCAGTTCTTCATGCCCTTCGGGGCGCTGCTCATGACGCTTCAGTTCCTCTCCGAATTTCTCAAGGCCGCAGCCATGCTCAAGGGAGACACAGAGGGGCTGCGCATCCTCGAGGAATCCGATGACCTGGGCAGATAAAACGGGTGGAAAGATTTAACGCAATATGGATTTAGGACCTGTCTCGGCAACCATTCTTGGCCTGCTGATCCTCTTCCTGGGCGGATCGGTCTGGATCGGCATTTCGCTTTTTATCGTCGGAATCGGCGGTTTCATTTTCTTCAGCGATGTTTCTTTCGGGTCGATTCTTTCCAATATCGCCTGGAACAATACGAGCAGTTCGACCATGATGGCCCTGCCTTTCTTCATCTGGATGGGGGAAATCCTTTTCCGCAGCAAGATATCCGAAAATCTCTTCAAGGGATTATCCCCCTGGATGGACGCCATTCCAGGCCGATTGATCCACGTCAACATCATGGCTTGCACGTTTTTTGCCGCCGTCAGCGGCTCTTCTGCGGCCACGACGGCCACAGTCGGCAAGATCACCGTCCCGGAACTCAAGCGGCGGGGTTACGATTACGCCCTTTCCATCGGCTCCCTGGCCGGAGCGGGAACGCTGGGGTTCATGATCCCACCCAGCATGGTCATGCTGGTCTATGGGATCATCGGGGATGTGAGCATCGGGAAGCTCTTTATTGCCGGCTTCCTGCCCGGCTTCATGATCGCCTTTCTCTTCAGCGCCTATATCTTCACTCGCTGCCTGATCAACCCCGCCCTGGCGCCAAGGGGCGGGGACCGCCATACCTGGCGGGATCGCCTGGAGGCCGTCCCCGCCATCCTCCCCGTAATTATCCTGATCTTCACCGTTCTGGGCAGCATTTATCTCGGATGGGCGACACCGACCGAAGCAGGCGCCATTGGTGTGATCGGGGCTCTATTTTTTGCCGCCCTGACCCGGAGCCTGACCTGGGATGTCTTCAAGGTCAGTATGATCAACTCGGTCAAGACAAGCTGTATGATCATGCTCATCGTCATGGGCGCCGCTTATCTTTCCAACGTCTTCGGTTTCCTGGGCATTACGCGTGCGCTGACGGGCTACGTCACCGGGATGGGCCTTTCCCCCTATACCCTGATTATTATCCTGACCGTTCTTTATCTGATTCTGGGATGCCTGATCGACGGCTTCTCCATGATCGTCATGACGGCCCCGCTGGTTCTGCCCCTGATCGAGGCGGCAAAATTCGATACGGTCTGGTTCGGCATCTATCTCGTCCTGATGATCGAACTGGCCCAGATTACGCCGCCCGTGGGCTTCAACCTCTTTGTCATCAGCGGCCTCAACAACGACGACATCTTCAAGGTTGCAAGGGCGGCATTTCCCTTTTTCTTGCTGATGCTCCTGGCCACGGTGCTGCTGACCGTCTTTCCCCAGATCGCCCTGTTCCTGCCGAGCAAAATGTAAGGAAAACAGTCGGAAAGGGAGCATAGCATTGAATATTTCCTTGCCTCTACACCTCGCCGGTGAGTTGCTGGATCTGGCCCGGCAATCCGATCAGTCCCCGTCCGAGATCGCCCAGGAAGCCCTGACGCAGCACCTGAAGACTGATCGGGGCGTCAACGCGGTCGATCTCTCTGCGCCGGTCAACGCCATGCTCAAAGGCTATTACGAGGAAAACACCACGCTGCGAGATCTAAAGCAAAACGGCGATTTCGGCTTGGGCACTTTCAATAACCTGGACGGGGAAATGGTTATGCTCGACGGCGTCATTTATCAATTGCACGCGGATGGGAAAACCTATCTCGTGGATGACCAGGTCCAGACTCCTTTCGCCTGCGTGACTTTTTATCGACCTTCTTTTATCGAAGAAATCGAGGGAGACCTCGATTTCGACGCCTTCAATGCCGGGCTGAATCGCCTGCTGCCTTCGGATAACCTGCTTTTATGCCATCCGCATCGACGGCTTCTTCAAGCAGGTGAAGGTATGGTCGGTCGCCCGGCAGGAAAACTATCAGCCTCTCAGTGAAGATCAACAGAACCGTCCCATCTTTGAATACGAGAACATCACAGGCGTACTGGCCGGGTTTTATACGCCAAAATTCATCCGCGCCCTGAATTTACCTGGATTCATTCTGCATTTTCTCACAGCCGGGCGCGAATACGGCGGCCATCTGCATGAATGCCGGACCGGACGCGTGCAGATCGGCATCCAGATTATTCAGCGACTGGAACTGGATCTCCCCATAACTCTGGATTACCTGACGGCGCATTTGCCGCGCTAAAGCTGCAAAGCAGGCCCTTGCACTATGATTGACGCCTTCGTAAGAAGTCCGGATGTTTTGGCCTCGACACACAGGGCCGTTGCGCCTATACTTACAAACACGAAAACGATGTGTAATATTATCACATTGCATGTGATTTTTTTACTCATTTCTTCAATCACCTTCAGTCACGACGTTTCTCTAACTGAATCAATGAGTTGAGATAAACGTGGTCCTGTGCTTGAACACCACCTCCGTGAAATCGCCTCACGTTTTCTATCCCACGATCCTGGCCCGTCATCTTGAGAAGTGTTTTAACTCACCAGAATAAAATGCATTTCTGCGTTTCATCAAAAACGATTTTTACTGGCATGTTCTATGCTAGCGGTCATGTATAATAAAAAACACAGGAGGATTGTGAAGTGACGACCGCTCTATTGAATGACGATAAAATGGAAGAAATCGCGAAGGCAGGTAAAGCGTGGCAAGAGGAAGCATATTCCTGCCATAAAGAGCTCAAGAAAAAGTATGAGACCCTGTCGGGGTTTGCAATAAACCCTCTCTATACGCCGCAGGATTTACAGGGTTGGGACTATCTTCGCGACCTCGGTTTTCCGGGAGAGGCACCCTATGTCCGTGGCGTCCATCCAACAATGTACCGGGGACGGACTTGGACTCATCGGCAGTTGGCCGGTTTCGGCCCGCCGGAGGAGACAAACAAAAGGTATAAGTTTCTTCTCGGCCAGGGCGCAACGGGGATAAACGGCGTCTTCGATTACCCGACCCTGCGGGGCTACGACAGTGACGATCCCGATGTTTATGCCGATGTGGGAAGAGGCGGCGTCTCCATCGATTCCATTGAAGATATGCGGATCCTGTTCGAGAGTATCCCCATTGATGAGGTTAGTGTTTCTCTTGTGACATGCCAGCCCATCTGCAACATATCGGTCCAGTCCATGTATTTCGCCAATGCCGGCAACAGGGGGGTGCCGCTGAACAGACTGGCGGGGACCAGCCAGAATGATTTTCTGATGGAGACGGCCATCACCATCGCGCCCGGCGTGACGCCCCCAAAGGTCTCCTTCCGGCTGAGTTGCGACGCCATTGAATTCTGCACGAAATACGCACCCAGATGGAATCCCGTCAGCTTCTCGGGATACAATTACCGCGAGGCAGGATGCACGGCCCCTCAGGAAATCGCCTTTATGATCGCCAATGCCGTGGCCTGTTCGGAGGAAATGATCAGGCGGGGGTACGATATTGACGTCTTTGCGCCGCGGCTGAGCTTTTTCCTGTCTGCCCATAACGACTTTTTTGAAGAAATCGCGAAGTATCGGGCGGCAAGACGGATCTATTGCAAGATCATGAAGGAACGTTTCGCCCCGAAAGATCCCCGCTCCCTGATGTTCAGGTTTCACGTCCAGACGGCGGGGGTGGCGCTGACGGCCCAGCAGCCGCTGAACAACATTGCCCGTGCCTCCTACCACGCACTGGCTGCCGTTCTGGGCGGTGCGCAGTCCGTCCATGTTGACGCCTACGACGAAGCCCTGTGCGTGCCTACGGAGCTTTCCTCACTCACGGCCCTGAGGACCCAGCAGATCCTGCAGTCCGAAACCGGCGTAACCAACACGGTGGATCCCCTCGGAGGCTCCTATTTCCTGGAATCTCTGACAAACCGGATGGAGGATGCCATCAACGGCATCCTGGCTGAAATAGATTCCATGGGAGGGATCGTCAAAGCCGTTGAAAAAGGGTGGATTCATGGCGAGATATCAGCGGCCGCTTATCAATATCAGGCAAGGGTCGAATCCGGAGAGATGCCCATTGTCGGCGTAAACTGCTTTCAGATCGAGGACGAAAAACTTCCGATTGAGCTCTTTCGCTTGCCGGAGACGCTCAAAATACAGAAAGCGAAACTCGAGAGGATCAGAAAACAGAGGGATTCCATGAAGGTACAGAGAGCGCTGGATGAACTTGCCCACGGCTGTGAAGACGGGCGAAATCTCATGGAACTGCTTGTGGATAGGGTGAAGGTCTACGTGACGGAGGGAGAGGTTTCACAAACCCTGAGGAAGGTTTACGGTGTCTGGAATCCTCCTCTGTTTTAAGATGAAGATACGTCCGGCTGGCGGCAGGGCGGAGAGCTTTTTCCCGTTTATTTTTAATTTTAAAGTCAAACCTGAAAGGTGAATGAAACATGCCAAAAAGAATTCGAATCCTGATGGCCCGCCTGGGGATGGACGCCCACTGGCGTGGAAGCATCGTTGTCGCAAGGGCGCTTCGCGATGCGGGAATGGAAGTGATTTATGTCGGCAACCAGATGCCGTCGAACATCGTCAAGATGGCTTTGCAGGAAGACGTCGATTTCATCGGGCTGAGTTCCCTGTCCGGTAACCACCTTGAGCTTGCGCCCAAGGTGATCGCGCTGCTGAAAGAGCAAAGCCTCGATCATATCAAGGTGATCTTCGGCGGAACAGTTGCGCCCGAGGACATCGCAGAACTGAAAACGGCAGGGATCGCCGAAATTTTCGGTCCCGGTACACCGCTGAAGAAGATTGTCGAATATATATCCACGGCAGCGACGGAATCGGATTAATTCTTAAAGAAACGGCTGCCCGCCAATAAATTTTCAGGAGAGGAATGAGCATGAATGGAAGACATATGAAAACCAAAAAGGCCGAGATTTTATCATTGGAGGAGGCCGTCAAGAAGTACATGCATGACGGCATCATGCTGTGCACGGGCGGATTTACAGCCATGAACCGGAATCCCGTTGCCTGGGTCTGGGAAACGATCAGGCAGGGGTTCAAGCAGATTCACAACATTGATCCGCATGGCTGCCTGACATCATGGCTGCTGAATGCGTCTGACAGGATGTCCATTCATGAAACGGCCTGGACGGGCTGGGGCGAGATGGCGGGAAAGCTCGACGTTCAGTCGGGCAATCGCTATAAGCAAGGAAAATTGCTCCTCGAAGAGTACTCGCATGGCGCAATGGCTTTACGCTTCCTGGCGGGCGCCGTGGGCAGCCCCTTCATGCCCTATTTCGCACCTCCCGGGTCCGATCTCTATAACCCTGATTATGATGCACTCGGGAAGGCCGGTCTCAGGAACGGCAAAAACCCGAAGATCGCCGAGAAGAAGTTCGTTCCCATAGAAGACCCTTTTTTCAAGGAAGGGACCGTCTATCTACTGCCGGCAGTCAGGCCGGAGCTTGCCGTCATTCATGTTTCCCAGGCCGGCGAAAAAGGAACGGCCAGATGGAGAGGCATCAGCACGCTGGACAAGGAGATGGCCTTTGCCAGCGACAGGGTGATTCTGACCTGTGAGGAAATCGTTTCAGAGGCTGAGCTGCGGCGTCAGCCGGAATCCAACCAGATCCCCTATTTTGTCGTGGATTGCATTGTGCAGGTCAACTACGGCGCTTATCCGAGCGGCACGCCCTATTTCTATGATTACGATGCAAAGTTTATTCAGGCGATGAATCAGACATCGCGTAATGCAGAGGATTTGAAAAAATGGCTGGATGAGTGGGTATTTGAACCGGCAAACTGGGATGCTTTCCTGGAAAAGGTCGGCACGAAAAGATTGCTGGATCTAAAGGCGGACAGTGCGCTCGGTTACAGCACAAAGCTTGTAAGAGGCAAGAAGTCTTCGCCGGCCATGAGAATGCCGTTATCCGTCATGAAAAGCGGCTATTAACGATTATGAAGGGGGAAACAGGATGTCAAGTAAATCCATTGAAGCGCTTTTGGACATATTGGAAAAAATTCCTGACGAGCCGGCAAAGAGCGGCGAATTCGCTCTGCCCGAGCTGATGGCCATTGCCTGCTCGCGTGAGGTCCGGGACAACGATATCGTTTTTGCCGGTACGGGTCTTCCTATGCTCGCCATTATGACGGCAAACCTGCTGCATGCGCCCCATGCCGCACTGATCTATGAGGCGGGTATCTGCGACGGCAAAACGATGCACACCCCCATGAGTGTTTGCGATGTCAGGGCAAGCTACATGGCATCCACGCTGGGAGGACTGGTGGACACATTTGCCTATTATCTTCAGCGGGGTTATGTCTCGCTCGGTTTTCTCGGCGGCGCGGCGATCGATCAATACGGGGGGGCGAACGTGACGTCGATCGGCGAGAATTATTTCAAACCCGACAGCCGCCTGACGGGCAGCGGCGGCAATTCGGACATTGGAACCATGGCGAAGCGGACCGTGTTCATCATGCTTCAGGAAAAGAGAAGGTTCGTCGAGAGAAACGAATATACCACCACACCGGGTTGGTGGTGCTGGGAATGGAAAAAAAGGGAATGGAAGCCCAAAAAAGAGGCCTTAAAAAACAACCCGTTTGCGCATTGCGGCCCGGAGGCTGTGGTGACAAACATGGGCGTCTTCCGGTTTGACCGGGACGGCATCATGTATCTGGATACCTTTCACCCGGGGGTGCCCGTCGAAAAAATCAAAGAGAACTGCAGTTTCGATCTCAATATTTCCAGGGTGAGCGGAGAAACGCATTACCCGAGCTACAAAGAGTTATTCGTCCTGAGGGAATTTGTTGATCCTGAATGTATCTTTCTGCCGGAGCCGCCTGAATATCCCGAGGCGATTAAAGGTTTGCTCTGAAATCCATGCCGGATGGAAACTTGCTTTCTCGAGAGAGATGATCGCGGCGCATCTCCGTAAAAACAGGGGCAGCCTTTCGGGGGGATTCTCACTCCACAGGAATCCCCCTCCCCCCGATGCCTGAGTCGCAGATCATTTTTCAGGTCTCACGACAAGGAGAAGAAAAATCAATGAAAAAATGGAAATGCCTGATCTGCAAATATATTCACGTTTAGAGATCTTTGCATAACCGGTGAAAAATGGTTCGCAAGCGGCGAATGAAAGATTTTTCGACTTTCCAGAAATTAGACTAATTTATTGATTTCATACATATATAAGTCTTATAATATTTCAAGCGAAAAAGATTTTGAGCCGCGGCGAAGCCATTTTTCAAAGGTCTCGTTTAAGGATTAACGCGGGACAGCCAATCAGACTTCATGCAAATCACGGGGTGAGATCGTCAGAAGCTCGGCGCCTTCGGGATGGACGGCAATCGTATCTTCCACCTTGACGACCTCCGTCTGCGATTTCCACATTTCGATCTCCAGCGTCACGACCGTTCCCGCTTGAATCACATCGGTGTTGCCCTTGCTCAGCAGGGGCAACTCATTGACTTCAAGACCGACGCCGTGACCGACAAACGGAAGCGGCTTCGGGTTGCCTCCCAGCCTGAGATAATAGGGCTCCATGCCGATTTCACGCGCGATGGAAAACGTCAAGCGGTAAATGTCATCACACGTGACGCCGGGTTTCAAAAATGCAATCGTGCGGTCGGCGATCTCGCGCATGCCCCGATAGAGTTCACGGCAGGCATCGGGCGCCTTGCCGACCACGTAGGTCCGGCTCTGATCGCTGTGATATCCCCGGTAAAGCGTGGGAATGTCCGTAACGACCATATCTCCCCTTCGGATCACTCGAGTCGAGGCGCCGAGGGGGATGGCGGCGCTCAAGCCCGTGCCGCTGATGGACTGGACCTTGCCGGCAATGCGCGAGAGATTCTCCCCGGATGCCAGCACACCCCGTCCCATGAAAAAGTCCCACTGGCGATTGAAATATTGTCCTTCATGTCCGGCCCGGCGATGGGCGTCCTCGATCTCGCAGGTCAATTCGAGCTCCGTCATGCCCTCCCGCAACACATTCAATGTCCTTACATGTCCCGCATGCAAAATGCGGGCTGCTTGACGCAGATGGGCCAGTTCCATCTCGTCCTTGATTTTTCTCTGTTCCAGCACGGCCCTCGAAACATCGACGATCCTGAATTCGGGAAGCATCCCGGCGATCTTGAAATAGAGTGCGACCGGCAGCACGTCGAGTTCCATTCCGATGACGCCCCCATTTATCCCGAACCTTTTCAGGATCTGCAAAACCCCCTCGAATCCACCGGGGCCGAAGGAGTCGTCGGGAAGCCATGTTTCTGCAGGGACATGTTCGATCCCCTTGTTGATGAGCAGATGATAATGTTGCGGAGAGATGATCAGAAAGGAGGGTTGGGTCGTTCCGGTATAATAATAGACGGATTTTGAATAGTTGAGCAAGATCGCGTCAACGGCGATGTCGCTCAGTCTTTCCTGAATGCCCCGGATCCGCCGAAGCGGGCTGAATTTTTGAATCTCCATATCATTCATAATCAGAATATTTTCATATCGCAGTACTCGCCGAAAACAGCACGGAAGGCGCCGATCATCTCTCCGAGGGTTACATGAGCCTTCGCCGCTTCGATGAGCGGCGGCATTACGTTTTCCTTGCCCTCGGCGGCCTTTCTAACCGCGTCAATACAGGCATCCACTTTTTTCTTGTCTCTTTGCTGCTTGAGTTTCTTCAACTCCTTGATTTTCTTTCTCTCAAAATCGGGATCTGCCGCTCTTAGTTCGATTTTATATACGTCATTGTCGATAAATTCATTGACCCCGACGATGATTCGTTTCCTGTCATCGATTTCCCGTTGATACCGGTAGGCTGCGTCGGCAATCTCCTTCTGGAAGAAGCCCTTCTCGATGGCCGGGATGACGCCCCCGAGCTTCTCGATCGCATCGAAGTACTTGTAACACTCGAATGCCATCTGCTGGGTCAGGGACTCCACGTAATAGGAGCCTCCCAGGGGGTCCACCGTGTTGACCAGGCCGCTCTCATGCAGGATGATCTGCTGCGTCCTCAGGGCCAGTTTTTCCGATCGCTCCGAGGGAATCGCGAAGGCCTCATCGAAGGCGTTCGTGTGGAGGGACTGTGTGCCCGCCAGAACCGCCGCAAGGGCCTGGATGGTTGTCCGGATGATATTGTTTTCGGGTTGCTGGGCCGTCAGCGAGGAGCCCGATGTCTGGGTGTGAAGTCTGAACATCCAGCTTCGCGGATTTTTTGCGTCCATACTTCTCCCGCATGGTTTTCGCCCAGATCCCCCGCGCCGCCCTGAATTTGGCGATATTCTCGAAAGAAGTCATTGTGAACCTTGAAGAAGAAAGAGAGTCGCGGCGCAAAGCTGTCCACGGGCATGCCCCTCTTTATTCCTTCCTCGACATAACAGAATCCGTTCGCCAGCATAAAGGCCATCTCCTGAAGGGGCGTCGCCCCTGCGGAACCCAGGTGATAGCCGCTGATGCTGATGGGGTTGAACTTCGGCATGTGTCGGCTGGAGAATTCGATCGTGTCCATGATGAGACGCATGGAGGGCCGCGGCGGAAAATAGAAAGACTTCTGGGCCTGATATTCCTTTAAAATGTCATTCTGCAGTGTCCCCATCAGCCTGTTCAGAGGAACGCCCTTGTTCTTCGGCAACCGCGCAGAACATGGCCAGCACTGGCGCAGATTGTGCGTTGGTAACGAAATTGATGCTGATTTCGTTCAGGTCAATGCCTTCCAGGATATTGCGGACATCCACCATGGAATCGATGGCCACGCCGCCGCAACTCCCAACCTCCCCCCTGCAGAGGGGATCATCGGAATCCCTGCCCATGATCGTGGGCATGTCCAGGCAGATGCTCACACCGGTGGCCCCCATCGCGATGAGTTGCCGGATCCTCTGATTGGCCTTCTGAGGAGAACTCAGCGAACCGAGCTGACGGATTGTCCAGGGCCTCCCGCGATACATGGTCCGGTGGACACCGCGAACATAGGGAAATTCACCGGGCAGCCCCAGATCCGATCTTGTAATCAAAGCCGGCTACATCCTCCGGACTCATAAAGAGGCCGGATCTCAAAGCCGGAGAGATTTTTGAATGTCCGCCCGTTTTCTGACAGCTCCTGTTTTGCTTTTTTCTTTCACTGCGCCTGCTGCTTTCATCGCTATTTCCGACTTGTCGGATGATTCATGTTGGAGCCGCTTTTTTTTCTTTCTGGAGCTGGACAAGCTTCTCCCAGAGATCATCCACCTGCTTGCGGGTTTCTTCCAAAGAGTCCTCATTGCGGATGACGAAGTCCGCGTAGCCCACCTTCTCTTCGATGGGGAGCTGGGACTTCAGACGGCCGGCCACCTCATCCCGGCTGATCCCGTCGCGCTCCATCAGGCGCTGGATCTGCTGTTCTTCCGGCGTGTAAACGACCAGGAGCTTGTGAAACAGGTACTGGAGATTCAATTCGATCAGGAGGGGGATGTCCACCAGAATGATGGCTTCGGGCGTGCGGGCCGTGATTTCAGTCAATTCCCGGATAAACTCAACGAAAATCTCGGGATGCGTGAACCCCTCGATCTTTTTCCGTTTCTCCATGTCTTTGAAAGCGATGTCCGCCAGCTTTTTCCGATCCAGCGTCCGGTCTTCCTGCAGGATCTGGTGGCCGAAATAGGTCACAATATTCTTCCAGGCTGGTTTATCCGGTTCCACCACGCGCCTGGCCAATAGATCGAAATCGATCACCGGCGCTCCCTTCTCCTTGAGCATCTTAACAACAGTGGTCTTTCCGGTGGCGATCCCTCCGGTCACGCCTAACAGGAAGCGGTTATCCTTTCCCCGGATCATTTCGAGCTGCCCCAGGCCGCCATAGGACCCGGGAAAAGCCGCAGTGAGGTCCTGCTCCGCTCCGGCAAAACTGATGGGGTATCGAATCCCCCTGCGGTAGAGCGTCTCCAGGCCCCTCAGGGCCTTTTCCATATAGCTCGGCGGCAAGGCCATCACGAGGTCTTCATCCTGGGCGTGGCCGTAGCGCCGCTCTCCATAGCAGGGGATCGTCAGGGAAGGCTTTCCCGTCAGGTAGCAGCGGGCAACGGCGTCCGAGCAGGAGGATTCCCCCACGCAGGAAAACTGCATGACCTCGTAATCTTCAAACTGGAGGGCGTTGATCAAAAGCATCATCTGGGCCGGATTGGCGTAGATCAGGACAATATCCGGTTCAAAGGGCTTGTAAACCAGAGGGGCCAAGGCCACGGCCTGGTATTTTCCCAACGGAAGGCGCGGGATGGCGGCCTCGTACCGTTTGGCGTCCGCCCGGGTTTTGACCCAGACGATGCTGCGGAAAGTTCCGTCCCGGTTTATCTCCGGAACCTCTGTCATGCCCAGGATGGAGGGGCAGGTGGGGCCCAGAAAGTCGTCCGGTTCGGCGCCCACCGTCCAATCAAAGCTTCTGACCAGCGTGATCAACTGGCAAAGCGTGACTTTCTTGTTGAGGCGGCGGATGAAAGGAATGGCGCCGAGGTCGGCCTTGTCCTCCAGCATCTTGAAGGCCACCGGAAAAGACTTGAGCCGCAACAACTGCTCCATCCTGCGGACGATCTTCTCCCAGTCCCGTGGTGCATCCATGTCGATTCCTCCCTGTGATTATATAGCCCGAAAAGCATTGACGGCTTCATAAAAAGTCCGGATGCTGCGTTGCGCTGCATCCTTCGTCATTGCGGCGTACACAAAAGTACGCCTCATTCCTCATGATTTGCGCGCCTTGCCTGCGGAGCTTTTTACGCAGCCGTCGATTTCGGCTCATTTTTTGACTTCTTGCGAGTTCATCAAGCATTCATTGCTCTCTAAAAGCGACGGGCGAAAAACGGCCTTTTTTCAAGGCCTCGATGAGATCCCGTTCATTGCGAACGGGATCGGCGAAGCATGTGGCATAACGTCCCACCTCCCCGGGTTTGTGCGCATCGCTCCCACCGATCACGGGCAGCCCGAGAATTTCAGCCACCTGGGCCGCAAAGTTGTTTTCATTCTCGGAGACGCGGCTGTTCATGACCTCCACGGCGTCCACCCCATGAAAGATCGGCCGCTTTCCGGCTTTTTTCGGCGTCAGGCCGAGATAGCCAATTCCGAAAGTCAGGAAACCCCGGAAGGGATGAGCCGCGATCATGAAGCCCTGCGCCTTCAGAACTTTTTCCCGAAGATCTTCGATCTTGATCACGCCCTTTATGTCCTCTTCAAGTCCCAGAACCAAAACATCTCCCTGATCCGTAGTTATTTCATTGCCCCGCAAAATTAGAAAACCGTACTTTTGCCGCCAGGCTTCCACTTCCTGCGGATCCCAGCGATGATTATGGTCGGTCAGGCAGATCCCGTCCAGGCCGATTGCGCGGGCCTCCTCGATGAGCTGTTCCGCTGTAACGGAACTGCACGGGGAAGCCGGGGCGGAATGGACATGAAGGTCGATCACCATTCCCCGGGATGCGTCCCGGACGGCTTTTTCCTGAATGGAAACGGACGCAGGAGATTCAGGTTTTTCGGGCTCGCCGGCCTTTCCAAAATAGTCATCGATATCGATATCGGGCCTTTTCGCTTCCGGATCCTTTTCCAGGATGAGCCGGGCGGCGTCCCGGGCCGCTTCGCAACACTCGAGGATCAGGTCGGCAAAATGCCGGCAGGCCTTCCGGCCCACACCCTTCTGGAGCTTCTGGGTAAAATCCTGATCGATCCGCAAGCCCACCGCTTCCTGGAGGAATGGAAGAGCTCGGAAGCATTCAGCATTTTCCATCCGGTTCCAGCGTCCCGCGATGGCGCGGATCTCCAGATCGGGAAGTCCCAGATCCAGGTCAACCTCCATGCCGTAGATATCGTCTTCCAGCACACCGTGGACGGAAAGGACGTCATCGTCTTTCCGATATACGCTCGCAAGTTTGTTTCGCGTGAATTTCAGCATCAGCGGCTCCTGTCGTTTTTATCCGGTTCCAGGGATTCCATCAGCGGACTGTTTTCGGAAAGGGCTGCGCAACTGTTATACAATCTGGGGTTTGCCCGGACCATATTGGAGAAAAAAACCCTCTCTCCGGCCGGGTCCCTGGGGGCCGAAAGCAGGACGTCCCTTGTGAAGGACATGATAACGCCGTTGCAGCATTCATCCAGAAGGATCGATAGCGATTCCACAAAAGGCCGGTCTCCGATCAGCCCCCGGATGATCTTCTTGATGCCCGGCCCCACCCGGGCGCCGATTACTTTCTGAAGGTCCCCCGAAATATCGATGCGGTCGCCTTCGCTGGACCGCCTGATCTCGCCTGTCGCCCCGACAATATCCAGGTTGGGAGATTTGACCAGGATCTCCACCCAGGCCTCCATCAGCGTGTCCTGGACGCGACAGGTGGAGCGCGTCGTTTGATCATCCACCATTTCTACGGTGGTGCAACGATTTCTTGTAAAACAAGCGATATCCGCCATATATAAATAAACCTCCATCAGCTAAAAGTCATGATGAAATATTTTTCTTCGACTTTTTAATGAACAGGGACATGACCTCTTCCACCGCCGTGTAGGGATCGATCTCGCCGGCGACGATCTTGTCGAGGTATTTCCGCCTGAGGCCGGTCCCGCGGATATGGTCAAAGATCACTCGTTCGATTTCATCCTTGATAATCACGCTGCCTTCCTTCTCCGCCTTCTGGAAAGCGTATTGCTTCAGGCCGTCGCCTTTTCTCATATGAACCTGATGCTTTTCGATTTGATCCATTACCTCGTCGATCCCTTCACCCGTGGTGGCAACGGCGGGAACCACGGGGACAGGCCATCCCTCTTCCTCCACGCGCCGCATTTTCAGGGCGACCTCGAGTTCCAGCAGCGCCTTTTGCTTGCCGGGCATATCGGCCTTGTTCAGGACGACCACCTGGGCGATTTCCATGATCCCGGCCTTCAGGGCCTGGATGTCGTCTCCCATGGTCGGCGTCAACACCAGCAGGCAGGTCTGAACCAGCCGTGCCACATCGACTTCGTCCTGTCCGGTTCCGACGGTTTCCACGATGACGATATCGTGCCCCATGGCCTCCATCACGCGCATCGCATCGACGGCCGCACGGGCGAGACCGCCCAGGTAGCCCCGGGACGCCATGGAGCGGATATATACGCCTCTGTCGCGGCCGTGAGCCTGCATACGCAACCGGTCCCCGAGGAAGGCGCCGCCCGTGAAGGGGCTCGACGGATCAACGGCGATGACGCCGACTGTCTTGCCCCGCTTCCGGTAGGCGCCGATCAGGCAGGAAACCAGGCAGGACTTTCCCGCTCCCGCAGATCCCGTCACACCCAGCACCGTGGTCTTTCCAACGGGAATGAAAAGGTGTTTCAGGACGTCGCGGGCAACCTTCTCTTTTCTTTCGATGGCCGATATGAGTTTCGCAGCGGCCATCCGATCGTTCTCCCTCACCTTTTTCACCCACCCCGTAATGCTGATCTCGCTCATGATATGCCTACCGCCTGACATGGTTTCGGATGTACGTGACGATCGGCTCGGTAAGCGAGCCGGCCGGAAATACCTCATGGACGCCCATCTCCT
This sequence comes from uncultured delta proteobacterium, assembly GCA_963754515.1. Classification (GTDB taxonomy): domain Bacteria; phylum Desulfobacterota; class Syntrophia; order Syntrophales; family Fen-1087; genus JAPLJM01. The sequence continues at coordinate 220,687 of CAVWGC010000015.1, read as the reverse complement.
TGAGTATCGGGATATCCTCGGACGGAATGATGCCGCCGACGAGCAGCAGGACATCATCCAGGCCCCCCTTCTTCATCTCCTCGACGACAAGGGGCGTGAAGACAAGATGACCGCCTGAAAGCAGGGAGAGGCCGATGACATCGACGTCTTCATCGATCGCGGCATCGACGACGTCCTCGGGCATCAGAAACATCCCCAGATAAACGACCTCCATGCCCGCTTCCTTCAGCAGGCTGGCGATGACTTTGGCGCCGCGGTCATGGCCGTCCAGACCGACTTTCGTTATGAGAACCTTGATTTTCCGATCTTTATTCTCTTTTGCTTTTTTCATGGGTTGACTCCTCGATTAAAACGGCGCCTGGATGATTTCCAGCGGGTCATAGGGATAACCGAAAGCGAGACGGACGGCGCCCATCATCTCTCCCGTCGTGGCGCCTGCCTCGGTGGCCGCGATCATGCAGGGAATGACATTTTCCCGGCGGTCGGCCGCCGCTTTAAGGGCCAGTATTTTTTCTTTCCAGAGGGTCTTGTTTCTCTCTTTCTTGAGTTTTTTTACCATTTCAATCTGCCGCTTGACGGATGCTTTCGTGATCCGCTGAACCCCCAGGGGCGTCGCTGTCTCCTGATCGGTGGTGAACATGTTGACACCCACCAGAATCTTGTCACGGTCGTCCAGCTCTTTCTGGCGGGCAAGGGCCTCTTTTTCAAAGACCCGGTCCAGCCACTCCGCCTGGATGGCCTCGTACATGCCGCCGACTTTCTCCACCTCGGCCATGGTTTTATAGATCTCTTCTTCCAGCCTGTTGGTGAGATTCTCCACATAGTAGGAACCGCCGAGCGGATCGGAGACGTTGGTCACACCCGTCTCGTAAGCTAGGATCTGCTGCGTTCGGAGAGCCTGTGTATGGCCGTTTTCCGTGGGCAGGCACACGGGCTCATCGTAAGAACAGCAATGCAGGGATTGCACCCCGCCGAGGACGGCCGCCAGCGCTTGATAGGCGATCCGGACGATATTGTTCAGGGGTTGCTGCGGGACAAGGGAACAGCCCGCCGTATGGACGGCGAATCGGAAATGCTGCGACGACAGCTTCTGTGCACCGTAATGTTCCTTCATGAGTTTTGCCCATATCCGCCGCGCCGCCCTGATCTTCGAGACCTCCTCGAAAATATCAATGTGGCAGGAAACATAGAAGGCGAAGCGTTGCGCAAAGTCGTCGACCTTATAGCCGCGGCGCAGCATCTCGTCGACGTAGAGGCGGGCGATGAGAAAACCGAAGGCGACCTCCTGAGGCGCCGTCACGCCCTGCTCCCTCAGGTCGTAAAGGTTGACGGTCGTGTAATACCACAGGGGCATCTCTTTGGTGCAGAATTCCATGACATCGGCGCCCAGTTTGACGGACAGATCGAGCGGGCATGCGGGGCGGAAGCCGCAGTAACGGAAATGGACCGGGTCGTTTTGAACGGTTCCGCGCAGTTTTTTAAGATCGTATCCCCTTTTTTTAGCCACGGCGGCGTACTGGGCCATGGTGACGACGGCCACCGTGGAGGCCGTAATCAGAGACCACGACACTTTGTCGAGGGGGATATCCGCCGTCATGGTTTCCATGTCGTACATGTTGGTGATGCAGACACCCGTCAGCCCCACCTCGTTCTGCGCCCATGGGTGATCCGCATCGAGTCCCATCTCGTAGGGAATGTCGGCGATGGTGTTCAAGCCAGAACCGCCCTCGTCCACGAGTAGTTTCGACCGGTCGTGCGTATCCTGGGGCGAGCCCATGCCGATCACCTCCCGACGTGTCCAGTAACGCCCGCGGAACATGTTCCGGTGAATCCCCCGTGTAAAGGGGTACTGTCCCGGATCGCCGATATCCTTGTATTTTTCAGAGGGCAGATCTGCGGGGGCATAAACCTCCTTCACGTCCAGCCCGGACCACGTAAGACTGCTCTTGGGTTTCTCATAGTAAGCCGCAAGGTACTTGTCCCAGTCCACATCCTTTTCGTGACCGACAGTCACCGCTTTTTGCGCTGCTTTCATCTTACCCTCCTCAATTTGAATCGCTCTGATCCATCCATAACGACAAAATCATCCGGATAATTTGGTACGATGCGTGTGCTTTACAATACTATCAACAGCAATTGTCATGCCAGTGCGGAGAGACGTATATATCTGCGATATTTCAAAAGAAGCTTGATTTTCAATGTACTTGGGACACGATAAAGTAAATTTATTACACGCTGGAAGTGAAAATAATGCACATCCATTCCCCTCCCCTGGCGGAAGGAATGAGACTGACAAAATGCGGCGGCTTCGCAAAAAGCTCCGCAGGCAAGGCGCACAAATCATGAGGAGCGAGGCGTACTTGGCCGTACGCCGCAGTGACGAAGGATGAAGCGCAACGCAGCATCCGGATTTTTTGCGAAGTCGCCATTTTGAAATGGGAAGCGTCCCGGTAATCAGGAAATTTGAAGTTTGTTCATCAGGTAGCGCAGGGCAAAACGGTCCATATTCAGGAGCTTCGCCGCTTTGGACTTGCTTCCCCCGGTTTTTTGCAGGGCCTCCCGGATGAGTCTCGCCTGAATGGATTCCGTATAGTCCCGAAAGTCCACACCATGATCGGGTATCAAGAAATCAAGTTTCTTTTCCGGCTGCCCCGTCGCCGTAACAGTTTGGTGCTGCTCTCCAGCGATCTCAACGGGCAGATGCCTGCTCTGAATGATTTCCGGGTTGTCGATGATCATGATCCGCTCGATGGTATTGCGGATTTCCCTGACGTTTCCAGGCCAGGCGTATTTTACCAGAAGTTTCATGGCGTCCTGCGAGATGCCGCGGACCGTTTTGTTGAAACTCTGGTTGAATTCATGAATGAAATACTTTGTCAGCGGAATGATGTCTTCCGTTCGCTCTCTTAAAGGCGGCAGATAGATATGAATCACGTCCAGGCGGTAAAAAAGATCCTGCCGGAATTTCTTTTTATCCACATCGTCGCGAAGATTATGATGGGTCGCCGCAATAATCCTGGCGTCCGTATCAATCAATTGATTCCCGCCGAGACGCCTGAATTTTCTCTCCTGCAGGACATTGAGGATCTTCGCCTGCATGCCGAGTTCCATATCACCAATCTCATCGAGAAAGAGCGTGCCGCCATTAGCCTGCTCCATGAGCCCTTTCTTTGTCTTCTTCGCGTCGGTGAAAGCCCCCTGTTCATGGCCGAAGAGTTCGCTTTCCAAAAGTGTGTAGGGGATGGCGGAACAGTTGATCTCGACAAAAGTCCCGTTGCACCTTGCACTATTGTAATGGATCGCCTTGGCTACCAGTTCCTTCCCCGTTCCGCTTTCGCCCTGGATCAAAACCGTGGAGGAATCGATCTGCGATACCTTTCTGACCGTTTCGAGGATTTCATGCAGGGCTTCGCTCTGCCCGATGATCTTGTCGGTCCCGTAAAGCATTCGGTTCCTGTCCCTGAACCCCCGGACCTCCTTCTTGAGTCGCTGTGTTTCCAGAGCAAACTTCAGGATCGTCGTGATCGTCTCCGCCTTGAACGGTTTGCTGATATAATCGAAAGCGTCGTGCTTCATGGCCTGGACGGCGCTTTCAATCGTGCCGTAGCCGGTCATCATGATCACGATGATATCGGGATCGATCTCCTTGATTTTTCTCAGTACCTCGATGCCGTTGATGTCGGGAAGCATGATGTCCAGCAGAACCAGGTCCACATCATGCTCTCTAATGATGCCGAGGCCTTCGGCGCCCGTCCGGGCAAGATGAACGGCGTACGCCTCCTTTCCGAGGGCCACCTTCAGCGAGCTTCTGATCAATTTCTGGTCATCAATGATCAATATATTATTCATAGCCAACTCCGCTGAATATCAACATCTCACTTTGGACGACAATGTAAAAAGCTCCAGAGGCAAGGCGCGCAAATCCTGAGGAATGAGGCGTACTTGGTCGTACGCCGCAGTGACGAAGGATGTAGCGCAACGCAGCATATGGACTTTTTACGATGTCGTCACTTTTGCAGCATGCCCTTCAGTGCCGTAGGCAGGGAAACGACGAAGCGGGCGCCCTTTCCTTCTTCCGAATCAAAGCGGATCGTTCCGCCATGTTCTTTGACGATGCTGTGCGTGATTGAAAGGCCAAGACCCGTCCCTTCGTGGTGTGTCGTGAAAAATGGATCAAAGATACGGCCCTTGACGGCATCGGGAATGCCTGCCCCCGAATCCTTTATGGTGACCGTAACAGAACGATTCTCTCCTGTTGCATCCGCGCCATCCCCGCCCGTCTTAATGGTCAATTCCCCCCCCTGAGGCATGGCCTGGATCGCATTGATCATCATGTTCAGGAGGCCCTGCCGGATCTTTTCGGCATCCATGCAAGCCTTTGTCAGCCTGCGCCCATATTGCGTGACCAGACGGACACCCTGATTGTTGCACTGCTCTCCGATCAGAAAGGTGATGCTTCTGACGATCTCATTGATATCCGCCGGCTCAAAATTGAATTCCTTAGGGCGCGCGAAATCAAGCAGATCGGAAATCAGTTTTTCCAGTCGCTCGATTTCATGCGTGGCCTCTTCTATGAGATTTTTATCGGTTTTGAGCAATCGTTTGCGGCTCTTTAGAATATCGAGCACAACGCCGATCCCGGTGAGCGGGTTCCGGATCTCATGCGCGACGCCTGCAGCCAATTCTCCCAGGGAGATCAGGCGGTTGACCCGCTGCAGATAGTCGTCCCGTTCGCGCTCGCTCGTGATGTCCTGAATCAGGAAGAGCACCCCAATGAGGTTTCCGGCGTCCTCGATGATGGGCGAGGAACTGACGCTCAGGATGATGTTTTTTTTCGTATCTTTTTTCAGCAAGCACTCGCAGCCCTTCATGTTCTCACGGTGCATGAGGGTTTTTTGCAGCATGGCGTCCATCTCGGGAATAGACGCAAAGACATCCCGAATGAAGCGATGCAGGACGTTTGCCTTCTCAATGCCAAGTATGTTCTGCGCTGCGGGATTTAAAGACGTGATCCGGCCGTGAACATCCGCTGTGAGCAGGCCGCTGATGGAGCTGTTAAGAACATCCTCCGAAAACTTTTTTTCATTCAGCAGTGCTTCGTAAAGTCGTGAATTTTCGATGATGATGCTGGCATAATTGGCGAAAATGGAGAGTGTTTCAAACTCCTTTTCGTTGATCACGGGCTCGCCCCGCTTCTTGTCAACACCCAGGATGCCGATCACCTTTCCTTTTACCTTAAGGGGAACATAAAGGATGCAGCCCCTTTCAAGCCTGCGGGTGATCAATCGATCCATGTCTGTAAGAACCGGATCTGCATACACATCCTTGACCAGGATTGCATTCCCTGTCAGGACAACTCGGGTTTCCAGGGTATTGTGCCGACGCAGATCATAGGGCCTGCTGCGGGCCAGATCTTCCGTCTCAGGGGTAAAGCCGATGATACACTTGCATTCGAGCAAGTGCTTCTCCTCCTTGATCAGATAAAGGGCCGCGCGATAAAATCCCAACCCTTCCGTCACAAATTCCATAATAGAATCCAAGACTTTATCGATCGGCGAGGGGTCGGTCAACAAAGAGCTGATCCTGTAAATGACGGAAAGGATCGGTTCAGAAGCCTCTGTCAGGGTACCGTGCTGTTTCATGAGTCCGCCGGAAATGGATGGATATCCCTATTTAAAACTTCCATTGGTCGCTGTCAACGCCTATATGACGGTTCATCCAGGGTATTTCGGTACGGCAGGCAAAAATTGAGGACAGAGGGCGTCTTCAGGAAACGAATGCAACACTACTTGCCCTCTGCCACGGCCTTCACCTTGGCTGTTAGATTGATCAGATAGGGCCTCGCTTCCTGAAGGATGGCCCCCGTTTCTTCGTAGTCTTCCCGGAAGATTCTTTTCACCACGGCCTCCCTGTTGCCATGCAGGTCATGGAGATAGTCTTCAATCCTTTTTCTGAATATCTTTGTCCTGGCAATGGATTTTGCAATGTAGCCCCGGGCGTCCTGACCGGTCAGCGTAAAATAATGAGCCATCAGCAGCAGGTCCGGTTCCAGGCCGGCCAGTTTTTCGAGCGAGGCCAGATAATCATTGTAGCTTGCCAGAAATTCGGGATGGATCGTCATGTTCCGGTCATACACGCCGATAGCCTCGCCGGTGATGAGGGCCTTCAACTTCGGAATGTAGAAGGAGATGGAATCCCGCGTATGGCCCGGCGTCGCCACGACCTTGAATCCGAGACCGCCGCCGAGGTCAAAATCCATGCCGTCTTCAAGCAGGATATCCACCTGCAGGGCGTCAAAGGAAATGTCTTCCTTGCCGGTTTGCGCGGCATGCCTGTCTTCGTAATCCCCGCTCAGGCTCCGGATCAGTTCGACGGCGTTCGGCTTCCTGAACGTTTCCGCGGCCAGGGGATGCGCGCCCACCTGAAGACCTTTGATGTTTCTTTTCAGATAAGGGCATGCGCCGCTGTGATCAAAGTGGGCGTGCGTCAGGAAAATGTAGCGCAGAGGGGTTTCATCCCCAAGCAGCGCCCTGAGATCATTCAAATACAGAGGGCCCATGACGGTCATGCCGGCGTCGAAAAGGGCAGGGGTTGTGCCCGTCAAGAGAAATGCAGGCAGCTCAGGCGCGCCGACGGCGAATAATCCGTCACCGATTTTCCCCTTGCTTTCAATGATCATCTCATCATTCCTCTTTCAGCTCAAAGGGTAGTCATGTTGCTGTTGTTGATGTTTGCCGGCCGCAGGGATAGTCTCTCCGCCTAAGTGATCCCGATGGGAAACGGACTGTCCGGTTAGAGCCGGACTTCTTACGAATGACGTGATTTTGACCACCTCAGCGCCGACCGGAACAGGATGACCAGCACGATCACCAGCGCGACAACAGGAATAAAAAGCGCAACGAGGGTTGTTCCAATGGCGCCCAACAATTCAAGGGTCGCCACGACAAAATTACCGGGACCGGGGAGATTCATCGAGGCGAGGGCCCTGGCGACGATCGTTCCGCCCTGCACAACGCCCGCCACGCCGCCGCCAGCGATGATCGCCAGGGACCACTTGAGAAACGGGGGCATATCCAGCGCGATTGCGGCTGTTGCCAGGATACCCGCAACAACGGCGATCGGCGCAGCGATTGCGTCAAGAAAGTTATCAATAACGGGAACATAATAGGCGGCAATCTCAATCCCTGTTGCCGTAAGCAGCGCAATGAAGGCCGGCCATGTTCCAAGCCAATGGAAGCCCTCGGCCAACGTGACATAACCGCTTATCGCGGCGAGGCTCAGGCCGAGAAAAGGCACAAATACCCGAAATCCGCACGCAGCGCTGAGGCCTATCCCCACCATCAGACCTATGATTGTGTCCGCGTCGCTCATGCCTGCGTCATTTCATATTGAGACCTTTGAAAAATGGCTTCGCCGCGACTCAAAATTTTTTTCGCTTGAAAATCGAATCTTACTTTTTCCCCTTCAGATAGCTTACATAGTGTGCTGCTGTCTCCTGAGGATTTTCCAACATGGGGATATGTCCTGTATTCTTCATGATGACGGTTTGGTAATTTTTCAAATTCTTTTCCAAAACCGCAACGCCTCCCACATCCAGAATCTTGTCGGTATCGCCCCAGATAATCAAAACCGGCGCCTGAATTTGAGGCAAATAGGGTTCCAGAAAGGTTTCCATTGGAGATGGCATCCCGCCAGTGTGATTCCATTTCATATCGTCCAATATTTTTTTATTAAAATCACCGTGCGCAACAGCATCTGCGGCCAAGACTTTTTTAAACTGGGAAGGCATGAACGGAGGCTTGACAAAACATAATTTTATCAGTTTATCAAAATCTTCGGGACTGCCTGCCAGTAAAGGATTTGTCCCCTTCTGTATCAGCATGGCCATCTCGCTTATTTTTGGAGATTTGACGCCGCCCGGCGCCAACAGCGCCAGGGTTGAAACCTTTCCGGGATATTTTGCACCATACGCTGCGGCAAACATTCCTCCCATGGAATTTCCTGCCAGATGGAATCTTTCGAGTTTCAGGATCTCTGTAAACCGGTCGATGCGCTTTATTTGGTTTTCCGCATCATAATTTACTTTCTGTATCTGAGAACTTTCACCAAAACCGGGAATGTCAGGAATCACCACGTGATAGTCGCCTGTCAGGTACTTCGCGAATCGCGCCCAGTTGTCCTTGTCTGCGCCAAATCCATGAAGCAATAATATCGTTTGCCCTTTTCCTCCTTCCAGATAAACAATTTTATGCTCATCAACCTGGATTTCCTTCTTGACCAGACCGGCAGAGTTTCTTTGAGCTTGCAGCGCCAGCTTGAACAATGTTTCCGGGAACAGGAAATAAATCCCGACGAGCAATAAAACAAATACAGCAACGAGACCAAAACCGACCGCCAATATCTTTTTCATCTTGAACCTCCGGGCATAACGATCATTTCCATACAGTAAGGATTCATATAATTCCAATTCTAAATCAAAGCACTATCTTTGTTGGCAGCGTCGTCGGCTTCCTCAACTTATGTACAATACGCCTCGTCGCCTCCTCCTTGCCGCCTCGATATCATCTTTGATTTAGAAATGGAATAACAAGGCTTGGTTTCAATGAAGGTTAACTGATTGCGATCACCAGGGACAGGATTCCCGTGGATAACGGGCCCTTTAATGTTGGTCGATTCCGAAAAATTTTCGCTTTCTTGTCCGTTTTAACGATTTTTGACGAGAAGTGAAAAAAGGGGGCAATGGCGTCAGTACCGAAAAACCCCCGTTAACTTGGTGGGCCGTGCGGGAATCGAACCCGCGACCAACGGATTAAAAGTCCGCTGCTCTACCAGCTGAGCTAACGGCCCGGAAATGACTGCGCAGGTGAAGCCCCCCTGCGACGGCAACATGTCGGGATAATATGCTTGAAAGGATCGACCTCTTAGAACATGTGCCCACCCTTGTCAAGCAGAATATAAAACAGTGCCGGTCTCAATCGCAGAAGGGATTTTTCAGGATGATGGTGCTCTCCCGTCCCGCCCCGACCGAAACCAGCATCAACGGTGCGTCGGATAGTATTTCCAGCCTTTCAATATACTTGCGTGTGTTTTTTGGCAGATCATCGACCTGTTTGGCATGGCGGATATCCTCCGTCCATCCGTCCAGCTCCTGATAAACAGGTTGACACCCCGCAAGCACCTTGAGGTTTGCCGGAACGGATTCCGTATATTCCTCACCCTCCGCCGTCCGGTATCCCACGCAAATTTTAAGCTTCTCCAGCCCTGTCAGGACGTCCAGCTTGGTCAGGGCTATGCCGCTGATCCCGCAAACGCGGACGGCCTGCCGGACGAGGACCATGTCGAGCCAGCCGCAGCGCCGTTTCCGCCCCGTGGTGGCCCCGAATTCCTGCCCCACGGTCTGCATGTGTTCGCCGACGGCATCCGTCAGTTCGGTCACGAAGGGGCCCTCCCCCACACGGGTCGTGTAGGCCTTGCAGATGCCGACGACGTGGTTGATGGCCCGCGGACCGACGCCGCTGCCGCAACTGGCATTGCCGGCCACCGTGTTGGAAGACGTCACATAGGGATAGGTCCCGTGATCGATATCCAGGTGGCAGCCCTGGGCGCCTTCAAAAAGAATCTTCTTTCCCGCGCCGTATCTCCTGTTCGATGATCAGGGAGGTGTCCGCCACAAAAGGCTTCAGGTACTCCGCATAACCCCGGTATTCGTCAAAAATCTGCTGCACGTCCAGCGGCGCCTCCTCAAAGCGCCGGGTCAGGTAAAAATTCTTCTCTTCGATGTTGTCCCTTAATTTTTCCATAAAGGTCGTTTCGTCCAGCAGGTCACAGAAGCGGATTCCCACGCGGGCCACCTTGTCTTCATAGGCCAGTCCGATTCCCCGGCCGGTGGTTCCGATTTTCTTGTCGCTTCGGGATTCCCGCGCCACATCCAGCCGGCGGTGATAGGGCATGATCAGGTGCGCTTTTTCACTCACAAACAGCCGCGTATGCTCGGGAAAGAGGGCCCGCTTTTTCAGGTTTTCGATTTCCTGCATCATGACGGCCGGATCGACCACCACGCCATTGCCGATAATGCAGGTTTTATGATCGTGCAGAATGCCGGAAGGGATAAGATGCAGAATCGTCTGCACGCCCTTGACGACCAGGGTGTGCCCCGCGTTGTTGCCCCCCTGAAATCTCACGATGACATCCGCGTCCTCGGCGTAAAGGTCCACCACCTTGCCCTTGCCTTCATCGCCCCACTGGGTTCCTACGACTGCGACGTTTGCCATGAAACGTTCCTCCCCATTCTCTTTACAGTTCCATCTCTAAAAAAAGACATAAAAACCTTATTTCGGATGGCTTCGTAAAAAGCGCCAGAGGCAAGGCGCGCGAGTCACGAGGAGTGAGGCGTACCTTGCTGTGCGCCTAACAACGAAGGATGAAGCGCAACATAGCCTATGGACTTTTTACGAAGTCGTCACATTTCCAGTTGAATCACGGAAATCACATGCGGCAGGTTCCTCAGTTTATCCAGCGCAACTTCGGGCACGATGCTGTCTGTGCTAAGCACCACAAGGGCCTGATTTTCGACCTGGTCGCGGCTCAGATGCAGCCGGGCAATGTTCACATTGTTTTCGCCCAGTGTAGCGCCGATGTTCCCGATCACCCCGGGGCGGTCGTAATTGGATAGGACCAGCATATAGCCTTCAGGCACCACTTCCAGCGTGAATTTATCGATCTGGACAATGCGCGGATCCTGCCGGCCGAAAATGGCGCCAGCCGCGTAATAGCTTCCCTTCGAGGTCTTGAGGGTCAGAGCGATCATGCTTGTATAGTCGCCGATCTCGCTGCTTTTCGATTCGACGACCTTGATGCCGCGTTCCTTGGCCACCACGGGGGCGTTGATGTAATTGATGCTGTCCTTGAGAACAGGCGTCAGCAATCCCTTCAAAAGGGAGATCGTCAGGGGGGCGACGTTGTAGTCCAGGATTTTGCCGCTGTACTCGACGATCAACTCCTTTATGCCGCCGGTAACGACCTGGGCCTGAAACTTGCCCAGCTTTTCGGCCAGATCAAGATAGGGCTGGATGACATGCAGCAGTTCGGCGCTGACGGAGGGGAAATTCACGGCATTGCGTATTTCTCCCGTGGTCAGATAGTCGGCGATCTGCTCGGCGATTGCAATGGCCACGTTAATCTGGGCTTCGTCGGTCGAGGCGCCCAGGTGCGGCGTACAAACAACGTTCTCCAAGGCAACCAGTTCCTGATTTTTCGTCGGCTCCTCCTCGAACACATCCAGGGCTGCTCCGGCAACCTTTCCGGATACGAGGGCCTCATGGAGGTCCTGTTCATTGACAATCCCGCCGCGCGCGCAGTTGATGATAAAGACACCCTTTTTCATTTTGGCAAAGGCATTGGCATTGATGAGGCCCCGGGTTTCCTTGGTCATGGGCGTGTGAACGGAGATGAAATCGGAATGCTTCAGAAGATCATCAAAGCTGACCAGGCTGATGCCGATTTTTGCGGCGGCCTCGGGCGACATAAAAGGATCATAGGCGATGACGTTCATCTTGAGGCCCTGCGCCCGGTCGGCCACGATGCTTCCGACCCGGCCGATGCCGATGATGCCAAGGGTCTTGTTAAATATCTCGTTTCCCATGAATTTGTTCTTTTCCCATTTCCCGTTTTTCATAGAGGCGGTGGCCTGGGGGATTTTGCGTGCGAGCGACAGCATCATGGAGATGGCGTGTTCTCCCGTCGTGATGGTATTGCCGCCCGGGGTGTTCATGACGACAATCCCCCGCTTACTGGCCGCGATGATGTCCACATTGTCGAGACCGACCCCCGCGCGTCCGATGACCTTGAGGTTCTCCGCACTGTCAATAATGGCCTGCGTGACCTTCGTGGCGCTGCGGATCACGAGACCGTCATATTCCTTGATGACGCCCCGGAGTTCATCCGGCGTGAGGTTGGTCATCACATCGACTTCAATATCCGGCGTCTGTTTCAGCACTTCGATCCCTTCCGTTGAAAGGGTGTCGCTGACTAATACTCTTTTCATGAAATGCATCTCCTTATTGTTGTTTTATCGTTCCGCGATTTTTTGCTGATAGATCTTTTCCAGCTCGGCAATCGCCGTGCGAACATCCTCGGGTTCAATCGTGGGACCGCACCAGAAACGGAACCCCGGGGGGGCGTCCTTATAGGAATTGATGTCATAAGCGACATTGCTTTTGTCGAGCGCGCCGGCAATCGTTTTGAGGAATTTTGCCCGGTCCTCTTTGGGCATGGCCTTGACCTTTTCACTGGTCACGGTCAGACAAACGGAGGTGCTGGATCGGATAGCCCTCGATGCGGCCAGAAACTCGATCCAGTCTGTTTTTTCAACCCAGTCTTCGATCACTTTCAGATTGGCAAGGCTTCTCTGGAAAAGGCCATCGAGGCTGATTGCACCTGCCCATTGCAGGGCGTCGAGATAGTCCTCCACGCAGAGCATGGAGGGGGTGTTGATCGTGTCACCCTCAAAAATGCTTTTATCGATCGTGCCGCCTTTCTTCATGCGGAAGAGCTTGGGCAGCGGCCAGGGCGGATCGTAGGATTCCATCCGGGCGACGGCCCGGGGACTCAGGACGAGCATGCCGTGGGCCGCTTCCCCGCCCAGGCATTTCTGCCAGGAGAAGGTCAGGATATCCACTTTGGACCAGTCGATGGGCATGGCAAAGGCGGCGCTTGTTGCGTCGCAGACAGACAACCCCGTGCGGCCTGCGGGAATCCAGTCCCAGTGGGGAATCTTGACGCCGCTCGTGGTTCCGTTGGCCACAAAGACCACATCGCTGTTCCAGTCAACTGCGTTCAGATCGGGGATCATGCCGTAATCGGCTCTCAGGATGGTGGGGTTGAGCTTGAGTTGCTTTGTCACGTCGGTTGCCCACCCCTCGGAAAAACTCTCCCAGACCAGGACGGTCACAGGCTTTGGCCCCAGAAAAGACCACATGGCCGCTTCAAAAGCGCCCGTGTCCGATCCAGGAAAGACACCGACAAGATAATCATCCGGAATCTCAAGGATTTTTTTTGTATCGGCAATGGCCTTTGCGAGCTTTTGCTTCCCCTGGGCGGAACGATGGGAACGACCGACGGCTGCGCCCTGCAGCGCATCGAGGCGCCACAGAGGCCTTTTACTGCAAGGCCCGGAGCTGAAGTTTGGATTATGTATCATGTTATCCCTTTCTCTTTTTCAAATAGCGTTAAGTTCTATCAGCATTAAAATCAATATTCAAGAATTTTTACTTTCCATAACGTTCCGCGTGTAATTTATACGAATTCTTTGAATTGACGGGTCAGGAAAAAAAACGTATGATCGCCGCCAAACATACCTAAGAGGACCTTCCTTTTGAAAAAAGTGAAATTCTCCTTTTTTTGTCAGAACTGCGGCCATCAATCCCCGAAATGGCTCGGCAAATGTCCATCCTGCAATCAATGGAACCCTTTCGTCGAAGAGGAAATCCGGTCCGATCCGCACAACGATCGCTCTGAATACGCCATGAGCGAAGCCCCATTGCCCATTGACGCCATTGTGTCCGATGAAAAGGAACGGATTTCGACGGGCATTGCGGAAATGGACCGTGTCCTCGGGGGAGGCCTGGTCGGCGGTTCAGCCATTCTTGTCGGCGGAGACCCCGGCATCGGCAAATCGACCCTGCTGCTTCAGGTCCTGAGCGGGATGGCCCGCAATAACCTCAAAGTCCTGTACATCTCCGGTGAAGAGTCGGCCAAGCAGATCAAGCTCCGGGGCCGCCGCATCGGCGCGGCGTCTGAGAACCTGCTGATTCTTATTGAAATTTCTCTCGATCATATCCTGCAGCAGATCAAAGCCATCGCCCCGGCCGTGGTCGTGATCGATTCCATTCAGACGGTCTATTCGCCCGTTCTGTCTTCCGCGCCGGGCAGCGTGGGACAGGTGCGCGAGGCGGCCGAACAACTGATCCTGCTGTCGAAAAAGAGCGGCATCCCCGTTTTTCTGATCGGCCATGTCACCAAGGACGGATCCATTGCCGGTCCCAAGGTCCTCGAGCACATGGTGGATACGGTCCTCTACTTTGAAGGGGACTCCGGCCATGCCTACCGGATCATCCGGGGCATCAAGAACCGGTTCGGACCGACCCATGAGATCGGCGTGTTTGAAATGCGAGACAACGGTCTCAATGAGGTCTCGAACCCCTCGGCCTTTTTCCTGGCCGAAAGGCCGGAAGGCGCGCCCGGTTCAGTGGTCACGCCGAGCCTTGAAGGCACCCGGCCCATTCTCATCGAAATCCAGTCTCTCGTGCATCCCACGAATTTCGGACTTCCGCGCAGAACCGCCATCGGCGTCGACCACAACCGGGTGGCCCTGCTCGTCGCGGTCATGGACAAAATCTGCGGCCTGCATCTGAGCAATCACGACATCTATCTCAACGTCGCCGGCGGCGTGCGGGTGGACGAACCGGCCATCGATCTGGGCATCGTTTCGTCCATGGCTTCGAGTTTTCTGGACCGGCCCATTGACGCAGGGACGGTTGTAATCGGGGAGGTCGGACTGACGGGCGAAATCCGGGGCGTCTCCCAGATGGATGCCCGGATCAGGGAGGCGGCCCGCATGGGTTTCAACCGCTGCATTCTTCCGAAGACCAGCACGCACGATATACCCCGGGGAACAAAGATAACTCTCAATAAAATAAGCAATATTAAGGAACTGATCGAACATCTTTTTTAACTCTCAGGATATTGCGGATGCAGGGTACCGCCCCACTGCCAAAACGCGCCTTTGCCGAGATCAATCAAAACCGGCGCAGGATGCTGTGCGCCGCCTATGAAATCTATCCGGAATTTGTTTATTGTGAGCCGGAACAGTTCAACTGGTCAGACGCCAATGCGCGAGCGAACGTCTTTGATCTTTATTACCTCTATGATTCCGGCTACATTGATCTGGTCAAGAGCGTCACGGAAGGACATCGCCGGCCGGACTTTTACATGCTGACCCCAAGGCGCCGATCTCATGGAAGTTCCGGGACGGCTCGACGAACCCAAAGGCGCCGATCTCATGGAAGTTCCGGGAAGGCTCGACGAACGCTTTCCTGTCAGATAACGGTCAGCAGAAGGATCGTTTATGATGGACTATCAAGTTATCAATGAGGAGGGGATATGCCGGGAGCACTGAAAGATTTGAAGATACTGGATTTTACGACGCTGTTGCCGGGGCCTTATGCCACGATGTGCCTGGCCGACATGGGGGCCGATGTCCTGAGGATTGTCTCCGGTTCGCGGCCTGATCTGGTGGATTTTTTCCCGCCTTTCGTGCCGGGGACGAAGCTGTCCGCCGCCGCCACGCAACTGGGGCGCGGCAAGCGCTGCATGGCTCTGAATCTTAAAGATCCGAGGGCGATCACCATCATCCATCAGTTGATCGTGGACTACGACATTGTGATCGAGCAATTCCGACCCGGCGTCATGGCAAAGTTCGGCCTGGCCTATGAAGACCTCAAAAAAATCAACCCTGCCGTCATTTACTGCTCCCTTACGGGCTACGGCCAGACAGGCCCCCTGCGCGACCGCGCCGGCCATGACATCAACTATATCGCCCGGTCCGGCGTCATGTCCTATTCCGGGAAAAAAGAATCCGGCCCCGGCCTTGTTGGCATCCAGATCGCCGATGTCGCCTCCGGCTCGAACAACGCCGTCATCGGCATCCTGGCAGCGGTGGTCAACCGCCACGGCGCCGGACGGGGCCAGCATATCGACATCTCCATGACGGACGGCATGATCGCCTTCAACGCCATGTTTGGCGCAGCGTTCCTTGTGGATGGCCGGGAGCTGGTGCGGGACGGGGATTTTCTCAACGGCGGGTCCCTCTATGACTATTATGAAACCAAAGACGGCAAATACGTCAGTTTCGGCGGGCTGGAGCCTCAGTTCTTCACCAATTTCTGCAACACCGTCAACCGCCCGGATCTGATTCCCGGGGGCGTTCTCCCAAAGGAGATTGAGCGAATCAAGAAGGAAATCCGTGCAATTTTCCTGACTAAAACCCGCGACGAATGGGTGGAGATATTCAACCGGACCGACGCCTGCTTCGAGCCGGTCCTGTCTCTCGCGGAGGTCTTCAGCGATGCCCTGACACGCGAGCGCGAAATGATTGTGGACGTGCCGTTGCCCGGAGGCGGCAGTGTCAGGCAGATCGGAAGTCCCATTAAATTCTCCGAAACCCCTCCCGAATACCGGCATGCAGGCGTTTCCGGAGGGGTGAACACCCGTGAGGTCCTGACCGGTCTGGGATATACAAATCAGGAGATCGAGGAGTTTGAAAAGACAGGTTTATTTAGATGATTCATCCTCTCTTTCCGAGGGGCGGGCTGTGATCATGAGGGTTGTTGAAAGAGGACGGGCGAAAAGGAAAGGTGCAAGGATTCATTTTCCGATAATTCTTTATAAAGGAGGGAATTATGATTTTAGCATCGCAGGAAAGCATCAAGAAGTGGTCGGAGGCCGGGGCATGGGGTAAAAGAACCCTGATCGATTATTTCAATTTTCACGTCCGGAAGAATCCGGACAAGGTCTGCCTGGTGGACCCCATGAACAAGGAGGCACTGATGGGCCTCAAACCGGAACGGCTGACCTATAAGGAATTGAGCCGGGCGGTGGATGCCACGGCGGAAGCCCTGCTGGCAAGAGGAATCAAAAAAGACGACATCATCCTCGTGCAGCTTCCCAACTGCTGGGAGCTGGCCATGCTGTATCTGGCCATTACCCGGACAGGGGCGCTCATCTCTCCCGTGCCGATGCAGTGGCGCCAGTCCGAACTGGATTACATCACGAAACTGACGGAAGCCCGGGCCTTTATTACCGTGGATGAATTCAACAACTTCAAGCACCGGGAGATGGTGGAAAAGCTCCAGGTGAAATATCCGTCCCTGCAACAGATCATCACGCTGCCGGAAATCAGGGAAATGTCCAAGGGGGCCGTCACGGGTCAACTGAACGGCATCGCCATCGACGCCAATGACGTCTTCACGCTCTCCTGGTCATCGGGAACGGAAGCGGAACCCAAGGGCTGCCCGCTGAGCCATAACAACTGGATTTTCCAGTCCACGGTCTGCTTTGAAAACGCGCCCATCCACTGGGGAGACAACCTCATTACCGCCGGCCCCCTCGTGAACATGGCCTCCATCGGTACCGTCTTTGTGCCCTGGCTCGTCGGCGGGGGGAAAATGGTTCTGCATCACCCCTTCGACGGGGCCAGCTTCGTCATGCAGCTCATGTCGGAGGAGATTCACTACACGCTGCTGGTGCCGGCCGTGGTGAATGCCCTGCTGAAGCATCCCATGGTGGACAAGTTCGACTTCAGCAAGATGCGGGCCATCACCATCGGCGCGGCGCCGCCGTCCTTGTGGTCCGTGCAGGAGCTGAAGCGGCGGTGGGGGATCGAATTCGCCAACATCTGGGGCCAGAATGAAGGAACAGCCAATGTGGCGGGGCAGTACGATATTCCCGACATGGAGATGCGCCTGGATCACTTCCTGTTTGTTTCCCCGGGGAATCCATGGGCAAAAAAGGCCACATGGTTTTCGCGTTTTGTCTCCATGAAGCTCGTGAACGTGGCCCTCCCTGACGGGCCGAAGAAAGAGGGCGACGTGGGCGAGCTCTGGTATCGGGGGCCCAATGTCATCCCGTGCTATTTCAGGAGGCCCGACCTGACCGCCAGGGCCTTCGACGCCGAGCAATATTTCAATACGGGCGATCTCTTCCAGCTCAAGGACAACGACTGCATCGGCTTCTTCGAGCGCTCCAAGGATATCATCATCCGGGGCGGCTACAACATCAGCGCCCAGGAGGTGGAGAACATGGTGCTGGGCTACGTGAAAGTCCTGGACGCGGCGGCGGTGGCCATGCCCGACGAATCCCTCGGGGAGCGAACCTGTATTTACGTGGTGCCGAAACCCGGCGAGACCGTCATACTGGAGGAGATCAAGGCCTTCATGCAGGAGAAAGGCATCGCTTCCTACAAACTGCCGGAACGGCTGGAGATGATCGAGGCCATTCCCCGTAATCCCGTGGGTAAGATCATGAAGAAGGTCCTGCGGGAGGATATCAAAAAGAAGCTGGGGATTGCCTGAGGGGAGGCTCCCTTTATAACCCCTTTTCTTTTGACTTTATCAATATCTCGCGTTATCCGTGACGCCCAGTTAGAAAAGAGCCTCGCGGGCAGCATCGGGAAGATGGCTTGACGCAGTCGTGACCCCAAGCATCAGGACTTTTTAAGAAAGCGTCAGAGATGGCGATCCCGACCGGTATCAGGAGGTGGAGGATGGAAGTGAAGGAAATGGATTACTTTTTCACGCTTTATGATGTAGCAATGGCAAAAAAGGGACTGAAGGGATAAAGGAAATATGCCTGTACGGATTCTGGTCATTGACGACGATGCCATCGCCTGTGAGTTTTTGCAGGAGGCCCTTTCACGGGCCGGCTATGAGGTCGATGCCTTTACGTCGGCCCAAAAGGCCCTCCGGGAGGATTTGTCCGCTTATGATCTGTTGATGTCCGACATCCGCATGCCGGATATGGACGGGCTTCAGTTTCTCCGACAGGTTCACGAGAAATGGCCGGATCTGCCGGTCATTCTCATGACGGCCTATGGCTCCCTGGAAACCACCATGGAAGCCCTGCGTCTGGGGGCCTGGGACTATATCAGCAAGCCCTTTTCCCCCGATCAGATCCGGTCCATGGTGAAAAAGGTTCTGGATGTTCGCGAGCTTCAACAGCAGCGGATGCGGGGTCAACCCAAAGCGCCCCAAGCGCCGGAATTCATCGGCTCATCGGCGACAATGGTGAACCTCTATAAGCAGCTTGCCCGCGTCGCCGATTCATCGGCCAGCGTGTTGATCGAAGGCGAGAGCGGAACAGGCAAAGAACTGACGGCGCGCTCCCTGCATCAGTTGAGCAGCCGCCGTAAAAAGCCTTTTGTGGTCGTTCACTGCGGCGCCATTCCGGAAACCCTGCTGGAATCGGAGCTGTTCGGCTATGAAAAGGGCGCCTTTACGGGCGCCGACCGGTCTCATCCCGGGCTGATCGAATCAGCGCAGGAAGGCACCATTTTCCTGGATGAGATCACCGAGATGTCTTCCGGGCTCCAGGCCAAGCTCCTGCGTTTCATGCAGGACGGCGAAATCCGCCGGCTCGGCGGACACGAGGTCCGTCATGCGGCGGTGCGCGTCGTGGCCGCCGCCAACCGCAACATCAACGATGAGATCGCAAAAGACAAGTTCCGTGCGGATCTGCTCTATCGCTTCGTGGTCCGACTGCAAATCCCGCCGCTTAGAGAACATAAGGAAGACCTGCCCCTGCTGGTCGAGTCTCTTTTGAAAAAACTCGGATATGCCATTGTACGCGTATCCGATGAGTCCATGGAACTCCTGATTGCCTACGACTGGCCCGGCAATGTCCGGGAACTGCAGAACGTGTTGCAGCAGACCATGCTGCTGTCTCCTTTTCTCCTGATCCTTCCGGAAAATCTGCCGGAGCGGTTCCGACAGAAACGGGAGGCTCCCCTGCCGCAGTTCATGCCGCTCGAAGGCGCGGAGCGGGAACAGATCCTCCAGTGTCTGAAGAGCACCTCCTGGAATCAGAGCCGGACAGCCCAACTGCTGGGCATTGACCGCAAAACGTTGCGCAGCAAGATTCAGCGTTATGGATTGTTGAAAGATGGCTAAATACAAGCTGACGCTTGAGTATGACGGCACGGGTTACAGCGGCTGGCAGACCCAGAAGAACGCCCGAAGCGTCCAGGGAACGCTGATTGAGGCGGCGCGACGGCTATTGGGCCAGGATGTTGATGTCCAGGGCGCAGGGCGGACGGATGCGGGCGTGCACGCTCTGGCCCAGGTGGCCCACATCGAAGCGGGCAAGACCCTGCCGCCAAAGAAAATCATGGAGGGACTCAACGACCTCCTTCCGTCAAACATCAATGTGCTGCGCGTCGAAAAG
Source organism: uncultured delta proteobacterium (assembly GCA_963754515.1). GTDB lineage: Bacteria > Desulfobacterota > Syntrophia > Syntrophales > Fen-1087 > JAPLJM01. Next base: position 200,692 of record CAVWGC010000015.1, on the reverse strand, counting down.
GTCCCTGACCGGTTTCATGCCCGCCATCACGCGGTGGCCAGGACCTATGTCTATGTCGTGTCGCGACGCCGGACGGCCTTCGGAAAACGCTATGTCTGGTGGGTGCGCGATTCACTGAACGTGGAGAAGATGCAGGCGGCCGGCCGGCTTTTCGATGGCATGCATGATTTCGCCTCCTTTGCCGACAAGCGATTCGACAAGGACGCCTCCACGCTCGTAAAGATTGACCGGATCGAGATTGCCCCGTTGGAGGACCTGATCGTTTTCCGGATTACCGGTTCTCATTTTCTCTGGAAGATGGTCCGCCGCATGGTGGGCGTCCTCGTGGAGGTGGGCCGGGGCAAGCTGACGGTCACAGACGTGGAGGGGATGCTAAAGGCTTTTTCGGAGACGCCGGCGCATTACACGGCGCCGCCTTCGGGACTGTTTCTCATGCAGGTTCGCTACGAAGGCGACCGCGAAGAGCCGCTGCATCTGCCCTTTCTGCTGGCCCCTTTGATCCATGCAAGCTTGTCGCAAATGAAACCAACTCAAGCAACTTAAATCGCATTAATGGATGCCGCCGGAACGGATAAAACGGTATCGGGTGATGAATAAAGTCGTTATGAATGAATCGTTTTGGGCTTACCAGGTCGTCCGGGAAGGAGAGGGTTATCAGGGGCAAATCGTGAATCTGCCGCTCGGCGGGCTGCCTCCCGGAGACGTTCTCATCAGAGTGGCGTTTTCATCGCTTAACTACAAAGATGCGCTCTCGGCGATCGGAAACCCCGGCGTGACCCGGAAGTACCCGCGTATCCCGGGGGTCGACGTCGCCGGCACCGTCGAGACGTGTACAGCGGGGCCGCTCCGGCCCGGCGACAAGGTCCTCGTGACGGGCTATGACCTGGGCGTCATCGCCAATTGCGGCATGGTCGGCGGCGGCCTCTCGACAGAGGAAGAATAATATATCCGTCTCCGCCGTTGGCCTGCAAGAAAGAGGAATATGAGACCATGAATCCAAGGATCGCTATCAGGAACGAGACGCATGACGATGTTTGCGCGATAACTGAGGCGACTATCGCAGCGTTCAAGACCTTGGAGATCAGCAACCACACAGAGCAGTTCATCATCGATGCGCTACGTGCCGTAAAAGCCCTTACGGTATCGCTGGTCGCAGAAATGGATGGCCGGGTGATAGGGCATATTGCTTTCTCTCCCGTGACCATTTCCGACGGCACACCGGACTGGTATGGACTTGGACCTGTTTCCGTTTTGCCGGAGCACCAGCGGAAGGGCATCGGCAAAGCACTGATAAAAGAAGGGTTGTCACGTCTGAAAGATATGAATGCTCAAGGATGTTGTCTCGTGGGTCATCCGGATTACTACAGGAAATTCGGGTTCAAGAACATGTCTGGACTTGTGCATGAGGGAGTGCCACAGGAGGTCTTCTTCGCTCTGTCTTTCGACGGGCATACTCCGCAGGGCACTGTCGCTTTCCACGAAGGATTCATAGCGGATGGCCAACAAGAGGGTGCAGGCGACGCTTTAAAGCGCGCCTGATCTTTGGTGTTAGCGAAACAAGAAAGATGAAAAGCTGATAGCATAAATAATCCATCGGATCGAAATATTTTCATGAGTTTAATCGGGCTTGAAATATTATTCATCGTTTTTCTAATTATCTTGAACGGCTTACTTGCCTTGTCGGAGCTTGCACTTGTTTCAGCGCGGAAGACGCGACTTGAACAGTTGGCAAAAGAAGGTGATTCAAGGGCACACATCGCGTTAAAACTCATTAATTCACCGGATGGGTTCTTATCCACTATACAAATCGGTATTACGTTTGTCGGCATTTCAGCAGGCGCTTTTGGCGGAGCAACCATTTCGGAAGTGTTAGCCCGCTACTTCAACCATTTTCCCCTGCTTGCCCCGTACAGTGAAACTATCAGCGTTATTATCGTTGTTATCTCCATAACTTATTTATCCGTTATAATTGGCGAACTTATTCCAAAACGTCTTGCTCTCAATAATCCGGAAAATCTTGCCTGCCTGGTTGCTCCTACGATAAATCGCCTTTCACGAATGGCGCATCCGTTAGTGGTTTTGTTGAGCGATTCAACAAATATATTACTACGCATTTTCCGCTTCAAGGCTTCAACCGAAGCAACTGTAACAGAAGAAGAAATAAAACTGTTAATTGACAAGGGAACACAAGCAGGCGTTTTTCAAGAGTTTGAACAGGATACAATTGAACGTGTCTTTCGTCTGGCAGATCGTCGTGTTTCAGTTTTGATGACATACAGAGCAGACATTATCTGGCTCAACCTGAATGAAAGTGCAGAGGAAACAAAGCAGAAAATAGCACAGTTCAAGCATTCAACATATCCTGTTGCGCAGGATGCGCTTGATAATATTGTAGGCGTTGCCAGGGGGAAAGATTTGCTTTCGATTGCTATGGAGGATAAACCGTTTAATATAAAAGAAATATGCCGTACCCCTCTTTTTGTTTCTGAAACAACACCCGCGGTCAAAGTAATAGAATTTTTCAAGAAATCCGGAACATATATCGCTTTTGTTGTGGATGAATACGGCACAATCCAAGGGCTTGTTACATTCGGCGATATTTTACGCTCCGTTTTTGAAGACGTTGAAGATACAATTAAGGGAGAAAGAGATATTGTTAAACGCGAAGACGGCTCGTGGCTTATCTCTGGAAGCCTGCCGCTGGATGAGTTTATGGATTACATGGACTTTAGAGAAATAAGCGAAGAAAAGCAAGCAGGAATGAACACCGTCGGGGGATTTGTAATGGCAAAGATCGGGTCTGTGCCTTCAGAAGGACAACATTTTATATGGAAAGGGCTGAGGGTTGAAGTTGTCGATATAGATGGCAGGCGGATCGACAAAATTTTGGTATCACGGATAAACGCCAACACAGTAACCGGTGAACCGCAGGATGAATAATAAATCAATCCAGCCGATCGCAGCCCCGTGGGCTGCTCCGGTTCAGCTTTTCGTCAGGCATAAATAACTGTCAGGCATAAATAACTTGACTTTCGGTCCGATTTTGGTACCATTTTCAAACCGGAGGTAAATACCATGAATATCGTAAATGATATCAAACCCGTCACTTATCTAAAATCGAGGGCCGCAGATTTACTCAACCAAATAAATGAAACACGGCGACCTGTAATTATTACCCAAAACGGCGAACCACGAGCTGTACTGCAAGACCCCAAGAGTTATGAAAATATGCGTAACGCAATCGGCATCTTGAAACTTATTTCACAAGGAGAATCTGATATTCGATGCGGCCGGACCAAGCCGCAGGAAAATATGTTCAATGAAATCGAAGGCGCATTAAACGAAAGGCTTAAATGAATAAAAAGTACAAAGTTGCATGGGCGGCTGTCGCAGAAGCAGATTTAATACAAATAATCGATTACATAGCGGCTGACATCCCAGGCAATGCTTTACAAGTACTTAAGAAAATTAGGCAAAAAGCATCAAGTCTTTACAGTTATCCTGAACGCGGCAGGATTGTTCCCGAACTGCAAGATCAGGGAATACATACCTACCGGGAATTAATTGTACCTCCCTGGCGGATTATCTATCGAATAACAGACGTAAGCGTATTTGTTCTGTCGGTTATCGATTCAAGGCAGAATGTCGAAGATATCCTGCTAAATAGATTGTTAAAATAAATCTCACCAAATCGATCCAGTGGTTCCGGTGATCCGCCGCTCCGGTCCAGCGGCGGCGGTAAGCCGTCCGCTGGAACCGGTTTTTCGTTGGCCGTTTTCTCGCTGCCCCGTCAGGAGTCCCTGAAGATGTTTATGCCGTGATCATGCGAGGTCGAAACGGTCAAGATTCATGACTTTGTTCCATGCCGCCACAAAGTCGCGCAGGAATTTCTCCCGGGAGTCCTTACATCCGTAAACTTCCGCAATGGCGCGGAGCTGGGAGTTCGAGCCGAAGATCAGGTCAATGCGGGTGGCGGTCCACCTGGGTTTACCCGTCTTGCGATCGCGCCCCTCAAACACGTCCGCATCCTTCGAAACCGCCTTCCACGCCGTGCTCATATCGAGCAGGTTCACGAAGAAGTCGTTGGTCAGCGTCTCCGGCAGCTTGGTGAAGACGCCGTGCGGGGATCCGCCGAAGTTGGCCCCCAGCACGCGCAGACCTCCGATCAGGACGGTCATCTCCGGCGCCGTCAGCGTGAGAAGCTGCGCTTTGTCCACCAGCATCTCCTCGGCCGAGACGGCGTATCGGGTCTTCTGGTAGTTGCGGAAACCGTCGGCCTTCGGCTCGAGGACGGCGAACGAGGCCGCATCGGTCTTTTTCTGCGAGGCATCCATGCGTCCCGGTGTGAAGGGAACCGTTATTTTGTAGCCGGCGTTCTTTGCCGCCTGCTCGACGCCCGCGCAACCGCCCAGAACGATCAGGTCAGCCAGTGAAACCTTCTTTCCGCCGGACTGTGCGCTGTTGAATGCCTTCTGGACGCGCTCCAGGGCTTTGAGCACTTTCGCCAGACGGGCAGGCTGATTGACTTCCCAATTCTTCTGCGGGGCCAGGCGGATGCGCGCCCCGTTGGCGCCGCCGCGCATGTCGGAGCCGCGGAAGGTTGACGCCGACGCCCAGGCGGTCGAAACCAGGTCCGACACAGACAGACCGGATGCCAGGATTTTGCCCTTGAGGGAGGCGATCTCCTGCTTGTTGATCAGTTTGTGATCGACGGCAGGGATGACGTCCTGCCAGATGAGCTCCTCCGCCGGGACTTCCGCGCCGAGATAGCGCGAGCGCGGGCCCATGTCGCGGTGGGTCAGCTTGAACCACGCCCGGGCAAAAGCGTCGGCGAATTGTTTGGGGTTTGCCAGGTAGCGCCGCGAGATCGGTTCGTAGATCGGGTCGAAGCGAAGGGAAAGGTCCGCCGTGGTCATCATCGGCCGTCGCTTTTTCGACGGATCATGCGCGTCCACCACCATGTCCTCTTTTTCCACGTCCTTGGCCAGCCACTGATGCGCGCCGGCCGGGCTCTTGACCAGTTCCCACTCGTATTTGAACAGGACTTTGAGATAGCCCATGTCCCATTGGATCGGGTTCGGCTTCCAGGCGCCCTCGATGCCGCTGCTGATCGTATCGCCGCCCTTGCCGCTGCCGAAGCTGCTCTTCCAGCCGAGGCCCTGCTCTTCGATGGGGGCGCCTTCGGGCTCGGGCCCCACATGGGTCGCCGGGGCGGCGCCATGACATTTGCCGAAGGTGTGCCCGCCGGCGACAAGCGCGACGGTCTCTTCGTCGTTCATGGCCATCCGCGCGAAGGTTTCCCGAACATCAAGACCGGAGGCGACCGGATCGGGGTTGGCGTTCGGGCCTTCGGGGTTCACATAGATCAGGCCCATCTGCACGGCGGCAAGCGGATTCTCGAGATCGCGGTCACCCGAATAGCGGTTGTCGCCGAGCCATTTGTCCTCGCTGCCCCAGTAGATGTCCTCTTCGGGCTCCCAGACATCCACGCGCCCGCCGGCAAAGCCGAAGGTCTTCAACCCCATCGACTCGATGGCGCAGTTGCCGGCAAGGATCATCAGGTCGGCCCAGGAGATTTTCCGGCCGTATTTCTGCTTGATCGGCCAGAGCAGACGGCGCGCCTTGTCGAGGTTCACGTTGTCGGGCCAGCTGTTGAGGGGCGCCAGGCGCTGGGAGCCGGACCCCGCACCCCCGCGGCCGTCACCCATGCGGTATGTGCCGGCGCTGTGCCAGGCCATCCGGATGAAGAGCGGCCCGTAGTGACCCCAGTCGGCGGGCCACCACTCCTGCGAGTCGGTCATGAGGGCATAGAGGTCTTTCTTCAGGGCTTTAAGATCGAGTTTCTTGAATTCATCAGCGTAGTTGAACGCCTCGCCCATCGGATTGCTCAGATTAGAGTGCTGATGAAGAATCTTGAGGTTCACCTGGTCGGGCCACCACTCCCGGTTTGACGTGCCGCCACCGGAAACGGGTTTGCTCATCCTGCCCGTGACCGGGCACTTGCTTTCTTTCGTCATAGTGCTTTCTCCTTTCGCTATCTTTGTTTTCAGTCGGTTTATGGATTTGTTCTCCTGCTTTTGCCCCTGGTGATGTCGCTGGTCGCCGCAGCGGTCCCGCAGGCGCCGGAACCTCTGGCATGCATGCGCCTTCCGGGAATCACCCCGCGGTCGAAATGGTTCCTATTCCTCTTCCTTTCTTATTGCCGGCTGCGGCAACAGGGTCATCGTTTTCGGGTCAACGCTTTTTCCTCAACATCCTGCCCCCGCTGTCGCCGGTTGCCTTGCCGTCGGGCGTCACCGGCGCAGAACATTTCCTGCAAACCCCGTAGATCACCACGCTGCGGCTTTCGATTTTTCCCCAGGTCTCGGCCCCGTCGGGCAGGACGAGGTGGTCGATCAAAGGCCAGTGAAAATCGACGATCCCGTGACAGTGGCGGCAGATCAGGTGATGATGCCGCTCATGGACCGCCTCGAACCGGGCCTGGCTTTCCGCCGTTTCAACCTTCTGCACCAGGCCATATTGATTGAAACTGGCCAGCGTCCGGTAAACGGTATCGAGCGACAGTGTCGGAATCCGCTCTATCAGGCGGCGATGCAGCGTTTCCGCAGAAGGATGATCCGTTGCGTTTGCTAACTCACAAATGATTTCGAGTCGTTGGTGCGTGAGCTTGATTCCTGCCCTGCGGCAGGCTTCCTCGAATGGACGCAGACGCGCCGGAAGCTGCTTCTTGGCCATGACATGCGCCTTTCTTGTCAGGAAATATTCTTATGTAAGATAATATCCTAACTAAAATTACGTGTCAATGAAAATTTTGATCCCCCCGGCCGGAAAGGCAGTGGACGGTTTCCGCAGCCGGACACCGCACCGGCAGCAATCGGGACAGCGAGAGGCGGCAGATGGCTCGGGACGGCGTCACGGCGTTGATTTGAAGTCCGCCTCACTGAAAACGATGGCCTGAAAGGTCAACATTTCCGCACCCTGCTTCCAGCTTCCCGGAAGCAGCCCCGCCTTGAGGCAGAGATGCTCGAGCATCTCTGCTCGCCCCCAGCCTTGTTCCGGGGCGACCTGGGGAAGGAACACGGCTGAACGGCCCCCCTTGCGGATCAGGACGCCGTCCCGTCCGACGACGATGTGATCGGCGTTGGGGACGGGGGACATCGGCGTAAGCACGGAGATTTCGATTTCCAGTTCCTTTAATTCGTCAAGCGTAACCGGCCTGAAGCGGGGGTCTTCGAGGGCCGACTGCAGGGCCACGGCGCACACGAGTTCATGGAGGGGCTTGTCCGGAATCATGCGGCCGATGCAGCCGCGCAGATCGCCGCGCTTCTTTAGCGTCACAAACACGCCCCGTTTTTGTTGCACCCCGGGACCGAGCCCCTGTGCCACGGGGACGGTCCGCTTGGAGAGGTGAGCGGCGATGGTTTCCCGGACATAGGTCAGCAAAGCTTTCTTGTCGGTATCGGTCAGCATGGCGTCGGACGCTGCCTCCGTCGGTGACCCTGATTCAATTGTCGAGGCGTCTTGCTCATCCGCATAATAAACCACTGCCCCGTATCCCACAACCCGATCGCGCTCCCCCACCGGGACATCGCCCGAATGGGCATAGCGGATCACCTTTCCCGCCGTGGCACCCATGGCCTTGGCCGCACTCATGGCTGCCATGGCGACCGCCTCACCGCAGGCGCAGGTGTGAAGATTCGGAATCCCTCGGCGCATTTGGGCCTGCGTGGTCTTCTGTAGCAGCGCCGGGTCCAGCTTTTCCATGGCCGCCAGTGTTTTTCGATCCACATCCTCCGCAGCGTCCGCATCCGGGTAATGGGAAAGATCGGCGCTGGCCACGATCAGGGCGCGGCGGTTTTTCAATACACCGGTCAGCGCCTCGCCGAACCGCGTGCAGAGGCCGATGTCCGGTGAACCGACAACCACCGGCACAATCCGGGCTTCAGGGAAAAGGACCTGGATAAAGGGAATCTGCACCTCTACGGAATGTTCCTGATCGTGCAGGGATTTATCGAGGATGCAATCGGGATCGGCGGCCAGCAGGGCTTTGACGACCTCCTTGTCGATCATCGTGACGCCGAGAGGTGTGGAAAAGCCGTCCCCGGGATAGATGGATATTTTTCGGAAAGATCCACTCGTGTGATTCGTCCCGAGAATGACAACGACATCGTAGGGGTGGTCCGCCGCCTGCCGGAAACCATCGGCGGCAATCTGGCCGGAAAAGATGTAGCCGGCATGCGGAACGACGATGGCCAGTGGATTTGTGACCTGGACCGGCACGGCATCGGCCATAAACTTCTCGATCGTCTTCCTCAGCGCAGAAGCGGATCCCGGATAGAAGCGGCCCGCCACAACCGGGGAACGAATATCACCTTCCTGTTTTTGACCTGAATGAGATGCCATTGAGCCCCCTCGATTTCAATCGTTTTCAGAAAAACCATAAATCTTAACGTTTTCATTGTCAAGCCGCCTCTTTCAACGGTTTCACCTTGACGAACTCGTAAAAAGTCGAAAACGACGGCTGCGTAAAAAGCTCCGCAGGCAAGGCGTGCAAATTCTGAGGAATGAGACGTACTTGCACGTACGTCGCAATGACAAAAGATGCAGCACAACGCAGCATCCGGACTTTTACGAAGGCGTCCACCTAAAATCTTGACAGGATGTCCTAACTTCCATATAGTCGCTCGCCGAAACGGATGCCCCTTAAGAGAGGAAAAACTATGCCAAGACGCAATGACATCAAGAAAATCATGATTATCGGCTCCGGTCCCATCATCATCGGACAGGCCTGTGAGTTTGACTATTCGGGAACCCAGGCCTGCAAGGCCTTAAGAAAAATGGGTTATGAAATCGTCCTGGCGAATTCCAACCCGGCGACGATCATGACCGATCCCGGCATGGCCGATGCAACCTATGTGGAACCGCTCAATCTGCAGACCATGACGGAAATTATCGAAAATGAGCGGCCAGACGCGATCCTGCCGAACCTGGGCGGCCAGACGGGTCTGAACCTGACATCGCAGTTAGCGAAAGCGGGAGTCCTGGAAAAATATAATGTCGAGGTGCTTGGCGTCCAGTTGGATGCCATCGAACGCGGCGAGGACCGGATCGCCTTCAAGGAGACCATGAACCGCCTGGGCATCGAGATGCCCCTGAGCGAACCGGCCTACACAGTGGAAGAGGCGGAAAAGATCGCCGCGAAGCTCGGCTATCCCGTTGTGATCCGCCCCGCCTACACGATGGGCGGCACAGGCGGCGGCCTCGTTTACAACCTGGAGGAACTCCGCACGGTCGCCAGCCGCGGGATCGCTGCCAGCCTGGTCGGACAGATCCTCGTGGAGGAATCGGTCCTGGGCTGGGAGGAACTTGAACTCGAGGTGGTTCGTGATGCCAAAAACAAACTAATCACCGTCTGCTTTATTGAAAATGTCGATGCCATGGGCGTGCACACGGGCGACTCCTACTGTACGGCGCCCATGCTCACCATCAGCCCGGACGTTCAGCAGCGCCTGCAAAAAATGTCTTATGACATCGTCGAGGCTATCGGGGTTATCGGCGGCACGAATGTCCAGTTCGCCCACAATCCGGCGACGGGCCGGATCGTGGTCATCGAGATCAACCCCCGTACGTCGCGTTCGTCAGCTCTGGCCTCCAAGGCGACCGGTTTTCCCATTGCCCTGGTCTCTTCCATGCTGGCGGGTGGATTGACGCTCGATGAAATGCCCTACTGGCGGGAAGGGACACTGGACAAGTACACCCCCTGGGGGGATTATGTCGTGGTGAAATTCTGCCGCTGGGATTTCGAAAAGTTCCCCGGCGCTGAAGACAAGCTGGGCACCCAGATGCGGGCCGTGGGCGAGGTCATGAGCATCGGTAAGAACTACAAAGAGGCCTTTCAAAAATCCATCCGCTCGCTGGAAAAGGGTCGCTACGGGCTGGGGTTCGTAAAAGATTTTCATGAAAAATCCCTCGAAGACCTGATGGAACTCCTGGCGCAGCCTTCGAGCGAAAGGCAATTCATCATGTACGAAGCCCTCCGCAAGGGCGGCGATGTGGAAACCCTTTCCCGGCGGACCTTTATCAAGTCCTGGTTCATCGGGCAGATGAAAGAACTCGTTGAGCTGGAAGAGCAGATTCGCAAATATAAAGGCAAAAAACTGCCCGATGCGCTGCTGCGGCAGGCCAAACAGGACGGTTTTTCTGATCGCTACCTTGCCATGATTCTCGGTAGCCGCGAGGAAGATCTCCGCAGACAGCGCCTGGCCATCAGCATGGGACAGAGCTGGGAAGCTGTCCCGGTCAGCGGCGTGGAAAACGCGGCTTACTATTTTTCCACCTACAACGCCCATGACACAGTGGGCGTCAGCTCCCGGAGAAAAATCATGGTGCTGGGCGGCGGGCCCAATCGCATCGGCCAGGGCATCGAATTCGACTACTGTTGCGTCCACGCAGCCTTTACGCTGCGTGATGAGGGCATCGAGTCCATCATGGTCAACTGCAACCCCGAAACCGTATCGACGGATTACGACACCTCGGACAAGCTCTACTTTGAGCCGCTCACGGTGGAAGATGTGCTGAGCATCTATGAAAAGGAAAAGCCGGAAGGCGTTATCTGCCAGTTCGGCGGGCAGACACCGCTCAATATCGCCGCCCAACTGGCGGCGGCAGGCGTGAATATCATCGGGACATCGCCGGAAACGATTGATATGGCTGAAGACCGCGACCGCTTCGGCAAGCTCATGGAACAGCTCGGCATTCCCATGCCGGCCTCCGGCATGGCCAGTACGCTGGACGAGGCGCTGGCGGTCGCCCGGCGAATCGGCTATCCCCTGATGGTGAGACCGTCCTACGTTTTAGGCGGGCGCGGCATGGAAGTGGTGCACGACGAAGAGATGCTCAAGCGCTACGTGGCAGCGGCCGTCGGCGTGACGCCGGAGCGCCCCATCCTGATCGATAAGTTCCTGGAAAACGCCATTGAATGCGAGGCGGACGCCATTTCCGACGGAACGGACGCCTTCGTCCCGGCGGTGATGGAGCATATCGAGTTTGCCGGGATCCACTCCGGAGATTCCGCCTGTGTGATTCCCCCCATCAGCATCTCCGCACGACATATCGACACAATCTGCGACTACACGCGCAAAATCGCCGTGGCCTTCAATGTCGTCGGTCTCATGAACATTCAGTACGCGATTGCCGGCGACGTGGTTTACATCCTGGAGGCCAATCCGCGCGCCTCGCGGACGGTGCCGCTGGTCTCGAAGGTCTGCAACATTTCCATGGCCCGCCTGGCCACACAGATCATGCTGGGTAAAAAGCTGTCCGATCTCGACTTGAAAACCCGGATGATCCCGCATTTTGGCGTCAAGGAGGCCGTCTTCCCCTTCAACATGTTCCAGGAAGTGGACCCCTTGCTGGGGCCGGAAATGAGATCAACCGGCGAAGTCCTCGGACTCGCCGATTCCTTCGGCCTCGCGTTTTACAAGGCGGAAGAGGCGGCGCAACAGGTTCTTCCCGACAAGGGCACGGTCCTGATCACCGTCAATTCAAGCGATCAGGGACGCGTCCTCGAAGTGGCCAGGGCCTTCAGGGATCTCGGTTTCAAAATCAAGGCCACCAACGGCACACATTACTTCCTTGCAGAGCATGGCGTGGAAGCCGACCCCATCCTGAAAATGCATGAGGGCCGGCCCAACATCGTTGATGGTATTAAAAATGAAGAGATACAACTTGTTATCAACACGCCCAGCGGCAAGCTCAGCAAGCACGACGATTCCTACATCCGCAAAGCGGCCATCAAGTACAAGGTTCCCTATATCACAACGATTCCGGCGGCGGTCGCCGCCGCCAAGGGGATTGCCGCCTTCCGGAAGGGACACGGCCGGGCAAAATCGCTACAGAGCTACCACGCGGATATCAAGTAAGACGGATGCAAAAAGTCTTTTTGTTCATCCGGCTGATGCTCGCTTTTGATTTAGGCAGAAAACGGAAATAAGCTGCCGTGGATCTCTTGCTTTCACCGGAAGGCGAGCATTGTGTTTATACGGCGCCGTTGAGAAGGTTGCCAGTACCAATGATTAACGAGTCCGCAACCTATATGAGCTAATAAAAATACAGAATATCGTTTAATATCTTTGATTATGATAAGCAAATAACTTGACCCCATGATCATCCCTATCGGTTATCCTTTATCTTACCGAGGGCATCTGCAGCCCCGCTGCGGACAGCTGGGTTTTCATCCTTTAGAGCAGTAACCAAGGGTTCAACAGCACGGGCATCCTTTATCGATCCGAGGGCGCCTGCAGCCCCACTGCGGACAGATGGTTCTTTATCCTTCAGGGCAGCAATCAAGGGCTCAACGGCACGGGCATCCTCTATCGATCCGAGGGCGCTTGCGGCCCCACTGCGGACAGATGATTCTTTATCCTTCAGGGCAGCAATCAAGGGCTCAACGGCACGGGCATCCTCTATCGATCCGAGGGCGCTTGCAGCCCCACTGCGGACAGATGATTCTTTATCCTTCAGGGCAGCAATCAAGGACTCAATAGCACGGGCATCCTTAATCCTTCCGAGGGCGCTTGCAGCCCCACTGCGGACAGATGATTCTTTATCCTTCAGGGCAGCAATCAAGGGCTCAACAGCACGGGCATCCTTTATCTTTCCGAGGGCGCCTGCAGCATCATTTCGGACAGATGAGTGTTCATCCTTCAGGACAGCAATCAAGGGCTCAACGGCAGGGGCGCCTATACTTACGAGCGCATCTGCAGCCCCGCTGCGGACAAACGAGTCTTTATCCTTCAGGGCAGCAATCAAGGGCTCAACAGCACGGGCATCCTTTATCTTTCCGAGGGCGCCTGCAGCATCATTTCGGACAGATGAGTGTTCATCCTTCAGGACAGCAATCAAGGGCTCAACGGCAGGGGCGCCTATACTTACGAGCGCATCTGCAGCCCCGCTGCGGACAAACGAGTCTTTATCCTTCAGGGCAGCAACCAAGGGTTCAACAGCACGGGCATCCTTTATCCTTCCGAGGGCGCCTGTAGCCCCACTCCGGACAGATGCGTCTTTATCCTCCAGGGCAGCAATCAAGGGCCCAACTATCTTTACGAGGGCATCTGCAGCACCTCTGCGAACAGATGAGTTTTTGTCCTTCAGGGCAGCAATCAGGGGCTCAACGGCAGGTGTGCCTATGCTTCCGAGGGCATCTGTAGCATTCCTTCGGACACGATAGTCTTCATCCTTCAGGGCAGCAATCAGGGGCTCAACGGCACGGACATTCTTTATCCTTCCGAGGAAATCTGCAGCCTCGCTCCGGACAGATGGGGCTTCATCCTTCAGGGCAGCGATCAAGGGTTCAACGGCACGGGCATCCTTTATCCTGCTGAGGGCGCCTGCAGCCTCACTCCAGACAGATGAGTTTTCATTCTTCAGGGCAGCAATCAAGGGTTCAACGGCAGGGGTACCTATACTTCCAAGGGCATCTGCAGCCCCACTGCGGACAGATGAGTCTTTATCCTTCAGGGCAGCAATCAAGAATTCAACAGCACGGGCATCCTTTATCTTTCCGAGAGCATCTGCAGCCCCAATGCGGACAGATGAGTATTTATCCTTCAGGGCAGCAATCAAGAATTCAACAGCCGGGGTACCTATGCTTCCGAGGGCATCTGCGGCCCCGCTGCGGACAGATGAGTCTTCATCCTTCAGGGCAGCAACCAAGGGCTCAACAGCACGGGCATCCTTAATCTTTCCTAGGGCGCTTGCGGCCCCGCTGCGGACAGATGAGTCTTTATCCTTCAGGGCAGCAATCAAGGGCGAAACGGCACGAGCATCCTTTATCTTTCCGAGAGTACCTGCAGCCCCACTTCGGACAGATGCGTCTCTATCCTTAAGGGCGGCAATCAAGGGCTCAACGGCAGAGGTACCTACTCTTACGAGGGCATCTGTAGCCCCACTTCGTACACTATATTTTTCATCCTTCAGGGCAGCAATCAATGGTTCAACAGCATGGGCATCCTTAATCTTTCCTAGGGCACCTGCAGCCCCACTTCGGACAGATGCGTCTCTATCCTTAAGGGCGGCAATCAAAAGCTCAACGGCAGGGGTACCTATACCTACGAGCGCATCTGCAGCCCCACTTCGCACACTATATTTTTCATCCTTCAGGGCAACAATCAAGGACTCAACAGCATGGGCATCCTTTGTCTTTCCGAGGGCAGTTGTAGCATTCAATCTGACGACCGGGTTTTTATCCTTCAGCTCCTGAATCAATCTGTCCACATATTTTCCTTGGGAAAAACAGGAACACAAGGAGAATAATATCAGTAAAGTTAGCGCGACTACTTTGAAAATGTTATTAAACGGCATAGCACTAAAATATCTCATAACAACCTCCAAAATTTGTGCCCGGCAAAACGCCGCCTAACGGTCATCATTGACAATTTCAGCGGGCACGATCGATAGGCACCGGTACAAAGTCCAGTGATTTTCTTAAAATCGACGGCTTGCTTTTCATAGCCATTGCAGTTTTTCTGTCTGACCGCCAGGATCTTTCACGAAATCCTGGATATTAGCCGATGCAATGGTATAGTTCAGGAAAGTGGCTGTCGCAGCAGCAATGATCAGATCGTGGGCGCTGATGGAAAGCAAGTTCTATCTCCGCAGCCAAGACATTTAATGGTGGGTCTGCAGGGTGGGCAGAGCTATGCCAGACTGTCCTGCTGCTTCAGAATCTGAAGAATTTCTTTACCGAAACGGGCGACCCTCTCTGCGGAAAAGCCGCATTCGGCTTTGATGCCGGCCGGGGTCATGGTTTCCACTTTGGCCAGATTGACCAGCTCCTGGTCCGAAAGAACCATAAAAATGGCTCTGTTCATCTCCCGGGCTTTCTGAAAGCGCCAGTGTAAGAGGCTCCGCAGGCGTTTTTTCTGATCAGCCGTCAGCAGGGGATATGCCCTGATCCGCTTATATCCCCTGGCGTCGAAAGCCTTTTCATGCCAGGTCGCGGCGATGACTTCCTCAAAGGCGCGCGCCGCCTCCTTTTCCAGCCCCCTGGCTTGAAGCTGCGCTGTCAATCTTTCATAGAGGGGCATCAGATAGGCTGTGTCCAGCACGGCATACTTCAGCTGCTCCTCGCTGAGCGGCCGCTTGTCCCATTCGGAACGCTGGACTTTCTTCTTCTTTTCCAGATCGACGTCAAGATATTCATGGATGAGCGTCGCAAGCGACAGGTAATGACAGCCTAGGATCGCGGCAGCCCGGTGCGTATCGAAAACATTCCTGAAGACGAATCCGTAGTCGCGTTTCAGTAGACGGATATCGTTGTCGCCTGCGTGCATAATCTTCAGCAAGGCGGGATCGGAAAAGGGTTCGGCCAGGAAAGAAAGGTCCACACCATTGAAGGGATCGAACAGATAGGACCGCTTCTCGGCCCTGATCTGGATCAGACAGAGCTTGTCGTGGAAATAGCGGAAGGAATCGTATTCCGTGTCAATGCAGAGGATGGAAGACGTCCGCATATCTTTTTCAGCCGACTGCCGTTTGGCCGGCGAATCCACCCAGGTCCAGGGATGTTTGTTCGGCATGATGCGCTTAGCTCACATAAATCGTTGATATCGCCAGCAGGGCGATGAACATTGCCAGCCCGGACAGGGCGGCATAATCCGGGCCGCTGATCTTGAGCACCCGCAGGGTCGTCCGCGGGCCGCTGTGGTAGCCACGGGCTTCCATCGCCTCCGCGAGATCTTCGGCGCGCCGCAGGGCGCTCATCATGAGCGGCAGCGTCATGGAGGCGGCGGTTTTGACCCTTTGCGCCAGATGCCCCGTCCTGACATCCGCGCCCCGGGCCGTCTGCGCCAGGCGGATCCGGTCGAATTCCTCCAGCAACGTCGGCACAAAACGCAGGGCCATGGAAACCATCACGGCAAGATCCTGCGTCGAAATGCCCAGATATTTAAACGGGCGCAGCAGTTTTTCAAGGCCGCTGATCATCTCCGACGGGGGCGTGGTCATCGTCAGGATGGCGCCGCTCAGCACGAGCGCGAAAAATTGCCAGGCCACAAAAGCGCCCCGGAACAGCCCTTCATAGGTTATCTTCAGATGCAACCGGGGCGCCGCAAGCAGCGCTGTACCATCCGTGAAGAAAAGATGCAATAAAAAGAGCAGCCCGGCGAATAACGCCATGGGTTTGATCGCGCGCAGGATCGGCCCGGCTTTGAGGCGTGAGATAGCCATAATCATCAAGAAAAACAGACTGATGAGATAGACATCGAACCAGGTAGCCCGGAAGATCAGGATGCTCAGAATGATGGCGGAAATCATCTTGACGCGGGGATCCAGCCGGTGTGTGAAAGAATCGCCGGCGATATACTGGCCGAGGTGGATCATGATACGTCAGGTTCGCCTTTCGGAGGGTTCATGCGGGACAATATTTCCGTACAGGCATCCTCAATCGTCAGGATGTTCGTGTTCAGCGCGCAGCCGCTTTCCCGCAAGCGGTGCAGCAGGAGCGTGACCTGGGGCAACTGGAGACCGAATGATCGCATGGCTTCCAGGCGGCTGAAAACATCCCGGGGTGTCCCGTCAATAACAATGGTGCCCCGGTCCATTACAAGCAGGCGGTTGGCGTCGAGCAGATCGTTCATGTCGTGAGTGATGTGGATAATGGCAATCCCGCGCTGGTGCAACTTTTGAATCATCTCCAGGATGCGCTGCCGGCCCACCGGGTCCAGATATGCCGTCGGCTCGTCAAAGGCGATGTAACGGGGGCTCATGGCCAGCACGCCGGCGATGGAAACCAGCCGTTTTTCGCCGCCGGACAGGGTATGCGGAGCGCGTCGGGCAAAGGCTTCCATGCCCACCGCAACCAGGGCCTCATCAACGCGCTGGCGAATGTCCGTGGGGGGGAGACCGAGATTTTCCGGTCCGAAGGCCACATCCTCCTCCACGGTCATGCCGACGATCTGATTGTCGGGATTCTGAAAGACAACGCCCACACGGCGGCGGATTTCCTTCAGGTTCTTCTGATCGGCGGTATCCATGCCATCGACCAGCACGCACCCTTTGTCCGGCGTGAACAGGGCATTGAGGTGCCTGAGCAGCGTTGTCTTGCCACAGCCGTTCGGTCCGATCAGGGCCACATGCTCTCCTTCCCGGATTTCCAGATGGAGATTTTTCAGGACGGTTTCGCCCTGTCCATTGTAACTGTAGGAAATATCTTGAATCGTGATCATAATGATGCCTTCAAAGTCAACGCCCGGTCAATTCCGCTATAGCCGAAGATGATCCCGGATTTTGAGGGTGATCACGGCGGCGATGATGATTTTCAGGATGTCGCCGGGCAGCGGAGGCAGCAAACCGACGGCAATCGCCTTGTTGAAATCCAGCTTTGCCATGATCATGAGCTGGAGAATGCCCAGCAGATATACCAGCGCGATGCCGATGGACATGGCACAGACCAGCCAGATGAAACCGGGTTTCTCGCGAATCTCGGTCAGCTTGCCGATCACATAGGCCCCGACCACGAATCCGATGAGATAGCCGCCGGTCGGCCCCAGCAACACCCCCGCACCCGCCTTGCCGCCGGCAAAGACCGGCAGGCCGATGACGCCCAGCAGAATGTAAACAACCTGACTCAGGGCGCCCAGCGTGCCGCCCAGCAGGGCACCGGCCAGATTGACGAACAGGGTCTGCATCGTGATGGGCACAGGCGGCAGCGGAATCATGATATAAGCCCCGACGGCCGTCAGCGCCCCGAACATGGACGCATAAACCATCCCGCGCAGGGATCTCCTTTTCTCAGACATGTTTTTTCTCTCGCTTCTCCAATCTCTTACAATAGCGTGATATCTCCGGAGAAAACCCGGATGGACCGGCCCCCCTCATCCCGCAAAATCAGGGCGCCGTCCTGATCGAAATCGGCGACCTCCCCCACATGCTGCCGGCCGATCATATCGACCCGGACGCGGCGGCCCATCATATCGGTCAGCGCCCGCCAGCGTTGCAGTACCGGATCAAATCCCTCGGCATGAAAAAAATCGTAATAATATTCTAAATTTTCAAGATAGCGGCGCAGCAGCAGCAGCCGTGAAAAGAGAACGCCCGTCTCAGTCAGAATGCTTGTCGCCTGCGTGCGGATTTCTGCGGGAAAATCACCAGCCGGGATGTTGACATTGAGCCCAAGGCCGATCACCACATAATCGATGGCGTCCATGCCTGTGCTGATCTCAGTGAGAATCCCCGCGATCTTTCTGCCCCGGACCAGAATATCATTGGGCCACTTGATCGTCGCCTCCAGCGGCGTCAGCGCCAGCAACGTTTCGACCACGGCGACGGCGGCAAGCAGCGTCATGCGGGGCGCCTCCGTGGGCGCAATGGCGGGCCTCAGAATCAACGAGGCGTAAATCCCCTGTCGGGGCGGGGAAAACCAGGTCCGCTGGCGCCTGCCCCTCCCCTGCGACTGCTGCTCGGCCACAATCAGCGTTCCTTCCGGCGCGCCCTGCGCGGCCATTTCCCTGGCCCGCAGATTCGTGGAATCCGTCTGCAGGAAATAAAATGCCTGGGTCTGTCCGAATACCCGCGTCGTCAAGCCGTCCCGGACCTCCTGCAGCAGAAGCAGATCGGGAACCCCGTGAAGCCGGTATCCTTTCCGCGGCGCCGCTTCGATCTCATAGCCTTCCTCTTTGAGCGTCCTGATCTGCTTCCAGACGGCGGACCGCGTGATAGCCAGGCCTTCGCTCAGAAACTGGCCGGACACCCAGGCGCCCCGGCCCTGCTTGAGGCCATTTAGTAAAATTTCTCTGGTGTTCATCAGCTTTTCGTTTTCCATCACAGTCGGCAACGCCTCTTTTTAGTATGGGGACACGACTCTGTCATGTCCCCATGCATGAACAGACCGGCGCAGGTTCACGTGTTGCTTTGAGCCCCAGGTCTTTGA
The DNA here is from genome assembly GCA_963754515.1 of uncultured delta proteobacterium. Classification (GTDB taxonomy): domain Bacteria; phylum Desulfobacterota; class Syntrophia; order Syntrophales; family Fen-1087; genus JAPLJM01. Next base: position 181,764 of record CAVWGC010000015.1, on the reverse strand, counting down.
TCATTTCGAAATCCAGGGCGGCATTCCGTCCCTGGGTCGTCAGGTAATGGCCCGTCATGAGCGAATTGGCGCCGGCCACGATCGCCAGAGGCATCAACTGGCGAAGGTTCTTCTCTTTTCCCCCGCAGAGCTTGATATCCCTGTCGGGCAGCAGAAAACGAAAAACGGCAACGGTCATGAGAATCTCCATGGGCGGCAGCGGCAGCGCCTGGCTCAGCGGCGTTCCCTTGATGGGATTCAGGATGTTGACGGGGACCGAATCGACGTTCAATTCCCGCAACGTGAGGGCCAACTCGATCCGGTGCCGGATGCCCTCGCCCAGCCCGATGATCCCGCCGCAGCAGACGGAGAGTCCCGCCACACGGGCGGCCCGGATCGTTTCCACGTCCTCGTCGTAGGCATGGGTCGTACAGATCTGCGGGAAAAAACTCCGGGAGGTTTCCAGATTGTGATGGTAGCGGTAAAGTCCGGCGTCCTTCAAGGTCCGGGCCGTTTCTTCGTCAATTATTCCCAGAGAGGCGCAGGCCTTCATACCCAGTCCGTGGATTCCCCGGATCGCCTTGATGATTTCCGCCCATTCCTTTTTCGCCTTGATCCGCTTGCCGCTAGTGACGATGCCGAACATCTCGGCGCCGGCGCGGCTGAACGCTTCGGCCTCTTCGATAATTTCAGCGGCTTTCTTCAGGGGGTAGGATTCCACATCCGTGGCATGGTGAGCGGACTGAGCGCAGAATTTGCAATTTTCCGGGCACCTGCCCGACTTTGCATTGATGATCCCGCAGAGACTGATCGCGTCCCCCTTGAAATGCCGGCGGATCTCCGCAGCGGCGGTCATGACCCGGAAGGGCTTGGCGGCCCCTTCTTCAAAGAGCATCAGGGCATCATCGGCGCCGATGTCACGGCTCCGGATGGCCTGTCTTTGCAATTTCTCTATGATATCCATATGTATCCGCTTTCTGAGAAACGTTTGGGGGTCTAATAGGAAAATCCGGATCAATTGTCAACCAATAATTTAACAAAGGTTGATAATCTCGCCGGATGTTCTGATCCATTTCCTCACGGAACCAAATACTTTAAAAAACAGTCTTGACACAGGCATATTGATACTATAATTACTACCTAAATGATAGTATTTATAGTAATTCATTGTCGGGTGTTTTTATGAAGCTTTCCACGAGGACGAGGTACGGTGTCCGGTTGATGCTGGCGCTGGCCAGAAACTACGGTCATGGCTCCATTTTTTTAAAGGATGTGGCAAAAGGAGAGGATATTTCCGAAAAGTACCTCAGCCAGATCATCATCCCGCTGCGGGGCGCCGGTCTCGTGAGTTCCAGCCGGGGCGTTCACGGCGGTTACACCCTGGCCAAATCGCCTGCCGAAATCACGCTGAGGCAGATCGTGGAGCCCTTCGAAGGGGATTGTCTGGTCGATTGTGTGAACAACCAGGCCGCCTGTGGGCGAGTTCTGACCTGCGCCAGCCGCGATGTTTGGACATTATTGGGTGGAAAAATATCCGAGACGCTCAACGGCATAACGCTGGAACAGCTCCTGCACCGCGACCAGGACAAGATGGAGCATTCAAACAGCCAGAATATTTGAGGTATTTTACACAATGATACAGACCGAAGGCAAGAAAGTGCTTGTCGCCATGAGTGGCGGTGTCGATTCCTCCGTGGCGGCGCTGCTTCTGAAAGAGCGGGGATACGATCTCGCGGGTGTGACGATGTGTCTCGGCGTTCCGGACGCGGAGGGCGATAGTCCCCGCTGCTGCGGGCCTGATGCAGTCGATGACGCCCGGCGGGTCTGCAATCGGCTGGGCGTGCCTCACTATGTTCTGGATTACGCCGCCAACCTCGAAGAAAGGGTCATCGGACCGTTTATCGCCGAGTATGCCCGCGGCCGGACGCCCAATCCCTGCGTGGATTGCAACCGTCATCTGAAATTCGGCTCGCTGCTGGACAAGGCGAAGGCCATGGGATTTGACTATTTAGCGACCGGCCATTACGCGGCAATCGACAGGACCGGGTCGGGCTGTCTGCTGAAACGGCCGAGGGACAGACGAAAAGACCAGACCTATTTCCTTTATCATGTGGCAAAGGAAAAGCTCGGCTCGATCCTCTTTCCGCTTGCGCCTTATACCAAGGAAGAGGTGCGGGAGATCGCGGAAAAGGCCGGTCTGGCCGTGGCGGCCAAACCCGAAAGCCAGGACATCTGCTTCGTTACACAGAAGAACTATCAGGCCTTTATCGCCGGGCGTCGGCCGGGAATTCGGCCGGGATGGATTGTGGACAAGGACGGCAAGAAACTGGGGGAGCACCAGGGCGTCATGTTCCATACCATCGGCCAGCGTGGCGGCTTGGGAATCAGTCACAAGACACCGCTGTATGTGATCGCCATCGACGCGACGCAAAACCGGGTTGTCGTGGGCGACAAAACGGACTTGCAGACAAGGGGTCTGAGAGCAGGCGATCTGAACATTCTGGTCAAGAACTGGCCTGATGCCGTTTGCGCCAAGATCCGCTACCGGAAAAAAGAGGCGCCCTGCACGGTGGCCTTTGAAAACGACAAGGTCCGGGTCCTTTTTGAGGAAAATCAGGAAGCCATTACACCGGGACAGTCCATCGTTTTTTATGACGGCGACATCGTTCTTGGCGGCGGCGTGATTGAAGCGGTCTTACGAGGAACGGAAGGAGAGAGAACATGAGACGTATCTATGAAGACAATTCCCGGTCCATCGGCAACACGCCGCTGGTCAAGCTGAATCATGTCACAAAGGGTGCAAAAGCCACGGTCCTGGCCAAAATCGAGGGGCGCAATCCCGCCTATTCCATCAAGTGCCGCATCGGTGCGGCCATGATCTGGGACGCGGAGGACAGGGGCGTGCTCAAACCGGGCATGGAGATCATCGAGCCCACAAGCGGCAACACCGGCATCGCGCTGGCTTATGTGGCCGCCGCCCGGGGCTATAAACTCACACTGACCATGCCGGACACCATGAGCATCGAACGACGTCGGGTCCTTGCCGCTTTCGGCGCGAACCTCGTGCTGACGCCCGGTGCGGAAGGCATGAAGGGAGCCATCAATCGGGCCGAAGCCATCGCCGCTTTTGATCCGGTACGCTACTTTCTGCCCCAGCAGTTCAAGAACCCCGCCAACCCGGCGATCCACGAAAAAACCACCGGGCCGGAAATCTGGAATGACACGGAGGGGGCCATCGACGTCCTCGTCGCGGGCGTGGGAACGGGCGGCACGATTACGGGGATATCCCGGTATTTTAAGAAAACCATGGGCAAGGCCATCCTGTCCGTCGCCGTCGAACCGAAAGAAAGCCCCGTGATCAGCCAGAGACTGGCCGGAGAGGAACTCAAACCGGCGCCCCACAAGATCCAGGGCATCGGTGCGGGGTTCATCCCGGATACCCTTGATCTGTCCCTCGTGGATCGCGTCGAACAGGTGGAAAGCATGGAAGCCGTGGAATTCGCCCGGCGTCTTGCGAAGGAAGAAGGAATCCTCGTGGGCATCTCCTGCGGCGCTGCGGCGGCGGTGGCTGTAAGGCTGGCAAAACTGGATGAATTTGCCGGAAAAACAATTGTCGTCATCCTGCCCGACGCCGGGGAACGTTATCTCTCCACGATTCTCTTCGAAGGCATCGGAGTTCAGTAGAACGGAAAGGCTGTAAAATTTAGCCTTGCTAAATATATAAAAACTTATATAATACATTCCTGAAGATGAAACCGCTGAAATTCGTAGCATCAAGCCTCGATGATCTTCGTAATTTCCCTGATGAAGCGAGACGAGCTACGGGTTTTGAACTTCATGCGATTCAGTCAGGGCTTGAGCCAAGCGACTGGAAGCCGATGCAAATTGTAGGATCCGGTGTAAAGGAGATTCGTATTCATATGCTTGGAGAGTGGCGGGTTATCTATATCGCCAAGCTTCACGAAGCAGTTTATGTGCTTCATGCATTTTAAAAGAAAACGAGAAAAACGAGCCGGCAGGATATTGATTTGGCTCGCCAACGTTACAGGCAAATTGGAGGATAATTTATGAGCGACGCAATTATTAAGTCTTCCGGCAACGTATTTATTGATCTTGGATATTCTCCGGAAGATGCCGCAGTTCTTCAGATGCGCGCTGATCTTATGGACAATCTCCGCAAGTTCATCGAAACTCAGAAAATTACACAAACCGATGCTGCGAAAATTCTGTGTGTCAGTCAGTCCAGAGTATCCGATCTGATTAGAGGAAAATGGGAGAGATTCAGCCTCGAAATGCTTGTCACTCTTGCCACGAGGGCAGGCATGAATGTCAGTCTGAAAACAGCGGCATGAAAAATGTAGCCATCGAAGACTATCATTGAAAAGGATTAGTTATGAGAACACGAAAAAGACCGCCATCTCATCCGGGATCAATTCTTAAGCTTCATTACCTGGAACCTTCAGGAATCAGTGTCACAGAGCTTGCGAAAGAGCTGAGATTGTCGAGAAAAACAGTATCCAAAATACTGAATAAACGCGCTGCTGTGACAACGGATGTTTCCTTGCGGTTGTCCAGAGCGTTCGATACTACTCCTGAATTATGGTTGAACCTTCAGAAAAATTACGATCTCTGGCATGCGGTAAATGAAACGACTGATTGGCAGGCAATAAGGCCCCTATTGAAAATTGAACATGTAAGCACATAAAGGATATCTGTATCTTCCTGAAAGAGAGCATCAGATAATTTTAATGGATATGCTTTGTTTCAAACGGCATTCAATGTTCCACCATGCCAATACGGCGGATAACGAACACGTCTTTGCCGTAGCACCGGACAGGAAATGCGCAACGCTAAAGGTTTGGGATGACACATCAACATTGCGACACTCATCAGGAACAATCCTGGGGGAGGCGCCTGATCCTGACGATGGTCATGAACCTGATCATCCCGGCGGTTCAGATCTACGGCGGGATTGTCTCCGGCAGCATGGCCCTGATCACCGACGCCCTACATAATCTGAGCGACTTCACATCCGTCCTGATCAGTTATGCGGCGCTTCGTATCGGCAGGCGCGGCCCGACGCCTCGTCAGACCTTCGGATATAAACGCATTGAGGTTTTTGCGACCCTCTTGAATGTCGCACTGTTATACGGCGTTTGTATCTACATCGCCGTCGAAGCCTGGAAACGACTGCTGAATCCAGAACCCATTCATGGATCTCTCGTCTTCTGGATTGCGCTGATCGGATTCATCGGGAACACGGTTTCGACATTGCTGCTGCGCTCCGGGGCCAAGGTCAACATGAACATGAAGTCGGCCTTTCTGCACATGCTGTCCGACGCGTTGCTATCCCTGGGGGTTGCCGTTCTCGGGATTGTGTGGGTCTTCAAACCGTGGTACTGGCTGGATCCTGTTGTTTCATGGATCATTGTAGGAATCATATTCTACAGCGGGTGGGGCTTGCTAAAGGACAGTTATCAGATTCTGATGAACGCCACGCCGCCGGGAATCGATGTCCAGGCCATTGAGAGCGCCATGGCGTCCGTGGAAGGCGTCAGGGAAATCCACCATCTCCATGTCTGGAACCCGTCGTCGCAAACGATTGCCCTGGCCGCCCATATCACCGTGCCGGACCAGATGCTAAGCAGCGTGGATGCCATTGCCGCCGGGGTCCGCGAGCTGTTATGGCGCCGGTTTAAAATCGATCACCCGATTCTTCAATTCGAAGCGAACGGGTGTCCGGCGTCCGGTTTGATCATCTGTTCCATGAGGGGGGAGCATGACTGAAATTAAGGGAAAAATCCTGTCCGTGAACATCGCGGACCGGAAAGGCCGGAAAAAAACGAATATCGGCTGCGGACTCCTCGTCGAGGGCGTCGGTCTGCAGGCAGACGCCCATGCCGGATCGGAAATCCGGCAGGTGAGCCTGCTGGCGAAGGAGAGCATCGAAAAAATCAGGGTGAAAGGTCTTGATGTCCGGTATGGCGATTTCGCGGAAAACCTGACCACGGAAGGAATTGACCTGCCGGCGTTGCCCATCGGCACGAAATTGAAGATCGGCGCCGATGTCCTGATGGAAGTGACCCAGATCGGCAAGGTTTGTCACGACCGCTGCCACATCTTCTACACGGTCGGCGACTGCGTCATGCCCCGGGAGGGGATTTTTGCCAGTGTTATCGAGGGTGGAGAGGTCAAAATCGGCGACAGTATCGAGGTCGTCGTGTAACAGGAGAGGGACATCTCGAACCATTGTTGCGGATCTGCATTGATTCCTGATTGACAAGCCGGTTTATCATTGTTTAATTACACGAAAATGCAGTCTTATGGAGCGATATCGCAACATCATTTCAAAACTATCAAAGGAGCAGGCTTATGTGGGAATATACCGATAAAGTAAAAGATCATTTCCTCAATCCCCGCAATGTGGGCGATGTGGAAAACCCGGACGGCGTCGCCGAAGTGGGTTCTATGGCCTGCGGGGACGCCCTGAAACTTACTTTCAAACTGGATGAGAACAAGCGCATCCAGGAGGCCCGGTTCAAAACCTTCGGCTGCGCCAGCGCCATCGCCACGTCCTCGGCGCTGACGGAGATGATCAAGGGTATGACCCTCGATGAGGCCCTGAAAGTGACCAACCAGGACATCGCCGCCTTTCTGGGCGGCCTTCCGCAGGAAAAAATGCATTGCTCCGTGATGGGGAAAGAAGCCCTTGAGGCGGCCATCGCCAATTACCGCGGCACGCCAGCCAAGGAACCTGGGGCGCAGATCATCTGCGAGTGCTTCGGCGTCACCGATCGCGACATCGAACGGGCCGTCCGGGAGAACAACCTGACGACGGTGGAGGAGGTGACGAATTATACCAAAGCCGGTGGCGGCTGCGGGAACTGTCATGACGCTATCGGGCAGATCATCGAGCGCGTGCGTGCGGAAGCCCGGCCAACCGTCCGGCCGAAACTCTCCAACATTCAGAAGATGAAAATGATTGAGGAAACCATCGAACGGGAAATCCGGCCGTCCCTGAAGCATGACGGAGGCGACATCGAGCTGATCGACGTCGTCGGCAACCGAGTGCTCGTCGCCACGCGGGGGGCCTGCGCGGTCTGCAAGGCCTCCGATCTCACGCTGAAACACTTTGTGGAAGCGAAACTGCGGGACCTCGTCTCGCCGGATCTTGTGGTCGAGGAGGTGGCGTCATGAAAACGGTTTATCTGGACAACAATGCCACGACGCAGGTCGCCGCGGAGGTCATGGAGGTCATGTTACCCTATTTCCGCGACTTATACGGCAATCCTTCGAGCATGCATTCCTTCGGCGGTCAGGTGGGTCGGAGGCTCCGGGAAGCACGGGAACAGACGGCCGCTCTCATCGGCGCCTTGCCCGATGAAATCATCTTCACGAGCTGCGGCACGGAAAGCGACAACGCCGCGATTCTGTCCGCCCTGGCGATAAACCCCGACAAGCGCCATATCGTCACGAGCCGCGTGGAACATCCCGCCGTCAAGGCGCTGTGCGCGCATCTGTCCGGCCGAGGCTATCGCATCACCGAGCTGCCTGTGGATAAGGAGGGCCTGCTGGACCTGGATCAGTATGAAAAAAGCCTGACGCCTGATACGGCGATCGTGAGTCTGATGTGGGCCAATAACGAAACGGGCGTGCTTTTCCCCGTGGAAAAAGCGGCAGAACTGGCCCATGAACGGGGCATCCTGTTCCACACCGATGCGGTCCAGGCGGTCGGCAAGATTCCCATCCGGATGCAGGCGAATCGCATCGATATGCTTTCCCTGTCCGGCCACAAACTGCACGCCCCCAAGGGAATTGGCGTACTATATATCCGCAGGGGAACGAAATTCTCGCCTTTCCTGATCGGCGGGCACCAGGAGAAGGGGCGCCGCGGCGGCACGGAAAACACGCCGGCCATCATCGGCCTCGGAAGGGCATGCGCGCTGGCGGCGCAGCATATGGAACGCGAAAATACGACCGTCAAGCAGTTGCGGGACAAGCTGGAAGGGGAGCTTCTGGCCCGCATTCCCAGAAGCAGGGTGAACGGAAATGTTGCAAACCGGCTTCCCAACACCACCAATATCAGCTTTGAATTTGTTGAGGGGGAAGGGATCCTGCTGCTCATGGATGAACACGGGATCTGCGCCTCTTCGGGCTCCGCATGCACCTCGGGATCGCTGCAGCCGTCCCATGTCCTGCGCGCCATGGGCGTTCCGTTCACGATGGCCCACGGTTCAATCCGCTTCAGTTTGAGCATTTATAATACGGAAGCGGAAATCGACTTTGTCATCGAAAAATTGCCCCCCATTATTGAAAGACTGCGCAGCATGTCCCCCTACTGGCAACTGGGCGAAGAGGCCTGCCCCCGCGCATAAAGGAGATGAATACCGATGGATGAAACCTTTGACAGCTCACAGTGCCGGACGGACATTGCCGCAATCCAGCAGCATCGCGAAAACATACCGGAAGTTGTCGATGGGCTGGTGTTTTCATGCAGCCGTTCGGATTGCTTCGACCATATCGGCCCGGAACCGATTCCCTCGCGCGAGGCGGTCGTCGATATTCTCAAAAGGATCCGGCGCATCCTGTATCCGGGTTATTTCATTCCCACGCGCGTCGATCAGGTCAATGTCAAATACTACTTCGGCCAGGAAACGACAGCACTGTTTGAAACGCTTTCCGAGCAGATCGCGTTGGCGATCCGGCATGACTGCATCCGTCACAACCAGGCCTGCACGCATTGCGAAGAACGGGGACAGCAGACGGCAATTGATTTTTTACGGTATCTGCCGGAATTGCGAAGCCTGCTGGCAACGGATGTCCGGGCGGCCTATGAGGGAGACCCGGCCGCGAAGAGCTTTGACGAAATCATCTTCAGCTATCCGGGGCTTTTCGCCATGACGGTTTACCGCATCGCGCACCGGCTCCACCATCAGGACGTCCCCATGATTCCGCGCATTATGACGGAATACGCCCACAGCCGAACAGGGATCGACATCCACCCCGGCGCGCTGATCGGGGAGAGTTTCTTCATCGATCACGGCACGGGGGTTGTTATCGGGGAAACGACACAGATCGGCAAACGCGTGCGGCTCTACCAGGGTGTGACGCTGGGGGCGCTGTCCCTGAGCCGGGAGGAATGTGAAGGTCTGCGCAATCAGAAGCGCCATCCCACCATCGAGGACGACGTCATTGTTTATGCCAATGCCACGGTCCTGGGCGGCAAGACGGTCCTCGGCGCCCGCTCGGTCATCGGCGGCAATGTCTGGCTGACCGAATCAGTGCCGCCCGATACGGAAGTTTTTCTGAAAAAGCCGGAACTCGTTTTCGGTAAGAAAGGATAAGGAGGAAAGATATGGACTTTCAAACACTTTTAACGAACAGGCGCTCCATCAGAGACTTTCAGAACACACAGGTGCCTTTATCCCTTGTGAAAGAAATCGTTCAGGATAGCTGCCTGGCGCCGTCCGCCAGCAACGGTCAGCCCTGCCGGTTCATCATCGTTCAGGACCGGGATTGCCTTAAAAGGCTCTCCGACGAAAGCAAGAAAAACTTCCTTGCAGATATCCTCCAGAATCCCAACTCGCCGCTCAAGATGTACGAAGCCGCCCTGAAAGACAAACATTTCAACGTCTTCTATAACGCGCCCTGTGCGGTTTTTGTGATTGGCCCGAAAAAGGTCAAATCGCTCGATGTGGACGGCGCCCTGACGATTGCCTATCTGATGTTTTCAGCAGCGGCCAGGGGGCTTGGAACCTGCTGGATTGCCCTGGGGTCGAATCTGCGTACGCCGGAAATCCTCAATGAAATCGCCATGCCCGAAGATTGCCGGATCGTCGCGCCGGTCATCATCGGTTATCCGGCTGCCATTCCCCCTGCGTCGGAACGGCACACCCCGGCCATCGTCAAAATCATCTAAACAACCGGGATGCCGGTTCCACCTCAGGCATCCCATGTACTTGTCGCCTGGATGCAGGCGCGGCATCGAGCGACGCCCCCCGTCTTATGAAGAATTTGAAGCTGGAGGATCTCCCTCTGCGTCCCTTTGAAGAAATCTTTGCCACCATGGATGTCCCTTTCGACGAGCCCCGATCTGCGCCGCTTGAATGTTCTTAACCCTGTGCCATTTATAGCGAGATGACGGCAAGCCTGTATTCATTGCTCGCAAAAGGGATGAAGTGAGCCTATGTTTGCTCTCAAATCGAAACCAACGGCGCCCCACTAATTCGATCTTCACGCATGGGCGGCGTACAACAGTGCTTTCAGATATGATGTCCTGCAATGTGAGGGGCCGGGGCCAACGGTTTTTTGGTTCAAATAGTAATTGCAGAAAGGGTAAAATGATGAAAAATAATCTTCATATGGTAGTCCCACGGGGAGTTGAACCCCGGTTTCCGGCGTGAGAGGCCAGCGTCCTAACCACTAGACGATGGGACCACAAATAAGGAGCCGTCTTCTATGCAATAATCCCAAAAATGTCAAGGCGAAAATCAAGTCCTGTCAACCCTTTGTCATGTACGCATCGGCTTGGCGAATCCTTTGGATGACACGGTCTTTGCCCAAAGTGACCATGACGTCGTCAATACCGGGACTGACCGATTTACCTGTGAGCGCCACACGCAGGGGCTGTGCAATCACCTTGAGCTTGACGCCCCGGCTTTCGGCAACTTCGCGCAGAAACACCTCCATTCCTGTTTTTGAATATTCCCGACAGGATGGGAGCCTGTCCGCAACGGCCAACAGGTGTTCTTTCATTTCAACCGTCAGAAATTTCTTTGCCGCTTCCGGGTCATAGTCCATCTTGTCCTGAAAATAGAAGGCGCTGGAGTCAGCCATTTCCACGAGGGTTTTCGATCGGGCGCGAAGATTTTCAACCACCTGGCGCATATAACCCCGGTCGGAAGTCTCAAATCCGCGGGCGCTCCAGAAAGGGATCATGTTTTCAACGAGCTTGTCCGCTGGATATTCCTGAATATAATGCTGATTCAGCCACAGGAGCTTCTCCGGGTTAAAAATGGCGGCGGACTTTCCCACAGATTCCAGGCTGAAGAGTCGGATTAGTTCATCCATCGAAAATATCTCCTGGTCGCCATGAGACCAGCCTAGCCGAACCAGATAGTTCACCAGGGCCTCCGGCAGATAGCCCATTTCCTGATAGGCCATAACGGAGGCTGCCCCGTGACGCTTGCTCAGGCGGGCCTTATCCGCTCCAAGAATCATGGGCACATGGCCAAACTGCGGCGGTTCCGAGCCCAGAGCCTCATAGAGAAGAATCTGCCTCGGCGTGTTATTCACATGGTCATCACCTCGGATGACATGGGTGATGCCCATTTCAATGTCATCGACCACAACGGCGAAGTTATAGGTGGGGTAGCCGTCCGCCCGCTCAATCACGAGGTCATCCAGTTCCTCATTATTAAAGGTGATATTTCCCTTGATGATGTCCCGGACGATCGTTATCCCTGCTTGGGGGCAGCGGAACCGCACCACTGTGCTCTCCCCTTTGGTCAGTTGCTTTTCGCGGCAGGTTCCGTCGTATTTCGGTTTTCTTCCCTCCATCAGTGCGCGCTTGCGTTTGTTTTCCAGCTCTTCCGGTCTGCAGGCGCAGTGGAAAGCTTTGCCCGCGTCAAGGAGCTTTTTTACCATCGCGCGATGCTGTTCCACGCGCTGCGCCTGGAACAGGGGTCCTTCATCCCAGTTCAGACCCAGCCAGATCAGGGCATCGAGAATCGCCCGGGTCGAGGCTTCAGTGGAGCGGAGCTGGTCGGTATCTTCAATGCGTAAAATGAATTGCCCGCCCTCATGCCTGGCATAAAGCCAGTTGAACAGAGCCGTTCTTGCCCCCCCGACATGCAGATACCCCGTGGGAGAGGGCGCAAACCGGACCCTTACTGTCTGTGTCATCTTTCTTCCTTGACTCCCTCAGTAATTGTGCCCTCTTATAGGGCCGCCCCGCTGCTTTTGTCAAGGTTGATTTTCATAAATTATGCTTGACAACGGAATGAATTTGTAATCTACTTCATACCTTTATACGGCCTCTTTGTGAGGATCTGAAAACGTGGGTTCGAACCGGACAGGGCAGGTATGGATTGAAGATCAACGTCATGAACATACCGGAAGAGGGCCTGAACGTTCAGTTTTTCAAGGATAAAGCCTGGACGGGGCAGATCTTCGCGGAAGAAGGAAATCCGGGCTTTGCTCTCGACAGGATCGACGTATCCGCCACTCTGAAACGGATACGACAGACCCTGTATCTTGAGGGGAACCTCCGCACGGAGGTGGAAATGGATTGTTCCCGCTGTCTCGAAGCCACCCGGCTGCCCATCAGCGCCCCCTTCAAATACACTCTGACGCCGGCGCAGACGGAGCAACCGGAGGAACAGGAACTCAATGCGGAAGACATGGATTTTGTCTATTACCAGGACGATCTCATTGATCTCGATCCATTGGTCACCGAGCAGATCCTGCTGCAGATCCCGATGAAGGTCCTCTGCCGCGAAGATTGCAGGGGGCTGTGCCCCCATTGCGGGATCAACCTGAATCAGCACAGTTGCCAATGCCATGCGGAAAGGATAGACAGCCGTCTGGCTGTTCTGACAAAATTGAAAGTCTGAGCGTATTTATTTAAAAGGAAGATAGACTATGCCAAATCCAGTAAAAAGACACTCCCGAACGAGAAGGGACAAACGGCGGTCCCATGATTTTCTCGCTGCTCCTGCAGCCTCGGTTTGTCCGCAGTGCAGCGAACCAAAACTGCCTCACCGCGCCTGTCTCAAATGCGGAACCTACAAGGGGCGTGAAGTGATTCCCGTCAAAAAGATTTCCTGAACCCGATTCGGAGGTTTAAGGTCATCTCATGGCCAAAGTCGCCTTTGTCTTTCCCGGTCAGGGCTCCCAGTACGTTGGAATGGGCTTTGATCTTTACCGTGAAGACGAAACGGTCCGCGGCATATTTGCTCAAGCGGGGCAGATATTGGGCATCGACATTGCCGGGCTATGTTTTCGCGGACCCCGGGATGTCCTGGATTTAACGGTCAACACACAGATTGCCATACTGACGTTGGATATTGCCATCTATCACCTTTTCAGTCAGACCGTTGCCATCACTCCCACCATCCTTGCAGGGCACAGCCTGGGAGAATATGCGGCCCTCTATGCTGCAGGGGCTGTTCGTATGGCCGATCTTCTTCCGCTGGTCCAGGCACGGGCACAGTATCATCAGAAAGCCGTGCCGCCGGGAGCGGGCGCCATGGCGGCGATTATGGGTCTTTCGACGGATGCTGTCGAAGGGCTCTGCCGTTGCGTGCAGTCGGAAACACAGACGGTCGGCCTGGCGATCCACAATGCGCCGAATCAGGCGGTCATTTCCGGCGACGAGCCGGCAGTTGAAAAAGTCATGACGGCGGCGGAAAGAATGGTGGGCGTAAAGGCACTGAAACTGCCCATCAGCGTCCCCTGCCACTGCCGCCTGCTCGATCCGGCGGCTCAATGGTTGCAAGCGGACCTGGAAAAAGTCATCTTTGATGATTTTCAGACGCCGGTGATCCCCAATTGCGATCCAGACGTTTTCTATACGAGAGAAAACGCGCGGGAACTGTTAGCCAGACAGATCACCTCCCCAGTCAAATGGCAGGAGACCATTGAAAAGATGGGTTGTCTTGGTATTGATACGGTTGTGGAGATCGGACCCAAACGAACCTTGTCCGGGCTTATCAAGAGAATTGACCGGAAGATGCGGCTCCTGAATGTTGAGGATCTTGCATCTTTGAAAAAAACGGCCTCTTTTTTCGAAAAAGAGGGCTAGTCCAGATGAATGATGAGTTATATCAGATAAACAGCAAGCAAATATCTGCATGAGGAGGTTTTTTTAATATGACGCTTGAAGAAAAGGTCATCACGATTATTATGGAGCAGTTGGATGTCACCCGCGAGGAGTGCAAGCTTGAGGCGTCCTTTGTCGACGATTTGGGCGCGGATTCCCTGGATCTGGTCGAACTGATCATGGAAATGGAGGAAAATTTCGGCATCGAAATCGCCGATAATGAATTGGAAAAAATCCGTACCGTTCAAGATGCCATTGATTTCCTTAGAAGCAAGGGAATAAAATAGTTTTTCCGGAAGGGGGCTTTGTGAAAAGGAGGGTGGTTGTTACCGGTCTTGGCGCCGTCACGCCGCTGGGCAATACTGTTCAGGAAACCTGGGCGGGCGTCTGTGCCGGCCGATCCGGCATTGCTCCGATTACCAAGTTTGATACCGCAGGATTTGCCACCCGGATCGCCGGAGAGCTCAAGAACTTCGATCACCTGATTTATATCAACAAGAAAGAAGCCCGCCGGATTGACGATTTCATTATCTACGCCCTGGCATCCGCGCATATGGCCATGACGGATGCGGCCCTGTCGGTTGGTGCAGCCTTCGCAGAACGGACCGGCGTCATCATCGGCTCCGCCATCGGCGGCCTGAGCACCATCCACGAGTGTATTGAGGAGGTCCTCCAGAAAGGCCCGAACCGGATTTCGCCTTTCACCGTCCCCGCCATTCTGGCCAACCTGGCCGCCGGCCACGTCTCCATCCGCTTTGGCGCAAAAGGCCCGATCGGCTGTCCGGTGGTGGCTTGTGCCGCCGGGACGAACGCCATCGGCGATGCGTTCCGGACAATTGCTCATGGTTATGCGGATGTCATGATCACCGGCGGTGTTGACGCGGCCATATCGCCCCTTTGCATCGCCGGTTTCAACGCCATGCGGGCCATTTCCGTACGGAACGAGCACCCGGAGAAGGCAAGCCGGCCCTTTGACCGGCAGCGTGACGGCTTTGTCATCGCTGAAGGGGGCGGGATCATGATTCTGGAAGAGCTTTCCTTCGCCCTGCACAGAGGCGCTAAAATCTACGGCGAAGTCGCCGGTTTTGGCTCCACGAGCGACGCTTTTCATATGGCCGCCCCACCAGCCGGACACGCAGGAGCCGCCCGCTGCATGAAGGCGGCACTGAACGACGCCGGCATGGCGCCCGCCGAAATTGACTATATTAACGCCCATGGCACATCAACGCCATTGAATGACGAATACGAGGTCCAGGCAATTAAAACCGTCTTTGGCGAACATGCTTACAAGCTCGCGGTCAGCTCGACCAAGTCAATGACCGGACACATGCTGGGGGCCGCCGGCGGCGTGGAAGCCATCTTTGCGATGAAGGCCATCGAAGACGGGGTCATTCCGCCGACGATCAACCTGGACAACCCCGGTCCCGGCTGCGACCTCGATTTTGTTCCGCATCGCGCCGGCAAACGGGAAGTCCGGTCAGCCATGTCAAACACATTCGGCTTCGGAGGTGTAAACGCCGTGCTCATTTTAAAAAATTTTGTGGATTGATCCATGCCGACTGAAAATATTATCATCGGCGCGGATCACGCGGGTTTCGCGCTGAAAGAATCCATAAACCCCTGTCTCACCGGCCTTGGCCTGGAGGTAACCGATGTCGGAACAGGAAGCGCCGATCCCGTCGATTACCCGGATTTCGGCTGCCGGGTCGCGGCAGGCGTGTCTTCCGGGGCATTTGCCCGGGGAATCCTGATCTGCGGCTCCGGCGTGGGCATGACGATCCTCGCCAACAAGTATCCGCGGGTCCGGGCGGCGTTGTGCCTGGATGAAGAAACGGCGGAGCTGAGCCGGCGCCATAATGACACGAATGTCCTGTGTCTGGCCGGACGCAAAACAGATCCGGAAAAGGCGGAGAGAATTGTGGATATCTGGTTGAAAACAGCTTTTGAGGGGGGGCGTCACAACCGGCGGATTGAAAAAATCCGCGAGATTGAAAAAGAGATTTGTCATACAAAGGAGAGATCATATGTCACTGTTGAAAAAAATTGATCCCGAAATCGCCCGGGCCATCCTCGAAGAAACTGTACGGCAGGCCGGAAAGCTGGAGATGATTGCTTCGGAAAATTTCGTGAGTGAGGCCGTGCTGGAAGCCCAGGGAAGCATCATGACCAACAAGTATGCCGAAGGCTATCCCGCCAAGCGGTATTACGGGGGATGTGAGTATGTCGATGTGGCAGAAACGCTGGCCATTGAGCGCTGCAAACAGCTCTTTGGAGCGGATCATGTCAATGTTCAGCCCCACTCCGGCACCCAGGCGAATATGGCCGTTTACTTCTCCGTCCTGGAACCGGGCGACACGATTTTAGGCATGAATCTCTCCCACGGGGGGCACCTGTCGCACGGCAGCCCCGCCAATTTCTCCGGGAAACTCTACAATGTGGTGGCTTACGGCGTGGATAAAGAGACGGAAACAATCGACTTCAATGAAGTGGAAGCACAAGCCCGCAAACACAAGCCGAAAATGATCGTCGTCGGCGCCAGCGCCTACCCCAGAACGATTGATTTCGAAAAATTCCGGCAGATCGCTGATCAGGTCGGGGCCGTGATCATGGCGGATATTGCCCATATTGCCGGCCTCGTGGCCACGGGGCTGCATCCTTCGCCGGTTCCCATCTGCGAGTATGTGACCTCCACGACCCATAAAACCCTGCGGGGTCCCCGGGGAGGCCTCATCATGTGCAAGGAAGCCTTTGCAAAAACGCTTAACAGCCGCGTTTTCCCGGGCATGCAGGGAGGGCCGCTCATGCACATCATCGCCGCCAAGGCGGTGGCCTTCAAGGAGGCTTTGTCCCCGGAATTCAAAGCCTATCAGACCCAGATCGTCAAAAACGCCAAAGCCCTGGCCGAAGCGCTCCTGGCGGAAGGTTTCCGCCTCGTATCGGGAGGCACGGACAATCATCTGATGCTCGTGGATTTGACCTCCAAAGGCATCACCGGCAAGGACGCCCAGGAAGTCTTGGACCGGGCAGGCATTACGGCCAATAAAAACGGTATCCCGTTCGACACGAAGGGCCCCATGGTGACCAGCGGCATCCGCCTGGGAACCCCCGCATTGACGACCCGCGGAATGAAGGAAGCCGAGATGGTCCTGATTGCCCGCCTGATTGAAAAGGTGTTGACGCATATCGATGACGAAGCAAAAATCAAGGCTGTCCGCGGGGAAGTGCGCATGCTCTGCGATAAATTCCCGCTTTATGGGGAACGGACCGCCAGAGGGTAATCAAGCCAGGACAGGCCGGATCACATGAAAAAAAAGAAGGAAGCCGCGGCCCGAAATCCTGTTCCTAAAAAGGAGCGGCCGAGCTGGGATGATTACTTCATGGATATCGCCGCCCTCGTTGCGAGGCGATCCACCTGCCTGAGGCGAGACGTGGGCGCTGTTCTGGTCCTTGAACGCAGAATTCTGGCAACCGGTTACAACGGCGCCCCGTCCGGCCTTGACCATTGTCTGGAGGTGGGTTGTCTGCGGGACCGCCTAGGGGTTCCTTCGGGCGAACGCCATGAGCTCTGCCGGGGACTGCATGCGGAGCAGAACGCAATTATTCAGGCGGCTCTCTACGGCGTCAGCGTGAAAGGCGCCCATTTGTACTGCACCAACCATCCCTGCGTCATCTGCGTCAAGATGATCGTCAATGCCGGTATTGAAAAAATCACCTATCGGGATGGTTATCTGGACCAGATGGCAAAAGAAATGGCGATGGAAGCGGGAATAGAGGTGGAGCAACGGTGAAGTGTCCCTTTTGCGCCAATGGTGAAAACCGGGTCATCGATTCCCGGATCAGCAAGGACGGCAGCGCCATCCGGCGCCGGCGCGAATGTCTGGCGTGTGAAAAGCGTTTTACCACCTATGAATTCGTGGAAGAAGTCCTGCCCGTTGTGGTGAAAAAGGACGGTCGGCGGGAGCCCTTCGACCGGCTGAAGATTTTGGCCGGCATCAAAAAGGCCTGTGAAAAACGCCCCATCAGCATGGATGCCATCGAGATCATGGTGGAAAATGTCGAGCAGGCCTGCCAGCAATATCAGGGCAAGGAAATCCCCTCCTCTATGGTCGGTGAAAAAGTCATGATGGAACTGCACCGGCTGGATGGCGTCGCCTATGTTCGATTTGCCTCGGTTTACCGTCAGTTTCGTGATGTCGGTGAGTTTATGGAAGAGCTCAAGGACTTTATGAATGTCCCCAGGGACAAGGAAAAGCAACCCTAATCCTATGTTTACAGGAATCATTGCAGCTTTGGGGGCCATCCGGCGCGTGACCCGTAAAGGGACCGATGCGCTGCTGGAAGTGGACGCCTCGATGCCCCTGGAGGATATCCGGATCGGCGACAGCATCGCCGTCAACGGAGCCTGTCTGACGGTAACCCAAAAAGCGGACCGATGTTTCACGGCCGATGTCTCGGCGGAAACCCTGTCCAGAACCAATCTCGGCGCCCTGAAGGCGGGCGACCGCGTGAACCTCGAAAAAGCCCTGAGATTCAACGACTTCCTCGGGGGACATCTCGTCCTCGGCCATGTGGACGCCCAGGGGAAGCTTCAGGAAAAAACACACCAGGCCAACTCCGTCATTTGCGGCATCGAAATTCCGGATGGGCTCGTTCGTTATATCGTTGAAAAGGGATCCATCGCCGTCGACGGCGTCAGTCTCACGGTAAATAGCTGTGGAAAAAACCGGTTTTATGTTAACATGATCCCGCACACGGCCCAGATGACCACCCTGGGATTTAAAAAAGTCGGGGATGCGGTCAATATTGAGACGGATATTATCGGAAAATACGTTGAGCGATTCCTGCAGCCCCGCAAGGGGATGGACATGGGATTTCTCGCCGAACACGGATTTTTAAAGTAACGAAGGAGCGGTTGCATCCTCGCAGGTGTTTTTGCAGAGCGCTCGGAAGGTGAAAGCATGAATATCAGTACCATTAAAGAAGCCATTGTGGATATCAAAAGCGGCAGGATGGTCATCCTTGTGGATGATGAGGATCGCGAGAACGAGGGGGACCTTTGCATGGCCGCGGAATTTGTCACGCCTGATGCCGTCAACTTCATGGCCCGATACGGCAGGGGTCTGGTCTGTCTGAGCCTGAGCGAAGAGATGGCCGACAAGCTCCGTCTCTACCCGATGGTCCGCGATAACCGATCCCGATTCGGGACGGCCTTCACGGTATCCATCGAAGCCAAGCTGGGCGTCAGCACGGGGATTTCCGCTGCGGACCGGGCAACCACCATCAAGGCAGCGGTAGCCGATGATGCCAGGGCCGATGATCTCGTCAGCCCGGGGCATGTCTTTCCCATCCGCGCCCGCAAGGGGGGGGTGCTCGTACGGACCGGACAGACGGAAGGCTCCGTCGATCTGGCCCGGCTGGCGGGGTTGAAGCCCGCCGGCGTGATCTGCGAAGTCATGAAAGACGACGGCACCATGGCCCGCATGCCGGACCTGGAAGTCTTTGCCCGGGAATATAATCTTAAAATCGTGACGATCGCCGACCTGATCGACTTCCGGATGCAGCATGAATCGTTGATTCGGCGGGCTGCAACGGCGAATATGCCGTCCCGTTTCGGCGGAACGTTCAAAATCGTTGTCTATGAAAATGATGTGGACGAGATGAAACACATCGCCCTGATCAAAGGCGATATCGGTCCGGAGGACGAGGTGCTCGTCCGGGTGCATTCCGAATGCGTCACCGGGGATATATTCGGGTCTGAGCGTTGCGATTGCGGTGATCAGTTGCACCGGGCCATGGAGATGGTGGCGGAAGCCGGCAAGGGCGTGATTGTTTACATGCACCAGGAAGGACGCGGCATCGGGCTGGTCAACAAGATCCGTGCCTATGAACTTCAGGAACACGGTGCGGATACGATCGATGCCAACATCGAGCTGGGCTTCAAGGCGGATCTGCGCGAATACGGCATCGGCGCGCAAATCCTTGTCGATCTGGGCGTCCGGAAGATGCACCTGTTGACCAACAATCCAAAAAAGATCGTGGCCTTGGAGGGATACGGTATCGCCATCACACAGCGGGTTCCCATTATTATTGAACCCAACGAAAATAATATCCGGTACCTGGAAACGAAGAAACAGAGAATGGGACATATTCTTTAATTTTAGGGAGGGGACGAACAATGCCGAAAATCATCGAGGGAAAACTGGTTGCCAAGGGTATGAAATTTGCCATCGCGGCCAGCCGGTTTAACGATTTTATCAGCGGCAGGCTTATCGAGGGCGCGGTGGACGGCCTGACCCGGGCCGGGGCAGATGAAAAGGATCTTCATATATACAAAGTTCCCGGCGCCTTTGAACTACCTCTCGCCGCCAAGAAGCTCGCAAAAAGCGGGCGATTCGACGCTGTGATTTGCCTGGGAGCGGTGATCCGGGGTGCTACGCCTCATTTTGAATACATCAGCGCCGAAGTGTCCAAGGGCATCGCCGCCGTAGGCCTGGAGACGGAAGTGCCAATAGCTTTCGGCGTCCTGACCACGGACACCATCGAACAGGCAATCGAAAGGGCGGGCACAAAGGCAGGCAATAAAGGTTGGGATGCGGCAATAACCGCGATTGAAATGGTCGATCTGCTGAAGAAAATCTGACGGATAAAAAGGCGTTCATGCACGACAGACGGAAGGCAAGGGAAGTCGCCTTGCAGGTTCTCTACGAACTGGATGTGGTCAAGACGGACGTTCAGGAGGCAGTGTCGCTGTTCTGGAAGCATTTCACAGCGCCGGAGGAAGCCTTTGAACCCTTCTGGGACTATTTCGATAATCCTGAAGATGCCCGGAAGCAAAAAATCAGAAACTGCGCAATGTCTTCGGAGGCACAGTCGTTCTCGATCCTGCTGATTGAAGGGGCATGGCGCAACAGGCATGAAATCGATCGGGTGATCAGCGACTGTTCCGAACACTGGTCCATCTCACGAATGTCCAAAGTGGACCGCAGCATCCTGCGCATGGCGGTTTACGAACTTCTGTACTGTAACGACATTCCCCCCAAAGTAACGCTGAATGAAGCCATCGATCTCGGGAAAACCTATGGTTCTGAAAACTCGGGGTCGTTCATTAACGGGATTCTCGACGCCCTGTACGCAAAGCAGCAACAGACCGCAAAGAAGCCTGAATAATCGGATGGAGAAAACCATGAATGAGAGATATAACCCTCAGGAAATTGAAGAGAAATGGCAATCCCGGTGGGAATCCCGCAAAGCCTTTAAAGTGACGGAGGATCCTCAAAAAAAGAAATATTATCTCCTCGAGATGTTCCCCTATCCCTCCGGCAGGATCCATATGGGCCATGTGCGGAACTATACCATCGGCGATGTTGTCGCCCGTTACAAAAAAATGAAAGGCTTCAACGTCCTGCACCCCATGGGCTGGGACGCCTTCGGAATGCCGGCGGAGAATGCCGCCATTGCTCACGGCACCCACCCGGCCGTCTGGACGAATGAAAATATCGCTTTCATGAAACAGCAGCTCAAGCGAATGGGATTCAGCTATGACTGGGATCGGGAGATCTCTACCTGTGAGCCCGAATATTACCGCTGGGAACAGCTGTTTTTCCTCTGGATGTATGAGAAGGGCCTCGCTTACAAGAAAAGCGCCATTGTCAACTGGTGTTCGGATTGCCACACGGTTCTCGCCAATGAACAGGTCGAGGCGGGACTCTGCTGGCGATGCGGCACGGAAGTGGGTGAGAAATTCCTGGATCAATGGTTTTTCCGGATTACCGCATATGTCGAGGAGTTGCTGGATGATTGCGACAAGCTTCCGGGTTGGCCGGAGCGGGTCCTGACCATGCAGCGGAACTGGATTGGCAAGAGCCATGGCTGCCACATCCTGTTTCCTGTTATCGACGGCGACGGGGCGATCAAGGTTTTTACCACCCGACAGGATACGATCTACGGGGCCACTTTCATGCTTGTGGCCGCCGAAAATCCGCTCGTCATGGAACTCATGCAGGGAAAGTCCCGGGAAGGCGAGGTGCGCGCCTTCGTGGAAAATGTCAAGAAGCAGGACAAGATGCTGCGCACATCCGCCTCTTACAACAAGGAAGGGATCTTCCTCGACGCCCACTGTCTGAATCCCGTGACCAACAAGCGCATGCCGATCTTTGCCGCCAATTTTGTGCTGGCCGACTACGGCACAGGTTGTGTCATGGCCGTGCCAGCCCATGACCAGCGCGACTTCGAATTTGCCCAGAAATACAGTCTGCCGCTGATTGTGGTCATCCAGCCGCCGGATAAAACCCTCAACACCCAGACCATGACCGAGGCCTATGTAGATGAAGGCGTCCTGGTCAATTCAGGTAAGTTCAACGGCGTGGGAAACAAGAAGGCGCTGGACGCCATTGCCGAATATCTGGCGTCCATCAGCCGCGGTGAAAAAACAGTCCAGTACCGTCTGCGCGACTGGGGGATTTCCCGGCAGCGGTATTGGGGCGCCCCCATTCCGATTATCAACTGTGAATCATGCGGCGCCGTGCCCGTTCCCGAAGCGGACCTGCCGGTGATCCTGCCCCGTGATGTGGAACTCACGGGCGCGGGCGGCTCCCCCCTGGTCCGGCACGACGCCTTTGTCAACACGGCCTGTCCGAATTGTCAGGGGCCGGCCAAACGGGAAACCGACACCATGGACACATTTGTCGAGTCTTCCTGGTATTTCGACCGATTCTGCAGCGCCCGCCATAACGAAAAGCCTGGACTGGACCGGAAAGCACTGGATTACTGGATGCCCGTGGATCAGTACATCGGCGGGATTGAACATGCGATCCTGCATCTCCTTTATTCGCGTTTTTACACGAAAGTATTGAGGGATTTCGGTGTGATCGGGGTTGATGAGCCGTTTACGAATCTCCTCACCCAGGGCATGGTCTGCAAGGAAACGATGCGGTGCCCGGAGCACGGATATCTTTTTCCCGAGGAGACCGCCGACGGCAGGTGCAAGCACTGCCTGAAGGAAGTGACGATCGGGAAAACGGAAAAGATGTCAAAATCCCTGAAGAATGTGGTTGATCCCGATTATCTCGTCAACCGCTACGGGGCAGACACCGCCCGCATGTTTTGTCTCTTTGCGGCGCCGCCTGAAAAAGACCTCGAATGGAGCGACCAGGGCGTGGAAGGCTCCTTCCGCTTTCTGAGCCGGACCTGGCGCATCGTTGTCGATTACATGGAAGATATCAAAGGCTTCGAGCCCTTCCGGGGGCAACAGGAAGACCTCGAAGAGGACCTCAAGAGCCTGAGGCGCAAAACGCATCAGACCATCCGGAAAGTAACCGGCGACATTGAAGACCGTTTCCATTTTAATACGGCGATCAGTGCGATCATGGAACTGGTCAATGTCCTTTATCAGATCCGGCGCCCGGAAAAAGAAAATCTCAAAGCCCTGTCGGTCATCCGGGAGTCCCTGGAGGCCGTAGTCCTGTTACTGGCGCCGCTTGTCCCGCATATAACACAGGAATTATGGGTGATGCTGGGTCATAGTCAGAATCTTTCCGAGGCGGGCTGGCCGGTTTATGATCCGAACGTCGCCTCGGAAGAACAGATTACGATCGTCGTTCAGATCAACGGAAAGGTCAGAAGCCGGATTACCGTTCCGGCAGATGATGAGGTTGAGCAGATCAAGACACTGGCCTTGGCGGATGAAAAGATTGCCGCGATGATTACCGGAAAGGACGTCCTGAGGGAAATCTACGTGCCGAAGAAACTGTTGAATATTGTGGTCAAGGGTTGACGGCTGCGTAAAAAGTCAGGATGCCGCGTTGCGTTGCATCCTGAAAAAGAAGGAGTCTTGAAAATCATGAAATTGTCGCACATGAAAGGGGTCGCTCTGCTTTGTTGCTTTTTACTGGTCGCCGCCTGTGGTTATCGTTTTATCCCCGACGGAGAGGCCTTCGATAAACGCATTCAGAAAGTTTTCGTCGACGTCTTTGTCAATAAGACCAGCGAAGCCAATATTGAGAACACGTTCCGGACAGCTTTTATCGACCGGATCACCCAGGGGCGACGGTTCAAACTGGCGGGAAGCCCGGACGAGGCGGACGCTATTCTCAAGGGGAGCATTGAAAGCCTTACTGCAGCGCCCCTGTCCTACCAGGCCACAAACCTGGCCGCCGAGGACCGGATAACCGTTGTTTTGTCCCTGACGCTGGAGGCGCAGAATCCCAAGGATGTTCTCTGGGCAAACAGCAGTTTCTCCGGCGCCCAGGAGTACAGCATAGGCAATAACCTGTCCGTCGCCCAAGCCAATAAAAAGAATGCCCTCATCAAGCTGTCTAATGACACAGCGGAGAGGGCATACAGGCTCATGATGTCGGGCTTTTAGAGAACGTTAACCGGAGATGGCATTCGTCTTCCGGGTAAGACGGGAGATCTTTCGGGACATGGTTTTCTTGTGAAAAACGCCCTTTGCCGCGGCCTTGGCAAAGATGGGTATGGATTCGGTTAAAGCTGTTTTCGATGCCCCTCTATCTTTCGCCTCGACAGCCGCGATGACGGATTTCACCGCCGTCTTGACCCTTGATTTAACTGCTGTATTTCGCTCGCGGTGTTTCTCGCTTTGCTTGCTTCTTTTTATCGCTGATTTATGTGTGGCCAAAAAAGTATCCTCCTTCACACTTCTTTTTGATATGGAGGCAAGCCATTATCGGAATTAGAGGCTCCTGTCAAGCCTTAATTGACGGCAGGAAATCAACAAGGCATGTATCCAGATAACAAAATCCATATCGTTGAGGTCGGTCCCCGTGACGGCCTCCAAAACCTGAACGACTTCGTGGAAACGGAAAGCAAGATCGGCCTGATCCGGCGTCTGGCTGAAAGCGGTGTCCGTGAAATTCAGGCGGGCGCCTTTGTCAGCCCCAGGGCCATTCCGCAATTCCGTGACATGAAAGCCATGATGGCCGGTATTCTGGATCTCCAGGACGTTACACTGACGGCGCTGGTCCCCAATCTCGCGGGTGCCAAGGATGCCCTGGCCTCCGGCATCCGAAAATTCAATTTTTTCTTTTCCGTCAGCCGGTCCCATAATCTCAGCAATGTCCGGCAGACACCGCAGGAATCGCTCACCGCCCTGAAAATCATCCGGGATGAATTGTTGCCGGGAACGGATGTGACCGTTCGCGTCGACCTTGCCACGGCTTTCGGCTGTCCCTTTGAGGGAACCGTCAAAACAGAGGTCATCCTTGATTACCTGGGGCAGGTGGTCTCCCTGGGATTCCGGGAGGTGACCCTCTGTGATACGGTGGGGTTTTGTCATCCGGGGCTGGTCGAATCCGTTATCGCAGCCTGCCGGAAGCATTTTCCGGAGGTTGCCCTCGGCATCCATCTGCACAACACCCGCGGGCTGGCTCTGGCCAATGCCCTGCGGGCTTATGATATGGGCATCCGGTCTTTTGACGCCGCCATCGGCGGTCTGGGCGGCTGCCCCTTCGCCCCCGGCGCCTCCGGAAATGTAGCCACGGAGGATATGGCCTTCATGTTCGAGGCCATGGGCTTGGCCACAGGCATAGACCTGGCGACGCTGCTGCGGGCATCGCAATATCTGCAGGCAATTCTGCCGGATGTGCCCATTTCCAGCGCCCTGTTTCGGGCCGGTCTGCCCGGAAAGGCTATATTTCAGGAGGACCTCCCCGATGCTGTCTCGTGAAAACACCGTTTTGATCGTCGTGGACATCCAGGGCAATCTCGCTCGGGTCATGGACGACCAGGCGCTCCTCATCGAAAATAATCAGAAATTAATCAGAGGAATGCATGTTCTCGGCATTCCCGTGCTCATGACAGAGCAGAATCCCCTGGGGACGACGATCCCCGAAATTGCCGATTTGCTGCCGGGTATCCAGGCAATCACCAAGGACTCGTTCAGCTGCTGCGCTGATGAAAAATTCATGAGCTCACTCCGGGCCCTGAACCGCAACCAGATCCTCATGACAGGCATCGAGGCCCATGTTTGCGTCTATCAGACGGCCATGGACCTGCTGGCGATGGGTTACGAGATACAGGTGGCGACCGACGCCGTTTCATCGAGGACGGCCCGGAACCGCGAGGTCGGCATCCGGAAGCTGACGGACAGCGGCGCCATCCTGACGAGCGCGGAAATGGCCCTCTTTGAGCTACTCAAGACGGCGACCGATCCGAAATCGAAGGAGCTTTTCAGAATTATCAAGTGAAGCCGGGCGAGAGCTTTATTGCATAACCGCTGAGAAATGGTTCACAAGCGGCGAATGAAAGCTTTTTCGTTGATGGGGACACGACTCCGTCATGTCCCCATGACTAATTCATTGATTTCAAACATAGTTTAGAATTGTTATATTTATAGCGAAAAAGATTTTGAGCCGCGGTGAAGCCGTTTTTCCGCGGTCTCTGCACATAAAACTGTAAGCGGGCAAGATAAAAAACAAAAAAAGAGACCTGCCCGGGGGCAGGTCTCTTGAATCGCTGGTTCCCGGCCGCTACTGATCGGTGTACGAAGCAGCCGGCGGTTTTACATCTCAGTGGCCGTGACCACCGGTCGAAGCCTTCTCCTCGCCATAGACCACCAGTTTCCCTTCATGCTCCATTTCCTTGAGCCACTTGGGATGCTGCTTCTTGAGCCAGGCCCGCGTCACCCAGCCCGACAGCATAGCGTCCAGAGATCCCGGAGATCCGATGGTCCCCAGGTAGAGGTGAACAAAAAAGAACGAGAAGATCGTCACAAAACCGAGGGCGTGCAGCACAAACATCCATCGCACGAGTTCAGTGGGGAAGCTCAGCGGGAACCACATGATGAGCCCCGTGATCACCATCATGACGCCGCAACCCGCGACGACCAAGAAAAAGGCCTTCTGCCCGGGGTTGTACTTCCCGGTCTCGGGGACCTTGTCCACATGCCAGAGGTAACCGCCGGCGCACATCATCCATTCCAGATCTTCCGGCATGGAAAAGACGCCCGCTTCCTTCCACCACATACGTATCGTGAAATAAAGGGCCACGATGAAAAAGAGACCCGTGAAGTTATGAACATACTTCAGGGACTTCAGGCCGCCCATGATCGTCCCGATAAAATTGAACGACTGAAACATCATGCCGAGACCCGTAATGCACAGAATCAGACAGGAAGCAGCCAGGCTCCAGTGGACAATCCGTTCAAAAGCATCCGTCGCTTGAATTAATCCCTTTCTCATGGCTTATTCACCTCCCTTGTGGTTCTGGTCTTCATCAGGCAGCTTGGGCCCGTGTATGATATAGTGCAGGAACGAGCCGGCAATCACGCCGCCTGCGGCCAGCAAACTTAGAGGCTTGAGCAGGTCTTTCCAGACAATGATCGAAAGGGGCACGCTCGGCTTCACCGGCAGCTTGTCGTAGGTGCCCGGTTTATCCTGCAGGACGTACAGAACGTGGGTGCCATCGACGAACTTATCGCCGTAAACATTGGCGTTTCCGCCTAACTCGGCGGCCCGTTTATAGGCCAGCTTCAGCATATCCGCCCTGTCGCCGAACTTCAGCGCGCCCGTCGGGCAGGCTTTGACGCAGGCCGGCTCAAGCGCCGCCTGGATGCGGGTCAGACAGAGATCGCACTTATAGATCTTGTCCGTCACCCGGTCGTATCGGGGGATGTCGAAGGGACATGCCGTTACACACTCCTTGCAGCCGATGCAGCGCTCATTATTGATTGCCACGGTTCCGTATTCGGTGTAATGCAGCGCCCCGCTCGGACAGACCTTGACACAGGCCGCGTCCGTGCAGTGCATACAGCCGTCCTTCCGGAATAGCCATTTAACACTGTCCTTGTCCGCGATTTCCTGGAACCGGATCAGTGTCCAGGTATTGGACTGAAGATCGGGGGGGTTCTGATAGGTCCCACGGTTTTCCGTTTGCTTTGCCGGTTGCTGGTTCCACTGCTTGCAGGCCAGCTGGCATCCCCGGCAGCCTGTACACTTCGAAACATCGATTAGTTTTGTTTTCTGAGCCATTTATGTTCACCCCCTTCCCTTTTTGACCACATTGACCATAAAGGCCTTGGTTTCAGGGATCATGGTATTTGGGTCGCCGATGGTCGGCGTCAGAAGATTCGCCGCATCGCCGAAGGTAAAGACCTCGGCCTTCTTGTCTCCGGGTTTGTATTTCCGGTCCTTGGTCGTAATCCACCCGAAATGCCAGGGGATGCCGACCTGATGAATCGGGTTGCCGTCAATGATCAGCGGTTTGAAACGCGGCGTCACGATGGCCGCACACTCCACCTCGCCGCGCGGTGACTTCACAATCACCTTTTCGCCGCTTTTGATGCCCTTTTCCCTTGCAAGCTCCAGACTCATCTCCACAAACATGCCGGGCTGCATTTCCGCCAGCCACGGGCACCAGCGGGTCAGAACGCCCGTCTGCCAGTGCTCGCTGACCCGGTAAGTGCTGCAGACGAATGGGAACCTTGGATCACAACTGTCAATACCGGAATAGACATCCATATCGGATCCGACACCGGGTTTGTCAAACCGTCGGATAGCTGGATTGCTCTTCTGGGGCGATAGAAAGTTCTTCTCCACGGGACACTCCAGCGGTTCGTAATGCTCGGGGAAAGGACCGTCCGCCAAACCGGGCCCGTAGAGGTTGGCCACGCCGTCGGGCTTCATGATGAAGGGAGGGCGCCCGGAGCCTGGATTGCCGACACCATCGGGCACGTCGCCCACCCATTTTGCACCGTCCCATTTGATGACCGCCCGGCTGGGATCCCAAGGCTTGCCGTCCTGATCAACCGAAGCGCCGTTGTAGATAATCCTGCGGTTGACGGGCCAGGTCCACGCCCATTCCGGATAGAGGCCGATACCGGTGGGATCCTTCTTGCCCCGTCGAGCCGCCATGTTGCCCTTGTCTGCATAGGAGTTACAGTACAGCCAGTTTCCCGATGAAGTCGACCCGTCATCCTGGAGCCAGGCAAAGGAGGGAACAGGATCGCCCTTCTTGAATTCCTTGAATTCACCCTTTTTCGTGGGATTCTCTACTTTCTTGTCTTCAAGGAAGAAACCATTGATCTCCCTGGCCACCGCATGGGGATCATAGTGGAATTCTTTGCCCACTTTTTTGCCATAGGGCCATGTGAGTTTTATGACGGCTTCCTTGAGGGGGCCGCCCTTCTTTTCATAGAGTTCTTTCACTTTGAAGAAGATCTCGCTCATGATGTCGCCGTCGGGCAGGGCCGCTCCGGGTGGATTGATCGCCTTGTAGCGCCACTGCATCATACGGCCGCTGTTGGCGATACTGCCTTCCTTCTCGATGGAGGCCGCGCAGGGGAGCATGAAGACCTCGGTTTTGATCTTCTTGGGATCCATGCCCGGGCCACACCAGAATGAACCGGTTTCATTATCGAAAAGATTGACATTGACCATCCAGTCCAGCTTTCCCATCGCTGCCCGAACCTTGTTGGAATGGGCGCCGCTGCACGCCGGATTCATACCCCAGGCGAAAAATCCCGTGAATTTTTCCTTGTACATCTGATCGAAGAGCATGAGCCAGGAACAATTCATCCCGTCGTCGAGCTTGGGCATCATGGCATAGGCCTCATCGAGGGTTGCATTCTGCCCGTACATGGACCTCAGAAAACTCGCTGAATATTTCGGGTAGTTTTTCCACCAGTTGAGACTGTTCTTTTCCTTTGTCTTCGGCGTCCGCTTCTCGTTGTATTCTTTTAGCGTTTTCAGGGAAGCCGTCGGGGTACCGAGGTAGCCCGGCAAGATATGGAACAGAAGGGCGTGGTCCGTGGAACCCTGGACGTTTGACTCGCCACGCATGGCCGCGACACCGCCGCCGGCAATGCCGACATTGCCCAGAAGCAACTGGATGATCGCCATGGTGCGGATGTTCTGAACGCCCGTGGTATGCTGAGTCCAACCCATGGCGTAAAGCTCGACACCGGCCCTGTCGGGCTTGCCGGTGGAAGCGTACAGTTTGTAAACTTCCAGGAGCTTGTCCTTGGGCGTCCCGCTTATTCTGGACACGATATCTACAGTGTAACGGGCGTAGTGCTTCTTCAGAAGCTGGAAGACGCAGTTGGGGTCCTTCAGCGTCGGGTCTTTTTTAATCACTCCTTCGCCGTCGGTCTGGTAGGACCAGGTGTCCTTGTTGTACTTGCTGCCTTCCAGCCCCGAGAAGACGCCCTTGTTATCGCCGGGAAGCTTCAAGGCTGGATTTACCAGGAATGACGCATTGGTGTAAAGCTTCACGTATTCCGCGAAATACAGGTTGTTGTCGAGGATATACTTGATCATACCGCCGAGAATGGCGATATCCGTCCCCGACCGCATGGGGGCATAGACATGGGATTTTGCCGCAGACTGGGTGAACCTCGGATCCACGCAGATCACCTTCGCACCCCTCTTGTCCACGGCTTCTTGTATCCATTTAAAGGAAACGGGATGGTTGGAAGCGGGATTGCTTCCCATGATTAAAAACACATCCGTGTTTCGAAAATCGATCCAGTGATTCGTCATTGCGCCGCGTCCGAACGACTCTGCCAGAGCCGCAACAGTCGGGCTGTGTCAGATACGGGCCTGATGTTCGATATAGACCAGGCCCAACCCCCTCAGGAATTTTTGATAGGTGTAACACTCTTCCAAATCCATGGCGGCGCTGCCGACAGAGGCGATTCCATCCGTACGGTTGACAACCTCGCCTTTTGCATTTTTGATTTTGAAACTGGCGTCACGGCTCTTCTTGACGTTTTCCGCAATCTTTTCTAAAGTCCATTCCCACTCGACCTCTTTCCATTCCGTGCCGAACGGCTCCCGGTAGAGCGGTTTGGAAAGACGATTTTCATTGACGGCCATCTGATAGATGGATCCGCCCTTGCTGCACAACGAACCCCTGTTGATGGGGCTGTCCGGATCGCCTTCCGTGTTGATCACTTTGCCGCCGCGCGTGGACACGATGATGCTGCATCCTACGGAGCAATAGGGACAAACCGTTGTGGTTTCTTTGGTGTATTTGATCTTCAGCGGCTGGGCGTGGGCGGAGACGGGCTTCAGGCTGATGCCGACCCCGCTTGCCGCCAGCACTGCGCCGGAGATCTTCAAGAAACCTCTTCTGCTGACATCCATAAATGCGCTCCTTTCATTAAGGTTTAATTACACAAAACAACTGCCTATTTTGTCTCCTTTCCAAACACGGGAGGCGAAACCGTTTCCGGCGGCACCCATTGTCCACTTTTCATGGAGCGGCTCTTTAGAAAAAGTGGATCAGAGAGCATGACGTCCTGTGATGATCCAGGGGGCTGAAACAGCCGCTACCCTATATATTTAATGCCGGCGGGTGTCAACTTTTTTTTCAGCGTAAAACCGATGATTTCTTTTGCGTATATCAATCATCAAATAACATGAAAAACGCCAAAAAAACGATATTTTTCATATCTCGCCGCCGGGGGCCAATTGAGCGCGGCGACGTAGCGTGTCCTATTGAAGTTTTTCCAGCTCTTTGACCAGGATCTCCAGAGATGGCCGCTCATTGATGTCATGCACGTCGATGTAGCGGATCACGCCCTTCTTGTCGATCACAAAGAGCGCCCGTTCCGATGTGCCGTCGGTGCGCAGAATACCGTATTTCTCCGCGGTCCAGCCGTGTGGCCAGAAATCGGACAGTACGGGAAACCACAGCATTCCCATCTGATTGGTCCAGGAAAAGAGCGTCGGGATGTTATCCACGGTAATGCCCAGCAGGATCGCGTCGTGCGCGTCGAAGAGGTCCTTGACGATATTGTAGCCGGGCCACTGATCCGAACACACGGGCGTCCAGGCGGCCGGCACAAAGGACAGCACGACATTCTTCTTGCCGTAATAATCTTCAAGCGAGACCTTTTTACCGGAAACGGACGGAAGCGTAAAGCCGGGTGCTTTCTCGCCGAGCTTGACCTTCAGCCTGCTGTCCGTCGGCTTCAGGGGGCCGGTTTGATAGATATTATTTTTATAGGCGTCGGACAGGCTGAATGCATCCTGTGCCGGCGGCAGGATCAACACCATTGCGCAAATAGCCACCGTCAGAGCCAAAAAACTTAATTTTTTCATGGTTCCACCCCTATTTAAGACCGGATAAGAAGATAATCTCATTCAGAAAATTCTCGTTTTTCTCTATGGCGCCCAGTCTGGAATAAAAGACCTGGTGGGATCCATCGGGATTGATTTTCACGCCGATAAAATAGGGGGTCCGCACCTCGCCCATCAGTTTATGAATCTTGAAATCCCCGTCTGAAAAAAGCGGAAAGGGAATCTGGTATTTCTTCTTGAAGAGACCCACTTCATATTCCGAGTTGCCCGCGCCGATGCCCATAAGCTTGATCTTTCCCTTCAATGCCGGATCATTCTCGATCTTGTTGTAGAGGCTATTGACATGGGGCGCATCCTTCTGGCAGTAAGGGCAGTACATACTGAATATCTGGAGGATCACCACCTTCGCCTTGATCTGGGGAACGGTGAAGGGGCCTGAAAAGAATATACCGGAAACACCCAGATAGTTTTTGTCGGCGCTGCTTTTTGGGGCCGTCAGCTTAAAATCGGGCAATTGCCCGCCTACGGCAGGCGGGTCGGCCGCCTGGACGGAAAAGACAGCGAAGCAGACAAAACAGACAACGATCCATATATACACAGAAAGCTTTTTCATAAACAGAACCTCCATATATCTAAAATTCTCAGACGAGTTCTTTGCATAACCGACGAAAAATGGTTCGCAAGCGGCGAATTATCAGAAAATGATCTTTTCAACCAGGATGCTTGCATTGCGTATTCTTAATGTTAGACCTGCATAAATGCAATAAAAAAGATTGCAGCCTGCTTAGCGCCCCAATCCCCGCTTGACCAACCGTCGGGGCTGTGATAGAAATCTAAAACCATCATGAAATTCAACAGGAAAGACAGCGGGGAGTTTGACAATGCCACTTTATGATTTCGCATGCTGCGCTTGCGGCCACGAATACGAGGCGATTCTGAAAATTGAAGAACCGTACAATCATCTCGAATGCCCGAAATGCGGGGCAACGGCGCCGAAGAAGCTGGCCACGGCCTTCCGCACCAATACCTGGTCCAAATTCTTGGATGACATGGAAAAAAGGGTCAATCCGCACAAGTTCAAATAGTGACGAACTCGTAAAATGTCGAAAAATGATCAAAAGACGACGGTTGCGTAAAAAGATCAGCAGGCAAGGCGCGCAAATCATGAGGAGTGAGGCGTACCTGGTCGTACGCCGCAACGACGAAGGATGCAGCGCAACGCAGCATCCGGGCTTTTTACGCAGGCGTCAATAGTGAATAAAATTCACGGCAATTTGACCGGCCTGGCGCCGGCACAGATCAGAGGGATCGAACAGCTCTACCGGCGGCGCGTGCCGCCCGACCTCGTCATTACCCATGAGCTGGCCCGGCAGTTGACGACCCTTTCCCGGGAAATCAACCGCCAGATCGGCATCCTCATCAGCCGCCGCGGGGAGATCGCCTTTGTCATCGTGGGTTCCCACAAGGACATCCTCATCCCGAGCCTGGATCATTTCCGGTCTGCTTCGACGCGCTTCAAGGGCCTGCGGCTGATTCACACCCATCTGGACGGCGAACCTCTGACCACCGACGACCTGACGGACCTGGCGCTGCTGCGGCTGGATCTGGTCTGCGCCGTCGATACGCTTCCGGACGGTATCCCCGGAAAAGCCTATACGGCCCACCTGATTCCCGAAAATCCGGAAGGCGTTTACTGGATGCAGCTTCCCCCGGCGCCGCCCGCCGAACTCACGCTGGATTTCCTGTCGTTTATCCAGGCCCTAGAGGGCGAATTTACAAAGAAGCAGAAGACACGGAAGGTGGACGCCACGGACCGGGCCATTCTGGTCCGCGTGGAAACCAACCCGCTGGCCGACGTCGATTATGCCCTGGATGAACTCAAGGAACTGGCGCGCACCTGCGGCGTGGAGGTCTTCGATACGGTTCTTAAACACCGGGCGCAGCGGGATCCGAAATTTCTGCTCGGGAAAGGGCAGCTCTCCGATATGGTCATCCGGGCGCTGCAGATGGGCGCCAACCTGCTTATCTTCGATCACGAACTGACGCCGGCCCAGATCCGGTCCATCACCGATTTCACGGAGATCCGCGTCATTGACCGGACCCAGGTGATTCTTGACATTTTTGCCCGGCGGGCGCACAGCCGCGAGGGGAAGATCCAGGTGGAACTGGCCCAGCTCCAGTACCTGCTGCCGCGACTCATCATGAAAAACACCGCCATGTCGCGGCTCACGGGCGGTATCGGGGCAAGAGGACCGGGGGAAACGAAGCTGGAGATTAACCGGCGGCGCGTGCGGGACCGCATCAACCGCCTCGAAAAGGAAATGAAAACTGTGCAGACGGCCCGCGATGTCCGGCGGGTCCGGCGGGAACGGACGGGCCTGCCGGTCATCTCGATTGTAGGCTACACCAACGCCGGCAAATCGACGCTGCTCAATGCCCTGACCCGAAGCGACGTCTTCACGGAAGACCTGCTTTTTG
The DNA here is from genome assembly GCA_963754515.1 of uncultured delta proteobacterium. GTDB lineage: Bacteria > Desulfobacterota > Syntrophia > Syntrophales > Fen-1087 > JAPLJM01. Next base: position 147,447 of record CAVWGC010000015.1, on the reverse strand, counting down.
CCACGCTGGACCCGAAAAGTTCGCGGCTGCGTTTTCCGCGGGACCGGGAGGCCGTGATCACCGATACGGTCGGCTTCATCCGCGACCTGCCGAAGGAACTCTTCGCCGCCTTCCGGGCCACACTCGACGAACTCCATGAAGCCGACGTGCTACTGCATGTCATCGACGTCGGCAATCCCAACTTTGAAAACCACATTCAGGCCGTGGAGCTGATATTGCGAGAGCTTGATATCGCCGGGAAACCGACGTTGCGCGTCTTCAACAAGGAAGACCGGTTCCCCGACAAGGCGCAGCTTGCGGCCCTCTGCCGTCGTTTCGACGCGACGGCTATTTCGGCCCTGCACCCGGAAACGCTCGGCGAGCTGATGGAAAAACTCTACGCCTACATGACGCCCTTGTACCAGCCCCCGTCAATCTGAATCGCCGCCCCCGTGATGTAGCCGCTGGACTCGGAGGACAGATAGGCGACGAGGCTCGCGAATTCCTCCGGCGTGCCCAGACGCCCCATGGGAATGGTCGATTCCCAGCGTTTGATGATCGCTTCGGGGCTCGTCTTTTCCTTCCCGGCGGCAGTCTTGGCCAGATTCCGCACACGGTCCGTCAGCGTATAGCCCGGGCATACGCTGTTGACGGTGATGTTGAACGGCGCCAGATCATTCGACAGCGACTTGGCCAGGCCGATCACGCCGGAGCGGATCGTATTGGACAGAATCAAGCCATCAATGGGCTGCTTGACGGAAATGGACGTCATGTTGATGATGCGGCCCCATTTCTTTGCCTTCATGACCGGGACGGCCTCCCGGGTCATGGCGATCGTACTCATGAGGTTGAGACGGAACCCGTATTCCCAGAGCGCATCGTCGATCTCGAGAAACGTCGTCGACGGCGGACCGCCGGCGTTATTGATTAGAATGTCCAGCGTGCCGAAATGCGCCAGAGCCTTCTTGACAAAACGCTTTGCCTCTTCGATGTTGCTGACATCCACCGGGATGGCGATAACCTCGCCGCCTGTCGCCCGTCGGATATCCTCCACCGCTTCGGGCAGATTGGCGTCATCGAGCGCGCCGATGGCCACGCGGGCCCCCTCCTGCGACAGCGCCATCGCCACGGCCTTGCCGAGCCCCATGCTCCCACCGGCCACCAGGGCGACCTTGTTCTTCAATCCCAGATCCATCGCTTCCTCCTGTTTGCTTGAATATAATCGTATCGAGCGCCCTGAAAAACACGCGCCGTCAAACTCCTTAAACCCCTTTGCCTTTCCTGCCTATAACAAAATGCCGGCAGCGTCAATAAAAGGAAGTTTCTTTCGTCGCTGATGATCCAACGAATGCGATCCTCAGGCGGGGCGGACGATGGTTATTAGTTGAGTGGCGCTAAGGAATCGCACCCTCGCGCTTCTTACTCACCTGTCTGGTGATAGAAGAAACGAAGCAGATGTGATTGAATCGCCATAGCGTAGGCCGACACAGCGGCTAAGTTCTTCAAGCGTCATTCTGCAACTTCGCTACAGAATGACGCTTATTCAAAAGAGAGGAGCAACATAGCTCATCTGCCGTCGCATAGGCCATTGCATCCAATCGTCCCTATCGACCAGGTCTTGGGGATTGAGATAGTACTGGAAAAGATCAGCAGGAACCGGGGGCGCCTCTACGATTCAGAGGTGGTGGATATTTGCTTAAAGCTCATCCGTGAAAAGAGATATTAGTCGGAAGGCTGAAGATTACCGTTGGAAGGATATTGAGACATAACAAGTGTTCACTTGTAACCTGTTATACAAAAATAATCAGCTTCATATTTTATTGTCTGACAATAACCTTTCAATATCTAAGGAACTTTACAAAAAATGTCACTCACTACTTCTTCGACCTGTTTATCTGTCATAAGACCCATATCAAAAAATATTTCCCCCAATAAACGATGCGGTATATTTTTGATATCCTCTCTAACCTGAACGGTCAATCCCATCACAAGATCATTGGAAGTAATAAATCCTTTTTCAATTGCCATTATTCCAAAACGCTTTTCATAGTGTTCTATTTTCTTAGGCTTATCTAATAAAATACCAAAACCTTCTTTAGTGCCGTCTTTCCTCAATGCACATCTCCATAAATGGACTACATTTAAAGTTAAATTCTTATAAGCCTATGGAACTGTTACATATACTATATTATACCTTGGATGCTGCCTCTGGAAAAAGATGATAGATTTATTTCCCCATCCGATAGTCTTTAAACAGTTATGACGGCCTTTAACAATCGACATAGAATCATGGATAATTGTTTACAGGCTTGCATAATTAATGAAAGTAATCAAGCAATAATTACAGGAATGACAATCCTATGGACTTGACAAGGCCCTTCCTGCTATATATAATCAGTCTAGACTGATAATACTGAATATTCATACCTATCAGAATAATAATGGGAGACATTCAATTATCATGGCCGATCCGAAAACATCCTGTTGTGAAACAGCAGACAGGGCGGCGAGTGGCTGCCGCGTCGAATCGCTCATCAGCGTCGATGAGCGGGGGCAGATGGTGCTTCCCAAGGAACTGCGGGATAAAGCTAACATCCGCGCCGGCGACAAACTGGCCCTTGTGAGCTGGGAAAAAGACGGAGAAATCTGTTGTCTGTCCCTGGTCAAGGCCGAATACCTTGCCGAACGGGTCAAGGAATTTCTTGGCCCGGTTATGATGGGCGTGGTTTCCCGTTAACAAAAAATAAAAAGGAGAGGTAGATCAATGAATCAGGAAGAAATCAAAAAAGCCGTCAGGGATCGTTATGCCGAGATCGTGACAAAATCAGGGAACTGCTGCTTGCCGTCGGCTTCATGCTACGGCGGCAATCAGACCGTGGAAACAATCAGCCGGGACATCGGCTATCGCACGGAAGACCTCAAGGCTGTCCCAGAAGGGGCCAATCTCGGCCTCGGATGCGGAAATCCCGTCGCGCTGGCCTCCCTGCGGGAAGGGGAAACGGTCGTGGATCTGGGGGCGGGTGCGGGGTTCGATTGTTTTCTGGCGGCGATGGAAGTCGGAAAGAGCGGGCGCGTTATCGGCGTGGACATGACGCCGGCAATGCTCGACAAGGCGAGAGAAAACGCAGAAAAAGGGGGCTATGGCAATGTGGAGTTCCGCCTGGGAGAAATCGAGAATCTGCCCGTGGCCGATAACACGGCCGACATCATCATTTCCAACTGCGTGATCAACCTCTCCCCAGATAAAAGCAGGGTTTTTCAGGAGGCCTTTCGCGTCCTCAAACCGGGCGGCCGTCTGATGGTATCCGATATTGTGCTGCTCAAGGAGCTTCCGGCGGCCCTAAAAGAATCGATCGACGCCTACGTCGGGTGTATCGCAGGCGCCGTCATGAAAGAGGATTATCTTGACGCCATTGGCAAGGCCGGGTTTCAGGAAGTCAGGATCATTGACGAGACGCTTTTTCCAGTGAAGGATTTTATCGGTTACGCCAATGCCGTAGAAATCATAGGATGCTCGGACACCTTGATGGAAATGGCCCGGGAAATCGGGACAGCGATTGCCAGCATCAAGGTTCACGCTATTAAAAAGGAATAGAAAGGAGTAACTCATGGACTTTGTAAGTTTGCAAACAAATGAAGGCATTGCCAGGGTCGCGTTAAGCAGGGGGAAAGTCAACGCCATCAATGAAAAGGTCGTGGATGAATTGACGGATTGCCTCCGGGCGCTTTCCTATGATCCAAGCGTAACGGCGGTTATTTTAACCGGCGAGGGCAACTTTTTCACCTTCGGGTTTGATATTCCGGAATTCCTGGGTTACACGAAGGAGGCCTTTGTCCGCTATCTGACGAAATTCACCGGCCTTTATACGGACATCTTCCTCTATCCCAAGCCCGTTGTCGCTGCCTTGAACGGTCATACGATCGCCGGCGGGTGCATGCTGGCCATCGCCTGCGATTACCGGATCATGGTCCCGGGAAACACCAAGATCTCGCTTAACGAAATTAACTTCAGCTCTTCCGTCTTTGCGGGGAGTGTGGAAATAATGAAATCATTGCTCGGACAGAGGCAGGCGGAGACGGCGCTGCTGAGCGGGGTCATGTATTCGGCGGAAGAAGCCCTGCAACTGGGGCTGATCGACCGGATTGCGGCAAAAGCCGACCTGGAAAACGAAGCCGCAAAAAAGACCCGTGAATACGCCGCACAGGACGGCGCCGCCTTCCGAAGCATCAAGAAGCTCCTGCGGCAGGCAACGGCGGAGGAGATGATGAAAAGAGAAAGGGCTTCCATCCTTGAATTTGTCGATATCTGGTATTCGGAAAAGACATGGAAGAGCCTCCAGGAAAAAGTGATCCGTGCTTGAGCGTTTTCGATATGCAATCGAAGTTGGCGGCGGGGCGGCGATTGTGGTAGGGTCAACAACCCTGAAAGGATTGTTGCGATGAAGATTCTCTATTATGATTGTTTTTCCGGGATCAGCGGCGACATGAACCTGGGCGCCATGATTGATTTGGGCGCCGACCGGAATCACCTTTTAGCGGAATTGGAAAAGCTGGATATCGGGCCTTATGAAGTCAAAATTGACCGGGATCAGCGCCGAGGCGTCACCGGGACTAAAGTTGAGGTTGTTGTTGGTAGCGACGCCACCCCGACCGAAGGGAGAACGTTCAGGAGCATCGCAAAGATGATCGTGGCAAGCAGACTGTCCGAGAAGGTCAAAGCGACCAGCCTGAACATCTTCACAAAAGTGGCCGAAGCCGAGGCGAAGGTACACAGGCACGCACTCGATGAAGTACATTTTCATGAAGTCGGGGCCATCGATTCCATCGTGGATATTGTCGGGGCCGCCATTTGTCTGGACTATTTGCAGGCGGACCGGCTTCTGTGTTCCCCGGTTGAAGTGGGGGGCGGTTTTATCACCTGCGCCCACGGGATCCTGCCCGTTCCGGCGCCGGCGACCGCAGAAATACTCAAAGGCATCCCCATCCGGACCGGTGGGGCGTCCCATGAGGCGACAACACCCACGGGAGCAGCCATTCTGGCGGCTACGGTAAATCAATTCACGGAAACGACCGACTTTATCGTGAAGGAGATCGGTTACGGGATCGGACAGCGCGATACGGAGCGGCCGAATGTGCTGCGCGTCTTTTTGGGCGAACGGCCGGAAAGAGCGCCTGCGGAGTCTGTTGAAACGGAAGGCGCCCTTCTCATGGAGTGCAATATCGACGACATGAACCCGGAGTTCTATGACGACGTGATGGAGTCCCTTTTTCAAAAAGGCGCGCTCGACGTCTTTTTGACGCCCGTGATCATGAAAAAATCGCGGCCGGCGGTCAAAATAAGCATCCTCTGCGGCGACCGGGAACGCCAGGCCATCGAGGAAATCCTCTGGCTAAAGACCTCTACCTTCGGCCTGAGGACGCAGCGGGTCTCCAAGACCATGCTGAAACGGGACTTTTCAACCCGGTCAACGAAATACGGTGCAATTACCATGAAGAATGCCTATTTCCGGGGCAAAAAAATCAAATCCAAGCCTGAATATGAAGACTGCCGCAAACTGGCCGGGGAAAAAGGCGTGAGCGTGAAAGAAATCTACGACAGCCTGACGTCCGGGGAGGACTGACGCCTGCTCGGATCAATCCGAAAAAAAGTCGGGAGGTTGAAAGCATGAACGCCGATAAATTGAAAACCCTGCTTGAGGACATCCGGGGCGGCCGGATCACGGTCGATGAGGGGATGGCCCTGCTCAAAGGCCTGTCTTATCTGGATATCGGATGCGCAAAGCTGGATACGCACCGGGAATTGCGGGTCGGCTATCCGGAGGTGATTTTCTGCCCCGGAAAAACGATCGAGCAGGTTAAAACGATCTTTCAGGCCATGCTGGAGAGAAACTCGAATATCCTGGCCACGAGGGCCGGCGAGGCGCTGTTTACGGAAATCCGGCAGATCTGTCCGGAAGCCGTCTATCATCCGCTGGCCGGAGCCATCACGGTGAGCAAGACCAGGATGGAAACCCCTGACAGTTATATTGCCGTGGTCACGGCGGGAACGGCGGACCTGCCCGTCGCCGAGGAAGCCGCCGTTACCGCGGAGCTTTTCGGGAACCGTCTGGAAAGAATCGTTGATGTCGGCGTGGCCGGCGTCCACCGCCTGTTCGATAAACTCGATGTGATCCGGGGAGCTAGGGTGATCGTTGTTGTCGCCGGGATGGAAGGCGCCCTGCCGAGTCTCGTCGGGGGACTGGTGGACAAGCCCGTCATCGCCGTTCCGACCAGCGTGGGTTACGGCGCGAGTTTTCATGGCCTGGCCGCATTGCTGTCCATGCTCAACAGTTGCGCCGGTGGCGTCTGCGTCGTCAATATCGACAATGGTTTCGGCGCCGGTTATATGGCATCCATGATCAACAAGCTGCGTTGATTACAAGCGGAAAACATTTAATTCGCCGCTTGCAAACCATTTTTCATAGTCATTCCGATGATCTGCCGACATCGTTCGCCTCATTCAGGCTCCCTGTTCGGTATCCCTTGAGGTCGAGCGAAACGTACGAAAATCCGAGCTGCCTTATTTTCTCATAGACCTTATCCATCAAAGCGGTATTAAAGAACTTGCCGCGTTCGTCGGCAGATACTTCCAGCCTCGCCACATCGCCGTGATGACGGACTCTTACCTGCCTGAATCCCATAGCAAGCAGAAACTGCTCTCCCTGGTCCACCTGCCGCAGTTTTTCCCTGGTGATCCTCTGCCCGTATGGAAATCGCGAAGCCAGGCACGCAAAGGCAGGCTTATCCCATGTCGGTAATCCCATATCCTTCGACAGGATTCTGATTTCCTCCTTGTTCAGGCCGGCTTCCTGCAAGTGGCTGACAACGCCCTGTTCCTTTGCGGCTTCCAGTCCCGGCCGGTAATCGCCGAGATCGTCCATATTGGCGCCGTCGGCAACATGCTGGATGTCATTTTGCCGCGCCCATTCTCCGATTTTTGAAAAAAGCGCTTTTTTGCAGAGATAGCACCGATTCACTGAGTTATCCGAAAAGCCCTCTATTTCGAGCTCTTCCGAATCGATAACAACCTGCCTTGCCCCGATCTTCTGTGCGAATTCAACAGCCTGACAAAACTCCCTTTCAGGGTGTATACAGGATCGCGCCGTCAGGGCGACGGCATTTTCATGCAGCGCGTCATGCGCCGCCTTCAGCAGAAAGGTGCTGTCCACACCGCCCGAATAAGCCACGGCAATGCTTTGCATCCGGCGGATGTTATTTTTTAAAATGTTTAATTTATCCTGTAGCGCCATGTTATCTGCCTGCATTCTGTAAATATGGGGACACGACTGCGTCATGTCCCCATATTTCCCCTTCATCTTCTCCAGCCAGGGAAGGGGAAAATGGACTTTTTACGAATTCGTCATCGTTAAGGGTTGAAACGGCTGGAACTGTTCTTGAGATCGGATTCAATCGTCATCGGGTTTGCTCTCGATCATGATCGCGTCAGGCAACTCGTTCGTGTCGCCATCCTGTATCGGAAAATGCTCCCCGAGAAGCTCGCCTGCGTCATGTATTGCTCCGGCGAGCGCATCTGCGGCCCGTCCCTGTCTTATCCCTTCCGATACCGCCTTTGCAAAATCGTTGAGTCTGGTCTGGGTGATCTTTTCGTAGATGCCTTTATCGGCGAGCACCCATACCTTCCGCTCGAGAATGGAGATGAAAAAGAGAACGCCTGTGCTTCTGGCCGTCATGTAAAGGCCTTTCTCGTAGAACGCCCTGAGCGCTCTTCCCTGAACGGCGTGCTCCCGGCGGGCCGGGGCGGCGAAATGAATCTTCAGGGCCGGTATTTTCCTGAAAAGGAACCAGGAAAGAAAAAAGAAGACGAAGGTTAGGGGAACGTACCACCAGATGGACTCATGAAAGAAAAAGACCGTGATGAGAAATGCGATGATGTTGCCCAGGGTGATGCCGCCGAAGACCTCAGCCTCCCTGTAACGGCTGCTCGCATCCACGACCATGACGGCGATCTCGCCGATGGTGCGTAATTCGGCCGCGCGCGTCGCCGATTCGATCGCTTCTTTCTCGGCAGGATTAAAAAAATGCGCTGCCCTTGAATAACCTTTCATCACCAGTCCCCCGAGGCGCCGCCTCCGCCAAAGCCGCCTCCGCCTCCGTCAAACCCCCCTCCGCCGTCAAAGCCGCCGCTGCTAAAACCGCCAAAACCACCACCCGTTCCGAACCCGCCGGCTCCCCCGAAGGGCCCACCGAAGAAAAGGGGAAGGAATATACCCATGGCCAGACCGAGAACACCAAGGAAAATGATCCCCGCCAGGGGCAATCCGAGTATCAAACCGACAAGGGGAAAACCTAACAATCCCGCGGCGCCGCCGAGGGGACGGGATATCCTGCCCAGAACGAGAAGGCATACGGCGCCGAAAACGATAAGCGGCATGAACGACGAAACGATTCCCCTTTTTGAAGAGGCCCGCGTTACTTTATCGGCCTTGAACTCGCCGCGAGTCGCGTCGATGATTGCCCGAATACCCGACGTGAACCCGGCATTAAAATCGCCCCTCTTGAACTGCGGATTTATGACAAGTTGCACGATCCGCCCTGCCGTCAGGTCCGTCAGCTGTCCTTCAAGACCCCGGCCCACCTCGATGCGCGTTTTTCGCTCCTTTTTTACCGCCAGCAGGATGACCCCGTTGTCCTTCCCTCTCTGACCTATCTTCCACGCTTCGGCCACCCTGATGGAGAACGATTCCAGAACATCTCCCTCGATGGACTCAACAGTCAGAATAACCACCTGCGTCGAATCGGACCGTTCAAATTCTTTGAGCTCCTGTTCCAGCAGTGCACGGGTCTCCTGCGACATCATGTTTGCGTAGTCGTTGACGTAACCTTTCAGGGGCGGTACTTCGAGGCCGCGAGCGCTCCCCGCACAGACAAGGAACACAAGGCAGACAATAAAAAATAACGCATGGGGCCTCGCGAGAGAGGCCTTTCCCGTGCTTTTTCTTACGGCCGCCTCTTTTTTCGCCGATCTTTTCTCTTCACGCACAGACAAGTGCCCCCCGTCAGAATTTTACTTTCGGCGCCTTTTCGGCTCCGGGATCCGCTTTGTAGACCTCTTTGGGCTGGAGTTTGAGGATCAATGAGTTGGTCAGGTTGTTCGGAAATATCCTGATCGACGTGTTAAAGGTCTGTACCGTCTGGTTATACCGGGTGCGCGCCACATTGATCCTGTTCTCCGTTCCTTCGAGCTGGTTCTGGAGATCCCGGAAATTCTGATTGGCCTTGAGATCGGGATAGCGCTCGGCGACCAGAAGAAGCCGCGACAGGGCGCCGCTCATCGTTGACTGGGCCTGCTGGAACTGCGCCATCGCTTGGGGGTTGCCGATCATGTCCTTCGAAACCTGTATGGTGCCCACCTTCGCGCGTGCCTCTGTTACGGCCTGCAGGGTCTCCTGTTCATGTTTCGCGTACGCCTTGACGGTTTCTACAAGGTTCGGTATGAGGTCGCTGCGCCGCTGATAGGTGGCCTCCACGTCACCCCAGGCGGCTTTGACCGCCTCTTCGTTCTGCTGGATCGTATTGTATCCGCAGCCGGTAAACAACATCATTACCACGGCAATCATTGCGAGCATCTGGAATCGTTTCATCAGGTCCTCCCTTTAAATTGAATAATTATGGATAGTGACAGGGCATTGCTTTTTCACTTTGAGAGTATAAGGAGAGCCATTCTGTGTGTCAATGGAATTTTTACCGCAATGTGCAGACAAACTTGACCGACCCGATATATTATGAGAGAATGCTGAAAGTATTGCGGAAATATATGAAAAAATCTTCAACTCAGGAGGTAAGATCATGCAGAAGAAGACATTTCTAATCCTTTTTCCCTGCTTCTGGGTTGTTCTCTCCGGTTGTACGGAGGATCTGAAGAATCAGATCACAAGACTTGAATCCGAAAAAAAGTTCTGCCAGACGATTGTTAATGAAAAACAGGTGCAAGTCAAAAAGCTTGAGGTGGAAGTATCCAGGCTTTCTTTAGGCAATGACGCCCTGCAGACCCTTCTGGATAAGAAACAGGCCGAAATCAACAAGCTGGAAGGGAAAGATGGAGGGCTAAAAGAAGCGGCCAGACAAAAGGAAAGCCATGCCGGCGCAGGGATAACGACAACCGAAACACAAGCCCTGAAAAAACAGATCGACGAACTCAAAACGCGGAGGGATGCGATCCGGAATGAAAAGACGACCATTGAGGAGCAACTGGCCAAACTCCGTGCGCTCCGGATCAAGGTATTGACAGGAGACGGCCAACTGGCGTCGGCCTCTCAGATGGCCGAGATGGTCACCGCCATGGGATACAAGGTCGAGAAAGTGGACATGGCGCCTACCGCCAACTTCTCACGCCATACTGTTTTTTACGCCCCGGATGCGCGGAAGGATGCTGAAAATATCACCAAACGCATGGGGGGCAACGCCGTTGCCATACCCCTGAGCTGGCCCTCCGTCTTCAACATCATTTTAGTGGCGGGGAAAACACCCTGAGATGCCGGATAGATATCAATTCGTTTCCTGTCTTTCCGGCTCGTCGATGAAGGGAATCGTCAGTTCGTAAGCCCCGTAAGCCAGCACGGCCTGAACGGAGAAGGGGGCTTTCTCGAAAACCTTGAGCATGGACTTGTTGTCGGCCAGGACATCCGCCGTGAATCCCTCTACGCCGTTTTCCCGGGCAATGCGAATGAGCAGGTTGAACAGGAAGGTGGCAACTCCCCGCCCCTGATAGCTTTCGTCCACGATAAAAGCCGTATCGGCGTATCGGCGGTCCTTGTCCTTCCGGCGGGCATAACGGGCTTCGGCGACAATCATTTCCCGTCCGGATTCCTCAATCACACCGACAATGGACATCACCGAACGGTAATCCACATTGACGTACTCCTGCATCCGGTCATGGGGCATAGTCTTGATGGGGCTGAAGTAGCGATAATAAACGGCCTGGTCGGAAAAGCGATAGAACAGCCGGCGCATTTCATCTTCGTCCGACGGCTTGATCGCCCGAAAGTGGATGCGCAGATTATCCCTGAAGGTATGGGTGCTGGCAATATTTTCCGGGTAGAGGCGCCCCGATTCCGCAAAATAGATCTGGTCGGCATAAAGGATTCTGGCGTTCTTGGCCTGCCGGACCAGTTCCGCCCGGTCATCGGGATGAGCGATGTCGATCAGGGCCTGTGCCCGTTCGCGCAACGTCCGTCCCGTCAGGTACGCCACACCATACTCCGTGATGACCGTATCCAGGGACTCGCGGTTGGAAAACTGGTAGGCGTAATCCGCAACGGAAAGGACGATATTTGCTTCACCTTTTCGGCTCCGGCTCGGGAGGGCAAAGATCGTCCGACCGTTTTTCGAAAGCGCCGCTCCCGTAACAATTTCCTGGACGGCGCCCGGACCGGCTGTTACATTCCCCTTGCCGGCATGCAGGGCAACATCCCCCGTGAGGTCCGCTTTTCTTGCCGGTATGATCGCAATATACTGGCTGTTTAAACCAATATTTTTTGGATCCTGCGTAACATCAATGGGTTGGAATTCCACCAGCGGATTGCGATCCAGCCAGTGCATGAGCTCCGCAGTGCCCAAGGCATAGGACGCCAGTGATTTCCCCGGGAAGAAGGCCTTGCGGCGATTTGTCACCGCGCCGCTCTTGACGAGGTCCATCAGAGCATCCGTGAAGAACGGCGTATGAATTCCCAGGTGTTTTTTCCGGTTCAGATGCAGGGCCAGGGCATCGTAAAGCGGGCCGATGGAAAAGGAAATGCAACTGCCGTCCGTCACAACTGAGGCCACATGGGATGCAAGCTTGTCAAAGGTTTCGTCGACGGGCCATCGCTCCAGATAAATGGGCGGTTCCGTAGCCATCACGAGATAGTCGAAATCCTCGGCGCGCACGAGGGTATCGCCCAAGGTCAGGGGAACCTGTTCATTGATTTCGCCCACCACCACCGTTGCATGTTCCATGGCATGGCGCGCCACATCGACCCCAACACCAAGACTGGCATAGCCGGACTCGTCGAAAGGTGTAATCTGAATGAAGGCCATATCGATACGGACCGCCCCCGTTTTGAATAACCAGGGGATGCGGGAAAACCGGCTCGGGATCAGATCGACCCGTCCCTCGCGGATGGCGGCGTCGGCAATCCATCCCGAATAGAAGGTTTTCAGGCGGTATTTTTTCGAGTAGCGGGCATCGATGGAGGGCGTGTCGCCGAGGCTGATCAACTGAATCATTTCCAGATCCTGGAGATTCAGTTGGTCGGAGGCCATCAGGTGTTTGACGAGCGTGCGGGGTTCGGCCATGCCTGTCCCTACAAAAATGCTCATACCCGGTTCAACGTGTTCCAGGACATCTTCGGGCGATATGATCTTCTTCTTCAAGGAAATATTTTTCCGCTCAGTCATGCGTGACTCCTCGGACTACGCCTTTTTTGTACCGAACCGCGTGATTATCACTCCACCCATGCCCAGAACGATCGCTAACACTTTCATCATCCAGCCGATATAGGGGATCCAGCCTATGATCCAGAGAACCAGCAATCCCCAGAAGGTCTGACGGATAAGACTGTCGTTCGGGTTTTTAGCCAAAGAAAGGATCCGCTTTCCCAGAGTCCGGGCGACGGCGATGAAGCCGAAGACAGCGGCAAAGGCGACCACGACGATCTGCAACGGGATCAGGACGATCCCGATGACAGACAGGGTCAACAGCACGGCAACCGGGGTGATCATAAGCAGGCCGATAAATCCGGCGATCATTGCCCGATAGGTGTGTAGCACGATGCCCTCTGAGACGGCCACGATCGGTTTCGGGATCAGGGCGGCAATTGGCATGGCGATAACAAGGGTGATCAGAAAAACGACCACTGAAAAAATGGCGAATAGCCATGACCAGCCTTCCCAGTCATCGCTCAAGAGATCGGAGATGGCATCAGAAATATTCGAGGAATTGATCTCCGTCACGGTTCCGCGCACATCCGCACCATTGCCGACGGCGATGATTCCGCCCAGCGCAACCACATCACCGCCAACTACGGCTGTCCGGGTCAGTATGGCGGACCCGCCGATCGCCACGACATGTTGCTCGACCGTGCCATGAACCGTTATCTGACCGCCGAAGACGACCACATTGCGGACTTTCGTGTTTTCTTCAATCACCACGTCGCTGTTGATCTTTACGATGTTAACCGTCTCTGCCCGCGCTCCGGAAACGAATCCGAGAACCATCAGTAGAACAATCAGGCACGTTAAACTGCTTTTCATCAAACAAGCCCTTTTTATTACGTTTTCATCCACCGATGCTTGAGGCTGTTGCCGCCGGCAGGGCGAGTCAGTCAAACCGGAAAGCACGGGGATCATAGTATCCGGTTAGTATAGATAAGCGGTGCGGAAGAGTCAATCAGATTATTTTTTCTCAAATACATCATAAACAATTTTCATGAAAACGGTTGCTTTTTTAAATATCTGTCATTAATTTACAGCCGCATGCAGAAAAAACAAACAGGAGGATACAAACGATGATCGGGAAAAAAATGTGCGACGCGATGAACGAACAGATAAAAAATGAACTCGAATCCTATTACATCTACCTTTCCATGGTGGCTTGGTTTCATTCCGCGAACCTGGATGGCATGGCGCACTGGATGCGCTGCCAGGCCCATGAGGAGATGATTCACGCCATGAAGTTCTTCGACCACATCATTGACCGCGGGGGACAGGTGACGCTTCTGAATCTGAAACAACTCAAAACCGCCTGGAAATCACCGCTGGAGGCCTGGCAGGATACGCTCGAACATGAGAAATTCATAACCTCCAAGATTCATGATCTGGTCAAGCTCTCCAGGAAAGAAGATGATATTGCTTCCGATACCATGCTGAGCTGGTTTTCCAAGGAGCAGGTGGAGGAGGAAGCCAACGCGGAAAAAATTCTTAAACAGATGGAGATGATCGGCGACAGCAAGCAGGGCATCTTCCTGCTGGATCGTGAACTGGGAGCCCGGATCTTTCCGGCAGGCTCACCGCTGGATCCGGCGGCCTACAACCTGCTCACCTGATCCATTGTCCTCAACAGGCCGTTTCCCTGTGGAGGCCGGACTTCCGGGATCGTTTGCCGGGATCCGGCCTTCACCCATTTTTCAAGGGGCTCCGGGTGTCATTCAGACAGGCCTTTTCTTCCGGGCAAACCATTTTCTGATTTTCCACAGTAGCAATCCCGAAAGACCCAGAACCAAGATGATCGCGGCGAGAATACCGCAGGTGATCCTGTTGCCGCCGGCGATGAGCCGGACGGGGTTCCAGGAAGGCGTGGAGGTGATCCGGCCTTCCGGCTCACGATATTGGTCGGGAATGTTCGGGACGCCGTTTCCATCGGTGTCCGGAAAAGACTTCATATAAGTTGCCAGGGCGACCCATTCCTTGAGCTCCTGAACGCTGGGTTTCAGAGGATCCGCATCGATGCGAACGTCTTTGATGTTGCTGACGGGAAGACCGGCTCTGTCCTTCGGCGTCAACCGGATCAGGCCATGGGAGACGCGCTGTACGAATCCCACCATTTTTGCCGTATAGCTGTTCATACAGATCCGGTAGAGCTTTCCGCGCTCAAGCGGCCGGTATGACCCGTCTGCCTCACGTACCTGCACCGCGGTGACGCGATCAAACGGGAGCCGGTGCGGGTTGTACGTCAGTTTGACGCCCGAAAGTTGAAAATGAGCGTCCGTCTTGCGGGTCGCCACGGAGGTTTCCACTTCCAGCAGGTTCTTCATTTCATCGCCCGTAATATAAACCGCCGTGAGCGGATAGCCGGCAACGCCGTCCATGCCGAGGCCGAGCGACAGGATCCCGAAGACATCGGCTACGGCAATGCTGCCGCGCCGGAAGGAATCCCGGATCAGCCCCAGCGGATCAATCACGAGATGGATATATTCGTAGTTTGCGCCCTCCGCCTTTTCGGCGGCATACCGGTAGGCGTCGGTGATCATGTTGCCGAGACCCGTCTCCCGGGGATGCGTGTAAATCGAAGACAGCGGCTCCATATTAAAATCGCTTTCCGCAACGACCTGATCATAAGCATAGCCGAAAGGCGCCAGATAGTCGCGGTCGACGGTTTTTTTAAATTTTGAAATGTCTGCGGCAAATCGCGGATCGTCCGGGAGATCGGCCGTGATGGGCTTCAACTTGTAGGACGTCGCTTTCATGCCCCTGTCCTTTGTGTAATCCAGGTCCAAAATGCCCAGGAATTCGCCATAGCAGCCGGCGGAAACGATGATGGTCTTGCCGACAATGATCGGCCGGGGCAGGACCGTATGGGTATGCCCGCTGATGATCACGTCAATCTGCGGGACCTCGCGCGCGAGGATCTCGTCTTCGGAGTGTTTTTTAACCGCCGACGTGCCGGAATGGGACAGACAGACTATGACATCCACCTTTTCGCGGTTTTTCAGAACATCCACTACCCGCTTGCCGTTGGTTACCGGATCGGCAAACGTCACGGGCCGGGCAAACGGCGCGTCATCCGCCGCATCCTTCCCCATCAGGCCGAACAGGCCGATGCGCAGGCCGTTTTTCTCCAGGACGATATAATCCCTGACGGGATACTGTCGGAAAGCTTCTTTCAGGGCATTTTCCGCCGCGTCGCCGCTGAAGACGGCATTGGACGCCACGATCGCCGGCAGGCGCCCTCCCTTCGATCCTGCGACGCGCAACATTGCCGCCAGGCCGTCATTGTGGAAATCGAAATCATGGTTTCCGAAGGTCGTAACGTCATACCCCATTTCTCCCATGAGCCTGAGTTCGGCAGCCTCCGTCATGAAGGTCGTGTGGAAGAGCGTTCCCATGCTGAAATCTCCCGCATCGACGAGCAGCATGCGGTTCCCCTTGAGGGTGCGCTGCTCCCGGATGAGGCGGGCGATTTTGGCGTACCCGCCCCGCTGCGCCGGGCAGCCCTCGCCCGTGAAGACCTCATGGGGAAGAAAATAGGAGTGCAGGTCGTGCGTGAAGACAATGGAGAGCTGCCCGACGGACGGCGCCGCCTGCGCCCGGACATACTCCCGGTTGCCCCCAATGGTCGGTAACAGAAGGAGACAAAAAAAGATCAGGGCTGCTTTTTTATGATGGCTCAACGTTTCATCTGCCCCAGAAAGCGTTCCAGCTTGCCTTTTTCCGTGAGGACGCGAATCCCCATTTCCTGATTCGTCGGCAGGATTTCCGGCGGATCCGACCGCCGGACAAGGGCTATGGACTCCATCGGACAGCCCGTGACACACAGGCCGCAGCCGATGCATTTTTCAGGATGGACGATCGCCCGATCTTTCTGCATCTCGATGGCTTCCATGGGACAGCGCTCATCGGCGCAGACACCGCACCGGATGCAGTGATCCGCATCGATCCTCGCTTCGAAGCCGCTCACTGCGAAGCCCTGGGACAGGTTGAGCTGCGTCCGGCAGGTGAGAATCGTACAGCAGCAGCGACAGCAGTTGCAGATGAAGGACGGACGGTCGGCGCTGTTGCTGCTCGTATGAACCAGACCCGCTTTCTCGGCAAGGTCGAGGACGGCATGGGCTTCCGTGCGGCTGATGGCGCGTGCGTAACGGCGCTCGACCAGAAAACGCCCCGGTCCGTCGAAGAAGAGGCACACTTCTTTTGGTTTGTCGCAGGCATCGAGGCTGACGCGACAGGCGCACTGGCCCAGGGCGATGAAATCCACCATGTCTATCAGGTGAGCCACCTCCTCATAGGAATGCACTCGTGTGGCCGCCTCCAGGGCCTGTTCAACAGGGACGACGCGGGCCACGGGCGTGGGGTTGCCCGCAAAGGCCGCCCCCAGGCCGTCCCGGTGGTACTCGTCCCAGAGCCGTCCCAGGCGCTCCAGTTCGGGTGTGCCGCGACCCCGCATGAAGGGATATTCAAACAGGCCGGGAATGGTGGGCAGCAGCCCGTAGAGGCGCTTTCCGTCTTTTTCCCGGGAAAAGATGATCGCCCGGTCGGCCATCCTTTCGAGCATTTTTCCTGCCGCTTCCACGGAAACGCCGGCGGCGGAAGCAATGGACTCCAAGGGCCGGAGGGTGAGGGTCATATGCGACGCCAGGGCCGCTTCCTCCGGGCTGAAAAGGATCCTGAGGATTTCAGTAAAGGCTTTTGACGGCGGCGCGCCCGAAGGGTGGGCATCGAGGCGTTCACGCAGCTTTTCGTAATAGTCCATGTTTTTCAATCCTTCAAACTCATAAAGCGCTTAGTCAGAACACGTTCATTCTCAGAGATAGAGTTTTGCATAACCGCCGAAAAATGGTTCGCAAGCGGTGAATCAAAGATTTTTCGCATTTCCAGAAATTAGACTCATTTATCGATTTCAAACATATTTGAGCCTTATAATATTTTAAGCGAAAAATATTTTGAGCCGCGGCGAAGCCATTTTTAAAAGGTCTCCTTATCATGCCCGCCAGCAGGCGCTGATCTGTTCGCGGAGCCAGGAAACCCAGGCATCGAGTCCTGCCCCCGTCCTGCAGGATATCTCGAATATCCGGATGCCGGGGTTCAGTTTCAAAACCCGCTCCCTGAGGGCCGTCATGGAAAAGCCGGGGTCAGGCAGGTAATCGATCTTATTGATCACGAGCGCGTCGCAGACGCTGAACATAAGGGGATATTTCAGGGGCTTGTCGTCTCCCTCCGGGACGCTCAGGATCATGGCCCGTTTTGTCGCCCCCGTGTCGAATTCGGCGGGACAGACGAGGTTGCCGACATTTTCGATCAACAGCAGATCGAGGGCCGAAAGATCCATCCCGTCCAGGGCCATGCTGATCATGGGCGCATCGAGGTGGCAAGCGCCGCCCGTCCGCAGTTGAACGGCGGGGATTCCCAGGGCCGCCACCTTTTCGGCATCGACGGTGGAATCGATGTCCCCCTCGATGACGGCGATCCTGAATTCATTCCTGAGCCGGTGAATGGTCTCCAGGATAAGGCTGGTCTTCCCGCCGCCCGGAGAGGCCATCAGGTTCAGCATGAAGACGCCTTCCCGGTGGAGGTTCTGCCGGATTTCTTCGGCAAGCTGCTGGTTGTCCGAGAGGATATCTTCCCGGATTTCGATCAGGCGGATGTCTGCCATGTTTGCAATGCCTCCTTCATGGTCGCCGCAAGCATCGGCTCGCGTAAAATACAATCATCAGATCACTTCGATCTGCTGAACGGTAAACTCACGGCCCGATACGAGGGACGCCTTTCCCGGGCCGCAGGCCGGACAGGCAACGTCCTTTATTTCGCTGAGCCTGACCGGAAACGCGTCCCCGCATGCCTCGCAGCGGAAGACAACGGGGATTCTCTCAATCCGGATATTGGCGCCCGCCGCGATGGTGTCCCGGCTCAGGTAATCAAAGTAACGCTGGAGCCATTCATCGGCCAGATCGCTGAGCTCGCCGATTCTCAGACCGACGCCCACGACCCGCGAGGCCCCGTTCATCGCGGCGTGCCTCAGAACCACCTTCAGAATCCCCTCCGTGACGGCCAGTTCGTGCATTATTAACTTCCTTACGATGTTTCCTGCCAGATACTGTCTCTGGGAGCTTTTTTGCATAACCGGTGAAAAATGGTTCACAAGCGGCGAATGAAAGATTTTTCGACTTTCCGGAAATTAGCCTCATATCTCGATTTCAAACATATTTGAGCATTATCATATTCCAAGCGAAAAAGATTTTGAGCGGCGGCGAAGCCATTTTTCAAAGGTCTCTCTATGATTTCAAGCCGACTGCGCGGTGATCTGATCTACAACCTTTTGATATTTCTCATGAATCATGTTGCGGTCAAACTCGTAGAATTCACTCAGCATCTGATCCTGTTCCGCTTTCGTGAAATATGCCATACAGGGGTAGAAAAAGTGCTTGTCTTCCTTTTCGATGTGGGCCGGGTAAAATTGCGCCAGTTCTTTCAGATAGGCGATAATTTCCTGAGAGGTGTCTTCGCCTTTGAGGTATCTATCCCTGGCGGCCACGAGTTTCCCCACGACCTGCCGGGAGTATCTGTGTTCCGAGGTCAGTTCGTCCATAATGCGGGCATGTTCCGGGGTGAGCCGTTTTTTTACAAGTTCCCGGAAAAGGATGTCCTCCTCCTTGCCGTGATGGGTCCGGTCGGCATAGGTCCTGATGAAGTCGACGGCCGTGTCTACAAAAGCTGTATCAACCTGTTTCTGTTCACTAATTTTCTTTATTTCCCCGTCAAACAACTGCAGCATCTTTTCGATCAGGCGATGTTCCCACATCATCGGGCCGATGGGTTTCATAAGCTGCCTCCTTTGAAAAATATCTTCCTCTTAAAGCCGCTATTTCTCCATAGCAATCCAAAGGCCGTCCCACTCGGGCGACGGCGGATTGTCAAGAAAATACCGGCAGCGTTGCTCATATAGACGGCAGGGGGGATCGCTCTGTGCCCCTTGCGCAAATAACAGACCGGCTTCCCGGAACCGGCGTTTATGGTAAAGAGCCATTGCTTCGTAAAAGATCGGGATCTCCGGGGGCACATGACATCCCTTCTCACCCAGAACCTCATAGACATTGACCGATTTTTTCTTTCCCTTGATCAGAATGCAGTCGACCAGGCGCGTCACAAAAGCATCGCCAACATCCATTTTCGTTGATTCGGAGATGAGAATGCCCGTCCCATACTGTTTGTTTTGTTTCTCCAGATATTGTGAAATATTGACGTCATCTCCAATGACGGTAAAATCCATTCTTTTTTCACAACCGACATTACCCGACACCACCTCACCGGTGGCAATCCCGATCCCCAACTGGATCGGTTCAAGGTCGCCTTTCACACGGCGGTCGTTGAAACAGATCATGGCCTGGCGCATTTCGATGGCCGCACGCACGGCCCGGGAGGCATCATCATGATGCACATAGGGAACGCCGAAGACGGCCATGATGGAATCACCGATATATTTATCCAGCACCCCTTTGTGCTCAAACAGGATATCCACCAGAACACTGAAACAATCGTTCAGGAGATCCACGGTCTGCTCGGCGCTGATTTTTTCCGTCATGGCTGTGAACCCTCGAATATCGGTAAACAGAATGGTCGCCTTGTTCCGGACCCCGCCCAGACCTTGCCGCTGGGGATCGTTGAGAACCTTCTCCACGATGTCCCGCGCCATATAACGCGTGAGTGTGCCTTTCAGTCGCTTTTCCTGGCTGATATCCTCAAAGACGAGCACCAGGCCCTGATAGTCCTGTTTGTGACCGATCAGGGGCGCAAAATTGAGGTTCACCGAATGGGGCGCTTGCCCTTCCAAAATCAGTTCAATGTCGTGGTCGATAACGGCAACATGGGATGTATAGACCCGTTCCATATCCCGGAGGATGGATTCGTTGCCCGAACCGATCACTTCCCGGATGTCGTATCCGTGCAGGGCCTCGGACCCTCGCTGGAACAGCAACAAGGCCGCCCGGTTGGCTGTAACGATCCGATAGTCGTTATCGAGCGTCAGAATGACGTTTGAAATGCTCTCGTGGACGCTTTCCAGATAGTTCTTCATCATCACCATGCGCTCGAAAAGCTGTGCATTTTCGAGCGCCACGGCAATCTGGGAGGTCATCGCCCGCAGGAGGTCCTCATCTTCCTTTTCAAAGACGCCTTCGCACTTGTTCAAAACTTGCGTCACACCGATGATCTCCCCGCGGCTGAGCATGGGTATGCACAGAACTGTGCGGGTCTTGAAGCCCGTTTCATAATCCACCCTCGGATTGAAGCGGGAATCTTCGTAGGCATTCCGGATATTCAGGACTTCTCCGGTACTGACCACATGGCCTGCCAGACCTTCATAGCACGGGAAGCGGATCTCGGAAAAATCAACCCCCTGCGCCACCCGGGACCAGAGTTCGCCGGTCCGCCTGTCCAGCAGAAACAGGGAGCTGCGTTCGGCATTGAGAATCTGTGTAATTTTTTCAACGATCCGGATGATCATGGTGGACAGATCGAGGGTCTGGGAAATGGACGTCGCCACATCGAGCAGAATGGACATTTTGTCATAATTGGCCATTATCTTCCGGGAGAGGTAGAAATTCTCCAGAGAAATGGCAATCTGATGGGTGAAGACGCGGAAGGAGGTCTCATCCTTTTTATCGAAGACGCCGTCCTTTTTGTTGATCACCTGAATGACGCCGATCAGTTCCCCCTGAAGATTGATCACCGGTCCGCACAATATGGAGCGGGTCCGATAACCTGTTTTGCTGTCCACCTCCTGATTGAAACGAGCGTCCTCGTAGGCATCCTTGACATTGACGATACCGGCATGTTGGGCCACCCACCCGGCTATGCCCGTATCCATGGGAATCCGGATTTCCCGATTGCCCTCCCCTTCCGCAACCATGGACCAGAGTTGTTCGGCCACCCGATCCACAAGGAACAGCGTGGCGCGGTCCGCATTCATGATCCGGCCGGCCATGAGCACCACCCGTTCAATCAGTTCCCCGATACCCATGCGCAGGTTGATGATTTCAGAGATATCAAGAAAATCATAGAGGCTCTTCAGGGATATTTCCGTATAGCGGGTTTCTTTGACCGTATCCTGGAAACGCAAGTTAGCCCGGCGCAAGCGCTCTGTGACGACATGAAGAAAACTGACAGCCAGTTGGGGGACAAGATCGAAGGCTTTGTGGATATCCCTGTAAAAAATCCGGTACAGGAGCGTATCTTCCTGGGCGCGGACGGAGGCGGATCGCTTGCCGTCGGAGAAATATCCCATTTCTCCGATCATTTCACCGGTCGTCAGGATCTCAAGCGGCACCTCTACTCCCAATTCATCTCTCCTGAAAACAAGGGCTTTGCCGGCTATGATCATGTAGAAACAATCTCCCACTGTATCCTGACGGATGAACTCCTCGCCGGCGGGGACAGTTGCCTCATCTATCAAACTGCACAGGACCCCCTGCATGCGTTTGTCTATAGTGGAAAAAACGGGAACGGTCCGCATTCGCCGCAGCCGTTGCCGGCTAAGCGCCCGCTCGAGATCCTGCGGTTTGATGATCCCGGTATCAAGGAGCAGCTCACCCAGGCGTTTTCGTATCCCCTGGCTGGCGAGCTTTGTCTGTCTATCGAGCACCCGTGCGATCTGGGAAGGATTCAGTCCCAGATACCGACCGATTTTCCATGCGGGGTGTTTTGT
The DNA here is from genome assembly GCA_963754515.1 of uncultured delta proteobacterium. Taxonomy (GTDB): domain Bacteria; phylum Desulfobacterota; class Syntrophia; order Syntrophales; family Fen-1087; genus JAPLJM01. The sequence goes on along the minus strand of CAVWGC010000015.1, from coordinate 125,297 downwards.
CTCACTTTTCATCGTTTGCGACCCACTCTTCAAAGATCAGACGACAATCAGCCGGACACAACCCGGCCATTCCATCTTCCCAGAGAGTTAAAACTCTCATTCCTTCAACGGCTTTCGATTGTCTCAGGTTTTTGACATTCTCATTATTGAGCGGCCTGCACAAGCAAAAAAGATTTTTGGTGCAGCTACGACTAATATGCTTGTTGACGCGACAGCGTCAAGCTCCCTCCCCCAAGTATCCTTAAATCCGGAAGCAGATATTTAAGATTTTTCACCCATTATATCGCCGGACCGGTTCCTCCCCCGATAGAACCCGCATTCCGCCTTCGGCCATCGCCGTCATTTCATCTTCACCGGGATAAATAAAGACGGGCGCCATGCCCTCGATCCACTCCCGGATCCAGCCCGTCAGCATTTCCGAATGAGCCAGACCGCCCGTCAGAACAATCCCGTCCGCCGGCCCTTTGAGCGCCACATGCATGGCGCCGATATCCTTGGCGATTTGATAAGCCATCGCATGATAGATAAACCGGGCTTTTTCATCGCCCTGTTGAATCATGGCTTCCACCTGCTTCGCATCGTTCGTCCCGAGATAGGCTGCCAGGCCGCCACGACCGACCAGGCGGACCTGCAACTGTTTCCGGTCCAGCGTTTCCGAAAGAGCCAGATCGATCAGATCCTGAGTCGGCAGGGTTCCCGCCCTTTCCGGCGTCAAGGGTCCTTCCGTCAAACCGTGGGTGCAATCCACCACGCGTCCGTTTCTGTGGGCGCCGATTGTGATTCCCCCGCCCAGATGGGCGACGACAAGCCTTAATTCTTCATAGGCCCGGCCGACGGATCGAGCCATGCGCCGGGCCGCGGCCTTCTGGTTCAAGGCGTGAAAGGCGCTCCGGCGTTCAATCTCGGGCATGCCGGAGATCCGGGCCAGGGGGTCGAATTCGTCGGTGCTGGGTGGATCGACAATGATGGCCCGCTTGCCGTATTTCCCGGCCAGATGTAGCATCATAGCCGGTCCCAGCGCCGAGGGGTGCCTGCCGTATTTCCCGGTCAGCAGATCCTCGCACATGGTCCCGGCTATGGCATAGGCCCCGGCTGGACCCGGCTTCCCTAGTCCCCCGCGGCTGATAAACAGGTCGATGTCCGTCAGCGGAATCGCATTCTTTTCAAAAAATTGATTAAGGTCCTCCCGGCGGCACGGCAACTGGTCGGAAAGGTTTGCATAACCGGACAGTTCCTTGGCAGTGTACGTGATCGTGGCCTGCACCACGGAATGAAGCCCCCTGAAAAGCGCGATTTTGGTTGATGTGGAGCCCACGTTGACAATCAGCAGCAACGGCGCATTATCCATAATCTTTCTCCGAGAGTTGTGCAAGTGCAAGATTGATGAGAAATGGTCTCTCTCTCCGATGCCGTCAGATCTGTTGTGCTCCCTCACCGGCCATGAGAACCGCCAGTGCGATTTCTATGATCTTGTTACCCGGCGACACAAAGGGCAGGTCCAGCACTACCGGGCTGCCCGTTCCCATCACCACACCCGCCATCTGCATTTTCCCAATATAAACGAGCAATTGCGCAAGCGAATACCCCGTGTCCATCTCAGGCGCAAGATAAATATCCACGCTTCCCGTGACCTCGCTGTGCACGCCTTTTCTGGCTGCCGCCTTCCGGTCGAGGGCGCAGTCGATGTCCAGCGGGCCCTCCAGGATGATATCGCCGAACTGGCGCCTATCGGCCATTTTGGCAAGAATCGCTGCGTCCAGCGTGGAAGGGATGCCGGGATTGACCTGCTCGATCGCAGCCAGGACCGCCACTTTCGGCCTCCGGATTTCGAGAAGGGCCGCCAGCTTCAGGGCGTTCTCAAGAATTAATTGCTTGTCCAAAAGCGATGGTTGATTCTGAATGTACGTGTCGGTGACGAGGATTAATTTATCGCGCTCCGGAAGCTCAAAGACGGAAACATAGCTCATCAATCGGCCGTTCATAAGGCCCGCTTTGGCGTCCGCTACCTGGTCGATGAAGGTCTGGTGATCCGTGCCGCCCTGCAACAGGATATCCGCCTCCGTGTTTTTGACCAGGGCGATTGCCCGGGCGAGCGCCTGAGAAGAGTCCGGTTCATGGACGATGTGACAGTCCGATGCGGCAAGGGTTGTGCCTTTCCATAAATCTTCGAGTTTTTTCGCGTCGCCCACCAGTACCGGCATGATCAAGCCGGCTTGCGCCGCCGCTTCCAACATTTTCAGTTGTCGCGGGCCGGGCGCCGCCATGGCTGCGCTCTTTTTCTTGCCGGTCTCTTTGGCCCTTGTCAGAATGTCCTTGAATGCTCCGATCATCGCTTTTCACCTCCCCTCATGCGATCGGCCACCACGACTCCCATGGCGATTTCTCCAAGAATGGAATCGCAGAAATCGGAGCGCGACGGAATGATAAAAGGCCCTCCGGATGTCATGACCAGCGAGCGCCGGTGCACGGGGAGGAAAAAGTCAAGCTTGCACAGGATGTTGCCCGTATCGAGATTCGGAACAAGCAGAATCTCCGGGAGTCGCGAAAGGTCCGTTTGCTTGCCGTTATGTGGCTCCCCGAACGCTCCGGAAAAGATCTCCGCGAAAGAGGTTGCCGCAATGATTTCACATTCCCCGAAATCGCCCGCTTCGGCCAATTTCTTGAGCGCCGCCGCGTCCGTGAAGGATTCCGGCAAGCCGCCGATCTCGCGCTTTCCTGAAAGGACGGCGATCCGCGGCCGCGCATATCCGAGAACATGAAAAACGAACACGGCGTTCTTGACGACTTCCACTTTCGCCTTGAGGTCCGGCCGGATATTGACGCCCGTATCGGTAAAGGCCGTGAAGCGTTTGAGTTCCGGAATCTCCCAGATTGACACGACGCTGATGGTCCGCCCTGTGCCGGCTTTCGCTTCTTCTCTGATAATGGCTCGATAGATGTAAGCGGTGGGAATTTGTCCCTTGCCGGTCATATCCACGTCTCCGGCAAACAGCATCGCGGTCCCCAGATTGGCGACGGCCTGCCGGTCCGTTTCGGAAATGAGTTCGATGCCGTCGATGTCAAAGGCCGCCTCGGCGGCCACGCGTTTTATCTTCTCCGGGTCGCCGATCAGAACAGGTTCAATATATTTCGCCTCCCAGGCTTTTTTGACTGCCAGCATGAACTCCCCGTCTTCCGGGGCAAGGACAGCCAGTTTCTTTGGACCTTTTTCCTGCGCCAGCCTGGAAACATCCTCCAACGTTCTGAGCATCGCATTCCCCTTTCACCGTCCAAACATTCTTTAAATTACTTACGTCGATTTCAGAATATTTTCAATCATAAAATCCAGGCGCTGCCGTCTTTTGCAGAAATCATGCGCCCGTCCGGGCGCAAGCGGCTTGCGCCGGATGGACGATTCGTGATAGACACCCGGAACAACAAAGAAAAATGTCAGGACAACGAATGCAGACGCATTACCCGCGCCGTTCTACCGCAAGAAGACACCAGCGACCCGCTAAAAAAACCGATGCCCCGCACATGAAGCCGGAAGCGGAGCCGGTCCTGAAAAACGTTTTTGCCCGCATCGGAAAGCCGGAATCAGCCCCGTTTACGCCGGATGCCTTCCAGCGCGAAGCCCTCCGGGCCGTTCAGGAAGCGGACTGTCTCGTGGTCGCCCCCACGGGTTCCGGAAAAACATGGATTGCCCAGGAGGCGATCCGGACCTTTTTCGACAGGGGGAGACGCTGCTGGTATGCCTCGCCGCTGAAGGCCCTGACCAATGCCAAATGGGTTGAGTTCGGCGGCATTTTCGGCGAAGGCCAGGTGGGCATCCTGACCGGCGACACCAAGGAAAACGCCGATGCCCCGATCATCGTGGGAACGACGGAAATCCTGAGAAACCAGCTCTATGACGTCATGCACCGGGGCGAGGATATGGACTGCGACCTCGTTATTCTGGATGAAGCCCATTTTCTTGGCGATCCGGACCGGGGGGTCGTCTGGGAGGAAATCCTGATTTATCTGCCGGCACGCGTGAATGTCCTGCTGTTGTCCGCCACCATCGGCAACGCCGACGAGATCGGCCAGTGGCTCATTTCGATCCGGAAAAAGCCCTGCACCATTATCCGGGAGGGAAAAAGGCCCGTTCCGCTTTATCCGCTTTTTCTGCACCCCAGCGGCAGGATTATGCCCTATCTCGAAAAGCAAAAGCTCTATGGCCGGCTTGCCCAGTTTGCCGCGGAGCGACCACGATCGCATGGGCGCCGGGGCACGCAACCCCACTTTGGCGAGATCATCGGCGTTCTGGAGCGCTTCCATCTGCTGCCGGCCATTTTTTTTCTCAAATCGAGGTCCGACTGCGACGCCGCGCTGAAGACCTGCAGGCATGACACGAATCCCGTCGAAAACGATTCCTTCGGGTATGATCTGGAAGAACAGCTCAGCCGCTCCCCTTATCTGCGCCAGCACAAACAGTTGCGTGATCTTGTGAATGCCCGCGTGGCAGCGCATCACGGCGGCCAGCTTCCCGCCTGGAAATTCCTTGTGGAATCCATGATGAAACGTGGGCATCTGAACGCGATTTTTGCCACCTCCACCGTTGCCGCCGGGGTCAATTTCCCTGCGCGCACGATTGTCCTGTTCAATTCGGACCTCTTCAACGGGCATGAATTCAGCCCGCTACGCGGAACGGAGTTTCATCAGATGACGGGCCGTGCCGGCCGGCGCGGCCAGGACCGGATCGGTTTTTTGGTAGTCATTCCCGGCCGGTTCATGGATCTTGTTCACGTCCGGAAGCTTCTGTTCAGGGAACCGGAAGACATCATGAGCCAGATCAAAAATGACTTTTCCATGGTACTGAACCTGTTGCTTTCCCACACGCCGGCGGATATCCGGGGCCTCTTTGAAAAATCCCTGGCCAGCTACCAGTTGACCCGGCGCGGAACGCATGCCCCCACCCGCAAAGAAGGGATAAATCTCTGGAATGATTTCCTCATACACTTGAAATTTCTCAAAGCGGAAGGGTTTGTGGACGATCATGACCGTCTGACCGAAACCGGCCTCTGGGCATCAAAACTGCGGCTCGACCAACCCCTGCTCATTGCCGAATGTCTGCGGCGCGAGGCCTTTCCGCGGCAGGATGAAAAACTCCTGGCCGCCGTCGTGGCCCCCTTCGTTTACGACGGAGATCAGGAAACCCGGATCGATCTCAAAAAGATGCCAAAAAGACTGGCACAGGCCTGCCTGCGCGTGGACAAGGCCCTCAAGCCCCTGTCGAGGCGCATGGAGGTGGCGGGCTTTGCCGTCACTCCCATGTCCGCATGGACGAGCGTCGTCATGTATCAATGGGCCATGGGCGGGGACTGGGATGAAATCATTCAGGCAGCCGGCATTGCCGATGGTGACATGGCCATGCTGGTTTTAAGAACCGCCGACAATCTGCGGCAGATCATGTCGCTCAGACAGACGCATCCGGAAATGGCGGATCTTGCGCTCAAGGCACGGGAGGCTATTTTGCGGGAACCCGTGGTCTTCGAGTAAAATATTTTTCAAATAATGTTAATTGCTTCTTGACATCCTGCCCGACAACAGGATATAAGGCGCGGCTCCGGTATAAACTAGCCCGTTCATCTTCTAATGCGTCCCCATCGTCTAGTGGCCTAGGACACGGGCCTTTCACGCCTGTAACCGGGGTTCGACTCCCCGTGGGGACGCCACTTAATAAAAACAGGGGCTTAGGTAAAGTTACCAACCCCCTGTTTTATTTCTGAAAGCTCTTTCCCCAGCACTATCCCCAGCACACAGGCAATTAAAAAGGGGCAACCATCCAGGTCGGCCTCTTTTCCGGATCGGTCAGATGTTCGGCATATTGTAGAGGATTATCTTTGAAGCGAAGGAGGGTCGTACCGATGCGCTTTTTGACGGCGGCATCAAGTCTGCCAACGTCCTTGACGGCTTTCCGAGTATATACGAGCCGATAACTCAATGCCCGAATACCTCATCATGTGTTTTAGCTCGACCGGCTTTATAGTCCGATCGGGCTTCCCGGATACTTTCCAGGTACTCGGGGGAGGTTATAGCAAGTAGCTCCTCCACTACATGAGGGTTACGGTTTCCCCTGCACGTCTTGCAACTTCAATAATAGCACTGGCATCATCCTCAAACCACTGACGTTCACCACAGGGGATCGGTTCAATACGATTATCCGTTCGGGCCGCAAGACGCCAAAGCAGATCAATGTCGTCACGGCTGCGCCGATCATCAAATCTGGGAGAGACGACAAGTAAATCAATGTCGCTCCAGTCATCGGTTTTACCCATAAGCTGCGATCCGAATACCACGCCAAACTTAACAGCGATTCCCTGATCCTGCAAGGCGCGTAGGTATTTCCGGACACCGTTTACAACTGATTCATTAACCATTGATAAACCTTTTCTGCTCTGGTGATGTAATTTAAAGCTTCTTCTTTCATCGGAGGCGTTGTCAAAGATTCGGGATATCGCCCCTCGATGTGGAAAGCATTCATTTCAGCTAAAATGTCTACATATTCGGTTTCAAGTGCAATTCCCGTCATTTCGGAGAGCCGCGATAAATTGTGAAGCCTTGGCGCAAGGTCTTGTGAATGTTTGCATATAAGAGCCTTGAGGATCTTTTCAAGAGTCAGATGGGCAAAGAAAAGTCCGTGCCTTATATGACCATTTTCCACAAGTTGCCTGGCAACCGCCCAATCTTCTTTTGCGCTGTCCTTCCAGAACACGATCTGTTTGGCAATATCAACCATTGAATCTAATCTCTATTTTTTCAAACAAAAAATATTTTATAATATCTATCTTTTTTAGTAAACAATATCAAGCATTATTGAGATCTGGTATTGGAAATTAGAATATCGCCAACAGGTTAGGGATGCAAGATCTTCTGCACTCGGCATACCCTGGCGTAACCTGATTTACCCCACCGCTCTGCCTTGCCACGGCCCACCCGGCATCAAACATCCGACTCCACCGTGTCATTTACCAGGAGCCGCCAGCGCTGCAACTGGCGGATCCCGGCAAAGGGCTGCGAGGGGACGAGAGGCGTCGGCGCCGGTTTCTCCCGGGCAATATAGTCCGCACCGAGCAGTTGCAGCAGAAGCGCCACCTTTTCGAGCATGTCCGGCCGGAATCCGGTGGTCTCCGCCTGGTTGGCAAGTGTTTCGGAAGAGATCCTCACCGTAGTTCCTCCCATGATCTTCCGTAAACCTCTTCGGGAACGACAAGATTCCAATCCGCTATGAAACGACCCGCCTTCCGCCGGCTGCGTTCCAGGTAATGCGGTCGGCGCGGGCGCCGGTCGCGGAATGTTTTCAGGTGCGCCTCGTCGACCATCAGGGAATCCCGGTGTTGTTCCAGGAAGAAACCGACCTTCGCGGTCGTGGTGGCGTTGCCGAGGAGATCGACGTATAAGGCAACCTTATCGAGATCGAAATACTCAACGGTCTCCAGGGAGCGCCATATCTCTTCCCAACTTCCTGACAAGTCGGGACGGTTCAGGACATCTACGAAGGTCCTCTCAAGACCTGTCACCGATATTGTCATTCCGGAACGATCGGCTTTCATCACGTCAAAGGATTCCGCCTTCTTTCGGACGAGGGCTTGCGGAAATCTTACCCCTTTGAACAAATGAGCGCGAAAGGTTATGAGGGGCACGGGTCTGCTGACGAGATATGTGAAGTGTTCATACACCGAATAGGCCTTTCCATGAGCCTCCAGTGCCGTATGGTAAGCCAGAACAGCGTCTTTCGATATTCTGGCGGCAAGGAAAAATGGATCTATGGGGAAGTTTTCCGGCGATGCCCCCGGAGGCACAGATGCATAGAGGCCACGGCGCACCCGGACGATATTGCCTGCTTTCACATGGTAGGCAAGGAGAGATTCCTGGGTTCTCAGGTTATGAGTTCCATCGGAAGACAGAAAACCGGCAAAGTCCTCGACGGTAAAAACAGGATGTGTTCGTAAAAAAGCCCTCAGTTTCATCATCGATCTCTTTTGACATTTATTCGCTTAACACGCAATAATTTTACGTGTAACGAGTGATATTGTCAAGTCGATTTTGAGGCGATTTTAAGACGAATTCAAACTTGACTCTGGTTGCCATAACACGTAATTTTCTTGCGTGTTATGAATAGAATCGTCAAGTAATTGCCATACTGAAGACCGTAAAAGCGACGCATTCCACAAGGCCTCCCGCTTAATGGGGCGTGAGGAGCAGCACATCCTCCTTAGTCGGCCTATCATCGGTCTCTGATTGTCAGGCTTCCAGAAGCCTCAGATATTCCTTTGCCGATTCGTAACAGATCCCGGCGATGAATTTGATAAACGGCCCGTCATCGCCCTTGTGGGCCTTGTTCAGGGTATCCAGGTAATCCCGCCGAAGGATCGGGGGAATGATCGCTACGGGGTATCCTGCTTGCAGCAAGGCAAGGTTCATCAGCAACCGCGCCGCCCGCCCGTTGCCATCAATGAACGGGTGAATCGTGACAAGCTCCTTATGGATAATCGCGGCGAATTCTACCGGGTGACGCTTCGCCCTGGTTTCCGGCATCCCGGCAATGAATGACTCCATTAAACCCGGCATCCTTTCCGGACCCGGCGGGATGAAGTCCGTCCCGGTAATGATAACCCGGCGCTTCCGATATTTCCCGGCTTGTTTCGCGTCGATCCGGTAGTAAAACAGCCGGTGAAGCTCCTTGACGTTCGCCTCTGTGATCTCCTGATTCTTTGCCAACCGGAAAAGCAGGTCGTAGGCTTCCGAATGGCCCAGGGCTTCAAGATGATCCCGGACGGGTTTTCCCCCGATGGTGATCCCGTCCTCGATCACGATCTTGGTTTCCGTTTCCGTCAAAGAGTTCCCTTCCAGGGCATTACTGGAATAGGTCATGCCGATCCGGAAATACTCCCGGACCTGTTTGAGCATGTGGGCGTCAAGGGGCCTGTGGGCGACAATTTTATTCCTCAGGGCGTCGATCTTCTTCAGTACGGGTGTTGTTGTCATGCTTCCCCCTTCGTTATGCTATTACTACTTCACTATCCCTCACACTGAAGACCAATATATAGGTATTTTTAGGTAAATCAATGGAAAAGATAATAACGTAAACTACCGATATTATGAAACCTATATTTAACGGTCGGCGTTTGTTAGAGGTGATATTTGCGGACGGCGACGACGATGCCCTCCAGGCGCAATTCCGATTGCGGACTGATGGCGGGATTGATCATGAGTGAGCGCGGCCGCCTTTTATTCGGTTCGGCGGGTTCAATCTGCCGGCCGCAAGCGTGCAGCCATAGGCCAGGGCGGCGTAGAGCATCACAGCGGTGAATCCGGCTTCGACGGCGATGATCGTCGCCAGGGAGGCGCTCACGACGGAGAAACATCCATTGATTCCCCAGGCCCAGGGAATATCTCCCTCGCTTTTTTCCGCAAGCGCATGAATGCCAGCTGGAAAGGGAATGCCCATCAGGAAGGCCGCCGGGAAGAGCACGCACAGGGATACCAGAAACTTGGATACCGGGGACAGGCCGATGGTTTTCAGCATGAGCGGCGTCAGCAAGACGCCGCCGAGCAGCAACAGCAGGATGATGCCTGCCAGAACAAGGGGCAGCTTTGTCCTGAGGACCGGGAACCACGCCGAGGCATAGCTGCCCATGCCGGAAGCAAGGAGCATCGTGCTGATCACGACAGCCGCCGCATGGGTGGGGTTCCCGAAATAGAGCACAAAGCGCTGGATCATGGCCATTTCGACAAAGAGATAACCGACGCCGATCCCGCTGAAATAAAGAAATATCTGCGCCTTCCCCTTGCCGCGGCCCGGTCTGCGGGCGGGCAGCAACGGGACAATAATCAGCAAGACCGCCGCCGGCAAGGTCTGAAGCAGGGTCAGAAATACCACCAGATAGCCGATTTCAAAAAATGGCACGCTCCGCCTCCCGAAATGTTCCGCGATGTTCCAAAGACTCTTTCCGCGCAGAAACTGGGCAAAGTAGGGGCAGTCGTCCGTGGCCGGACGAATATTGAAAGCATAGGCGGCATACAGGGCGTCCCGGTCGGGCGAAAGCAGCCGGTCGAGGTGGTCGAAAAAAAGATCATCCTGCAAGGCGTTGAAGAAGGCGCGTTCGGATGCCCGGATGTCGGGCAGAAGGGCCGGATCGAAGTTCAGGCGGCGGCAAAATGCGCGGATATTGCTGATTTCCTGGGGGTTGTAAGGTGTTTTCTTGACCATGAAGGTGATCGTTCCCCAACTGCGCACGGCGGCAATGTGGTTCCGTGGATTTTCCACGCCCCGCTCGGCGAGCATGGCGGAAAAGGTGGCGAGCATTTTGAGCGCATGTCGCGGCGGATAGTCCATCCAGCACGTGACGCTCAGGACGCCGCGGGGGGTCAGCTTGCGCCAGATGTCGCCGAAGGCTGCTTGCGTGAAGAGGTAGTGCTCCTGGATCGCGTTGAGCCCGGCGGCGCCGCCGAACGTATCGATCGTCGGCAGGATAATCAGGTCGTAGTGCCGAGGATCCGTCAGCAGCCATGTCCGGGAATCGGAATTGATCATGGTCAATGCGGGATGCCTCAGGGGGCTGATCGCTTCGCCTGTGAACGCTTCTGCAAGCAGCGCCAACAGGACCGGATTCGGCTCGACGGCCGTGACCTTTTCCACACCCCGGTGGATGGCCTGTATGGCATGCATTCCCGTGCCCATGTCCAGCACGAGCACCGTCATGCGCCGGTCCAGGGCATAGGGCAGGGCAGCGGTGGAAAAATCCATGACGGAGAGGGCGCCCCGTTGAAGTCGGGCCGGCAGAGGGCCGATCCAGTCGCCGTTATTGAAAACCGCCCTGTGCACAGGGACTGCGTCCGGATAGGTCAGGCTGAGTCCCGGCGCATAACGCAGCGCCGGCGACGAAAAAACCTGCATGAAGCCATAAGGGCTGTTTTTCCCCGGCGTCGTCTGCGCCTCAGGAAGTTGCATGACCCGGCTCAGGCTTTTGAACTCAGAGGGAATCAGCGCCGGCGGGCGCAGGATCGCGGCAGTTACAAAGATCAGCGAGAGGGCTGCCGCGATCAGGATCAGGCCACCGGGCTTTCTTGGCATGGCCAGAAGGCCCGAAAACACGGGAATCAGCGCCAGGACCGCCGGAATTTCGCGGGGCGAGAGAATCCACATGAGGCCGAGCGCAAGCAACCCGCCCGCTCCGGAGCCGGCCAGATTCCAGAAATACAAAAGGCCAATGCGACGGCTGTAATGGGTGAAGGTCAGCCCGATGGCCAGGGCTGCCAGGAAAAAGGGAATGAAAAAAATGCCGTATGTCAGCAACAACCGGCCTGCATGAAAAGCGCCCGTGAACAGCAGATAGGAGTCAAAGCGGATGGCGGGATGTTGGGAGAGACCGACGCCGGTCGCCATGGCGACGCCGCACAGAAACATCAGCAAGGGAAAGACCTGATCAAATCGGGCCGTCAGGGCCGCCCTGAACAGGGTCAGACATGTTCCCGCCACGCCGAAACCCAGCAGCGCCACTGAAATGATCATATAGGCAAAGTGATGCCACTGGGTGATCGCGAGAATCTGCATGAGCGCCAGTTGAAAGGCGATCACTGCCGCCGAAAGCAGCCCGATGGCAAAGTGCGACCTTGTTTTCATAATCACGCTCCGCAAACCGACACGCTTCCGTCAAAACTGGCGACTACGTAAAAAAGTCCGGATGCTGCGTTGCGCTGCATCCTTCGTCGTTGGGATAATGGACAGCGCCCCTATTTTCCCCCCCCGGGAAATAAGGGCGCTGTCCCTAATTTTCCCGCATCCGACGACAGGATCAACGGTTTCTCGTGAACGGGACGAAACGCACGGGCAGCAGGCTCGTCGTTTTGACGCTCCCCTTGTCTTTTTCCACCAGCATGAGCGTCTGCACGAGGAAGGGAGAGCCCACCGGGATGACCATGCGACCGCCTTCCTTGAGCTGACGGATGAGCGGCGGCGGAATATAGTCTGCGGCGGCGGTCACGACAATGGCGTCAAAGGGGGCCTGCTCGGGCCAGCCGTCATAGCCATCGACCACGCGTACATGGACGTTTCGGTATCCCTGTTGCTGCATGCGTTCACGAGCGGCATGGCCCAGTTCCGGGACGATCTCGATCGTATAGACCTGCTTGACGATTTCCGCCAGCACGGCAGCCTGATACCCGGAGCCGGCGCCGATCTCCAGAACCTTGTGGCCCGCTTGGGGCCGGATCAGTTCCGTCATATAGGCGACGATATAAGGCTGGGAAATGGTCTGTCCGTAACCGATGGGCAGGGGCCGATCTTCATAGGCGCTGCCGGTCGAATGCGGCGGGACGAACAGATGCCGGGGCACGGCGCGCATGGCCTGCAGCGTGGCCCTGTCCTTGATTCCGCGTTCCTCTATCTGCGTCCGGACCATGGCTTCCCGTCCGGACTGATAAGCATCCCCGGCCAGTGCGGACGGCGAAAAAAGGAGGATAGACACGCAGACAAACAACCATTTTTTCTTCATAGCAGCCTCCTCCTGCGCCATACCCGTGTGTAAACTGCGACATTGATAAAAAGAACCGCCAGACCAAGGGCTGTCTGTAATTCTCGCGTGAGCACAGCCGGGTAAAGGACCTGCATGAGGTAATGCTCAATGAACCCGGATTGATAAATCCTTTCTCCGGCGCGATGCCGAAGCAGGTTCTCCAGCGGTGTCAGCGGGCAGATCCAGCCGGCCATCTCCACCAGCGCCGCCCACAGGACGGTCGGGATATGCAGCCAGACCAGCCGCCGGATGCGAAGGACCAGAAAACCGCCGAATACGGCGAAAAGAACAAAGACTGTGTGAGCGAGGACAACGATGTCGGCAAGAATCCCGTAAATCATCATTGATGCCATCGTAATATGTCAGATATTGAGCCGAAAATGACTTCGTAATAAGTTCCGCTTGTCCTTCTCACCGAAACAAAGAGAATTTTGCATAGTTTCGAGTTTTCGTCAATCAAGGAGTTGGATGAATGCTGCCGTATTGGCCGACCTGTGCCTTAGAAAGTCGTCAGCAGCGCGAGAATGGCATCCCGATGGTTTTTTCCCTGATTGAGCATGATGACAAACGATCGCAACCCGCGATCGGTTTTGATGTAACCGGCATAGTTATTGACGCCTGTGAGCGTTCCGGATTTGACCAGGTGTCCGTCTTTGGGGGTCAGCAGATCGGCCTGGGGTTTGAATCGTTCGAGAATCGAGATCATGACATTGCCGGTCATATGATTGCCGCGCGAGATGCCTGACCCTTCGACCATGATCAATTCGCGGGCGGCGATGTGGAGCCGGGTGCGGATATAGTTTTTAAACAACCGTCTGCTTTTCTGCATGCTCGCCGGAGCGGTCTTGTCTGAAGTCACGGGAACAACCAGAAAGACCTGGTTTGCGATGAAATTATTTGAATATTGAAGCAGGCCGCGAAGCACATCGGTCAGCGCGCGGGCATTGCGATGCTCATAGCGCAGTTGCCATGCCGCATCGATGGTTGTCTCGCCGATTGATTCATTGGCGATCGTGATGCCCTGTTCCCTGAAAATGGCAGAGAACAGCTCCCCCGCATACCGGTTGCAATCGGCTTTATTTGCCGAGAGGTTGATCCGCTCCGTCTTTCCCCGGGGAATTACGGCCGCCTTTGCGATCGCAACCGGCGTCAGGGGCGTCTCCGCTTCCGCGGAAACAACCTTTCCGGATGTTTCTTTTCTGACATGAATTGTATTGAAATTGACTACGAGGGCGCCATTGACGGCATCGTACGGATTGTTTGTATTCGAAAGGCCCGAGATCGCAAGATCCTCGGCGAAATAGGACTGATCGAGCATGATCCGATTGATCCGGCTGATTCCGCTTTTCTTGAGATGTTGCGCGATGATCCGGATTTCATCGGAAACCAGAAAAGGGTCGCCGAAGCCCTTGATGGCCAGGTCGCCCTGTGCGTTCGTATAAAACCCGGTTGAAAATCGGAAATCGTTTCCGAGGAGATCCAGTGCAACCATCGCCGTGAGAATCTTGATGATCGAGGCCGGAACAAAGACTTTGTCGGCATTGATCGAAACGAGCCTTTCCCCGGTTTCGCTCGTCAGCATCACCGATCCTTTTTGCACCAGGCTCCTGATTTTTCGAAGCGTCGTTTTCTCTGTTGCCCGCGCAGGGGCGCCGATCATCATGATGATCAACAGCGTGATCAGACCGGCAAGGATATGCTTGGGCTTCATAAGGAGGAGATACGATCCGTAAATTCCGCGCTCAGCGGCGTCGGTTTTCCGAGGGCTCCCTTGAGGTACTCCAGCATCAGCTCTTCCACCATTTGTTCTTTCGATGTCTTGGCAATGGAGGCGGGTTCCCCCGCTTTCTCTTGGCCGATTTTACCGCCCCGAAGGGCTAAAGCCCGCCGCGCCTGCTGTAACGCTTTATATTTGCTTGTTAAATCATTCGCCGGCATCTTCGAAAGCCCCTGGTAGGCAGCGATCATCTGATTCGGATCGGGCAGATGAGGCGATTCCAGCACAATCCTGTTGTTGCGCGCAAAGCGTTCCATACCGCTGATAATATGGCTCGGCTGAACAAAATTAATGCCCGACCAGCCGGCTCTGATCCATTGAAAGACGCCGGTCCTGAGCTTGGCATGCGTTGCGCCTGATTCCACATAGATGGTAATGGAAAAATAATCGTAGATGTAAGATTTAACCCAGCCGAGGCCTGATTTTGCAGAGCCGGGTTCCCCCGAATAGTAGTAGTTCCAGTCGCTGTCATTGCCCAGAATAAACCCTTTTTCCCCGACCCCGGACCTGTCGATCTGCTTTGATATGGAAACCAGGACCGGACGTCCCTTGTAATGGGTCAGGATGAGCGTCCTTTTGAGATCGTATTCGTAATAGACGCCGGTCGTAAGGTCGGGAGTGTTCGAGTCATGCTGTAAACCGTGCAGGATAAGCGGTTTCCCAGCCTGGAGAATGGGTCCCCAACTGTTGGGCAATCTCTGGACCCTGCCCTTCGGATCACGCCAGAGGGAATATCGCAAGGAAGAGGGTCTCGTGACAACCGAGGGGATGCGTGCATTGAAGGAATACTCCATGAATCGCGGAAAGACGATCTTCGTGTCGAATTCCTGATAGGCTCCGGGACAGCCTGTGGATTCCGGCAGGACATGCGTCCGGTTATTTTTCGCGCTTAACACATAGTCCACCAGTGTCGCGACATCGTGTTCGTCGAAGCCCCCTTTCGGGTCCTTGCAAAAATGCACCAGACGCAGAGCCGCATCATTGATCGATTTGCGAGATTCCGCAGAAGAAAGGGCGGCGGCGGCCAGATGCGATACAATGAACAGCAACGTGAGTGCAAGGGCAATCCCTATATGGCGGAGATGTGTGCGTTTTTTCATTTTAGGAGTGGGGGGGCGTCTTGCTGACGAATGCGGAAGCGGGAAGGAATGTAACCCTCCCCGCTTGACTGACTGGTTGACAGTGCAAAACGTCTTACTTCATTTTCTTTTTTTCCGGAGCTGCCGGCGCAGAAGCCACCAGTTTGACAATATCTTCTTTCTTGGCACTGACGCTCGTCATCATGGCTTTGAGTTCGCCGAAGGCTTCGCTGATTTTTCCGCCCTGGAGCTTGTCTTTCAATGTAGCCAGATCAACCCCCCATTTTCCGATTGCGGTATGAACTTCTTCTTGCGGAACGGGCACTTTCTTCTTGATCGCCATGGCAACGTCGGTCTTCAACTCATCAAGCGCCTTCTCCACATCCGCAATCACTTTGGCAGCGTCTTCCTTCATCTTCGCCTTGCCTGCTTCTACGCCCGCAATGGCCTGCTGGGCAAGAGCAACCGTATCGATGGCTACCTGTTTCGCTTCCTTGTACTGCTTTGCCGCGATCTGGTCTTTCGCCTTCTTGAACGCATCCTCAGCCTTCTTCAAGGCATCCGGTGCATACAGATTCGCTTCCTTGGTCTTGGCATCCGCGATAGCCTTGTCCGCCTTGGCCATTTCCTCCGTGGGCGGCTGCGCGCAGCCAATTACCAGTGCAAAGGAAAAGGCCGCCAACACACACAACAAGGACAATACCTTACGCTTCTTCAACATATCTGCCTCCTGAATATAAGATTTGCAGGGAGCTTAACACATCTGCAGTAAAAGTCAAAAAAGAAATTTTACCTATACCTATCGTTTCGACGCCGTCAGCCTCCTCGGTCAGGACATGCGACATGCTCCTGTATTTCGGCGAAAAGTGCAAGGGAACCATGCCTTTATCTGTGTCTGCCTTGACAGGGCGCCGGCCTGCCGGGCGGCCAGGTAAATGAGAAAGACGCCGCTGACAGATGCAGGCTTGTCCCGGCCCAGACACAGCCTCAGCAGATGGTCAAAACCGATGGAATGGTCCTTGTGGGTGTGCGACACGAAGATATAATCGACCTTTAGAAGCTTGCGGGGCGGAAGTCGGTGCAGATCGCCAAAGTCGAACAGCAGCGACTCATGGCGGTATCGGCATTCCACGTACACCCCGGGATCTCCGAAGGGATCATTTACGAGTGCAGTGCTTTACATCGCATCACCGTTCCTTCACGGCTGGCACGCGGTGCAGTAATAAGTCCCCCGACCGCCGATGACGATTCTTCGTATGTTGTCTGCGCAGCGTGTGCACGGAAGCCCCTCCCGGCCGTACACCGCCAGATGATGCTGGTATTCCCCTTTTTCTCCGTAAAGGTCGCGCCAGTCGGAGATCGAAGTCCCCCGGCATTCCGTGGCATGGCGCAGGATGGCCTTACCGGCACGCGCGATTCTCCGCCATTCCGCCGGCGACAGGCTGCCGGCTCTGCGCGCGGGGCCGACGGCCGCCTTGTGGAGCATTTCACAGGCATAGATATTTCCGATGCCGGCAACGACGGCCTGATTCAAGAGGAAGGATTTGACGGGCGCCTGCCTGCCCTGCGCGACTGTCCGCAGTTTCGCGGCGCTGAACGCCTTCAGGGGATCGGGGACCGGCGCCGTCCGTTCTTTAGTGTCGTCCAAGGCAAGTGTGGCAAAGCGTCGCGGATCGACGCAGACAAGACTTCCGCGTGGAAACCGGATCATGAAACGGCTGTGCGCGGGCAGTCTGTCCGTATGGTCCTGCCATAAAAGCCGTCCGGACATGCGCAGATGCAGGTGCAGGGTGCGGTCCTGATCGAGGCGGATGAGCAGAAACTTACCCTGCCTCTCAACGGAGCGGACGTGAAGGCCGGCCACGTTTTCCGGATGGCCGAGCTTGTTGTCCAGAATGACCAGTTTCTCAATGACGGCGCCCAGGATCATCTGTTGCAACTGGCGGCAAAGCGTTTCTACTTCCGGAAGTTCCGGCATGCGCTGTTTCATCCTTCCGCTTTTTTCGGTTGAATTGTAGACGAGGCATGCCTTGTGTCAAGGGAAATTACTCTCTGGAATTTATGCTCTTCATTTTCAGAGCGAAAGTGGGCATTTTTTTCTTCTGATTCAACTTCAAAAAAATACAAAACTCAGCAGCAACTTTTTTTTGAAAAAAAAGCAAAATAATGTGAAAAAAATGTTGACAGGAAGAAATAATAAATGTAATGCGAAAAATAATTGAAGTTGTGAGAATCGGTAGGAAATTCAAATCTCACGATCAACAGGTCAACAGCCTTTTTTTGAGCCGTTTCGGAGAAAGGGGTTTGAGCGATAAAGAAGTCATGAGCGGCACGTTTTGCCCTCATTGTTTTGTAATAAAAAAGAGGAGGCTGACTTCATGGAAAACGAAACCCTTTTCAATGAGGAGGATGAACCTCCAGGCAGCTTGACAGGGCTTCTCGATTTCAAAAGTCACAAAAGACGGACATACGACCTTTTTTCAGCATCACCTCCGCAGTCTCCCCAGCCGGTGGCCGGGGCGGCTGTTTCCCGCGTTTCCCCCCGTTATCAGGACAGCTCACGATCCCAGGCCTTCCGAGAGCGTTTCTATCCGGACATTACCGACGAGCAGTGGCACGATTGGCAATGGCAGCTCCGCAACCGGATCCGCGATGTCCAGGCCCTGGATCGCATTCTCAGGCTTTCCGAAAACGAGCGCCATGCCATGCTGGGACATGTCGGATCTCTGCCGGTCGCCATCACGCCTTATTATGCGAGCCTCCTGAATGATGAAGATACCGGGCATCCCCTGCGCCGCTGCGTCGTTCCGTCAATCGATGAATGTTTTCGCAGCGAAGGCGAGGCGGATGATCCTTTGGCGGAAGAACTGGACAGCCCCGTTCCGGGCATCGTTCACCGCTATCCGGACCGTGTACTCTTCCTGGTGACGGACTTTTGTTCCACCTATTGCCGTTATTGCACGCGTTCCCGCCTTGTGGGCCACCAGGGCGAACACCCCTTTCAGATGGATCTGTGGGATAAGGCGATCGCCTATATCGCTGCAAACAGCCAGATCCGGGACGTGCTGCTCTCAGGCGGCGATCCACTGACGTTGTCCGACAAGAAGCTGCAATGGTTATTGTCCCGCCTGCGGCGTATTCCTCATGTGGAGATGCTGCGCATCGGAACCAAGGCGCCGGTCGTCATTCCCCAGCGTATCACACCGGAGTTGATCCGGCTCCTCAAACGTTTTCATCCTTTATGGATCAGCATCCATGTGACGCATCCCGACGAAATCACACCGGAGATGGCGCAGGCCTGCTCCCGCCTGGCTGACGCGGGGATCCCCTTGGGGAGCCAGACGGTGCTGCTGTCTGGAATCAACGACGATCTCAAAACGATGAGACAGCTCATGCATGGTCTCCTGCAGATCCGTGTGAAGCCCTACTACCTGTACCAGTGCGACCCCATTCCCGGCTCCTCGCATTTCCGCACGCCGGTGGGAAAAGGCCTGGAGATCATGGAGGGGCTGCGGGGACACACAACGGGCTATGCCGTCCCGACCTACGTGGTTGACGCGCCCGGCGGCGGCGGCAAAATTCCCCTGCTGCCCCAATATACGCTTGGACACGAGGATGGCGATCTGGTGCTGAGAAATTTCCAGGGCCGGTTGTACCGCTATCCGGACCGTCAGGTCAGCCGCAGAGACATCCATTGAGCTCCCGTCATTTGAAAATCGGCATGACTTATGATCTGCGGGACGACTATCTGGCCGAGGGCTATGGCGAGGAGGAAACGGCGGAGTTCGATAGCCCCGTAACCATCGACGCCATCGAACAAGCCCTGAAAGAGCTTGGTTTCGAGACCGATTGCATCGGCCATATCCGGTCGCTGGCGCGCAGGCTCGTTGCTGGCGACCGCTGGGACATGGTTTTCAACATTGCGGAAGGTCTCAGGGGATTCGGCCGGGAAGCTCAGGTTCCCGCGCTGCTCGAGGCCTTCGACATCCCCTATACCTTTTCCGATGTCCTCGTTTTGTCGCTGACCCTGCACAAGGGCATGGCCAAGCACGTGATCCGAGATATTGGGATCCCAACCCCCGATTTTGCCGTAATTGAAAAAGAAGATCAGATTCAAGGTATCCGGCTTCCCCTTCCGCTTTTCGCCAAGCCGGTCGCAGAGGGGACGGGCAAGGGGATCACCGCGGCCTCGAAGATCGAAACGCGGGCGGACCTCGAACGGGTTTGCCGGTCGTTGCTGACCGCCTTTCAGCAGCCCGTGCTGGTCGAGACATTTCTTCCCGGCCGGGAGTTTACCGTTGGGATCATCGGCACGGGGACAGATGCGTTTGCCACCGAAGTCATGGAGGTCGTTCTGAAGCCCCAGGCCGAACAGGACGTCTATTCCTACTTGAACAAGGAAAACTTTGCGGCGCTCGTGGAATATCGCCTGGCCGATGACAGCGAGGCCGGACAGGCAGGCGAAACGGCGCTTGCGGCGTGGCGTGGTCTGGGCTGCCGGGATGCGGGCCGCATGGATCTTCGCAGCGACGCCACCGGGCGGCCTAACTTCATGGAAGTCAATCCGTTGGCCGGGCTGCATCCACAGCATTCGGACCTGCCCATTATATTCGGTCTCATGGGAAAAACCTTTTTGCAGCTCATCGATATGATCATGTGCTCGGCGCTCAAGCGCCTGAAATCAGAAGTAAAGTGACAGGGATACAAAAAGGAATTTTCTTCTGGAATCGCCCATTCCCTCTTCCAGCAGCAGGAAGCACCGGGGGTGGATAAAAAGAGCCGTTTGAATGACAGGGGTTGCGTGATGAAAGCAGTTGTTCTGCATGCTGAAGTTCCCGAGGGCGCCGGCCGGGATGAGCAGGATGTCCTGGTCCAGGCCAGGCATGTTTCCCGGTCGCTTGCCGAGCAGGGCTATAAACCCACCGTTATTGCTGTTTCCGCCGATTTTTCACGACTCATCGATCATCTGAACGTCCTTCAACCCGATTTTGCCTTCAACCTGGTCGAATCGATTCTGGGGCAGGGCCGTCTGATCCACATGGCGCCGTCAATCCTCGATTACCTGAACATACCCTATACGGGCGCAAGGACCGAGGCAATCTTCGTCACCTCCCAGAAGCTTCTGGCGAAAAAGTTCATGCAGATGAGCGGACTGGATACACCACCCTGGCTTTCCCCTGATGATCCGGGCGCCAATCCCTTTACGCCGGGTGTTTATGTAATCAAGTCCGTCTGGGAACATGCTTCCGTGGGTCTGGATGAGGATTCCATCGTATCTGTCCAGAATGAAAAAAAACTTCATAAAATCATGAAAGCAAAAAGGGAGTGGCTCGGGGGCGCCTGCTTTGCCGAGGCCTTCATCACGGGCCGGGAATTCAACCTGTCGCTGCTTGCCGGTCAGGACGGGCCGGAGGTCCTGCCCCCAGCGGAGATTCGTTTTGACGACTATCCACCGGGCAAGCTCCATGTTGTGGGTTACCGGGCAAAGTGGGATGAAGATTCCTTTGAGTATCAGCACACGCCTCGCACCTTTGATTTCCCTGTCGAAGACGCGCCGCTCCTGCAGAAATTGACGGATATGGCACTGGAATGCTGGCGGCTTTTTGACCTGAAGGGCTATGCGCGGGTTGATTTTCGCGTGGATCAGGCGGGAAGGCCCTGGATTCTGGAGATCAACACCAATCCCTGTCTGTCTCCGGACGCCGGTTTCAATGCGGCCGCGAAACGCGCGGGACTGAGATTCAACGGCGTGATTGAGCGGATCATCACCGATATATGAGAGTTATGGATTTGAATATCACCTTTCGACAGGATGTCCGAGAGTTTGACCGTACAACGGTCAGAAAGATCGTGGAAGCCACGGGATATTTTTCCGGAGATGAAACCGACGTTGCCGTCGAACTCGTGGAGGAGTGCCTTACAAAGGGCGAGGCGAGCGGGTATCATTTTCTGTTTGTCGAATCTCAGGGAGCGGTGATCGGCTATGCTGTTTATGGCCCTTGTCCGGCGACTCTCCACAGTTATGATATCTATTGGATGGCCGTCTATCCTGATTTTCAGGGGCAAGGCATAGGCCGGAAGCTTCTGGCGATGTGCGAATCACTGATCCAGGAGAAAGGGGGTCGTCAGATTTATATGGATACTTCCGGCCGGGCCCAGTACGAGCCCACCCGGAGGTTATATGTAGCCCGGGGCTACCATCAGGCGGCGTACCTGCCCGATTATTACGCCCCCGGCGATGCGAAAATCACTTATGTCAAGGTTATCGTCTGAAACAGGTTCATCCGGGGTTTGCCCGCTTCTGAAAGATGTCTTTCTTCTGAAGTATTGGGTTGTAATGTTTTGATAAATATGCGAACTTTCAGATAATGATAAACAAGGGAGGTGACCCTGTAATTAATAGGGGAGTGTCCCTGATTTTCCATGGTTTTGGATGAAGCCATATTTACAGAAAGAGGGAGGAAAATATGGGATCAAAGCATAGGCAGGCGCAAAACGGAAGAAAGGTGTCTTTCGAACGGAATCTGAAAAATCGGCTGGCTCTCCTATTATCAAAGGGGATCGAATCTCGTGAGATAGACAAAGATGCGCTCGTCAAAAAATTGCGGGCAAATATCGAGGCTATCAACAACAGGCTGAAGACCATTGACGCCAATGAAAAGAAAACGGCCGAACTGGCAAGGATGAAGGCGGAAAAGGCAGCTGCCCCCCCGAAAGAACCGGAAGCCATCAAAGAAGAGAAGAAGGTAAAGGAAGCCCCCGCTGAGGGCAAGGAAAAAAAGAAAAAGAAGGAAGATAATAATCCTGCAAAGTCGGAATGACTGATCCCCCCTTGCCCTGATCCAAACGGATCATCCACCAATATGGGCAAGGGGGGGATCTTATATCCCGCAAAAAATCCTCACGCAAAATGACTCAGGGCTTCCAGCGACTGCTTGAAGAACACTTCATCAAATATTCCCAGTGTCAACATCCGGGACTTTGGCGGCCCGCTGCCAGGAATTGTGACTTCTTTGAGGTCACTCAGAGCGAACATTAGTATTTGCTATACGTACCTTCTGTCAGACCTTGAGAATGACGGCCTCGCCCTGTGCAAGCCCTCCGCAGATTGCCGCGACACCGTACCCGCCGCCCCTTCGCTGGAGCTCGTAGGCAAGGGTCATGGTAATCCGGCCGGCGCTTGCCCCGACGGGATGGCCGAGGGCGATGGCCCCGCCGTTCACGTTTGTTTTATCCTGGATCGCCTTCCATTTCTTTTCGTCTCCGTCCGCAAGGATCTTCGTTGAAACGAGCGGTACGGCGGCGAAGGCCTCATTGATCTCGATCAGATTCATATCGTCGATCGTCAGCCCGGCTTTGCCGAGAGCCTTCTGGATGGTGTAAGCCGGGATCACGGCGATCCTGCGGGGGTCCGTTGCGGAAGATACGATGGCCACAACCGTTGCAAGCGGCTGGAGTCCCTTCTTCGCCGCCTGTTCCCGCGTCATGAGCAGTATCGCGCTTGAGCCCGCGCTGAGGGGCGGCGCATTGCCCGGTGTGACGGTGGGACTTCCGTAAACCGTCCGGAGCTTTGAGAGCGCCTCGACACTGGTCTTGCGGGGGGATTCATCTTTGTCGATAATGATGGGATCGCCCTTTTTCTGCGGGATCACGATCGGCGTCAATTCCTCCCCGATCTTCAACTTCCCGTCGGCATAGGCCTTCAGGCAGAGGTCCTGACTCCGGGTGGCCCATTCGTCCTGCATTTCGCGTGTCACGCCGTATTCGACGGCCACTTCGCCCGCGTCCAGCGCCACGGGGTTGAAGCCTTTTGCCGTGTAGCCGAGTTCAAAGAGCCCATCAATGAGCTTGATATGGCCGATCCTCACGCCCTGTCTCAATCCCGGCGCCAGGTGGGGCATCCGGGGCATGTTCTCGGAGCCCACGGACATGACCGTTTTGGAGATCCCGGCCATCATGGAGACCGCCCCCAGCCTCAGGGTGGTCAATGACGAACAGCAGGCCCGGTCAAGGGTGACCGAGATGTTTTCCGCCGGAAAACCTGCCAGCAACGTCGCCTGCCTTGCCGGCACATCGGTTTCGAGGGCGAGTTCCGCAAGGACGCAGCTTCCGTAATAGATCTCGTCCACTTCCTCCGGTTTTACGCCGACCCGGTTGATGACCTCTTTCATAACCACCATGCCGAGATCAATGCTGGGAATTCCGGCCATGGCCGAATCAAACCGGCTGAAAGGCGTCCGGACGGCACTGACAATGACGATATCGTTTCTATTTTCCATTTTCTCAACTCCTCCATGTTTTGATCTATTGTCGTTAGGGATCTTTTTTCTGTTGCGCCTGCAATTCCATCTTTTTGACGAAGATCAGGACGGCGGTCAGAGCGGATTGGGTCATGCCGGGGATGCGCTGGGCCTGTCCGATCGTCGCGGGCTCAATCCTGGCGAGCTTCATTTTCAGCTCATTGGAAAGGCTCGGAATGGCCTGGTAATCGATGCCGACCGGAATCTTCGCAGCTTCAAGCGCCTTCATTTTCTGGACCGCCTCGCGCTGACGCTTGATGTACCCTTCGTACCTGGCCTCGATTTCAATCTGCTTTTTGACCATCCGGTCCGCAATCGGCGCCCAGCCTGCAAAGGGTTTCAGGTCGTCATAAGCCACCTCTTCCCGCTTCAGGAGCTGAAAAAGCGTCACGGGATTCCGGATCGGAGCCGTGCCCATTTCCTGGAGTGTACGGTTGGTGTCGTCAACGGGAAAGATCCGGGTTGCAGACAGGCGCTCCAGCCCGTCGCTGATCCGGCGAACACTGTCTTTCAGGTGTTCATGGGCGTCGTCTGGAATGAGGCCCAGTGCATGCCCTTTGCCCATCAGGCGGATCAGGGCGTTGTCTTCCCGCAGGATCAACCTGTATTCGGCCCGGGAGGTAAACATGCGGTAGGGCTCGTCGACACCGCGCGTCACGAGATCATCGATCATGACGGCGATATAGGCATCGGAACGATCCAGAACAAAGGGCGGTCTGCCCTGGACGGCCAGGGCCGCATTCACGCCCGCCCAGAGCCCTTGGGCGGCGGCCTCTTCGTAGCCGGAGGTTCCGTTGATCTGACCGGCCAGGTAAAGTCCCGCAATTATTTTTGTTTCCAGCGTCGGGCGGAGCTGGGTGGGCTGGACGAAATCATATTCGATGGCGTAGGCGCTGCGCATGATCTCCGCCTGCTCCAAGCCGGGGACACTGCGGACAATTTGTTCCTGCAGCTCCGGCGGCATGCTGTTGCCCAGGCCCTTGGCGTAGATTTCTTCTGTGTCCAGACCTTCAAATTCCAGCACAACGGGATGCCTTCCCTTATCGGCAAAGCGCACCACCTTGTCTTCGAGGGAGGGACAGTAGCGGGCGCTGATTCCCTGAATGGCGCCGGAGTACAAGGGGGACAGGCGGATGTTTTCACCGATCAGCCGGTGGGTTTGGGCTGTGGTATAACTAAAATAGGAAGGCAGGCGTTCTTCCCTCAGTTTTTGCGTCCGGTAGGAAAAGGGTTCCGGATCGGGATCACTGTCCTGACGCTCCAGGATGGAAAAGTCAATTGTGGAGGCCCGCAGCCTCGGCGGTGTGCCGGTCTTCATGCGCCCCATTTCAAAACCCAGCGACCGCAAAGATTGAGCCAGTTCCAGCGAGGCTATTTCGCCGGCCCGACCGGCCGGATGGCTGGCTGTGCCAATGTGGATCAAGCCGTTCAGGAAGGTCCCCGTAGTGATGATCACCGCCTTGCCGCCGAAAAAAAGACCGGTCTGATCCACAACGCCGATGATTTTTTCTCCCTCGATAATCAGTCCTGTCACGAGGCCCTGTCTCAGATGGAGGCGCTTTTCCTTTTCCACCACAGACTTCATGGCCAGACGGTAGAGCTGCTTGTCGCACTGGAACCGGGAGGATTGCACTGCCGGCCCCTTGGAGGCGTTGAGCAGGCGGAAATGAACGGCAGTCAGATCGGCGATCCGGCCCATCTCGCCGCCCAGGGCGTCCACTTCCTTGACGAGCTGGCCCTTGGCCAAGCCGCCGATGGCGGGATTGCAGGACATCAGGGCCACGGAATCCAGGTTTATATTGAACAGAAGCGTTTCACAGCCCATGCGCGCCGCCGCCAGGGCCGCTTCACAGCCCGCATGGCCGCCGCCGACGACGATTACATCGTAATTCCTATGCAAAGCCAATCCTCCGGGCACTGCCTTTCATATAATGATTCGAGACCGATGAAAAATGGCTTCACTGCGGCTCAAAATCTTTTTCGCTTGAAATATGGTCAGGCTTAAACATGTATGAAATCAATAAATAAGTCAAGATTCTGGAAAGTCGAAAAATCTTTCATTCACCGCTTGCGAACCATTTTTTCATCGGTTATGCCAAGATCTCGATTCAGGATTCTGGGAAATGCTTGCAGTCACGGCGACAATTTAATAGTATTAACAGGAAAAATACAACAAAAAAGAGGCGGTCGTGGCAAAGCCGGCGTTCTGGAACAACACGAAACGATATTATGACCTGAAGAGCTACTGGAACAACCGGTTTGGCAGTCGGGTCTATAAACTACCCATCGACGCCGGGTTTACCTGTCCCAACCGGGACGGCGCGATGGCCACGGGCGGTTGCATCTATTGCGACGGACGGGGGTCAAGGTTGCGTCAGGCGGGACCGCTTCCCTCTGTTTCGGAACAGATTGCGCAGGGCAAGGCCTATTACCGCGAGTGCCGCGGGGCCGGGTGGTTCATCGCCTATTTTCAGACTTTTACGAATACCTATGGCTCGCTGGATCACCTGAAGCGCCTCTATGACGAGGCCCTGGCGCAGGAGGATGTCATCGGCCTTTCCGTGGGGACGCGTCCCGACTGTGTCCCCGATCCCGTGATGCGGCTGCTTGAGGGCTATGCGCAGGATCATCATGTCTGGCTGGAGTTTGGCTTGCAATCCATGCATGACAGGACACTGAATATGATCAACCGCGGGCATTCCCAGGACGTTTTTGTCAATGCCGTACAGCGGGCCGCCGGCAAAAAGATTCAGATTTGTACCCACATCATCGTCGGACTGCCGGGTGAATCGCGCGAGGACATCCTTCAGACGGCAGGGTTCCTCGCGGCGCTCCCGATCCAGGGCATTAAAATTCATGCGTTGCTGGCGCTGCGGGGAACGGTCCTGGGGAAGCAATACGAAGACGGCCTGATCGCCCTGATGACCCGGGACGAGTATGTCCGTACGGTCTGTGACATTCTGGAAATCCTGCCCCCGGAGATGGTGATCCAGCGCTTGACCGCGGACGGTTACAGAGACATCTTTCTCGCACCGCAATGGGCGGCCAACAAGATGGAGGTTCTTAACGCCATTGATCGTGAACTCAAAAGGCGCGACAGCCATCAGGGATGCCATCATGCACTTGCATGAATTTTGCGATAACAAAGCTTTCTATGATATAAGGGATTTGTATAATCGCTGACTTAAAAATGGAGGGCTTTGCATATCCAGTGAAAAATGGTTCGCTAGCGGCGAATCAAATGTTTTCCGCCTTTCCAGAGATGACGTTTTCGGTTTGTCATGAATAATGCTTACGTCTGGTCGAGGGGGACATGACGAAGTCGTGTCCTCCTCAGCGGAAAAGATTTTGAGCCGCGGCGAAGCCATTTTTCTCATGTATCAATATGTGTTTCACGTGAAACAAAGGGAAGATAAAGAGATGATAGCCATCGTTGATTATCGTGCTGGGAACCTGACCAGCGTTGCCCGGGCGCTGTATTATCTGAACCAGCCTTTTCAGATTACGGATAGTCCGGAAGTCCTGCAACAGGCCAGTCATGTGATATTCCCGGGCGTCGGCGCCGCCGGTGAAGCCATGGCGTACCTGCGCCAAACCGGCCTGGATCAGCAGATACGCAGCCTTGTCGCCGCCGGCAAACCGCTGCTCGGGATTTGCCTGGGCACACAGGTGGTCTTTGAATACAGCGAGGAAAACCAGACACGCTGCCTGGGAATCGTTCCGGGCTCTGTCCGTCTGTTTCCGCAGACGCTGCAACAGGACGGCCTGCCCCTGAAGATCCCCCATATGGGCTGGAATGAAGTCGTCTTTACGAAACCCCATCCCGTGTTCAAGAATGTCGAGCAGGAGGCTGCCTTTTACTTTGTGCATTCCTACTACCCGGCGCCGGATGACCCGGCATGGATTCTCGGATGGACCGACTATGGGCTGCGTTTCTGTTCGGCCATTGCCCGCGACAATCTCGTGGCGGTTCAGTTTCACCCGGAGAAGAGCGGGCGTCCGGGGCTGCGGATTCTAGAGAACTTCTGCCGTTGGGGAGGCCGTGATGCTCAGTAAAAGAATCATTCCCTGCCTGGATGTGCGCAACGGACTGCTGACCAAGGGCATAAAATTTCAGGGGAATGTTGATATAGGCGATCCGGTGGAGGCGGCCCGGGCATACTATGAACAAGGCGCCGACGAGATCGTTTTTTATGATATTACAGCGTCTTCCGACGGCCGCGACATCATGATTGATGTGGTGAAGCGCGTTGCGGAAACGATCTTTATCCCCTTCTCGGTGGGCGGGGGAATCCGCACTGTGGAGGACATGCGGAGCGTGATCCTCGCCGGCGCCGAGAAAGTGAGCGTCAACACGGAGGCGGTGCTCAATCCGCGGCTCATTGCCGACGGCGCCAAGGCTTTTGGCAGCCAGTGCCTCGTGCTGGGGATGGACGTCAAGAGCGTTGAACGCAGCGAAGCGATTCCAAGCGGGTATGAAATGGTCATACAAGGCGGCAGGACATACACGGGGATTGACGCCCTGTGGTGGGCGAAGGAAGCCGAACGCCTGGGCGCCGGAGAAATCTGTCTCAACTCGATCGATGCCGACGGGACACAGGACGGCTATGAAATCGACCTGACCTTTTTGATTTCCTCGAATGTGCGGATTCCTGTCATTGCCTCGGGCGGGGCAGGTCGGCCGGAGCATCTGCTCGATGTGCTGACCCGGGGTCGGGCCGATGCCGCCCTGATCGCCTCGATGGTTCATTACAAGACCTATGCGATACCGGCAATAAAGGCGTTTCTGGACAAGCAAGGCGTGAAAATGAGAATGCAATGGTGAAATTGGCGTGGGCCTTGATTATTGGACTTGACGTGATTATAATTTCAAGTGTAGAAGTCACCGAGAACTTCGGATAAAAGGGAGGCAAGAATCAGTGGACTCAAAACGATATGAACTGAATGTCCAACTGGCGCAGATGCTCAAAGGCGGCGTCATCATGGATGTGACCAATGTGGAGCAGGCCAGGATTGCCGAGGAGGCGGGTGCGGTGGCCGTGATGGCCCTGGAGCGCGTTCCTGCTGATATTCGCCGGCAGGGCGGCGTCGCCCGCATGTCCGACCCCGCAATGATCGTGGAAATCAAAAAGGCCGTATCGATCCCGGTCATGGCCAAGGCGCGGATCGGCCATTTTGTGGAAGCACAGATTCTGGAGGCGCTGAAAATCGATTATATCGATGAAAGCGAGGTGCTTACGCCGGCAGATGAGGAGTGTCATATCGACAAGACAAAATTCGCCATTCCTTTTGTCTGCGGCGCTCGTAACCTCGGCGAGGCCCTGCGGCGCATCGCGGAAGGGGCCGCCATGATCCGGACGAAAGGCGAGGCTGGAACCGGAAACGTGGTCGAGGCTGTCCGCCATATGCGCGCCATGAACCGGGAAATCCGTCAACTCATCAACATGCCCCTCGAAGAAGTGACGGGGTTTGCCAAGGCCAACGGCATGCCCTACGAGCAGGCCCTAAAGGTCCGGGAATTGAAACGATTGCCGGTCGTGAATTTTGCCGCTGGCGGGCTCGCCACGCCGGCCGACGCCGCCCTGATGATGCAGCTCGGCTGTGACGGCGTTTTTGTGGGGTCGGGCATTTTCAAATCCGCCAATCCTTTGCTGCGCGCCCGCGCCATTGTCAAAGCCACGGCCTATTTCAATGATCCGCAAAAAATCCTGGCGGCTTCCATCGGGCTCGGCGAGGCCATGCCGGGATTGGAAATATCGGAAATCCCCGAAGGCCAGTTGCTCGCCGGTCGCGGCTGGTAATGGACGTGCGATGGCGGTCCGTAGCGCTCTTGAAAGTCTTGAGAAGACGGAAGAAACCATCGGTATCCTCGATCTTCAGGGGGGTGTTTTCGAGCATATCGAGCATCTGGAACGGATCGGTATTTCAGGACGCCCCGTAAAGACGCCGGCCGACATCCTGAGCCTCAAGGGCCTGATTATCCCCGGCGGCGAGAGTACCTGTCTTTCCCGGTTGATGAGCATCTTCGGCATTGACGACGCCATCAAGTCAGCATTTGCGCAGGGCATGAACATCTGGGGCACCTGCGCCGGCGCCATTCTTCTGGCCGACATCGTTATCGGCGAATCATCCCATCTGGGCCTGATCGATATGGACATCGAACGCAACAAATTCGGCAGCCAGCTCGACAGCTTCACGGCCACAGCGGTGATCCCCAAGCTTTCTGCCTGCCCCCTTCCCCTGACCTTTATCCGGGCCCCCCAAATCCGGCGGACAGGTCCGGGGGTCGTCGCGCTCCTGAAGATAGACGATTATATTGCCGCCGCGGAAAGTGATCGGGTGCTGGTCACGGTATTCCATCCGGAGCTGACCGGCTCTGTGGCGTTTCACCGCTATTTTGCGCGCAAGTGTGGGCTTTCTCCGCTCGATGAAAGACGGGTTCCCGATGTGGACCCGTCCTGGAACCGATGCAGCTGGATGCGTGCTGTCCCTGCCCTCCGGCGTTGAAAGCTGTTTTATCGTCCCCCTGAAACCCCCTCGCCCTCAGGCGAAAATTTCTGTTGAATGAGAAGGGGAAGAAGTTGCAAGGGTACAGAGATAAAATCACCTGACTTTGTGTCTCAGGCGATCGGCTTTGGTCGATCTTCGTTGACTTTACAAAGAGATGCCGGAGATCATATGCTTAGAAAGCATTGCATAACCGGCGAAAAATGGTTCGTAAGCGGCGAATCAAATGTTTTCTGCCTTTCCAGAGATTGCGTTAACGGCATGTCATATATCATGATTACAACATGTCGTCCTCTTCGCGGAGAAGATTATTGAGACGTGGTGAAGCTTTTTTCGTCGGTCTCGATTATTTGATCAGGTCGATTCTTTGCTGCGTCCCATCCGCCTTTTTCTGTTCGTTTATCGATACATAAAAATCCCGCAGCTTTTTCAGATAAACCAGCAGGGCCTTTTTCCAGCCCTGTTCGGCGGCTGTCCGGATGGCGGTATTGAGCGTCCTTTCGTGATAAAGCTGTTTTTGAACGGCCAGACCGGATGCAATCAGCCTGGACAGCGGATCTTCTATCGCCGTGATCGCGAGGTCGATGTCTGACTGTTTCCCGTTCTTACAGGCACGCAGAAATTGCCTGTATTGCGGGGGCAGGGATTGTTCATCCACCCGGTCGAAGGCGCCCTGCAAAAATGCGTGGAAATAAATGTTTTCGGGATGCGGTTCGACGGCCTCCAGTTTGCGATAGTCCTGGTCGTCAAAGCTCTCGAGGACCGCGGCCTGCAAGGCATATCGGGTAAGATAGGCGATCTGCAGAAGCCGTAAGTCGCCGCCGGACTTTATTTCCGAGACTGTTTTTTGAAAGCTTATTTCAGCGAGACGATCCCGGCCCTGCAAGGAATACGTTTTATAGCTTTCAAGTTGAGTGTGGCTCGTTTTGATCCAGTCCGGGACGGCTTTTGTGCTGCATCCCGCAAGTAAAAGAAAACAGGCCAGGAAATACAAGATTTTTTTCATGGAAGCTTCAACTGCGCCTCCTTTTTCAGAGGAATGAGCCTGTCAATGTCTTTGAGCAGGGCGTCGAGGTCATTGACCACCCGGTCAATATCCTGTCTCAGCGCCTTCATGTCTTTGGTTGTGTCCGCCGTGTCGGCGCTGATCCTGTTGATATTGTCGAGGACCGGGTCCATTTTTTTCAGCTTGAAGATCAGGTCTTTAAGAATGGTCTGGACATGTGTCAGTGCGCCCTGGCTGCCGTAAATCTGCTCGTCCGTTTTTGACGCCATCGCATCGACTTTTTTAAGAATCCCGTCGACCCGCTGCGCTGCCTTGTTCGCATGGCCCAGGATTTTGGTCATATCACCGTCCGGATCCGCCAGATTTGACGTCAATGTCTCGACATGGTGCGTAATACTGTTGATTTTTTCCAGGATCGGTTTAATGCTTTTAACGGCGTCGTTAATGTCATTGGCCTCAACGATCTGTGGAATGGCTTCCTCAGACAGCGCAGGCGCGCTAAGATTCGCCGTGGCGACATAGATTCTGGCGGCCCCGATCAATGGTTTTTCCAGAATAAAAACGCTGTCTGCACGGACCCATCGGATATGCTGATCAGGCACCTTTATTTTTATCACGACAAGGCCGGCTGCGTTGAGTTCCAGTGAATCAACCCTTCCAATCTTGAAGCCGGAAAAGACAACGGGCATCCCTTCCGTCAGGTTTTCACCCGATTTCGAAGAGAGGGTGTAGGTATGCTCTTTTGCGAAGACGCCTTTTTTATACGCCACATAGCCGATGAAGGCAACGATCAGCACAGACGTAATGATAATAAACAAACCCACTTTGAACTGAATGCTACG
Source organism: uncultured delta proteobacterium (assembly GCA_963754515.1). Taxonomy (GTDB): domain Bacteria; phylum Desulfobacterota; class Syntrophia; order Syntrophales; family Fen-1087; genus JAPLJM01. The sequence continues at coordinate 93,250 of CAVWGC010000015.1, read as the reverse complement.
CGGCATCGCTCATCCTGTATCGTTCTTTAAACCAGAGATAATCAAACACACAGCTCTTATCATATAAATCTGCGATGATTTGAAGACTGTCATCGATAAACCGGCTGTCCTGAAGCGCAGGCAGAAGCTTAAAAGGCCGGTCGATAACTATAACTGCATCTGCCACCATGGCTGCCCTCAGCAGCATGACACGGAATCGTTGCTCGGCAGTAAGAGCATGGGTCCGTTTGTGGGCGATCGTGTCAAGCTGATATCTGTGCAGGTACCCAATAGCCTCCTCCTGTGCCGCTTCACCGGAGAGATTCTGATGATACTGCCTGATCAGGGCAATATTGATCCATATATCGAGGTTGGAGATGAGCGGCACATCTTCGGAAACCATCCCGATGCGCTGCCGATACCGATTCGAAAAGGTTGCCAGTTCGCTTTCCAGAGCCGCCTCACCGGCAAAGAGTTTCAAATCATTCTTATCAGTAATGACAGCACCTCGATGATCAGGATTGCGATAAAAACCTTGACCATGCCCCGCAAAACCGTTATGGGGACGCTGGTTAGTTCATCTGTGGCTGCGAAACCGGAGCGAATGGGAATCATGGTAATAAAAAACCCGAAAGTCGCCGCTTTGACGATGGACAGGATCAGATCGCCGCTATTGGCAGAGTCCAGCAAGACACCGGCATAAACGGCAGCGCCCATGCCAAAGAAAATATTCGCAAAAAGTAAACCGCTGACGACTACAACAATGGAAAAAAGGCTGCTCAGCAGGGCCACGGAAACGATTCCGTTGACAATTCTGGGAATAAAGAGGTAGTCGATAACGTTGATGTTAAAAGCCTCCAGGGTGCGCATCTCCCGGTTCACTTTCATGACGGCAATCTCTGCATTAATGGCGGAGCTGGAGCGCAGCGCGATCAGCAGCGCCGTAATCAAGGGGGCCAGTTCAATGACCAGCAGGCCGACCAGAATATTGCCCAGGTAATTTGCCAGACCGAGATCCATAATGATCTTAAAGACGACGCCGATCAACAGGGAGCCGAACAGGATGGAGCCGACGAGAAAAAGAGGCAACATCTGCACCGCGGTAAAATAAATCTGGTTCAGCAGGACCGCCCGGGTGGCGCTGTTGTAGGTTTTTATATCAAACATTCTCATGACGATCCTGCCGGCAAAAGACAGGGTGTCATGGAAGGCGCGACCCACGTCGATTCCGACCTGGCCGATATTTTCTACGACAGGCGCCATTTTATCTGTAAAAAAAAGAATGCATGTTCATAATGGCCAACGCGTTACTGTGGTCTGTTTCACCATACAACAGGACAGAATAAAAAGCAAAAAACATTGACGGAGACTTATGAAAAACGGTCATACACGGCTTTCTGAACGACAAATAAGGAGTTAATATCATGAAGATCATACGCTTTCTTTCGGACGATGATCGTGTATTGTACGGAAAATACGATGTCGATCTGCAGGACTGTGTTAGGATTATCGAGGGTGATATTTTTTGGGATTTTCATGTTACGCTTGAGACGGCAAAGATAAAAAGCTTCTTTCCGCCCGTGCAGCCGTCCAATATCTTGGCGCTGGGGCTTAACTATCGGCGCCATGCGGAGGAAACCGAAATGGCTGTCCCGGATTATCCGATCCTGTTCATGAAGGCGACCAGCAGCGTCATCGGGCATCAGGAGCCGATTCTGTTACCCGCAGCCGGACCCGGGAAAGTGGACTATGAGGCGGAACTGGCCATCGTTATCGGCAGGCGTGTAAAAAATGTCAAAGCTTCGGACGCCATGGACTGTGTTTTCGGATATACTTGCGCCAATGACGTCAGTGCGAGGGACTGGCAACTTGAGAAGCAGAAAGGCCAGTGGATACGCGGGAAAAGTTTTGACACCTTTTGTCCGCTCGGGCCCTGGCTCGTCACGAGGGATGAAATCGCCCATCCGGACCGGCTTCGTATCCGCGCCACGCTCAATGAGGAAAACATCCTGCAGGATTCCAATACCGCCAATATGATCCATCCGATTGCAGGCATTATCAGTTTTTTGAGCCAGTCCATGACCCTGCTGCCGGGAACAGTCATTTTGACGGGGACGCCGGAAGGGGTTGGTTTTACGCGGCAACCCCCGGTGTTCCTGAAGGCGGGAGACCGGATCAGCGTTGAAATTGAAGGCATTGGCCGATTAAGCAATCCTGTTATCCAGGAGCAGCCGCGGTCGAGTTGACAAATGACCCCAAGTGTTTATATTATCTGAAAAAAGCGGCTGCCGAGGGCGCTATGGGGGCGCCGCCGGTCAGGGAAGGCCCTGATAGAAAAGTTCGTTTGTTGTCCGGGAGGATTCCATGAAAAAAGAAAGTCAAAGTCGGAAAACCTTCATGATGTTTTTGCTGGCCTGCCTGATCGGGTTTTTCATCGTTTCAGTCGTCGAGGTCCTGCGTTCATCCTTTGTACCTTCCGGGCCGGGGCCTGATGTGCAGCAAGCCTCAGCGACAACTCCCACTGACGGCAGCCGGCCATCGGTGTCCTTCGCCGATCTGGTCGAGCGGTTGAAGCCGACAGTCGTCAATATCAGCACTACGAAAACCATCCGCAGCGGCATGCGGTCGCCCTTCGGCGGTTCTCCCTTTGACCGTTACTTTGGCGGCGATGATTTTTTTGATCGATTTTTCGGGGACACTCCGAGGCGGGAATTCAAACAGAGAAGCCTGGGATCCGGCTTCATCATCAGCGCCGACGGCTATATATTTACCAATAATCATGTGATTGAACGGGCGGATAAAATTCTGGTGAAACTGTCTGATGGTCGCGAATACAAGGCGGATGTGATCGGCCGCGATGCCAAAACGGATCTGGCCCTGATCAAAATTAAACCCGGCAACAGCCTTCCTGTCGTTGAAATCGGCGACTCTGAAAAATTAAGGGTGGGGGAATGGGTGATCGCCATCGGCAATCCCTTCGGCCTGGAGCAGACGGTGACAGCGGGAATCGTCAGCGCCAAAGGGCGTGTCATCGGCGCCGGACCCTACGACAATTTTATCCAGACGGATGCCTCGATCAATCCAGGCAACAGCGGCGGGCCGCTGTTTAACATGGAAGGCAAGGTGATCGGCGTCAATACGGCCATCGTGGCCCAGGGACAGGGGATCGGCTTTGCCATCCCGATCAGCATGGCCAAGAATATTCTCCCCGACCTGAAATCCAAAGGGAAGGTCACACGGGGCTGGATGGGGATTTCCGTCCAGGAAGTGACGGAAGATATTGCCAAGAACCTGAAGCTCGGCCAGCGCAGCGGCGCACTGATTTCGGAGGTCTTCAAGGGCGATCCGGCGGACCAGGCGGGGCTTCGACCGGGCGACGTGATTCTGGAAGTTAATGGGAAAAATATAAATGATACCCATCAGTTGTTGATCCTGATCGCCTCTTTTCATGTCGGCGATAAGGTCAATGTAAAAGTTTCACGCGATGGACAGGAAAAGACCTTCCAGGTACCCGTTGCCGAAAGAAAGGACCGGCCGGAGGTCGCCATGAAAAGCAGTAAAGGGAAGGCTTCGTTTGGCATGAACGTTGAGGATATTACCCCGCAGACGGCCCGTCAGTTAGGTATTCCCGTATTTAAGGGCGTCGTTGTGACGGATGTTGAGGAGGGCAGTCCTGCAGACGAGGTGGGCATACAGCCGCGGGATATCATTCAGCAGGTCAACAAGGTCAATGTCGGTTCGCTGAAGGAGTACCAACGGGAAATTGCAAAACCGGCTGCGAAAAACAGCATTTTACTGCTCATTAAACGCGGGAAAACAACCTATTACGTTGCGCTGCGCCGATAATCCGGTGACGGGATCAGGATGCCTCAGGCAACACAAAAACGCGCTTCGCTTCTAAATATCTACGAGACACTCCATGATCGCTTCGGAGATCTGCACTGGTGGCCCGGCGACTCTGCTTTTGAGGTCATCGTCGGGGCGATCCTGACCCAGAACACGGCCTGGAAGAATGTGGCGGTGGCCATCGGTCGCCTGAAAGCGGAAGACCTGCTCCACCCGGCCAGACTGCTGCAATTAGCCGATAAACGCCTCGCCGATCTGATCAGGCCCGCGGGATACTTCCGGATCAAAACAAAACGTCTGAAAGCCTTCCTTAATTTTCTGAATCAGGATTATCAGGATGATTTAAAGGTACTGTTTGCCGAAGACCTTTGGATTTTAAGGAAAAAAATGCTGCTGGTTCACGGGATCGGCGAAGAGACGGCCGACAGTATTCTGCTGTATGCCGGGGGGAAACCCGTTTTTGTCGTGGATGCCTATACCCGCAGGATTATGCAAAGGCATCACATCATCAGCGACAAGGCCCGTTATGAGGACATTCAGACGCTTTTCATGGCCGGTCTGCCTCGGAGCGCGCCGCTGTACAACCAGTATCACGCGCTGCTGGTGAACACCGGCAAGCAGTTCTGCAGGAAACAAAACCCCAAATGCGAAATATGTCCGCTGCAATCGTTTCTGTGATGTTTCACGTGAAACACGTATCTTACGCGAGCATTCCCCCATCCACCACGATACAGGCTCCGGTCATGTAGGAGGAAGCGTCGGAAACCATATATAGAACGGCGCCGGCCATTTCTTCAGGTTTTGCGACCCGTCCCATGGGAATCGTGGGCAGGACAATTTTCATGATATCGGGACTGCTGAGGATTGCCGATGAGAACTTCGTATCCGTCAAGCCCGGCAACAGCGCATTGACCCGGATATTCAGCGGCGCCAGTTCCTTGGCAAAGGATTGGGTCAGGGCAACGACCCCCGCTTTTGTGATGGAGTAGATTCCCTGAAACGGCGCCGGTCGAATCGCGTTAATCGAAGCCACATTGACGATGACACCGCCGCCCTGGTCTTTCATGATTTTTGCGGCCTGCTGCGCGATGAAGAAAACGCCTTTCATGTTGACGGAAAAGGTCTTGTCCCACGCCCGTTCGTCGGCGCTCAGCACGTCGCCGAAGAATGGATTGGTCGCGGCGTTATTGACAAGGATGTCCAGGCGCTTGTATTTGTTCCTGATTTCATTGAATAAGTGATGGATCTGGTCCATCTCGCCGGTATGGCAGGCTATGCTGACGGCCTTTCCGCCGGCTTTGATGACCTCGTCTTCCACGCGTTTGAGATCGTCGATTTTCCGGCTGGCCAGAATGACTTCGGCGCCGTGGGCGGCCAGCGTCCTCGCGATGGCCTCGCCGATGCCACGGCTCGCACCGGTCACCAGGGCAATTTTATTTTCCAGAAGAAACAGATTTCGCTGCGTCATGATTTTCCTCCTTAAATATAAATAATCGGTTTTCTTCAGAGATCGGATGCTTCGATGACGTTTTTCGCCGCCTCTTGCAGCACGTGTACCGCAAAGGTCATGAGCTTGAAGCGTTCATCTTTGGTCTGGCCGTGATAAAAACGATAATAAATCTGCTGGGCGATCACGGCGAGGCGGAAGAGCCCGAAGCAATAATAAAAATCAATCTTGTCAATGGACATGCCCATTCTTTCGGCATAAGCGTTCACGAGCTCCCGCCGCGTCATCATGCCCTCCAGATGGGTCGGCGCAATCCGGATGGCCTGCATGTTCGGGGGATCCGCCCGATCCACCCAGTAGGCCAGGGCGCCCCCAAGATCCATGAGCGGATCGCCGATAGTGGCCATTTCCCAGTCCAGGACGCCGATGATCTTCAGCGGGTTCCGGGGATCCAGAACCACATTATCAAAACGATAATCGTTATGAATAACAGAGACCATGGCGCTTTCCCCGGGCATCTTGGCGTGAAGCCAGGCCATGACCGGCTCAAAATCCGGCGCATCGTCCGTGCGTGCGCCGCGGTAACGCTCTGACCATCCCTCCACCTGACGGCGGACATAGCCTTCGGGTTTGCCGTAGCCTTCAATCCCGGCCTTCTTATAATCCACATGATGAAGCGCCGCATAGACGTCGATGAGTTTTTCGCACAGGGTCCTTGCCTCTTGCGGCGTCAATGACAGGCCTGCAGGCAGATCCTTTCTCAAAATAATACCCTTGATACGCTCCATCACATAAAACGGGCACCCGATGATCGACTCATCTTCCGTATAGGCCAGCGGTTCGGGACAATACGGAAACACGGGCTTCAGGGCTTTCTGGATGCGGTATTCCCGGCCCATGTCGTGGGCGGTCTTTACTTTCCGGCCGAAGGGGGGACGCCGGAAGACCAGCTCACGGTCACCGATTTTCAACAGATAGGTGAGATTGGAGTGTCCGCCCGGAAACTGCTCGACCCTCAGCGAGCCCTCCAGGCCCGGAATGGCGGCTTTTAAAAAAGCCTCGACCTTTGCCGTTTCAAATGTCTCGCCCTCGCGAATCGGCTTTGCTTTGTCGATAAAATCCATCAGGTCATCCTTTCTCTATTTGAAACCTTTGAAAAATGGCTTCGCCGCGGCTCAAAATCTTTTTCGCATAAAATATCATAAAGCCAACATATGTTTTTAATCAATAAATCAGTCATGGGGACATGACAGAGTCGTGCCCCCATCAACGAAAAATCTTTGATTCACCGCTTGCGAACCATTTTTCAGCGGTTATGCAAAGTTCTCTATTTGACCTTTCTGCCGGTATACCCTTTGAGGATCCTTCTGGCGACGGCCATTTTGTGCACCTCATCGGGTCCATCATAAATCCGTGCCGCCCGCTCGTGCCGGTACAGGAAGGAAATGATCGTGTCGTCCGTCATCCCGAGGCCGCCGTGGACCTGCAGGGCCCGGTCAATGACATGCTGCATGACGCTGGCGACGAAGAACTTGATAAGCGCGATATCCTCCCGCGCCTCCTTGACGCCCAGGTTCTCGATCTTCCACGCCGCGTGCAGCGTCATAAGGCGAGCCGCCTGAATATCGGCAGCGCACTCGGCGATCCAGGACTGGATAATCTGCCGGGTGGACAGGGTCTTGCGGTCCGGCGAGATGATCCGCGCGGAGGCCCGCGCGCACATCAGGTCAAAGACACGGTGGCAAATGCCGATCCAGCGCATGCAATGATGAATGCGCCCCGGTCCCAACCTTTCCTGGGCAATCACAAAGCCGAAGCCTTCCGGTCCCAGTAGATTTTCCTGCGGGACCCGGCAGGACTGATAGAGAATTTCCGCGTGGCTGAAATAATCGCTGCCCGCATGGCCCATAACGGAGATGTTCCGCACGAGATTGAAACCCGGCGCATCCGTCGGCACGATAATCATGCTTGCCCGCAGGTGAGGGGCCGCCTCCGGATTGGTTACGGCCATGACGATCGCAAAAGCGGCGCCGTCCGCAGAGCTGGAATACCACTTCTGCCCGTTGATAATATAATCGTCGCCGTCCTTGACTGCCGTTGTGTCCATCATAACGGGATTGGAGCCGGGCAGCTCTACTTCCGTCATGGAAAAGCAGCTCCGGATATCTCCTGCCACCAGTGGTTTTAGATATTGCTCCTTTTGTTTTTCCGTCCCATATTTATGCAGAATTTCGATGTTTCCCGCATCGGGCGCTTGACATCCGAAAATGTAATGCCCCAGCGGGGACCGGCCCAGAACTTCCGAAACCAAGGCATGCTCCATGAGGTCCAGCCCCATGCCCCCCAGTTCCTTCGGGTGGTTCGGCGCCCATAACTCCATCTGCTTGACCATCCGGCGCTTTTCGGAAAGCTCGGGGAGCATCGCCTTGAAGTCTTTCGTCAGAAATTCGGGTTCCAGCGGAATCAGCTCCCTTTCCACAAATTCCGCCATCATCCCGGTAACGGCCTGCATTTTTTCAGATATGGCAAAATCCATCATTGACCTCCTGCTTCGCTTAAACGCCCTGAGACCGGTGAAAAATGGCTTCGCCGCGTCTCAAAATCTTTGATTCGCCACATGCGAACCATATTTCACCGATTATGCAAAGCTCTCTACCTGTATGTAATCCACTCGGAATCATTTAGTAATTCCAGGTGCGCGGTATGGTTGAAGGCCGTAAGTTCCACCCGGTCGCCATCATAGACGAAGGTCGTCACCGACGTATTGGCGAGATGCCAGGCAATGCGCAGGGCTTTCTCATCGGACAGATCCAGGGCCATCTGCACTGCCGCGGAAATCGGACCGCCGGACGTGCAGATCAGAATTTTCTTTTTTCGACCGTTTTCCATTATGACTTTCCGAAGGCCGGACTGCACACGCTCGCAGAAATCCGGCCAGCGGATGACGCCCGGTTTATCGGCATCGCCCGAGATCCAGCGCGCCATGATTTTTTCAAAGACACGCTGAAAGGCCTTTTTGTCAACATTGAGCTTCTCCAGGTCTGATTTCAGGCCGGGATCTTCCTGCGCCACATCGTGAATATGGGCCATGATGATGTCCCGGGAGCTGTATTCATTGAATTCTGCCATGACGCGCAGCTCGGGCAAGCCGCGGCCATGCGCTTGACATATCGCGCTCATTTCCCGTGCGGTATCCTTCTGCCGCGCCATATCGCCGGCATAGACCGCGTCAAAGGACAGCCCTGTCCGGATCAGATATTCCGCGAGGATCCCGCATTGTTTTCGGCCTTTTTCAGAGATCTGATCATAGTTTTCCTTTCCGAACGACGCCTGACCGTGCCGGACCATGTATATCTTGCTCACGGATTGCCTTCTCCTTGCTCATGCAGTCTGTCCATACGATGAAGCCGTGCAGGGGTCAATAAAAATTTTGTTGGACAAGGTTGCCGGCCCTGCGCTATCCTGCCTGTGAAGCCGTCTTCTCCGGAATATCCGTATTTACTGAGCGGAGAATATGGATTGAAGTGCATATCCCACCATAGAGGGAGGTTCAGATGGCCCGGAGGCGAATGAAAAAACTGCTCCGCCATGGCATGATATTTCTGGGGATACTTTTTCTTGCCCTTGCGATGGCCTGCAACGGCAGCCAGTCTTCATCTTTTACGCTTTCCATTGTGCATTTAAACGACACACACTCCCATCTGGAACCGACGGCGATCAGCCTGACGGTCAACGGTGTGAAGACAACAGCCCAGCTTGGCGGCTTTGCCCGAATCAAAACCGCCCTGGACGGGATGCGGATGGTGCATCCAGACCTGCTTTTGCTCCATGGCGGGGACGCGGTGCAGGGCACGCTCTATTTTGCCTTGTTCAGCGGAACGGCAGAATATGATTTCCTGAACATGCTGGCGATTGACGCCATGACCTTCGGCAACCATGAGTTTGACCAGGGTGCAGGCCCGATAGCGGGGTGGATCAGCCGGAGCCGATTCCCCTGGCTTTCGGCCAACATCGACTTCTCAGGTGAACCGACCATTGCTCCACTGGTGAAACCGTATTTGATCAGGGAGATCAATGGCGAAAAAGTGGCCATCATCGGCGTCACGACCGAGGACACGCTTCAGATGACCCGGGATGTGGGCAAGGCGGTTTTCAACGATGCGGTGGTCAGCACCAGCCGGCAGGTGGAGGCCTTGACGGCTCTGGGCGTTAACAAGATCATCCTGCTTTCTCATCTCGGGTATGAGCGGGACAAAGCCCTGGCTAAACAAATTTCTGGAATTGACGTTATCGTCGGCGGCCACTCTCATTCGCTGTTGGGAGATGCCGGCCGAATGGCGACCATCGGGCTGTCACCGGAGGGGCCGTATCCCACCGAACTGGCGACACCGGACGGCAGTCGGGCTCTCGTGCTGCAGGCCTGGCAGTGGGGGCACGTCCTCGGCAAGGTTCATGTCCGTTTTTCGCCGGCAGGAGAAGTGGCCGGATACAGCGCCGAGATCACCATTCCCGTGGGCGACCAGTTTATGCAGAACAATGCTCCGGTGACGCCGGACAGCGATGCGTACCACCAGATCTTGCAGACCCTGACAGACAGCGGCACCGCCCGGATCATCCCCGAAGACCCGGAAGTGCTGGATAAGCTTGCCCCCTATACCCGGCAGGTTGCCGCCTACCGCTCCGTGACGGCGGCAACTGCGACAGATGATATTGTCCGAGGGTTAAACAGCGGCCCGGGTCCGCTTGCGGCTGACTCCATGCTGGCGGCGGTTCCCGGAGGCCGGGTAGCGCTGCTCAATAACGGCGGCGTCCGTAGAGATTTGCTTGCCGGGACGATTTCGGTCGGCGATGTTCTGGAAGTGATGCCGTTCAGCAATACCCTGGTCCTCGTTGATCTGACCGGGGCGCAACTGCAAACAGCCCTTGAAGAGGGGATTGATTATTTATTGCAGAAATATCCAGGGCAGGACCCACCAGCCATGCCTTATCTGGCCGGGGCCAGGTTCTCGGTGCGGCCGACCGCCACCAGGGGGACGCGTGTTTCCGCCCTTGTTGTAAAAAATGAAAACGGCGAGTATAAACCGGCAAATCCCGTTGCAGCCTACCGGATTGTCACCAATGCCTTCGTGGCCAATGGTGGTGACGGCTTTGTCACACTCAAAAACGCTTCCGGCTTCTGCAGCGATACGGGGATTATTGACAGCGACGCTTTCCGGGACTACCTGAAAAGTCTTGGTTCGGTCAGCAACCCGACGGAACAGCGCATCGTCATACTTCCCTGAACAGGTCTGCTGAAGAGGCAATCAACTCCATTGTTATTCGAGTCCCTCTTCGCCCTGCAGCCACCGCTGATAGCCGACCATCTTGGCCAGGACCTTGACGGAACGTTCCGGCGTTAGAAAAGCGACGCTTTTGTAAGGACTTCCTTCGATTTCAACCACCGTTCGCGTCTTTTCATCGCCCATGAGGCTGACGCCGAGGACCGGCTTGCCGTATTTTTCCATGAGTTTCAAGATGAAGTGGATGTAGTCATCCTCAAACTGGCGCATCAGGCGGGGAATTTCGTCCAGAAGCGTCCGGTTTATCATCGGATCTGCTGTCAGCGCGGACCGGATCAGAGGCCCGACGAAGATCATGCGTCCCAAGATGCCCAGATGGATGACGGCGTCGCAGCGATCCCATTTCAACAGCTCCTCGGTGATCGTCATTGCGACCTGCGGATTCATTTCTGCTACAAGGTCGATGGGATTGGAGCGACTCCAGTAAGGGGGGAGTATCCGATCGATGCGGGCGATCATGTCGGGTTCGAGCTCCGGCAACTCCAAGCCCCGCTCGGCGCAAAGATCCGAGGCGACAACCCCCCAGCCGCCCCCGAGCGTGACGATGCCGACCCGGTTTCCCCTCGGCAGCGGCAGAGACGAGAAGGCTGCCGAAAGGTCGAGCAGTTCTATGGGCTGTTCCACCAGGACGATGCCGGCCTGGCGGCAGGCGGATTCAAAAATGCGGATATTCGAGGCCAGCGCACCGGTGTGGCTCGCGGCGGCGCGGTTTCCCGCCTCGGTGCGACCGCCCTTGAGAACGATCACGGGTTTTTTCCTGCCGACCCTACGGGCGGATTCCAGAAAACGCCGTCCGTTCTTGACGCTTTCAATGTAGAGCACCACGGTGCGGGTCAGCTCATCGATTTCAAATCCGTCCAGGTAGTCCTCGATCGTGATCATCGCCTCATTGCCGGAACCGCTGAAGGCGCGAATCCCGATGTCTTCGCTTTCCGCAAAGACCAGAAGCTGCGTACCCAGGTTCCCCGACTGGGCGACCAGCGCAATGGAGCCGGGCTTCGGCCATGTGTGCGTGCCCGTACAATAGAAGGAATGATGGGGATTGCAGATTCCCATCGTATTGGGCCCCAGAACCAGGATGCCTGCCGTGCGGGCTTCCCGGGTCAGGTCTTCCTCCAGTTGCCTGCCCTGCTCGCCCGTCTCGCTGAAGCCCGAAGTGATCAAAAGCATGTTTCTTACGCCCTTGGCCTGTAGTTCCGGAATCAGGGCCCGGACCCCGGCGGCCGGAATCGTAACAACGGCCAGATCGACAGGCCCGGGAATGTCCATGACGGTTTTATAAACCGGCCGGCCCGCAATATCGGCGCCTTTGGGATTAACCAGATAAATCTGTCCTTTATAATGACCCGCTGTCAGGATTGAAAAAAGGCTGTGTCCCCACTTGCCGAATTCGGCCGATGCGCCTACAAAGGCAACGGACCGGGGATAGAAGAGATTGCCTATCGCATGGGGATCAATTGGCGGGCGAACCGCTTTCGCGACGGGCCGCTCCCCGAGAATCACGAGGGCGTCCACAGCCGTTACCTGCCCGTCGGCGCCGACCAGCAGCGGGTTGACATCCACTTCCGTCACATCGGGCAATTCCACAGACAGGCGGGACAGCCCGACGAGCGCCTGGACCAGCTGCTGCCGATTTGCCGGTTGCTCGCCGCGGAAAGGACCCAGAAGATCGGAAGACCGTAGCTCATCAAGCATCCGACCGGCCTGCATTTCGTCCAGCGGAGCGATGCGGAAAACCACGTCGTCCAGGGCCTCGGTAAAAACGCCGCCCAGCCCGAACATGACGACCGGGCCAAACTGGGCGTCATGGAAGAGCCCGGCCACAAATTCTCGCTTTCCGTCGATCATAGGCTGGATCAGCAGCCCCTCCAGATCCGGTCCCGCCTCCCTGATAATCTGCCGGGCGGCCCTCCGGACCTCCGTTGCGTTCCGGAGATTCACCTTGACCAGGCCGCGTTCGGTTTTATGCGTCAACGTTGCTCCCAGCCCCTTCAGGACCATTGGGAATCCGGCCTCTTTCGCCTTCCCTACAGCCTCCGCTTCGGTTTTGACAATCCATTCCTCAACCACGGGAATGCCATAGTGTTTTAAGAGCTGTTTGGATTCTGCCTCCGTCAGGGCGACACGTCCTGCTGAGGTTGCTTTTTTAATGATATCTAATTGTTGCATTACTAAATATACCTCGTCTTCTTGAAAGATACGCGGACCTTATCATATGTTTGGGTGGAGCGCAACGCGGCGGCCCTTTCTAAGGTTTTTCGGGGATGATTGCAGGAGATTGTGTCGAACCCGGTGGTTTATGGGGTGTTACTTCAGGGCGTTCCGAATTTTTTCCTTCAAAGCGTCGCCTTCGAAAGCCTTTACGACAGCTTCTGTAATGGCGCTGCTGATCTGCTGTCCAAGCATTTCTTCAGAAAAATATACATGCTCCAGTGAATTACTGCTGGCTGTCGAAACCTGATGGAGGATTTTACCAGTCTGGACATCCGCAATCACAATTGTCACACTGACCCGGGAATCGTAAGTCTTGATCGGAATGTCGTTCTGACAGACGACTTCCATTTCATCAATCCTCCCGCCGATGAGAAGTTTGCCCCATTCCTTCCGGATGTCGCTTTCCTGAAGATTCCAGGCGGGCATGGTGACAGAAACCTGATACCCTGATTTGACAAGGACATCCTTCACAATGGTGGAAACAGCGGTTGACGGCTTCATGTATTTTGGAATGACGTGGGTGAGGCCGCCCAGGGCGGTGGTGACCCGGCCAATCAGCAGGTCTTTTCCACCGGGACGCGCGTCGTTGAATGCGGCAACTGTCGTGATGAATTTCTGACCGCCGGCGGCAGCCGGCGGAGCGGTGGCGGAGGTCATGTATTTCAGATCAACGGAGTAAAGGGTCGGTGAGGCGCAGCCGGTTACGAAAAAAAGGAGAAACAGGGAAACCGTCGCCGCAACGGCGCTTGTTATGGATGGGTTTATACGCTGTCTTATCCGTGATTTGAACATAGGCCCGATCCTCATTTTTCTGCTGTTTGTAAAAGTGTTCTGTAATTTGTCACGACCCCTCGGCGCTATAAACCACAAGATCGCTTGAATTGCAAATACTTTCAGCATCGCGGTCATGACTCAAAATCGGTTGACGCGTTCCCGGAGCTCTTGTCGTACATATCCCAGATAGCCAGAAAGAGCGACGCAATGATCGGACCCATGACAAAACCCGACAGGCCGAACACCACAAGACCGCCCAGGGTCGAAAGAAAAATCAACAACGGATGCAACTCCACATCGCTGCCGATGAGCATGGGCCGCAACAGGTTGTCTCCCAGGCTGATCACGAGGACGCCGAAGGTCAGAATGGCGACGCCCTCCCAGAGATGACCGCCGATCAGCATAATGACGCCTGCCGGCGCCCAGATGATCGCGCAGCCGATGCCGGGAAGGATCGCCAGCACCACCATAAGCAGGCCCCAGATCATGGCCCCCTCAATGCCCGTGATATAAAAAATGATCCCGCCGGAGATCCCCTGCAGGCCACCCAGGAGCATGGTCACCCGGAGGGTTGCCCGCGCCGTAGCGACAAACTTCTCATAGAGGATTTTTCCATTCCCCGATTCCAAAAAGCACATCCGTATGGCCCGCCTGAGTATCCTGTCTCCGTCCCTGAAAAAGAAATAGAGGGCGTAGATCATCACGCCGAATTGAATGAGAAACACGATGGTATTCTGGGTGACGCTGGTCAGGTGCACAAAGATATAATTGGCGATGTTCCTGGCCGCCTGATGAAACTTTTCAATGAGGAACTGGTCATCCACATTGAATGGCCTCACATAGGGATGATTGGTCAGCATATTTACGGTGTCCCGGACTTTCTGTTCAATAGCGCCCGTATCGGCGCTGATGGAATTATAGATCTGCATGGATTCGGTCACCAGCAGACGGACAATGAAACCAGCCGGCAGCAGGATAATCAGTGCGATCAGGAAAAGCATGAGCGAGGCGCTGAGGTTGGGGCGCTTGAGTTTGACGAGGAGCCGATCATAAAGCGGCTTGAAAATACCGGCGATGACCGCCGCCCAGAAAAGGGGTATGAAAAAGGGCTTCAACAGGTAGAGAAACGCCAGGGTGACAAGCCCCAGAAGACTGATGAAAAGAATGGGTTGTATTTTTTTAGGGTCCACAGCGTAAAGGTTCCCGAAGATTCCAAGTTTTCTATTTATCGCCCAAACTACTAAAAATTCCAGATTTAATCAATCTCTTTTCCTGTCCATTTACGGCGATTTGTGTTAGGGGGGGGCATGTCAATCTGGCTGAAAAAAAGTAAAATCGTTGCAACCTGCGCCAAGGGGATTTCGCCTTACCTGCAGGCCGAGATGCGCGCCCTGGATTTTCCGGTCCATACGGTCGGCGAAGCGGCTGTCGAAACGGAAGGTACACTTGAAAACGCCATGACGCTCAATCTGAATCTGCGCACAGCGCATCGGGTTCTTTATCTCTATCACACCTGCACGGCGACCACCCTCGATGAGCTCTACCGCCGCCTCGTGCGGCTTTCCTGGGAAGAGGTCCTGGACACCGACGGTTATGTCTGCGTCACATCTTTTGCCGATACCCCGGCCATTCGCGACGGCCGCATCGTCAACCTCAAAGGCAAGGATGCCGTGGCGGACCGGTTCCGGCAGGTCAGCGACCGGCGACCGGACTCCGGCGCGTCCCGGGACCGCACGGTGATTCATCTTTACTGGAAGCAGAACCAGGTGCTGGTTTATCTGGACACCTCCGGCGACTCCCTGTCCAAACGGGGCTACCGGAAAATCCCGCTGCAGGCGCCCATGCAGGAAACGCTGGCGGCGTCGGTCATCATGGCCGCCGGCTGGCGGGGAGAAGGCCATTTCATCAATCCCATGTGCGGTAGCGGGACGCTTGCCATCGAAGCGGCCCTGGTCGCCCTCAACCGTGCGCCAGGGCTCGTGCGAATCAATTACGGATTCATGCATCTGAAGGGTTTTATGCCGTCCCGCTGGCGAGACATGCGGACCCGGGCCAGAAAAGCGGTCCGGAAAGAGTTGGCAGAGAAGATCGTGGCCACGGATGTCCGACGGGAAGCCGTTGAGGCGGCGCGGCAAAATGCCCGGACGGCCGGGGTGGATCATCTGATCGACTTTGACGTCTGCGATTTCCGGGAAACGCCCGTGCCGGAGGGCGGCGGCATGATCATCCTCAATCCAGCCTATGGAGAGCGCCTAGGGGAAATCGCCGCACTAGAGACCGTTTATCAGAGGATCGGCGATTTTTTCAAACAACAGGGGCCGGGCTATCGGGGCTACATCTTTACGGGAAATCCTGCCCTCGCCAAGAAGATCGGTCTAAAAACAAAACGCAGGATCCCCTTTTATAACGGCGAAATCGAATGCCGGTTGCTGGAGTATGAATTATACACCGGAAGCCGGAGGCCCCCGCCCGCTCCGTTTACGGATAACGGGGAAGATCGGACACAGGAGGCCTCATGAATCCAGATCCGGCCCATCCCATCGGCGTCTTTGATTCCGGCGTCGGCGGATTGACCGTCGTGCGCGCCCTGATGGAGCGGTTGCCTTTCGAGAACATCACCTATTTCGGCGATACCGCCCGGGTTCCCTACGGCGTCAAGTCCGTGGAGACCATTACCGGGTATGCCGGACAAATCACGGAATTCCTTCTGAAACAGGAGGTGAAGCTCCTCATTGTCGCCTGTAACACGATCGCTGCCGTGGCCGGTGAAACCGTCCGGGAGATGTCGCCCGTTGAGGTTCTCGATGTCATCGACGCCGGTGCGCACCGTGCCGCCGCCGAAACAAAAAGCAGAAATGTGGGCGTCATCGGCACGCCCGCCACGATCAACAGCAACGCCTATGCCCGGGCCATTCACCGCTATGATCCGCAGGTGAGGATTTATTCCCAGGCCTGTCCGCTTTTCGTACCGCTTGTCGAAGAGGGCTGGCTGGATCATCCGGTGACCCGCCTGACGGCGCAGGTATATTTGAAGCCGGTCTTGGCGGAGCATATCGACACGCTCGTGCTGGGATGCACGCATTACCCGCTGCTGAAGCCCCTTTTTGAGCAGCTTCTGGGGCCTGAGGTCCGTCTTGTTGATTCGGCAGAGGCGATGGCGACCATCGCCTCCGACCTGCTTGCGAAAAAAAAGCTTGTGAATCCGTCCCACGTCCGGCCGGAGTACCGTTTTTTCGTTACCGACGTTCCCTATCGTTTTCAGACCATCGGCGAGCGTTTTCTGGGCAGGAGCCTGTCGCAGGTGGCGCTTGTTAAATTATCGTGAGGATCTGAAGCATGAAAATCATCCTGGCCGGTTATAATCTGGACTACGAGACGATTCGAAGCGTTGGAGACGCCCTGCCGGAGCTGGGGGAACTGACCCCGGAAACCATTGCCGCCGCCTACGCGAGGATCAGCCGCAATCCCAGGCCCGTGGACGAACTCAGAGCCCTGGCACGGACAGAGGTGGACAAGGCCCGCCAGTCGAACCGCAACATCGTCTTTGAGATGGGTCATAGCTCCATCGCCGAACATGCCATCTTCAATATTGACGTGCTTGGCGTCTCCCGGCTGCTTGTGGAGGAGATCGAGAAATTCCGGCTCTGTTCCTATACGGAAAAATCCCAGCGCTATGTCCTGCTGCAGGATGATTTCGTGATCCCCGAAGAGATACAGCAGGCAGGAATGGAGGAACGCTTTGTCGCCATGATTCGCGAGCAGAACCGTTTCTATCACGACCTTTATGGGAAGCTCCGGCCCCATGTCTTTGAACGGCATCCGGATCTGGCCGCCGAGCTCAAAAACCGCTCCCTGCTGGAGGGTTGGGCCAAGGAAGACGCCCGCTATATCATCGCCCTGGCCACCGAGACCCAGCTTGGCATGACCCTCAACGCCAGAAATCTTGAGCTCATGCTGCGCCGCCTGGCCGCCCATCCGCTTGCGGAGGCCGGGCTTTACGGCCGCAAGCTCTACGAGGCGACAAAGAACATCGCGCCGTCGCTGATCCGGTATACCGACGCCACCGATTATGACCGTCTGACACGTCAGGCCTTGAAGGAAACAGCGGCATCTCTAACGGCGGATCGACTGAAACCGATATCACCGCTTGTGACGGAAGCCGTCGTCCTGTGTGGTGTGACTCCGCAGGCAGACGAAAAAATCCTGGCCGCGCTGATGCATTCATCCTCACGGCTGTCGATGCTACAATGTATTGATATCGTTTATAGAATGAACATTCATGAAAAAGCGGACCTCGTCAAAACGGCCCTACGCCATCTGCGGTCTTACGATTCCGTGTTGCGGGAATTTGAACAGGCGGACCTGCATTTTGAACTCGTGGTCAGCGCCGGTTGCTTTGCTCAGTTGAAGCGGCACCGCATGGCTACACTGACGGACCAGGATTACGATCCCGCGCTGGGCGTGACGATTCCGCCGGCCGTTTCGGCCATTGGTATGGACGAGGCTTTCTTGAATATCATCGAACAAAGCGAGGCGGTTTACGAACAGATCCGGGAAACGGCTCCGGCGGCGGCGCCTTATATCCTGACGAACGCCCACCGCAAAAGGGTGTCCCTGAAGGTCAATGCGCGGGAACTCTACCATATGGCCCGGCTCCGGGCCGACCGTCATGCCCAGTGGGACATCCGGGCAGTGACGATCCGGATGCTGGCCCTGGCAAAGGCGGCCATGCCGCTGACACTGATGCTGGCTGTGGGCAAGGACGGCTTTGAATCGCTTTACCGGGAAGTATTTCCATAACATGATCCCATAATCAGGAGACGCGATGCTGAAAAATTTCGGGTTACGGATACATATGAAAACTCTGGTCATTTTTATATTGCTTGCTCTCTTCTCATTGCCGCCTGCCGCTGCCGGGGCACCCTGGGATCTTCTGGGCCAAGATGATGATTACGCCATTTATTTCGACGAGAGCAGCATAACGCTGATCTCTGATACGGCTTCCAAGGTATGGATCAAGGTGGTTCCGAAAGGGCGGGATTACAAAGAGGACATTCTGAAATCCAGGAAAGATCAGGGGCTGACAGTGGAAGGCTATGAAAACTATGCCTACCGGATGGAATCCGTCGAGATAGAATGCGCCCTTGAGCGGCACCGCATTCTGGAAGCGGCAGATTATGATGGCAATGATCGTAAATTGAGCGCTTCCTTTCCTGTCTCCGGATGGAGAGAAACCCGGCCCGGCACGCCTTATGCGTCCCTCGCGAAGGTGATCTGTCGGCAGCACAGCGAAGAAGACTACTGGTGGGACAATTATCCGGCGCATCAGAGCCATGAAGAAGAATAAGCCGCAGACAGCGGCGCCCCATGCCCCAGTAACTTTTGTCTTGAGATTTAGGCGTCTCTTTGTTAACGATTTTAGCAGGATGTATTTTTTATGGGTTGCAGAAAGAGGGTGAGATGGCCATGACAGGAGACGAAGCGGCTGCACTGCTGAAGCAGCACGTGCAGGATGAACGCATGCTCAACCATAGTTACGCCGCAGAAGCCGTCATGCGGGCGCTGGCGCGACGCCTGGGGCAGGATGAGGAAAAGTGGCGCTTGGCGGGGTTGCTGCACGATCTCGATCTTGAGCTGGTCCGGGGGGATCTGACCGTTCACGGCCTCGAAGCGGCCCGGATTCTGACGGAAAAAAGCGTCGATCCGGAGGTCGTGGAAGCCGTCAAGATGCACAACGAGATGGCCGCGGGCACAAAACGGGCGACGGTCTTTCAGCACGCCTTGGCCGCCGGCGAGACGATCACGGGCCTGATTTCC
This sequence comes from uncultured delta proteobacterium, assembly GCA_963754515.1. Taxonomy (GTDB): domain Bacteria; phylum Desulfobacterota; class Syntrophia; order Syntrophales; family Fen-1087; genus JAPLJM01. The sequence continues at coordinate 73,834 of CAVWGC010000015.1, read as the reverse complement.
GCGACGGCGCTGGTTTATCCCGACAGGAAGCTGGCCAGCGTGAAGGCGAAATCCGTCACAAAGCGCATGAAAGAGAAGGCCTTTGCGGCGTCGGTCAATCGGGGAACCATCCTCGAATGCGAGCTGATCGGCATTCCCCTGGATGAGTTTGCGGCAATCGCCCTGAAGGCCATGCAGGACATTCATGAGCAATTGGGTCTTTAGGGAGGCACAGTCATTCCTTTACAGGCCAAGATACAAATGATCAAAGGAGGACCGAACGTATGCAGTTTGAAAATATCCTTTTTACGAAAGCGGCGCAGACGGCGACGATTACACTCAACCGGCCGGAAGCCTACAATGCCCTGAATGAGGGACTCTTCAACGACCTGGCCCGGGCCCTGGAGATATGTGCCGAAGATGACGACACGCGGGCTGTTATCCTGACCGGTGCAGGGAAGGCCTTTTGCTCCGGTGGCGACATCTCCGCATTTCGTGAAGAAATCGATACGAACCCGTCCGATCCGTTGCGGCAGTTGATCAAGATCTTAAACGTCTGCATTCTCAGCCTGCGCGCCCTGCCGAAACCCGTTATCGCCGTGGTCAACGGCGCTGTGGGCGGCGGTGGAATGAGCCTCATGGCGGCCTGCGATCTGCGCCTCTGCGCATCCTCCGTGCGCTTCCGTCAGGCGTATACCAATCTGGGGCTTGTTCCGGACGGCGCTTGGGCGCTGACAGTGGGACGCCTCATCGGATTCAACAAGGCCCAGGAGCTGATTTTTCTGGATCCGGTGTTCGACGCCGAGCAGGCCCTTGCCTGGGGGCTCGTCAATCAGGTCGTCGCCGACGGCGATCTGCAGCAGGTTGCCGGGGAGATGGCGATGAAGCTGGCCAAGGGGCCGACTCGATCCTTTGCCATTGCTAAGGAAAATATCAATCATGCCATGCTCGACCTGCTGGAGCGCCAGCTTGAGCGGGAACGGTCCGGCATGATCCGGGCCGCTAAGACGGCCGATTACAAGGAAGGCTTGCGGGCCTTTTTTGAAAAAAGACCCCCGGCGTTTTCCGGGAAGTAGAACAGAAGGCGACGCCATGCCCAAACTCAATCCGGATTATCTGTACGCCGTGCGTGAACTGATCAACAACTGTCCCTATTTCCGGCTCCTGTCGATGAATGTCCTCGAATTGTCGCCGGGGCATGCCCTGCTGGAGGCCGTGGTGGAAAAAAAGCACCTCCAGGCCTTCGGTTTTGTCCACGGCGGCGCCCTGGCCTCCATCATCGATACGGCGGCCTTCTGGTCGGCCTTCTGCGATCTCGATGAAAATACCGGGATCACCACGGTGGATCTCAAGCTCAACTATCTGGCGCCGGTCAAGGAGGGCAAACTGATTGCGCGCGGAAAGCGCATCAAACTGGGCAAGACACTGGGCCTGGGAGAGGCCGAAATTCTCAACGGGGACGGTAAGCTCATTGCCCAGGGAACGTCGACGCTGATCGTGCTGCCGGGATTCGGTTTCGCCGGCGCTCCCGAACTGCCGCCAAAATTTATATAACGAGAGCTTTGCATAACCGCTGAAAAATGGTTCGCAAGCAGCGAATCAGATGTTTTCCGCCTTTCCAGAGATTACGTTAACGGCTTGTCATGAATCATGATTACGTCTGGCCGTCTTCTTAGCGGAAAAGATTTTTGAGCCGAGGCGAAGCCATTTTTCAGCGGTCTCATAACGGGGAATTTTCGAGATGATTGTTACAGATGGAAGCAAGATCTGCGGGCGGTGTGGTCAGAAACCGTCCGTCGTACTTTGCGATGGTTGCGAAACGCCCCTGTGTGTGGATTGCCGGAAATTCGACATGTGGGGATACGGCTGCGGCCACGTGGACACCAAGGCCTTTTGCCTGACCTGCGCCGACGATGAAAAGATCAATCCCTACGGCGGGAAAATGGATTGAAGGCGGTGTTATGGACGAGCTTTGCGCAGACTGCCGGAAACAGAAATTCTGGACACCCTGCACGTGGTGCAAAAAGCCCCTCTGCGAGGCTTGCGCCCGCTTCGAACTTCTCGCGGAAGGCTGCGGAACCGTTGTCCCCGCCTACTTTTGCGAGACCTGCGTGGTCGATCCCTGCTGCAATCCCAACGCGATATTCTGGCAGAGGAAAGAAACAGACGCATGATGAAAAATTGGACCGAATCGGAAGCGGAGGTATAGCATGGCCCTCAACCTCACTGCCGTCAACAGGGAGATCGGACCGCTTGTCCATCATTACACCTGGCGGGATGTGATTATCTATGCCCTGGGCGTTGGCGCCGGATTCGGCGAGCTCCCGTTCGTTTATGAAAAAAACCTCAAGGTCATTCCCACCTTTTCCATTGCCACGATCATGGATTTTTTCTTCGCGGCGGCAAAAGAAGCCAACGTTAACCTGTCGGGCATCCTGCACGGCGGCCAGGAGCTGATCTTTCACCGTCCCATTCCCGCTTCGGGGACCTTTACCACGACGGGCCGCATCACCCACGTGTATGACAAAAAGGAAAAGGGAGCCATCATCGTTGCCGAAAGCGACACGCATCATGACAGCGGGGAGAAGCTCTTTACGGCGATTTTCTCCATTTTCAGCCGCTCTGACGGTAATTTCGGGGGCGAGGACATCTCTGCAAAGACGCCGCCCTTTCCGGACAGGGACGCTGACTTAAGCATCGAAGCCCTGCCCGCCGAGGATCAACCGCTTTTATATCGCCTTTCCGGCGATTATTTTGATCTTCACGTCGATCCCGAATTTGCCCGAAATGCGGGTTTTGAAAAGCCCATCATGCACGGCCTGTGCACCCTCGGCTACGCCTGTCGCGCCCTGATGGCCAGCTTCATTCCCGGGATGCCCGAGATGGCCAGGCGGATTAAATGTCGCTTCATGCGGCCCCTTTATCCCGGCCATCCCATTGAGACGCTAATCTGGAATACGGCGAACGGGGAGGCCCGCTGGCGCACGCGAAATGTTGAAACCGGTGAAACGGTCATCGATGGCGGCGAATTTGAATACGGTGTTATTCCTTCGTTTAAAACGCTTTGATTTCATTGAGATATTCAAAAATCGGCAACAGATTTCCCCGCTTTACGCCGTCAAAGTCTTTACCCATATCCTTTTTCAAAGCTTCATCCCGTTCCAACATCCTGCCAATGGCCATGAACCGTTTATCAAAGAACGTCAAGTCCTTCAGGAATATTCTTCCGGGTAGCGGGACATAATTGAGCTCTTTGCGAATTTCCTCGGGGAAACTTTTTTCATAGATGATCCGGATTTTCGAATGATGGGGCGGCGTTCCCGAGGTTGTGAACAAAACCACCCTCTTTCCTTTCAGGTCGCCCCAATGATCCTTGATGAATGGTGCGATGACGATATCTCCAGCCCTGATGTAACCGCCCATGACGATGATGTCATATTTTGCAAGCGGGGGAATATCGTCATTTTTGATATCGAGCAGATCACCTTTAATATCCCGCTGAATCCACTCGGCATATTGTCTTGTGCTTCCGTATTTGCTTTGATAGGCTACGAGGATTCTTATACGCTTCATGCCGTCAAAATCGTTTTTACTTAACGAGGACGGATCGCTGCTGATCTGGCCGAAAGCGATGGCATTTGCAGACAATCAGAAAAAGCATATCAGGGAGAGATTGAAACAGCGGCGGCAGATCATTTTATCTGATTTTCCTTTTTCCAGCTTCAAGCGGTAATCCTCACCACAATGATGAACTCAAAGTTGCTTAATTGTAGGTGAAAGCGTTAGGTAAAAGCGTGCGGACAACAGTGACTTACCACATTTCTTTTTTATTCTTTTTGTTATAAGTAAGCATCGACTGGGTGAACCGGAAAAAATTCAGGAGGGGCCGATCCGCGATCATGGAAACGAAGAGCAGTATTATTATCTGTGAATCAAGCACCCTTTCTTTTTCGACAACCGCCGGGACTGATGTGATCGACATCACGCGTCCGGTGGCCGAAAAGGTTGCCGAATCAGGCATTGCCGAAGGACAGGCACTCGTGTTCACGCCCGGCTCGACGGCGGCCTTGACCACGATCGAGTATGAAAGCGGCGCCGTCCTGGATCTGATCGAAGCCATTGAACGCATTTCCCCGAAAGATATGGAATACCGGCATGATGCGCGCTGGGGGGACAGCAACGGCTACGCCCATGTGCGGGCCGCCCTGCTGGGGCCGTCGCTGACCGTTCCGGTGTCGAGCGGACGCCTTATCCTGGGGACCTGGCAACAGATCGTGCTGATCGACTTCGACAACCGTCCGCGGAAGCGTCAGGTTGTCGTCCAGGCGTCCGGGCTTAAGAACCGGCCAGAAGAAGCACCCTGAAGGATCGAAACCGAAATAACTATCCGTCATTGAAAGGAGATTCACTATGGCAGAAACAAAAGCAGTGCAAAAAGGAAAAAAGGTTAAAGATTTCATGCTGAAAGACCAGTATGGCCAGGACTTCAGTCTTGCGGCCTGTAAAGGGAAAAAGGTGCTGCTTTCCTTTCATCCCCTGGCCTGGACGCCCATCTGCGCCAGACAGATGCAGGACTTGGAGAAGGGCAGGAAGGCCTTTGACAGACTCAACACGGTGGTCGTCGGCATGAGCATCGACAGCATTCCATGCAAGGCCGCCTGGGCCAATAGCCTCAAGATCAAAAATACGAAACTCCTGGCCGATTTCTGGCCCCACGGCGCCGTGGCCAAATCCCTGGGCATCCTTCGCAAGGAAGGGTTTTCCGATAGGGCGAACATAGTTGTGGACGAGGCGGGCAAAGTCCTGTTTGTCAAGATTTACCCGATCAAACAGCTTCCCGATCTTGAGGAGATTCTGGTTGTCCTGAAAGGGTAACCCCTTATTTGCTTATCCCTCAGCAGAGAGCGCACTGGATTCCATCTTGCTTCAATGGGGCTTTTGCATCGCCGGCGCTTCCTCGACGACGTCGGGGGAAACGTCAGGCGGAGATTTTTCCACGCTGTCTTGTGTCACGTCATCTTCGTCCGACATGTCTGGTAGAGGGGGTTCCTCTCCCTTATCATCCGCCGTTGCAACTTTATCGGAAACATCGAGGGGCGAAGGTGCCGTCTGAATGTTTTGTCGCGCTGCGTCCCCGCCCGCCGGGTCCAGCTCTTTGAGCCACAGCGGATGCCGTCGCCGGGCGTATTCGAGGGCAACGGTTCCCGTGAAGATTCCCCGGATCATGGCACGGTTGGGCTTCAAAATAAGGGCGCCGATATGGGCGATAAAGGCCAGGATAAACAGAACGAAAAAGACGTTATGAATCCAGGTCGCCCAGATAACCAAAGTTAGAGACATGTCCGGGGCATAGATGTTCTTGTAGGTTTTGACGAGTCCCGACAGGATCAGCATGGCGATGATGACGGCCATGCCCGCGTAGGCCAGGCGCTGTTCCGGCAGATATTTCGGGAACGGCGGCTCCTGGCCCTTGCCGAAAAAGCTTTTCATGACCTCAATGGATGTTTTGAGATCGCCCGCCCGGGGGATCATGCCCCGCTCGCCGAGAATACCGTGATAAATCAGATGGAATAACGCAGCCGCAATGAACACGACCGAGGCGGCATAGTGGATGTAGAGAGACTTGATAAAATCACCCGACCAGGCAAGACCGGGAACGGACGTGATGTAATACCGGTTGGCTATGGGCAGCTCGAATATCCCGGTTACCAGAAGCAGCAGTCCCGACAGGGCGATGGCCCAGTGTTCGACCAGCTCGATCAGGCTGTGGCGCACAACAAGCCCCTTATCCTTCAGAATCCTGTCACTCATGGCCGTTATCCCCTCCCTTCACGCGCTTTTTCCTTCGCGAGAGCGCCACAAAGGCCCCGGCCACGCCGGCGGCGATGCCGTAAAGCGGCGCCTGGAGAACGGCTTTGCCCACCGTGTCCGTTCCGGCCATCCGCCGTTCGGCCAGCCCCATGTCCGGTCTTCCGGGTTGCTTTTGCATAGTTCCGTTGAGGACGGCAAACGAAACGGGGGAAACATACAGGGTTGACGTTCCGCCGTTTTCCTTCTTTCCGTAGATGTAACCCTTCATCGCCGCAGCTCTTTCTTCCGCCTGAGCGTAGATTTCCCTGCGGCCGCCAATTAGCATGGCCTGTTGAGGGCAGGTCTCGATGCAGACGGGGAGCTTGCCTTCCTTCAGGCGATCGTTACAGAGATCGCACTTGTACATGACGCCGTTGCCGGCCAGAGACGGCAGGATATGGAGGTAAATCCCCACGCCTGACTGCCGCTGGGGGATCCCCCAGGGACAGACGGTCCTGCATTTGGCTCCCCCGAAACAGAGATCCTGATCGATCACCACAGCCCCGTTTTTATATTTGTGCTTGGCCGCGAAGGGACAGATCGTGGCGCAGGCCGGATTGTCGCAGTGCATACAGCGGCGCGGCACAAAAATGGTTTTTTCCCGGCCCCCCTCCTCGATGTCCGCCCGATGGACATAGATGAAGTTGTAAGGGGTCAGCCTGTCGAAAACGTCCCTTTTCTTCGACCAGTCCTCGATTGTTTTCCGGGGCCAGGGCATTGGGATGGGTTCGTGGATTTTCGGAATTCTGTCTCGATTCAATGACTTGCACGCGGCGACGCAGGCCGGCGATTCCTTGCCCGGACAGCCGTCGCATAGGCTCAGATCAATAAGGGTCGCCAGGCTGCCTTCCTGTCCAGCCGCAAACGCCTTTCCCGGCAGGGCCAGCCCCGCCCCTACAACAGCAACGCCTGTCGCCGCCTTCAGAAACGACCGGCGGTTGAATCCGCCGCGCTTTTCTGCGTTCATAAGCAGCCACCTCTATCTTCTGCAACCCGTATGGTCGCGCCTCAATCTCCTTGAAAGATCATTGAATCTTTTTTCTTATCATCACATTCATACCCTGATCGGTATCATGTTCATGCAGAAGGCTCTTGTCAAGTCTTCGTTACCAGTCTTGGCGACTTCGTAAAAAGTCCGGATGCTGCGTTGCGCTTCATCCTTCGTCATTGCGGCGTACACCAGGTTGCTCATTCCTCAGGATTTCAGGCCTTGCCTGCGGAACTTTTATACGAAGCCGTCGTTTTCGACTTTGTACGACTTCGTCAGTCCTGGCTTGAACAGTTCGGCGCAATACAAGCATCCGGGCTTTGTTGATGGCCGCCAATATCGTATTGACAGGCAAGCCTATTGTGTCTATGCTCCCACCGTGAAAAAGCGGGTGTAACCTGCACAGGGGGAAGATCTATGTCAATGAAAGTCGGAGAAATACTTATAAAACAGGGCGTCCTCGAAGAGCAGTCCATCAAAGACGCCCTGTCGATTCAGGGTCTGACGAAAAAGAACATCGGAGAGATCCTTGTTGACGCCGGCACGCTTGAAAAGGACGTCCTCCATGAAGCCCTGGCATTCCAGAAGGTTCTTGAAACGGACCGGTATGAAAACAAGGCGACTTTTCTGGAAACCATCCCGCCATTCAACGGCTTGCAGCGAGCGGAGATCGAAATGATCGCCGAGACAATGTCATGGACAACGTTCCCGCCCAAAAGCCCGATTCTTTTGCCATCTGAGGATGTCGGCGGCTTCTACGTGATCCGCAACGGCCTGGTTAAAGCCTATATGGAGAAAGACGGCGAAGAAGTGCTGATCGGTTTTCTTGGCGAAGGCGAGTGCTTCGGCGAGATTCCCCTTCTTTCCCATTCACCCGGCCATACAAAATACGAAACCCTTGAGCACACCTTTTGTTTGATCCAGAATAAAGATGATTTTCTCAGCATGGTTCATCGGCGCCCCGTGTTCAGCGGCTACTTTCATCAGATCATCAGCCACAAGGTCAATAAGATCTACTATGAAATGCTTGCCGGCAACAAGCCGTTAACGCCGAGACAATCGTCCCTTTATCGAAAGCAGGTTCGGGACGTGGTTTCCTCTTTCCCTGTTTTCTGCAACCCCAAATCGACGGCCAGAGATGCGGCAAAACAACTTGTGGAGAAAAATCTGGATGCCCTGATTGTGGCCGATGATGCGGGCGCTGTAAAGGGAATCCTTGCCCACAGGGACATTGTGAAGGCCATCCTTCTCGACGAGCAAGACTTCTCGCAGCCTGTAGCACAAATAATGGAGAAGAAGTTCAATACCGTCGAGGCGGAGAGTTTTATTTTCGACGCCCTTCACCGCATGATCAAACACAAGACAAACAGGCTCATTGTGACGGACAAAGGGAAGCCCATGGGCTTGCTGACGACGCTTGACCTCCTTAAATCAAAAGGCATCGAAGTCTTGTCGCTGATCAAAAACATCGAGGCCGCACCATCCATCGCGGCGCTGAACGAGGCACGCGCAGATGTGGATACGGTATTGATGACATTAATGAATGAAGGCGCTCTCGCGTCTCATGTCTGTAAAATCCTGAGCGAATTCAACGACAAGATGGTGAAAAAGGTGCTGCTGATCGCGGAAAAGGAACTGGGCCGCCCGCCGGTGCGTTATGCCTGGCTCGCGCTGGGCAGCGAGGGCAGAAAAGAGCAGACGCTTCTGACGGATCAGGATAATGCCATAATTTATGCGGGCGCCAGGGACCAGGGGACCGAAACATATTTCAGAAATCTTTCCGAAAAGGTGGTCAAGGGCCTCGATGACATCGGCTTTCCGCTCTGCAAGGGCAATATCATGGCGACCAATCCGACTTATTTCGGTTGTCTGGACGAGTGGAAGGAAAGGACGGAAAAATGGGTCAGGAACACGCCCGTTCCCGAAAAGGACATTATGGATATTTATGTCTTTCTGGATTTGCGGGCCGTTTCCGGCGACCGATGCCTTGAAACCAAGCTTAAGTCGCATATCATTGAGTTGATTAGACAAAACAAAGTATTTACAAGGTCTCTGTCGAATGCAATTACCTCACTGGCCATGCCGCTGGGATTCTTCAAGAACTTCATTGTGGAAAAAGACGGGATGTACAAAAACACGCTCAATATCAAGAACTACGGTCTTCAGCCCCTGACAACGTGCATAAAAATACTGGCCTATCATTGCGGGATTTTTGAAACGAACACGCTGGAGAGGATCGGTCTGCTGAAAAAGAACAAGACCCTCGACAGGGATCTGGCAGAATTTCTGGAGCAATCGTTTGAAACATTTCTGACGCTTAAAATCAGAAACGATATCACTGATAATGACCGGGGCCGCGATTTCAGCAACCGCATCGACCCTGCCACGTTGACAACCAGGCAGAAACAACTGCTGAAGGAGGCCTTTCTCACCGTATCGAAACTTCAGCAGAAAACCCAGCACGTTATGACTTTTTAAAAAATGAAAGCCGTCGAACCCACTTTACCCTTACACAACGATCTCAAAACGATGCAGTTCAACCGGTTGAGCCTCGAGTTCACCGGGGAGACGGCTGTGCTGGAAGCGCCCTTTCAGACTTTTTTAACCAACAACAGCCTGTTTCAGTTTCGTATCGCGCTGATCTTGGGCGCACTTGTATATGCCTTCTTCGGGATGCTCGACGCGATGCTGATGCCCCAGCAAAAGCACCTGACCTGGCTGATTTGCTACGTTTTTGTCTGTCCGGCAATTCTGGCGGCCGTGGCGACGACCTTTATCCCCCGAATGCACCGCTTCCTGCAGCCGATCATGTCCTTGACAGTCGCTTTTGCCGGCCTGGGGGTCGTCCTGATGATCGTCGTCGCCCCGGCGCCGATCAACTACTATTACTATGCCGGTCTCATCGTCATCTTCATGTTTGGCTATGCCGTCGCTTCGCTGCGCTTCTTATATGCCTCCCTGAGCGGCTGGCTCATCGTGCTGCTTTACGAGATCGCCGCTTTCCTCACGAATACGCCCGCCCTCGAGGTGATCAGCAACAGTTTTTTTCTCATCGGCAGCAATCTTGTCGGGATGATCATCGGTTACACCATCGAGTATGCGAACCGGCGGAACTTTTTTCTCATGCAGCTTCTGGCCCGGGAAGAATGCAAGATCAAGGAGGCGAACGATCAGTTGGAACAGCGCGTCGCCGAGCGGACCGCCGCCCTGGAGGAGATGAATCGTGCCTTGGTGAAGGAGATCGCGGAGCGCCGGCTGGCCGAGCGGGACCGGGAGCGTCTGGAAATCCAGTTGAAACAGGCGGAAAAGATGGAGGCCATCGGCAAACTCGCCGCGGGGGTGGCGCATGACCTCAACAACATCTTAAGCGGGCTCGTGAGCTATCCGGATCTTTTGCTCATGGACATTCCCAGGGACAGTCGCCTGCACCAATCCATCGCATTGATCCAGCAATCGGGCGTCAAGGCGGCGGCGATCGTCCAGGATCTGCTGAGTCTGGCGCGCCAGGCAACGGGGGAAAAGAAGATCGTGAACCTCAACGATATCGTAAACGTCTACCTCCATTCTCCGGAATATAAAAATATTCTCTCCCATCATCCCCGGGTCCATACAGAGGTTGACCTTCAGGTGGATCTTTTGAATATCGAAGGTTCTGCCGTTCATCTCTCCAAGGCCCTTATGAATCTCCTCCATAACGCCTGTGAGGCGATCATGCTCGATGGAACTGTAAGGATTTCAACGTATAATCGCTACCTCGACCAGCCCCTGGACGCACACGAACGGATACCCGAGGGAGAATACGCCGTCCTGAGCGTTGCGGATACGGGGATCGGTATTCACAAGGAAGATATCGACCGGATCTTCGAACCCTTCTTCACCAAGAAAAAACTGGGGCGCAGTGGGACCGGCCTGGGAATGGCGCTGGTCTGGTCAACCGTGAAGGACAACGACGGCTTTATTGATGTTCAAACGCAAGAAGGCCGGGGCTCGACGTTTGAGCTTTATATCCCGGCAACGCGACAAGAGGCCCCGGAAAAGGAAAAACCCTTCTACCTGGAAGATTGCCTGGGGTCGGAAAAAGTTCTGGTCATTGATGACATTCTGGAACAGCGGGAAATCGCTGCTGTCATGCTGCGCAAACTGGGTTACACCGTTCACGCCGTTGCCGGCGGTGAAGCCGCAATCGAATACCTGCGACAAGAAAAGGTCGATCTATTGGTTCTTGATATGATTATGGATCCCGGCATCGATGGGTGTGAAACCTATCGGCGCATCCTTGAGATAAATCCTCGACAGAAGGCCATTATCGCAAGCGGGTTTTCCGAATCGGATCGGGTCAGCGAAACGCAACGGCTTGGCGCCGGTCCCTATATCAGGAAGCCTTACTCGTTTGAAAATATTGCCCGGGCCGTCCGGATGGAACTCGACGGTAAAGAAGGATTTCCATCATAACTGATTATGAATCATCTTTATTTTCTGACACGAGCATTTTCAATTAGCCGGACACTGCTGATATATAATATGTTGGTCAATCGCGGTCGTTATTTACAAAGAGGCTAACCGCCGTCCGCCGGGAATGACGGTCCATTCGTAAAGCTGAGGAGTTTCTATTGAAAAATAAATTTCTTGAAGAATCCATCCTTTTTGTCAGCGTCGTTAAATGGACGCTGCTGGCTTCCATTGTCGGCATTCTGGTGGGCGGGGGCTCTGTGTTTTTTTTAAAGATTCTCGATGAGGCGATTTCTGTCAGTCACGGCCTCGTTTTCAGCTATCCCTACTTCCTTTTTGTCTTGCCGCTGGGTCTTTTTCTGAGCGCGTTGCTTGTTTATTATATCGCTCCGGACGCCAGCGGATATGGGACGGAGAAAATTATTGAAGCGGTGCATCAGCGGGCTGGCAGGATAAAGGCGATGGTCATCCCCACAAAAATTTTGGCCACGATCCTGACAGCCACGGTGGGCGGCTCCGTGGGACAGATCGGACCATGCGCCCAGATCGGTGCGGCTTTATCATCCATGGTTGCCGGCGTCATGCGCTTTGATGACGTGGATCGGAAGAAACTGGTGATTTGCGGCATCAGCGCAGGATTTGCAGCTGTTCTGGGGGCGCCGATCTCAGGAGCGATTTTCGGCGTAGAGATTCTCGTTGTCGGCGCGATGCTGTATGAGGTTCTGCTTCCCTCTTTGGTTGCCGGGTTGGTGAGTTATCAGGTCGCACACACATTCGGTGTGCCTTTCTTCAATGCTCCCATTGTTCAACCACCCGTTTTTACTGACTCTTTTTTTATCACTGTCATTTTTGCCGGCATCTTCTTCGGCATCTGTTCGGTCATAATGATTGAGACCATAAAATATTGCGAGAAAGGCGCTTTTAAAATTCCCCTCTGGAAACCGGCAAAAGCCTTGATCGGCGGCATTGTCCTGATCGCGCTCAGTCTGATTTTTTCTAAAATATACCTTGGGCTTGGCACAGAAACCGTGCATCTTTTACTCAGCGGAGAGAAACTGCCGGTTTATGCCTTTTTCATCAAATCTCTTTTTACCGGCGTCACCTTTGCCGCCGGCGGAAGCGGCGGGATCATCGCCCCTATTCTCTTTGTCGGTGCGGCGGCAGGAAATCTGTTCGGCCAGTTGAGTAATTTTGATCTGGCGACCTTTTCCGCTATCGGGATGGTCAGTGTTCTGGCCGGTACAACCAACTCCCCGATATCCGCCAGCATCCTGGCCATTGAATTATTCGGCAGGGAGATTGGGCCGTTTGCCGCTCTGGCCTGCGTGATCGGATTCCTCATGACGGGCCATCGGAGCGTTTTCCCGACACAGTTACTGGCTTTGAAAAAATCATCTTCCGTCGAGGTTGATCTGGGCGGCGAGATGGGAGATGCCCGGGCGCGCTTCAAGAGAAGAGAAAAAAGTCTCATCGGCAGGGGTCTGAGCGCCCTGGAAAAAATGAAGAAAAGGGACGATAAAAATAACCGGGATCAATCGTGATGGACTCGAAAAAAGTAGAGAGATCGGCCCCGTTCAGCGGCTGCTTAAAATAGCTCCGGAGGCAAAGCATGCAAATCGCATGGAAACTTTCTTTTGATCGATATTTTTGAATAAAATGAAAACGGATTTCCCTGCCAAGCCAAAGATACTGGTTCGGGGCGGAAGCATTGCCGCCGGCTGCGGCGTCAAAACGAATTACGCGGATATCCTGCGTCGCCGCTATTTGCACCGGGAAGTGGAGATCATCAACCGTTCCCGGAAGGGCGAGACGTCTTTTGACGGCGTGGATTCATTTTATGCGGACATCGATCCCTGGCGGCCAGAAATCCTGGTGCTGCATTTTGGCATCGACGACGCCTATGCCGCCGTTTATCGTTCGGAATTTAAAGAGAATCTGGTTCACATCATCCGGTTGGCGAGGGAACGCTTTGAGCCCGTCGTGTTTCTACTTACCTCCCAGCCCTTTAACGACCCTCATGAGATGGAAGCGGTTCATATCTATTACCGCGTCATCCGGGAGGTCGCCCTGGACCTCAGCTGCCGGTTGATTCCCGTGCATACCCACTGGGATGGTTATCTTGAAAAATCAGGCATTCCGCACGAGAACCTTGTCCAGACCGACGTCCGCCTACCCAACGAACGAGGCCATCGCCTGCTTGCCGACATCGTCGCCGGCCATCTCGATGCTTTACTGGAAGAACCCTGAGTGTTTTAGCCTTCTGCGCCGTCGATATTTTATCCAATACCGCTTCCTTTTTTTTCATAAAAAAGTTAGTCTCTAAAACATGACGCCACCGAAAATATTTTTTATTTTCCTTTCCCCTGGCGGGAGGGGATGAAGTCAAGGGAGGGGGAATTTTGGGTTTTTTTCGAGATCGTTAAATGTAACAAGCAATAAGAACCAGGAGAAGTGCTGTCATGAACTGTGATTTTACGCTTTACGATATGATTGCCCGCAATGACGATCTGTATCCGGAAAAGGAAATGATGGTCTGTGAGGGAAATCGGGTCTCTTTCAAAACATACAAAAAACGTTGTGATCAATATGCTGCCGGTCTCAGCGGCCAGGGGGTTGTCGCAGGCGACCGGATCGCTGTCCTGTCGGGTAATTGCGATGATTTTATGATCCTGTTTGGCGCTGCAGCAAAAATCGGCGCCGTCCTGGTTCCCCTGAACTGGCGGCTCAATGCGGACGAAATCGCATACATCCTGAACGACTGCAGCCCGACGCATCTGGTCAGCGGCAGCGAATACCGGGATCTGGCCCGAAAGGCATCGTCGCAGGCGGCCTCCATACAAAAATACTTTGCCTTTAAAACGGACGACCGGGATGGGGATTTCTTCCCTTTCAGCTCCCTTTGCCTGGATGAGCCCCGCGAACCGGCGCTTCAGGTATCCGGCCATAGCGCCTGTATGATCATCTATACTGCCGCCTTGGGCGGGAAACCGAGAGGGTGTCTGCTGAGTCAGGCGAACATGGCGGCCGCCGGTCTGCAGCTTATTCATCTGCTGGAGCTCAGCAGCCGGGATTGTCACGTCTGTACGCTGCCCCTGTTTCATATCGGCGGCCTCGGTATGGTTTTCGCGTCTCTGCTGACCGGGGGTAAAACGGTCCTCGTGGAGCGCTTCGATCCCCCGGAGGTGCTTGGACTTATGGCCAGAGAAAAAGGCACGTTTTTTGTGACTTTTCCCCCCATGCTCGCCGCCATCCTGGACGCCCAGGAAAAAGTCGCTTTTGACCTTTCAAGCCTGCGCGCGGGCTGCGGCGTGGACAGCCCGGAGACCATTGAGCGCTTTCTGAAAAAGAATCCTCATGCCGTCTTTTACAGCCTGTATGGGCAAACCGAGGCTATGCCGGTTTCGGGTTGCAAGTATGCGGACAAGCCCGGCAGCATTGGGCCGCCGGCGATCCTGACGCGGGTCGCCCTGTTCGATGATCTGGATCGTATTGTAGCTGCGGGAACCCCGGGAGAAATCTGCGTCCGGTCGCCTGCTGTATTCCAGGGTTACTGGAAACTGAAAAAAGAGACGGCATACGCCTTTCGCAACGGCTGGCATCATACAGGAGATTTGGGCCGCATCGACGCGGACGGCTTCCTCTGGTATGCTGGTCGGAAACCCGAGAAAGAACTCATCAAGCCCGGCGGCGAAAACGTCTATCCGGCAGAAGTTGAAAAGGCCATTCTCGACCACGATTCCATCATGGAGGCCTGCGTCATCGGCGTGCCCGATCGCCAGTGGGGCGAAGCCGTCAAGGCCGTCTGCGTCCTCAGGAAGGGGCACACCGTGAGCGCCGTAGAACTGATCGAGTTTGTGGCCTCAAAAATTGCCCGCTATAAGAAACCAAAATATATTGTTTTTGTTGAGGAACTTCCGAAAACTGTCAGCGGCGCCGTCAACCGGGAGCAAGTCAAAAAAGCCTGGGGATCGCCATCTTAAAGCATGCCGGAAGAAGGAGGATTTTTTCATTTATGCCCCTTGAACTGATCGGCGCCGTTGAAAACATCCTGATGCAGGTGGAAGAACGCACGGGCAAGACCATTGAATTTGTCGAGAAAAAAGATCTGCCCATGTCAGCGGAGCTCAGGACGGCAGCAAAGGATGAGACGATGCATCGTCTTTTCCACCGGTCCGCCTATGATGAGCAGATCAACTACGTCATCGCCAACCAGTGTGGCCATATCCTGAGGCTTTTGGGCGTCCCGGAGGAGCAGCGCTTCATGCCCATTGCCAACTACCGGACCATGATGAGTTACGTGATGGAGATGGGAGATGAATTCCACCGCCTCGTGAAGGTCTTCGGACCGGAAAAAATCAAGCGGATGGTCCGCCTCTGGTATGAAGGGGTGGTTTTCCAGCTTACCAAAATGCCGCCGGATATCATGATCGATAAATGGCTTTATGACGAATATCCGGAGCTGCGACCGATTCAGTTGAGTTCCCTGATCCGGCAGCGACAGGAAGCGGTCCAGTCCCTCGCCCAAGACACCCGGAAATTCACGCCCGACAAGATCTACCGCGTTTCCAACATCATGAATTACGCCTTCTTCAAAGTCCTCGAAGACCACTTCCGGCTCGACTGGGTGGCGCCCTATCACAGCACCATTTTCATTTTTGACGGGAGTGCGCTGGCAAAAGTCACGGAAAACGACTATGTGAATAACCATGCGGGGGACCGGGCCATGATCGACGCGTGGGCAGAGCGCCTGGGCCTGACGACATGGTTTGAATGGAAACCCTTTGCGGCTTCGTAACGGAGAGACGTTTTCCTTTGCCAAAGGGAACACGGAAAAACGAACTTAAGCCTCACCTCAGCAAGTACTGGAAAATCCCTCCCGAAGGGAGCGCGGCCTTTGTAGCACATATGGAAGATGTCCTCTGGAAATCTATCACATGCCGTATGATCCTGAATACCCGGTGGTGTGCATGGATGAATCTTGCAAACAAATGATCGGCGAAGTTCGCGAGCCGATACCGTGCACACCTGGACAGCCGGCGCGCATTGACGATGAGTATGTCAGAAACGGGGTGGCGGAAATATTCATGGAAGTGGAACCGCTGGCCGGCAAAAGACATGTGGCGGTCACTGAACGTCGGACCAGAAAGGATTGGGCTTTGCAGATCAAGCAGATGCTCGATGAACGTTATCCGAGCGCAATCAAGGTACGCCTGGTTATGGATAATCTGAACACCCACAATATTGCCTCACTCTACGAAACATTCGAACCCAGGGAAGCCAGACGTTTGGCGGAACGACTTGATATCCATTACACGCCGAAACACGGTAGCTGGCTGAACATGGCGGAGATCGAACTCAGCGTCCTGAAAGGACAGTGCCTTGATCGCCGGATTCCCGACATGGCAACCATGCAGACCCAAGTGGCTGCATGGGAAAGAGACCGAAATAACAGCGCGAGAAAAATTATCTGGCAATTTACGACACCGGACGCTCGGATCAAACTGAAGCGCCTTTATCCGAAGTTATAGACGTTACATGGTACTAGTTCTGCACAAAATGTGATAGGGTATTTAGACAGGATCATGGCCCCCTGAAAAGGGAGAGATGTGTTGGGTGCGGAAGCGATCATGAAGTTTTTTAACCTGAGGGTGCTTCGATGTTGATTAAACAGAGGGATATTATTCTGGATTCGATTGCCGACGGCGTCTTTACCGTGGACCATCAATGGCGCATTACGTCGTTTAACCGGGCCGCTGAAAAGATCACCGGCGTCGCCCGGGAAGAAGCCATCGGACAGCAATGCCGGGATGTCCTGAAAGCGGAAATCTGCGAAAAAAGCTGCTGTTTGCAGAAGACCATGATGACGGGCGAGCCGATTGTCAACAAGACCGTCTATATTGTCAATGCCCAAGGTCAGCGCCTTCCCATCAGTATCTCCACGGCATTGCTGAAGGATGAAACAGGCACCGTCATCGGCGCCGTCGAAACCTTCAGGGATATGAGTATAGAGGAAACGCTGCGCAAGACCATTGAAGAAGCCTATTCCTTTGAAGATATCATTTCCAAAAACAAGCGGATGCATCGGTTGTTCGGCATTCTGCCCGACGTGGCAGACAGCGCCAGTACGGTTTTGATCGAGGGGGACAGCGGTACGGGGAAGGAACTTTTCGCACGGGCCATCCATAACCTGAGTCCCCGTAAAACCAAGCCGTTCATCGCCGTCAACTGCGGCGCCCTGCCGGACACGCTGCTGGAATCCGAACTTTTCGGGTACAAGGCCGGCGCCTTTACGGATGCGAAAAAAGACAAGTCGGGCCGTTTCAAACAGGCGGACAGGGGAACCCTTTTCCTCGATGAAATCGGCGATGTATCGGCTGCGATGCAGGTGCGGCTCCTGCGGGTGCTTCAGGAAAAAACGTACGAGCCCCTCGGATCCGTTGAAAGCACGAAGGCCGATGTCCGCATCATTGCCGCCACGAATCGAACGCTGGCGGATCTGGTTAAAGAAGGAAAGTTTCGGGAAGACCTCTATTACCGGATCAACGTAATTAGGCTTTCGCTACCCCCCCTGCGGGAAAGAATGGAGGATATTCCGCTGCTTGTCGCGCATTTTATCGAGCGATTCAACGCCATCCAGCAGAAAAACATCCTCGGTGTGACCGACGAGGCATTGGCCTGCCTGATGTCCCATGACTATCCCGGCAACATCAGGGAACTGGAAAATATTCTGGAAAGGGCGTTTATCCTGTGCAAGGCCGGCATGATCGAACCGCATCATTTGCCGGAATCGCTTTACATCCACAAACCGGTCGACAGCAAACAGCCCCTGGAAACCCTGTCCATCAAGGATATGGAGGCTATCTTTCTGACCAATGCCCTTCGCCGAAACGACTGGAATCGCATGAAAACAGCCCGGCAACTGGGCATGCACAAGAGCACCCTCTTCAGAAAAATCAAAGCGCTTAACATCCAAATACCCGATCAGAAATGACACCCACCTCCTCCATAAGATAGGCTTCATAAATGCGACCCATGCTATGTTTTACGTTGCTATTATTGCAACCCTTGTTTTTTAACAGTCCCCCCATCAACATTATAACCATTTATTAATACACGGTTATTATTAGTTTCACCTACAAATCCATTTTGGCACGAAAATTGATTCTTAGAGTTAAGGGGGGTATGCTATCAAAATCGCCATGACTGCCTGCAGCAACCGGGTATCTATGGTTCTTAATTCGGCGGATGAGTTCCTGATGGTCGAACCCAGACTTGGACCACCCCCTCGGGATAGAAACCGGGACCGGGTATGTCGTCAGTATCTGGAAAGCCTTGAAAAACAGTATGACCTCGATTGATGACTTGAATGAAAAAAATCCCCCGGGCGGGCAGCAATGATCGCCCACATGTTTTCTGCACAAAGGGCGGTCGCATCATCGACCATTCCGAATTCATGGAATTCGAACGGACCTTCCTGAAGAAAGTTCAGGAGGGCCTAATAACGAAGTATGGGTTCATGATCTCCAATCACAACCTTCAGTCCCAAGGCCTCTGCGCCCCCTGTTTATACGAATGATGAGATGGTCAACGCAGAGTGTTTTTTAAACCATAAAGATTAATTAGTTACCGCCTAAGAAAGGGGGTGGATTCTCGCTTCACTGGATCTGTGGTAAAGCGGCCGCGTAAATATGTTTAGAAGAAGTCACATCTTACTTAACCAATGCTTCATTAATGGGGAGGTGAAAAAATGACTCAGACAAGATGGACAATGCTGGGCCTGCTCCTGGTTTTCCTGATTGCCTTTCTGGTTCAGGCACCGCAGGCAGGCGCTTACGGGGAGCCGGAGATAGACATCAGGGGCACGGTATTTGCCATAGAACATGACAGTAGTGATAACGTGGTCGCCGTTTCCATACTGGAAATCACGGGAGAAGAGTACTTTGTGGTTCGTGATGAGATCGGAGACAAACTGCTCAAGATGGTGGACAAAAATCTCAAGGTAACCGGTGTCCTGTACAAAGACGAAGACGGAAAGAAACGTATCAAGGTCCTGAAATTTGATATTGTCGGCTCATAATGATTGATTAACGCTGTTGTTTGACGAAAGGAGCAGAACATGAAAAGAAGAGATTTTCTCAAGGGTTTGGCTGTGACTGGGGCCGCCGTCGGTTCTGCAACGACCGGCATAGGTCCCTTTATCAGTAAGGGCATGGCAGCGAAAAAAGAGAATATCGGGGAGTGCAAGTCGGTCAAGATAACCTGTGTATCGGAGACGAGCTGGTTCGATTCGCCCAAAATGCTAAAGGATCTCAAGGACGGCGGCGGGGCCATGGTATCCCAGTACGAGATTCCCTGGACGCAGAGCAATGCAGGGGGATATATCGCCCTCATAGAGGTCGAGCAGCTCGACGGATCAAAACACACCATCCAGATGGATACGGGCTGGGAACAGGGATGGACGGATTACGCCATGCAAAAATCCGGGCTGGACAGTCTCCTCAATAAAAAGAAAATCGATGCCCTCGTGATATCACACGAGCATTTGGACCATTACTGGGGCCTGAAATCCACACTGAAGCGTTATCAGAACATTCCCATGTTCATTCCCAACACATTCTATCCCGAAGGCAAGGCGATGCTGGCGGGAAAATACAAAAACGACAAGGCCAAGGTTTATAACGACGTGCCCCACACGGGTCCGCTGGTCGAGGTGGGACCGGAAAAGCTCTACAAGCTTTATCCGGGTGTTGCTCTGAAAGTGTTCGATATTCCCATCCTGATAAGGGTCAGGGGGGAGCAGTGTTTTATTTTCAACATCAAGGACAAGGGCGTCGCAACGGTTACAGGATGTTGCCACATGGGACTCCTGACCATGCTCAACTGGGCGGCGCGCAATATCGAAGGCTATAAACCCTATGCCTGTTACGGCGGTCTTCATATTGCCGTTTTCGAGAACTGGGACCCCAAATTCGAAGACATCATCAAGGGTGCGAAGCGGATGAATTTACAGAAGATCGCCTGCAACCACTGCACAGGCTGGGTCTGGGCGCAGAGGGCACGCGAAATGGGGCTGCCCATCGTTCTGGGCACCCAGAAGTATCGGGAGTATAAAACATTGCCGACCACCGGTCCGGGCGCAAAGGAAAACGTCTTTCTCCGCAACGGGGACGTGTTGGTTCTTTAAGAATCCTGTGGTGTCTTTCAACCCAAGGGAAGCCAAGGGCCGCAGGGCACCACAGTGAATCAAGCGAAAGGAGACGGGAGTATGTCGGAAAATATAGAGACGAGTTGGTTGGAGGAGCGCAGGTTGCGGAACTTGATCCCGCAGCCTTTCAGCGGCCTTCTCAACCTGGCCATCGTTGTGGTGCTTTCGGAGATCTGCTGGTACGTCTTCTTCTCTCCGACGGGGTATCTGAAGCTCTATACCCCCATGCTGGGGGTGGCCTTGGTCGTTACAATCCTTATGGTGATTCACTGGGGCATGGACTGTTTTGACTTCTGGCCCTTTAACCGGCAGTTCTTGCAAAAGACAAATCCCTTGGCCAAGGGCATCATTCTACTGCTGTTCTATGTCGTCATCAGCCTTCTGATTATGTTGGTCCTGTATAATCAGGTCATCGGCCGGCTCGGGCCTATTTTCTTCAGCGGGCCTGCTCTGCTGTCCGGCGGCGGACTGGGACAGTACGCATTCAGCGCCAGCGAGAACGCTTCCTATGCGCAGGTCATGATGAACATCTGCATCATTTTTTTTACAATTTGCTGGCTCACGGCTTTCGGTCATGCCCCCTGGGGAAAAACAGACAAGCTGACGCGCTCATTCTCCGTTTGGATCATGGGGCTGTTCCTGGCGATCATTGCTTTTTCCTTCCTGTTCTATCCCCATATCGCCTATCAGTTCTCTCCGGCCCAGATCTTTATGTCCGTGGCCCCTTGGTGGACGGACTGGGCCATGACCAGCAGCAGCATGTTTCATTTCGGCTGGATTACTCCCGCCCTGGTTCTATTGTACTGGTTGAACATGTTTTGGGAGGGACGCCCCTTTTCCCTGATCAGAAACCCTTTCTGGAGGGGTATCGCAACCATCGTGGCCGTCATCATAGCAGGAATCGTGATCATGCTGCTGTCGAACAAGATCATGGACTGGCATTTCGAAACGGAGGCATTCGAAGGCGGCAATCTGGTGGAGCAGCCGGCCTGGCGCTGGCTCCACGTAGCGGAAATTTTCCTTTACATGGCAGCTGTGGGGGCCGTTCTGTACCACTATTTTGACAACTGGCCACGGGGTTTTTCTCTGCCGGTCCGGGCGATCGTCCGGACGGTCATTGCCATGGCAGGCGGTCTGTTCCTGAGATGGCTTTACTATGCCATCGGCCCCATCTTTCTGGGAACGGTCCCGGGTATCGCACAGGCCGATTCAACCTCATTGTGCTGGACGGTCATGTTGCTCATCCTGATCATTGCCCATGGGGTCTTTTTTGACGGTTTTCCTTTCAAGAGGAGGGAGTAGCCATTTTGTCCGGTTTGAGCAAAAAAAGATTGAACCCATCATGACGGGATGCTCCCTCTCCGGGGATTTACGAAATTTTCATTCCGAAACGCTTCTGGTACGGAGTCATGGAAAAAAAGAACCCCATTTCGCGGCGTGTTTTTTGGGAAGGATTGTTCCATGACGCCGTAAATTTGATGGCAGAAGTGAAAAAGAACCTCAACGAGGGGCAGCGGCTCGGCGAAGTGCTGTCCTCCTTCGAGGACTATCCGATCGTGGGCACTTATCCCGCAGAACTTTTCGAAAGCGAGGCGGAGCGGCTGGGCATCGATATGAAGAAGCTGGGTGAGAAAGAGGCGATTCGGCAAATCTTGGCTAACAGCTTATCCCGTAAGGGCAAATAAAAACTCAGGTTCTCCCGTAAGCAGAGATCAGGGGCATGTGTGACCCTACGTTAAATGTACAGTTACTCATCGATCACGTTTTCCGCATCCTGATGCCCAGCGAATCGGGTCGTCATCATTTCAGGATTAAAGGAATCAGTGAAAGATGGATCGGACCACCGGCGTGGTACCTGTGGTTCGATGACTTTCCTGGTTCCTTTCTCCTGGAAATCCGGGAAGCCTGCCTGTTGCCGGAAGTGCCGGTCCAGCAAGGCCAGGCCTCCGGCAATCCGGCTGTTTCAAGGGGCATCCTGGGTATTAAGTATTATCCGGATATAAATGACCAGCAGGCACTCGGGGGCTTTTCCCGTGCAGAGAGGGAAATCCGCACAAGCGATTGTTTCGACCAGACAGGGACGCCTGACTTTGACCATGCATGCCATATCCCCGATACGTTTTTCGATATCGGGGCGATGGAAGTTCTGGTCGGTGAAGGACGTCGTTTTGCCGTTCTGTCACTTCATGCCCCAAGCGTCTGGCTGGTTTACAAAATTGACAAAAGAACGACTTCAACATCACTCACTGTTTTGCAAAAGGTTTTAGACAGAGAGGTCCCATCCTGGTTCTGGTCCTGGTTTCTTTTCGACCGGTTATTTGCAGCCTTTTGTTTCGTGTATAAGGTCATCCCTGTATATGTTGACCTTCTGGAGCAGGACGGGAAGATTTTTGTCGTCGATCATGAAAATCATCTGACGGACCAGAAAGATCCCAACGTTACTCTCCGTTCATTATGGGGAGGATTCCTGCTTCCCGACGAACTTTTTTCTGAACCTAAGGAATCTCGGAATCACCTGTTTTTTTTGCGGCAACAGATCCTGAATGCGGACGATCTTGGTTACGCCCGGCACATTCTTGAATGCTTCGAAATGCCACGGGAACCCCTGCCGTGGATTAACCCCGGTTGGTGGCAACTGAATGCTGCGCACCTTACGCTCCAGGATACGGGCTTTTGCTGACTTCATCAATCCTGACCCCATCGTGTATGGGGTATGGGGCATCCCCTATTGGGAGGCCGGATCATGAGACCTCATGGTCGTTCCAGTATCCTGATGTGTTGTTTTAATTAGGAAGTTCTCGATAAAAAATGAAATGGGGTTCCATTCATGTCAAGTCATTATGGTAAAAGATATTTGATTCTTTTAGCCGCGATTGTTTGCATGCTCTGTATCGGAGCCGGCTATGCTTGGAGTGTTTTTCAAAAACCATTGATGCAAATGTTTGCATGGAGTCCGAGCGAAACTTCTTTAGCTTTTACTTTATATTTTGTTGTAACGCCCATTGCCATGATCGTTGCTGGAAAGTTTCAAGAAAAAATAGGCCCAAAAATCATTCTTATGATAGGAGGCCTGTCTTTTGCGGCAGGAAATATTCTTACCGGATATACAACTTCATTAACGCATTTATATATTACATATGGTTTGCTGGGTGGTATAGGAAACGGCGTTGTTTATGGCTGCGCCATCACGAACACGGTAAAATGGTTTCCTGACAAAAAAGGCCTTGCTGCTGGCTTGATAGCCGGCGGATACGGCCTTGGCGCTATGGTATTTGCACCCATTGCAGCAAAATTAATACAAACATACAGCGTATTATCGGCATTTAAAATTCTGGGAGTGGGCTATCTTGTTTTACTCATTACAGCTGCTTATTTTGTTCAGGCGGCTCCCCCTGGATTTAAGCCAGAGGGTTGGCAGCCGATCAACAATCCGATGACCCCCGCCGGCGTTTCTGATAAAACTTGGAACAAAATGCTTCGAGAGCCTATTTTCTATGTTGTTTGGGTCATGTACACCATTGGCGCCATGGCCGGATTAATGATCATAGGTCACGCAGCGCCCATTGGCCAGGAAGTAATCCGTCTATCTGTGCCGATGGCTGCCATGGCCGTAAGTATTTTAGCTCTTGCCAATACAGGGGGAAGAGTGATTTGGGGAGCCATATCTGACCGAACCGGACCCTATAAGGCTCTCATCATGATTTTTATTATTTATGCCGCAATGATGTTCTTCTTGACAACGGTTAGTAGTTTCTTGCCTTTTGTTATTTCCCTTTCTTTAATTGGACTTTGCTTTGGCGGTCTTTTTGCTATCTTTCCATCCATTTCTGCCAATCTTTTCGGAATGAAAAATTTAAGTCTCAATTATGGGATTTTATTTACGGCCTTTGGTGCAGGAGCCTTCATCGGACCAAGACTTGCGGCCATTATGAAAGAAACCAGCGGCGAATATACAGTTGCCTTTATCGTGGCATCTGTTTTAAGCGCTTGCGGAATCGCCTTCACTTTCTTTGCAAACAAAAAAGCAAGGCACCTGAAAATGTAGCCCCTTGATGAATCACAATATCGTGACATCCTCGCACACTGCCGCCCGAAACAACCTGCAATAGACATTATGACCATTGCAGAATCATGTATTTGGACATGTATTATCAAGGGTTAGAAAACATGCCAGGCATTTTCCGTTATAGATAGGGAAATCCATACAGGCGATAAATGTGTTGCCCAAAAACATGGTTGCACATATGCGACCATTGCACTTTTTTATGGTGCCATTATTGCGATCTAAATCTTGCTCCGTCTTTTTATCAACATTCCACATGCATGTATTTCCTCACTTATTATTCATTTCACCAACACCTACCTTTTGGCACGTAAGTTGATTTAGATCATCACAGAGGTATACTATGAAAATCGCCATGCCGGTCTGCGGTAACCGGCTATCCACGGTTTTTGATACGGCGGATGAACTCCTGATGCTTGAAACCGGACCGGGGGTTGCGCCGGAGCAGTCGAGGGCGCGCTGGAAAGAAGACACCGTGATCGCCAGAACCGCCCAGATCAAGGAATCTGGTGTTCAGGTATTGATCTGCGGCGCCCTGTCGGGGTCCGTGGCGCGCATGTTGAACGCCGCCGGCGTCCGGGTGATTCCCTTTATCCGGGGGACTGTCGACGAGGTATTGGAAGCCTTCTGCAACGGAACCCTCAGCGGAAAGCATTTTTTTCTACCGGGATGCACACCCTGCGAGGGGCAGGGACGGCGGCGGCGCCTGCGGGGAGGGTGTAAATGAGGAGGATAGGAAAAGTCATGAAGATTGCGGTAACATCGACAGGAAAAGAGTCGGCCAGCGCCATGGATGCACGGTTCGGACGAACACGCTGGTTCATGGTCGCCGATGCGGAAACGGGGGCGTGGGAAGCCCACGCCAACGAACAGAACATGAACGCCGCCCAGGGCGCCGGGATCCAGGCGGCGCAGTTGCTGGTCAATCTCGGCGTGGAAGCGGTCATCACCGGTCATGTGGGCCCAAAGGCCTTCCGGACCCTGAAAGCGGCCGGCGTCAGCATCTATCTCAGCGAGGCGGCAACCGTTGAGGAGGCTTTGCGTCTCTTCAAAGAAAATCGTCTGCCCCGCGCGGACGAGGCCACCGTGGAAGGCCACTGGAGCTGATCCGTTGTGCAAGCTAAAGCTTGCGGCTACAAGAAAAGAAAATATTTGAGCTATTGAGATCATCATAAAAAGAGAGGAGTACAGGATCATGCCAAGAGGAGACAGAACAGGGCCGACAGGAATGGGGCCCATGACAGGCAGGGGCGCAGGTTTCTGCGCGGGCTATAGTGTGCCGGGCTTTGCCGATGCGGCGCCGGGGGGATTATCTTTCGGACGCGGCGGCAGGGGACGGCGAAATCGTTTCTTCGCGACGGGCCAGGCCGGCTGGATGCGCGGCGGCATGGGTTTCCGGCCTTTTGGGGCCGCAGCGCCGGAGTTCAGCCCCGAGGAGGAGCTTCGCCAATTGAAGCAGCAGGCGGACTATCTGGAAAAAACTCTCAGCGGGATTAGCGACCGGATCGGCCGGATGGAGAAAGAAAACGCAGCGTAAATTAAAGAGCGCCGGGGCAGAACATCCGATGATTCAATTCCTCCTTCATGAATGTCGGCAAATACCCCCATACGCATTATAAACGTTCCGGCGTTCTTTTAACCTGAAATCGAAAACGTGGGTGACCACAGGTTTCTCTCCGTGGAAGGCCTCCCCTGTTTAATGGGTGGCAGGGGAGGCTGGAAACGGAACACTGAAAATGATGGATAGACCCTTGAAAATCGCCGTGGCCAGCGGCAAGGGCGGCACGGGCAAGACGACCGTCGCCGTCAGTCTGGCCCTGACCGCGGCCGCCGCCGGAAAGACCGTTCAATACCTGGATTGCGATGTGGAAGAGCCCAATGGCCATATCTTCCTCAAGCCGCAGATCCATTCCCGTTTTCCGGCGACGGTCCTGATTCCTCAAGTGATCGAAGAAAAGTGCAACGGCTGCGGCGTCTGCGCGGACATCTGCGCTTATAACGCCATTGCCGTCGTCAAGGAAAAGGTTCTGATCTTCCCGGAACTCTGCCGGGGGTGCGGCGCCTGCAGCCTCTTTTGTCCCCAAGGCGCCTTTATGGAAATAACGCGACCGGTGGGAACCGTGGAAATCGGCGCGGGCGCGGGCGTCGCCTTCATCCGGGGCGTTCTGTCCATCGGTCAGATCATGTCGCCGGCTGTCATCGCCGCCGTCAAGGACGCCGCCGGGGATCAGGAAATCACGCTGCTGGACTGCCCGCCGGGAACCTCCTGTCCGGTGATTGAATCGGTCCGGGACGCCGATGCGGTTCTGCTGGTGACGGAACCGACCCCCTTCGGCCTCCATGATCTGACGCTGGCCGTGGAGATGACGCGGGCGCTGGGAAAACCCTTCTGTGTCGTCCTCAACCGCTTCGATCTGGGCGACGATAAAACAGTCACCTATTGCCGGGAGGAAAACATTCCCATCGTCCTGTCGATTGCCGACGACCGCCGAATAGCGGAGGCCTATGCCCGTGGTGAGATCTTGATTGAGGCGCTGCCGTCTTATGCGCCCGTCTTTACCGATACCTGGGAACGGATTTTGGCATGGTATGAATCTCAGATCTCCAAAAAACAGATTCCGGTTCTGTTGAACCAGGGAAAGGCCGCAACGTCATGAAGGAAATCGTGGTGATCAGCGGCAAGGGTGGAACAGGCAAGACCAGCCTGACTGCGGCCTTTGCCGCCTTGGGCGGCAAGCAGGTCCTCGCGGATTGCGATGTTGACGCCGCGGATCTGCATCTCGTGCTCAATCCCGAAATCATTCGCGAGGACGTTTTTATCGGGGGGTCGAAAGCATCCATCCGCGAAGAGGACTGCACCGGTTGCGGTCTGTGCGTTGAGCATTGCCGTTTCAGGGCGATCGAATACCCCGTGGCGGCGAACGGCGACAGAGCGGAGAAACCCCGAATAAATCCCATTTTTTGCGAGGGATGCCGCGTCTGCGTCCGGATATGTCCTGTCGAGGCCATCGCCTTCGATCCGGCTCCGAGCGGCCGGCTTTTTGTTTCCCGGACCCCCTGTGGCCCCATGGTGCACGCCCGTCTCGGCATCGCCCAGGGAAATTCGGGGAAACTGGTCACGCTGGTGCGGCAGGAGGCGCGGGCAATCGCCGAACGGGAGGCCTGCGAACTGATTATTATCGACGGTCCCCCCGGTGTGGGCTGTCCGGTTATCGCTTCCATCACGGGCGCAAATCTGGCGATGATCGTGACCGAGCCGACTCTCTCCGGACGCCATGATATGCTGCGGGCGGCGGAACTGACAGCCCATTTTCTCATCCCGACGCTTGTTTGCGTCAACAAGTGGGACATTCACCCCGGCATGACCGAGCTCATCGAGGCGGAAGCCCACAATCACGGCGTCATTCCGGCGGGGCGCATCCGTTACGACCGGCTGGTCACCGAGGCCCAGGTGCGAAGAACGAATGTCCTGGCCTGCGGGGACAGCCCCGTCGGCGAAGAGATAAAAGCTCTCTGGAGGAGCATTGAAGGCACCCTGAACGGAGCACGGACAGGGGGTGCAGGTTTGAAAACGGTTCCCCCCTGATTTGAGCGTTTTGCATCATCCGCAAAAAAGGTTCGCAGGCGGCAACGTCATTTTTAAAAAAATGCAGTCACAAGGAGAATCAGCACAATGGAACATCTGAAAACAATCGGATCCTGCCAAAGCAACACCGGACAGCAGCATGGGACAGGCCGGGAGAAACGACTTCAGGAATATACGGAAAGTCAGCAATTAAAAGAACGGATGGACAAAATATCTCATAAAATCATGATATTGTCTGGTAAGGGCGGTGTCGGAAAAAGTACTGTGGCTGTAAACCTTGCCCTCGCGCTGGCCCTGGAGGGCAAGCGGGTCGGCATTCTGGACCTGGATTTTCACGGCCCCAGCATTCCGAAGCTCCTGCGTCTCGAAGGACAACCCCTGAAAATGGCGGACAACCAGATCATCCCCGTGGAATTCGCCTACGGCATTCAAGTGATGTCCATGGGGTTTCTGCTGCCGGATGAGAATGCGGCGGTTATCTGGCGGGGCCCTCTCAAAATGGGGGCCATCAAACAGCTCCTTTCGGAGGTACGCTGGGGCGAACTTGACTATCTCATCATTGACTTTCCCCCGGGAACCGGCGACGAAGCCCTCTCGGCGGCGCAGCTTCTGCCTGAGAGCGACGGCGCCGTCATCGTCACAACGCCCCAGGATCTCTCCCTGACGGATGTCCGTAAATCCATTGACTTCTGCCGGCAGGTGAAGGTCCCCATTCTTGGCGTCATCGAAAACATGAGCGGCCTTGTCTGCCCCCACTGCCAGACCGTTATCGACGTTTTCAAGCGGGGCGGCGGCGAGGTCATGGCAAAAAAGCTGAACGTGCCTTTTCTTTGCCGTATCCCCCTGGAGCCCCTTATTGTCGAAGCCTCCGATCAGGGAACACCGTTCATTTACCATTATGGTGAAACGGAAGCAGCCAAGGCATTTGCCAAGGCAGTCGCTCCGCTTCTTAATCTCAAGGATAACAAAGAGGATATAAATATGAAAGCAACGCCTGCGACGACAAGCAAAGAATCTGCAAAAGCCGTAAAAATAGCCGTTCCCATTGAAAACGGGCGACTATGCAACCATTTCGGCCATTGCGAGAACTTCGCCTTCATGGATGTGGATATCGAGAAAAAAACCATTATCCGGCGAGAGGATATTCCGGCGCCGCCTCACGAGCCAGGCCTGCTCCCAAGCTGGCTCCAGGAAAGAGGCGTGAACACGATCATAGCCGGCGGCATGGGCTCCCGGGCACTGGGGCTTTTCAAGGAAAGGGGCATCCAGGTTATCGTCGGCGCCTCGCAGCCAGACCCGGAAGCGATCGTCAGAAACTATCTCGATGATAGCCTCATCACCGGGCAGAACGTCTGCGATCATTGAAGGCTGAAGGAGTTGTCTTAATGGAGTTACTTGTTCCCCGCCAGTTTTTCCTGACCAAGGGCGTCGGCGTCCACAAGGAAGAACTCCATTCCTTCGAACTGGCCCTGCGCGACGCCGGCATCGAAAAATGTAACCTGGTGCAGGTGTCGAGCATTCTGCCGCCGGGCTGCAGAATGATTTCCAAGGGGAGGGGACTGAAGCTGCTTCAGACCGGCGCCGTCACCTATTGCGTCATGAGCCGCTGCTTCAGTTGCGAACCGCGCCGTCTGATCGCCGCCTCTATAGGCTGCGCCATTCCAGCCGACCGCAACACCTACGGCTATATCAGCGAGCATCACGCCTTCGGGCAGACAGAAAAACAGGCAGGGGACTATGCCGAAGACCTGGCCGCCGCTATGCTGGCATCGACCCTGGGCATTGATTTCAACGTGGATGAAAGCTGGGACGAAAAAAAGGAAATTTTCAAGATCAGTGGCAAGATCGTCGGGACCCGGAATATTACACAATCCAGTGTTTTGAAAAATCAGGGATATACAACGGTGATCGCCGCCGCGGTCTTTATTCTTTGAAGCTTGGGGGGCCATTCATGCCGATTTACGAATACCGATGCGCCCGGTGCGGCGCTGTCTCCGAGTTTATCGAGGCGGTGACGGAGACCGGAGCAGCCCGGTCTTGCAGTGCCTGCGGCAGCAGTGAGACGACGCGCATGCTGTCCCGGGGCGTGCAGGCCCGGGGCCAGGGAATTATTGCCGACCGGGGCGGAAGCACCTGCTGCGGCCGGGAGGAACGGTGCGATCGACCGCCTTGCGGCGATGGAAGCGCTTGCCGGCGATAATTCATTCATCAACGAGGTGCAACATGAAAGAAAGCGAACTACAGGGAATGGGAGGAATGTTCTGTTCCAAACGTACGATGGATTATGGGATGAATCCGGCGTATTGCGGAGATATGGAACGGCCGGACGCTCACGCCCGCATTACCGGTCCATGCGGTGACACCGTTGATATTTACCTGCGCATCCGGGAAGAAAAAATCGATGAGGCTAAGTTCATCACGGACGGCTGTCTGTACAGCATTGCCGTCTGTGACGCCGCCGCCCGGATGGCAATCGGCAGATCCTTGCGGCAGTGCCTGGATATCGACCAGCGTTCCATTGTCGAGCATCTGGATGGACTCCCGGAAGATCATGCCCATTGCGCGCTTCTGGCGGCAACAACGCTTCATAAGGCTGTGAACGACTACGTTCTAAAAAATAAAACATCGGCTGCAACCACGCCGAATCTGTCAAAAAGCCTCTCAAAAGTCGGGGAGCGGCACTCAAGGCCGTTTCGAAAGAAGATCAAGAATCAGATATTACTGTAAAATGAGGAGGACAAGATCATGCCACGAGGAGATGGAACAGGCCCTATGGGATCAGGCGGCGGCCAGGGCCGGGGTCGATCTGATTTGAGACCCGGCCGTATGGGCGGACCCAGCGCGTCGGGGCCGGCAGGCGCCTGTGTGTGTCCGCAATGCGGGCAAAAGGAGCAACATAAACGGGGTGTTCCTTGCGTTAAGCGGAAATGCCCGCAGTGTGGGACCGCGATGACCAGGGAATAGAAGAATAATCCTCAGTTTCAGGCGATCGCCGTTATGCTGGCCATGCCCAAGCGCAAGCGGTCAGGGCTCCGTGGATGGCTGCGCCCGCCTATCACAATACTGCTGGAGGCAGGGCTAAGCTCCGGTATGACAGCGCTCGATTTTGGCTGCGGACCGGGCGGTTTTTCTCTGGCGGCCGCTTCAGGCAAGGGTATCGGTCAAGCCGGCAACGGAAAACTGCTGCATGGGGGCAAAAATTGATGACAACCGGTTTTAAGCATGTTTATGGTCCCGTCCCTTCGCGGCGCCTGGGCCGATCTTTGGGGATCGACCTTGTGCCGTACAAGACGTGTACCTATGACTGTGTCTATTGCCACCTTGGGCGCACGACGAACAGGACCATCGAACGAAAAGAGTATGTGGCGATCTATGATATTCTTACAGAGCTGAAAAAGAAACTGAGCGCCGGGCCCACGCCTGACTACATCAGCCTGGCGGGTTCAGGAGAACCGACGCTGAACCTCCACATCGGTGATCTTATCAGCAGGATCAAGGACATGACCCGGATTCCCATCGCTGTCTTTACCAATGGGTCACTCTTGTGGATGCCGGAAGTCAGGGACGACCTGATGAATGCCGATCTGGTGCTTCCATCACTGGATGCAGGCGATGAAAGCCTGTTCCAGCACGTAAACCGTCCGCATGGAAATATCGCTTTTGAATCAATGATTGAAGGCCTCGCCGTGTTTAGGGAAAAATTCCCCGGGGCCGTGTGGCTGGAGGTTTTCCTGCTTGCCGGAACGTCGGGGCTTCCTTTCGAAGCGTTAAAGATCGCCGCCATCACAGAACATATCCATCCCGAACGGGTTCAACTGAACACCGTTTGCCGTCCGCCCGCCGAGGAGTTCGCCTTTTCGCTTTCCAGGGAACAGATGCTGGCCCTGAAGAATTTATTCCCAGGGCCGGTGGATATTATCAGCAAGAATGTGCAAAACGATGATCGTACCTCCGCCCTGTTGAAGCCCGGAGTTAAGGACATCCTGGCGTTACTGCGCAGACGCCCCTGCACCTCCTGGGATGTTGCGCGTGGTCTTGGCATGCATATAACGGAAGCGCTCAAGCACCTCGAAGCACTGAGCGCCAACGGGAAGGCGAAAACAGTTGTCACGGGCGGACAGCATTTCTACGTTGTATCCGGCGCGAAAAAGACATCGAAACAGTGACATGAATTTAATGATTATCAGAGCTATTCGCTGTGGCAGCTTTACGTCGCCAGAAAAATATGAGATGATAAATCATGAAGACGCAATCCCTCGTTTGCCATCCTATCGGCATCATCCATTCACCCTACCGGGATGTGGCGGATATGCCCATTCAGCCCACAGGCGCCACGGGCGTTGCGGGAACGGTGGCGGTTGACGAAAAATATCAAGGAAGGACTTAAGGATGCGGATGAGCGTTTCAGGCCATAACGGGGAATTCCCGTTGAGATAACACTTCAATCCTAAGGAGGAATTCATGTTTTACGAAGAACGATGCGATTTTTGCGGAGACTGTCTGGCCCGGTGCCATTATCTGCCCTTTGATCAGAAAAGCGGCTCAGAAGCGTTCAAGAAGCTGGTTCAGGGAGAAAAGGTGGATTGGCTGTACGACTGTGTCACCTGTATCGCCTGCAACGAATACTGCCCGAAGGACGCGCGCCCCTTTGATCTGATTCTGAGCAAAATGGAAGCGGCGGGGGATTTCAGCGACCCGGCTCTGAAATCCCAGATGGCGGACCGCTTCAAGGCCGAGGGAGAACCGAGGGCCGTGCCGAAGACGGATCGGGCCATGTCCCTGTGCGTCATGGAGGGCAGTATGCCTTGGGCGATACAGGGCAAATTGTTCGAGGGGCTGCCGCTGCTGAAAGGCCGCCATTATTTCTGCAATGTCCTGTTTGCCCACATGGGAGACGAATCCATCATGCGGGACCGCCTGCAGGGGATGGTGGACAATCTGGCCAAATCGGGGGCGAAGGAGATCGTGGTGGTCCATGACGACTGTTACGCCGTTCTCAAGGGCATCGCTCCGGAGTACGGGATCGACGTTCCTTTCCGGCCTGTGTCCATCTTCGAGCATCTGCGGGATTATCTCAAAGCGCACCCGGCCGACATCAAAAAACTCCATCTGAAAGTCGCGTACCAGCGGCCCTGCGCCTCGCGCTACACCCCGGAAAAAGACCCCCTTCTGGACGAGATCTTCGCGATGATCGGTGTGGAGCGGGTCAAAAGGCAATATGACGGCATCAACGCCATCTGCTGCGGCGCGACGCTGGCGGGTCCGAATATGAAGCTCTTCCCGCGGGGCAAGAATTTCGAACTCTTCCAAGCGAAGAACCTCAAAGATGCAAAGGATTCCGGCGCTGGGACGATGGTCTATCTGTGTCCCATGTGCTACCGGACGATGGGAAAGATGGTGAAGGAAGAAGGCCTGACAAACCTCATGATCAGCGATCTCTGCCGCCTCGCCATCGGCGAAATGCTGCCGGAGGACAAGCCATTGTAAAAAGGGCTGATATATTTTGGCCGCGACATGGCCTCGGAGGCCGGATAGGAGGGCAGGGATTCACGGCGAAGTCATTTTTGGCGGCTTTGCCGATAGCATCGGATGGCGGGGCAGGAGAGAGATGATAGAAACTGAATTCAGAAAGGAGGAGCTTGTGTATGGGTGAAGAAATCAAGGCCGGGTGCGCCCGGCCGACAGGCGGCCCGGTTGGGGAACCAGTAAAAATTCAGGAAGACAAACCAGCCATCATCAAGGAGGTCAAAGCCATGATCACAGTGGGGAAAAAGGCGCCGGACTTTACGGCGCCGGCGTACCATAAGGGCAAGTTTATTTCCGTGCAGCTTTCCGAATATCTCGGGAAATGGGTGGCCCTCTGCTTCTACCCGGGTGATTTTACCTTTGTCTGAGCAACAGAAATTTCGGCGGTCGCCGAGAAATACAAGGAATTTAAAAAGTTGGGTGTTGAGGTTCTCTCCATGAGCGTGGACAGCGTCTTTGTCCACAAGATGTGGAACGACCATGAACTCTCCAAAATGGTCAAGCGCGGCGTTCCTTTCCCCATGCTTTCGGACGGCGGCGGCAAGGTCGGCGCCATTTACGGGGTTTATCTCGAGGATGCGGGCGTTGAGGCCCGCGGTCGTTTCCTGATCGATCCGGATGGCGTTGTGCAGGGGTTCGAGGTCCTCACACCGCCGGTGGGGCGCAATGTAGGTGAAACTTTCCGGCAGATTCAGGCCTTCCAGCATGTCCGGAACAGCAAGGGGACCGAGGCCACCCCTTCGGGATGGAAACCGGGTAAACTCACATTGAAACCGGGACCGGATCTGGTCGGCAGGGTCTGGGAAGTCTGGAAAACCGGCATGGCTTTTGATTGATCAGGTCAATTGAAAAACTTATTGGCGGGTGGGCGGTTTCCGGCCCCCTGCCGGTTCAGTAAACATGAAGATGCTTTTCCGGGCGGGAAAGGGTGGCAGCAATGGGACAGTTATCCGTGATTAACCAGGAAAAAGGCCTCTTTTCGAAAATCGAGGGCGCCGAATACGATATTCTCGTTCCTTTTGTCTGCCTGAAGACAGGGCGACGCTGCAAGTCTTACATGCCCGGAATCCCGGAGAGAAATATCATGGAAATCGCCCATGACCTGCATCAGGACGAAGGAGACCTTTTTGCCGCCTATATGTCTTGCTTTCGGAAAAGCATGACATCCCATCCGGAACCCTGCATTTTCCTTGACAAGAACAATTTATGCCGCATCTACGAACATCCCCTGCGGCCGGCCGTCTGCCGTCTATATCCCTTTTCATTCGGCGGAGCGGACAAAATCTGCCCGGGGTATCGGGAACATTTTCGTCTGGTTGAACTGCTGATCGGCCGGGAATCACCCTGTCAAATCTACGACGCCAGTTTCTGCCCGAACCTCAACCTGCGTCGCATCCCCGATCAGGACTGGCCGGAGATTCTGGAAACCTTTCAGGCGAGCGGGCCGTCTGCGGACCTGGAAAAGAAATTTATTGAATGGAACCATTGACCTTAAGGAGAAAGACATGCAAAACCCCATCCGGATCAACGAAATTGATAAAGTTGAGATTCTGACCCTGCAGGACAATTACATCGATTTGACGGCCATGGACAACAGTGCAATTATTCAGAGAGCGCTTCCCCTGAAGGACGGCCAGTTCCGGAAGTCCATCCTGTCGGAACACGGTTTTTCCGCCCTAGTCCGGACGACGAATGGTGCAAAAACGCACACCCTGCTGTTCGACACGGGTTTTTCCGAAATCGGGGCGGCCTATAATGCGAATGCCCTTGGCGTGGACCTGGCGGAGATAGAAACCATTGCCCTTTCCCACGGACATATGGATCACACCGGCGGCTTTGCATCCATGACGGCGGCGATTCCCAACAAGGGCATCCCCGTCGTGGCCCATCCGGCCATTTTCAGGACGCCCCGGTATTTGAAGATAGGGGAAACCTTCAAGATTCATATGCCGGCTTTGACACCGGAAGCGGTGGTTGCGACAGGCATGAAGCTTGTGGAAACCAAAGAACCGATGCCGCTTCTGGACGGCGACGTGCTGTTCCTCGGCGAGATTCCCCGGCGGACGGATTTCGAAAAAGGATTTCCCATCGCCCACTATCAGGAAAACGGCGAGGAAAAATGGGACCCCCTCGAAGACGACACCTCGCTGGTCATGAATATCAGGGGGAAGGGGCTGGTCGTCCTGTCGGGCTGCGCTCATGCCGGCATCGTCAACACAGTGCTGTATGCCCGCGAGGCGACGGGAATTGAAAAGATGTATGCGGTCATGGGCGGTTTTCACCTGTCTGGACCGCTGTTTGAGCATATCATCGACCGGACAACCGATGAACTCAAGAAGATCGATCCGGCCTATATTATTCCGACGCACTGCACGGGCAGGAAGGCCATAGCCCACATAGAAAAGGAAATGGGGGACCGTTTCATCCTCAACATGTCCGGCACGAAACTGACCTTTACCGCTTAGCCATCCTTTGCCGGTCTGATTAAATGGTTTACCGATATGAGTGGATGACGGGGATAAAAGCGGATAAAATTTACAGGTTGAGGCATTAAGGCGCAATGGAAAGACAAAGCCCCCCTGCAGGCTAAACGACCTGCAGGGGGGCTTCTTCCTTGCCCGTGTTCAAGCTTTACTATTCTTTCATTCCCATAAGTTTTTTGGCCATCTTCTTCTTTTTCTCAAAGTCCGTCAGGACAGAGAACATGAAACGTTGCGTCTGTGGGGCGCCGGCGCCGTGCCATGTCCCCGGGCCGTGCAGGCCGGCCGACCAGTGCTGCAGGAACTTGGCGACCTTGAGCCGCTTTTCCGCCGGGGCCGCGGCCGCGAAGGCCTTCTTGAGCGCCGGACCGACCTCCGGATCTTCGAGATCCTTGAGCCTCGGCATCGTCACCACGAGCCCTCCGCCGATATCCCCCGCGCGTTTGATGATTTCCCAGAATCCGTCTGCGATATTGAGTTTTGCGGCATTGCCGAACAGATCATCGGGCAGATAGACCCCCGACCCCTTGGGTTCCTCACGCCCTCGCATGGCCGCCGCGATGGCACAGGCATGAGACGTTTCGCTCAGGCGGACCATGTCGATGATCTTCTCCTGGATATGCGGAACCTTGTCCACGCCGATGTATTCGGCTGCCAGCATCGTCCCGCCGATGATCAGATCGGCGAATCCCACCTTGCAGGCGCCGCCGCAGTTCATGCGATGGGCCTTGGCGAAACGCGTCACCATCTTCCCGCAATATTTGGCCTCGCCGCACAGGAATACGCGGTCCCAGGGGATGAAGACCTTGTCGAAAACCATCGTGGATGTTTCCCGCTGCCCGTAAATGGGATTCCCGAGTTCCGATTCGTTGTCGCACATCTCCCGCTCGGCCGAGTAGGCATTGTACTGGCAGATGTAGGTCAGACCCGGGACACTGTTCTGCACGGCGAAGGCCAGCGCGAACTGACCCTCGTCTTCTTTTAGACCACCGCCGGGAAGCACGAGCGTTTCATGCGAGCCGATGGCGCCGCTCTGGCTCACCTTGATTCCACTGACCACGATACCGTCGTCGCGTTTCTCGACAAGGTGCACAAAGGAGTCGATTTCATCCTGCTGGGTGGGCCGTTTCTTGCGGTCCCCCTTGGCGTCGGTGATGGCGCCCGATACGGCCAGGTCATTGGCCTGGGCATAGGCCAGCCACTTGTTGAACCGTTCATTGTACTTCGTGCCCATGTCGCGGTCCATCTCCCACGTCGTGGCGGCCAGGCTGTTCAAGGCATCGCAGCCGACGCAGCGGTAGTTGCAGGTTCCCACCGTCTGGCTCGTCAGCAGGGCCATTTCCTGGCGCATGTCCAGATCGTGGATGTTCCGGGCAACATTGAGATTGCGGTTGATCGGCTCCCCCGTCAGGTGGGACGCGGCAACCATGACTTCTTTGTTGGCCGGGTCCTCCGCCAGGCTGTACATCGCCGCGTTGGCCATGACCATGGACCGCGTGACGGGGTTGTCGAGCAGATTCTTCACCCATTTCCCGCCTATATAAACGCGGGGCTTCATCTTTTTGATGGTGTCCAGAAACTCATTTGCCGTCTTTAAAGCCATAATCTCCTCCTTTTCTGTTTTACTTTTCAGATTTGACTTCTATGAAATATTTCGCCTCGCCCCTTTTTTCGGGATAGGCCCCTGTATTGAGCAAGGCGATGTCCATGACTTCCCTGAGTTTGATCGCGCTGTGTTTCCCGGACAGACACAGGACAATGCCCGTATCTTTCAACTCCACTTCCGCAATGAAACCCTTTTCGTGAAAGCCCGGCAAGGTCTGCTTTCGAAGACAACTGTCCGTAAAGCATGCAAAGGTACCGCCCAGGCCCTTGTAGGTCGCGGGGATCCTGCTTCCGATTTTAACGCTGATGACTTCCATTCCCGTTTTTTCTTCATTAACTTTCTTTTTTTCGGTTTTCTTTTTCATCTCCTATCCTTCATTCTGTCTTTTTTCATCCATCCAACCATGCTGCCGGCATCGTCGTCGGAAATACTGACTGATTTTCTATGTCAGTTTTCTCATCAATCCCTGGGCCGCGATGTGGATCGCATCCCAGGCCCCGCCGAAAACCGGTGCGTAGGCCAGATCGAGATAGCCGACTTCATCCAGCGTAAGCCCCGACCAGAGTGCAATGGAGAGGCTGTTGATCCTTGAAACGGCCCCCATTTCCCCGACGGCCTGGGCACCCAGAAGCCTGCCCGTGGCTTTGTCGGCGACAAGCTTCAATCCCAGTTTTTCGCCCCGGGACATGGGGCGGCCCAGGGGAAGGCCCCAGAGAACGGAGCTGACCGGCTGGAAACCGTATTTTTCGGCTTCCTCTTCCGTGAGGCCCGTTGCGGCCACTTCGAGATTGAAGAGTTTGAAAGACTGGGCCCCCACGATCCCGGCGAATTTCGCAGCACCGCCGCCGATGTTGATGCCGGCTGTGCGGCCCTGCTTGTTGGCGATATCGCCGAGCGGATAATAGACCCATTTCCCGATGACGCGGTGAAAGACCTCGCAACAATCCCCGACGGCATACACTTCGTCGCGCGAGGTGCGCTGGAAGAAGTCCACTTTGATCGCGCCGCTTTCTCCCATCTGGACACCGATGGATTCCGCCAGCTTCGTGTTTCGTTTCGTACCGAGCCCCATGAGAATAATATCCGCATCCAGGTCGCCCTTGTCCGTAATCAGCTTGAGCGCAAAGTCCTTTCCCTTCTCGATGGCAATGGGTTTTGTGCTCGGAAGAAAGGCCACCTGATTCCGGTTGAGTTCCTCCACCAACAACTTCGCAAATTCCGGGTCCCAACGAAGCGCGGGACGGGGCAGAATATCGAGGATCTGCGTTTCAATGCCGAGATTTCTGAAGGCCTCGCACATCTCCAGGCCGATGTAGCCGGCGCCAACGATCACGGCCTTGCGGCAGCTTTTTTCGATCACGTACGCTTTCAGACGCAGGGCCTGGGTCAGGTCGCGCAGCACAAAGACGCCTTCGAGGTCGGCGCCCGGAATGCCCAGGCGGATGGCATCCGCCCCCGTGGCCATGACCAGAATGTCATAGGGCATGACGGTTCCATCGGATAGATGGACGGATCCTTGATCGGGGTTGATGGCTTCCACGCTGGTCTTTAATTTTACGTCCACGCCGGTTTTCTTGAACTCTTCCGGCGTCCGCATCAAAAGCCTCTTATAATCCTTGATTACATCACCGATGCAATAGGGCATCGGTCAGGCCGCGTAAGAGACAAACTCGCCCCGCTCGATTATGGTTGCCTGAAGCGACGGATCCCTTCGCTTTGCCTCCGCAGCGACGGAAGGTCCTGCGGCGCCGCCGCCGACAATCACCAGATTTTTACTCATACCTTTCTCCTTTTTTCACAGGCATCAAGACAAACCGGATAAATCTGTCTATCTCACTTTGACTTTGAATGCGCAGGCATGCTTTTACTCCCGGCGAATCAGTCTTTCAGGTTCTCAACATTCGAACCGAAAGATTTTGCCGCGAGTTCATTCTTGTCCGACAGGATCATATCTGCGGCAATGCCCGCAGCGTCCGTAATGACTTCACGGCAGAAAAGGGCGTGGTCGCGGCAGAGCCACTCGGATTGCCATTTCTGGGTCAACTCCCGGCAAAGCGTCTGATTGTATTTCTGCTTGAACCGGTTCGGAATCTGGTTGAATATCCGGTAGGCGCCGGGTCGCCCGTATAACTGCTGTTTCGACTTCTTCGCCACGTCCTTGGGATCCTCTCCCTCGGGCAGCCCCGGCCTTCCATGCACGGCACTCACGGCCATCACGCAGCCGGCCAGTGCGCCGCATGTGTCGCCGAACAGCCCGATACCGCCGCCGAAACCGGTTGCGCATTTCTTCACGGCCACTGGAAGTCCTGTGTCAACCAGTGAAAAAACAGCTTCCGTTACGCATTCGGCGCAGTTGTATCCGAGAGAGAAATTCTTCCTGGCTCTCTGGCGGATTTCCTCGATTTTCTCTTCTTTTGTCATTGATCGTTCCCCCTTTTTATGATTTTTTTATCTGTTCGGTCTCTCCGGACATAAAAGGCTTCTTCAAGATCAATTTCAACAATCTCTTGCGCAGAGACATGTCCGGAGGGGCACGCTCATAGAATCATCTCTTTGCAGAAATAGCAATACGGTAAAATTACGCAATTTATACTTATGATTCATACGCATATTGTGGATCACGAGCAAGCGGGATGGTTAAGGATAGAAGATGGGATCGCAGGTTGGCTTTCCTGTTTTTCAGGTTCAGTTTCTTCCGGATATTATCCCGGTGAACATCGACCGTCCTGGCGGACACGTTCAGCAGTTCCGCGATTTCCTTTGTTGTACGTCCCTCTCTGATGAAGGTGATGACCTTGATTTCCATGGGGGTGAGGTTGGGATATTTTGAGGACAGCGTGCGCAGAAACGGAGAGATGATCTCATTGATGTGCCGTTCGAGAATAGTCAGTTGATTGCGTTGATGGCTGTCCACCTGCGTGATCTTGAGGTTCTCGATATACGGCAGAATGAGCTCTCTCGTGTTGCAAATGACCTTTTCCTCAAGCTCGGCCTTGTCCTCTTCCCGGCGCTTGAGCAGGACCCTGAGGGCCGTATTGGCGTCTTCCAGGTTCCGGGATTTTTCCTCGAGTTCCCGCTCCCTTTTTCTCAGACGCCTCTTCCATCTTCTTGCGATCGGTAATGTTGCGGGCAATGCCGTGAACGGAAACCGGGCTGCCGTTCTCGCTGATGATGCGGGCGTTGACCTCCACCCAGACGGCCTCTCCGTCTTTTGTATAGGTCAGGAATTCCTGGGGATTTTGTACTTCGATCCGGTCTGCTTTCTCACGAATGAATTCCCGCATGACGGGCAGGTAATTCCGATCCAGAAGGTCCTCGATGCCCAGTCCCGGGAGCTGCTGCGGTTCGTAGCCATAGGTATTGGCGGCGGCGGCATTGCACGACAGGATTTTTCCGTCGAAATCAAGAATGAAAATGATGTCATTGGCATGTTCGAAGAGCTCCCGGTATCTCTGCTCCGACAGC
The DNA here is from genome assembly GCA_963754515.1 of uncultured delta proteobacterium. Taxonomy (GTDB): domain Bacteria; phylum Desulfobacterota; class Syntrophia; order Syntrophales; family Fen-1087; genus JAPLJM01. The sequence continues at coordinate 32,637 of CAVWGC010000015.1, read as the reverse complement.
CGCATCGCTTCCTCGGCCCGCCTGCGTTCCGTGATATCCGTAACAATCTCGACGATGCCGGTGAGGACGCCCTTTTCATCCCGTACGGGATAGCTGCGCAAAACCCAGTTTTTTTCATACGAGGAAAGATCGACGACCTCTTGGGGTTCACAGGTTTTGAGCGTCCTCTCAGCCGGACAAATGCGGCAGGCTTTGTTTCTGTTGTGGAGCGCTTCGTAACAGTGCCTTCCGTTCAATTGACCGGGTTTCAGGTTAAATGCGGCACGCATCGCCTTATTGGCCCAGATCACCCTCAAATCCGTGTCCAGATACAAGACAAGCTCGGTCATGGCATCAAGGATAACTGATTTCTCCTGTGCCGATTTTCGGAGCGCTGCAAACGGCTGGAATTTTTTCTTCTGCATTTGGATCGGCCTGCAAAGATGTTTCGTTAACGGCTGTGTAAAAAGTCCGGATGCTGCGTTGCGCTGCATCCTTCGTCATTGCGGCGTACGCACAAGTACGCCTCATTCCTCATGATTTGCGCGCCTTGCCTGCGGAGCTTTTTACACAGCCGTTGTCCTCGGCGCATTTTTCAACTTTTCGCGAGTTCATCTTCGTTGGATTGAAATACTTTTTTAGAAGTTATTGAAAAGAATTTACTCGCCGCGGTCTGTACCGAATCAGCCGCCTCGACAGGCGTCACAACTATGTACGGTTTCAAGATAGCGGGGATTGAACGGAATGTCCACATTATTTTGTGATTTTACGCCACTGCAGGCGAAGCCATGCCGCAAATGTTGCCTCGTTTTATCCGGTCTGTTCTTGACAATTATTCCATATCTGTGATTATCATCCCCCGCAAACAGCGGCAATATGCTCTGCATCATCACGGACCGAGGGAAAGCATCATCCTCCCCTGGGGTTTTTCATCACGCAGAATGATAACCATGGTCCGTTTTCAGGCGGCCTGCTGTAGATATCCGGAGGTCACACTTGGCACAGGTTATCTTCATTACCGGCGGCAGCCGCAGTGGAAAGAGCAGCCATGCTCAGAGGCTTGCGGAGTCGATGGTGGGGCCGCGGACTTATGTCGCCACCTGCCCTCCCATGGACAATGAAATGGCGGCGCGCATTGCCAGGCATCAGGCCCAGCGCCGGGACACGTCCTGGTCAACCCTTGAAGCGCCCCTGAGGCTGCCCGACGCGCTTCGAAAAACATGCGAAAGTCGCGTTCGTGTCATCGATTGTCTCACCCTGTGGGTCAATAATCTGCTTTTTGAGGCCCAACAGCAGGGGCAGACGTTGACGGAAGACGATATGGCAAGTCATTGCCGGAAAGTTCTTGCAGCCTGTGCGGATCTCGAAGGTACTGTGATTTTCGTCGCCAATGAAGTGGGCATGGGCATCGTCCCCGATAACGCGCTGTCCAGACAGTTCCGGGATCTTGCCGGACGCTGCAACCAGAGCATTGCGGCCGGGTCGGATTGCGTGACCCTCGTGGTCAGCGGCGTGCCTGTTTGCATCAAGGGAACCTTAAAAGGAGTCTTTTCATGACATTGCTTGAAGCAACGATCAATAAAATCAGGCCGGCGGATGTTGCCGTCCGGCATCAGGCAAGGACGCGCCTGGAACAGCTCACGATGCCTCACTGGGCGCTGGGCCGGATCATGGATCTGGCCGAAGATCTGGCCGCCATGACCGGCTCGCTCCATCCCCCGGTGGCCCGTAAGACGGTTGTGACCATGGCCGGTGACCACGGCGTCACGGTGCAGGGAGTAAGCAAATACCCCCAGGCGGTGACCATCCAGATGGTCCATAACTTCGTGCGTGGCGGGGCCGGAATCAATGCGCTGGCCCGTCTGGCCGGCGCTCAGGTCGTGGTGGTTGACATGGGCGTGGCAGGCGATCTTGGCGACCTTGCCGCAACAGGAAAGATTATCTCTAAAAAAATTGGTGCGGGAACAAAAGACATGGCGATCGGTCCGGCGATGTCGCGGGAAGAGGCCGTCCGCTGTGTCGAAGCGGGAATCGAGGTCGCTTTGTCGCTTGCAGACTCTACGGACCTTTTCGCCACGGGCGACATGGGCATCGGCAACACATCGCCCAGCAGCGCCATTGTTTCGGTGTTCAGCGGCGTTTCCGTGGCAGAGGTCACGGGCCGGGGAACCGGCATCGAGGAAGAGCAGTTTCTCCATAAAATCCGCATCATTGAACTGGCACTGCGGGTCAACTGGCCGGAGCCTTCCGATGTACTCGACGTCTTGGCAAAAGTCGGCGGTTTTGAAATCGGCGGGATCGCCGGCCTGATCCTGGGGGCGGCCTCGCTGCAGAAGCCTGTGCTTATAGACGGCTTTATTTCGACGGCAGGCGCCCTGATTGCCGCCCATCTTTCGCCGACGGCCCGGGACTACATGATCGCCTCCCACCGCAGCCTGGAGCAGGGTCACCGCATTGCCCTGTCTCATCTGGGGAAAAAACCGCTGCTGGATCTCGACCTGAGGCTCGGGGAGGGCACCGGGGCCGTGCTGGCGATGAATCTGGTGGAAGCGGCCGTGCGCATCCTGACCGAAGTGGCCACCTTTGAGGAGGCAGCCGTTTCCAAGGCAAGCTCATGAAGGGTTTTTTCGCCGCAATAAAATTTCTCACGATCCTGCCCGTCCCCAGAGGCTTAGGCGGCGATGAAAAAACACTGGCGCGTAGCGTCCCTTACTTCCCCCTCGTGGGTTTGCTGATCGGCCTCATCGCGGCTGCTTTTGATTATACCATCTGCCAGGCGCTTCCCCTGATGCCGGCCAGTACACTGACCGTCATCATCCTGATCTGTCTAACCGGGGGGTTGCACATGGACGGGCTCGCAGACACGGCCGACGGCTTTTTCAGCGCCCGGCCCCGCGACAAAATGATGGACATCATGCGGGACAGCCGGATCGGGGTCATGGGGGTCCTTACCGTCATGTTCGTCGTGCTGCTGAAAATCACACTTCTGGTAAATATTTCCGGGACGACGCGATGGTCCCTGATCCTGATCATGCCATTGGCGGGCCGTGCGGCGATTATCGCCCTGATGGCCGCCCTGCCCTATGCACGCCCTGAAGGCGGACTGGCCACCCTGTTTACCGGCAGTCGCTCCTGGCTGCATGTTCTCTGGGCCTGGGGGGTTCTGTTTGCTGTGGCGGGTGGGTTGGCTCAGTGGATCGGCCTTGCCGCAACGATCCTCGCGCTTATCATCTCCGTTGCATTCGTCCTGTATAACCGAAGCAAAATTGGCGGTTATACCGGCGATACATTGGGCGCCGTGTGCGAGCTTGCAGAAACGGCCCCGCTACTGGCTGCGGTTGTCTTTTATCACCTCGGGGCTCGATAACGGCTGCGTAAAAAGTCCGGATGCTGCGTTGCGCTGCATCCCTCGTCATTGCGGCGTACACAAACGTTTGTATGGGGACACGACTCTGTCATGTCCCCATACGCCTTGCCGGAGCCTGCACCGGCGAAAGCCGGGGGAGCTTTTTTCGCAGCCGTCCAGAATTCAATAGTTTTCGACTTTTTCATGCGCCTTTCGGCCGGAACGGGGCAAATCCGTATTCCTTGTCCTGAACGCGAAAAACGGCTCGATCCTCTGCGTTTTCGATCAATTTCCCCTCGATGATGCGCTTGCAGCCAAAATCATAGAACGTGATCTGGTGCGTGGGCATTATTTTTTCGTCGACGCCTTTGGCTTTGTAGGACTTTTGCTGCTCTTCGGGGGATAACGCCCGCATGGTCAGCTTCTGACAGCGTTCCCGGTTTTCCTCGTCCCCGCAGCGGATCGAAACGACATAATTTCCGTGAAACTTGATAGGCATTTTGATTTCCATGGAACCTTCTCCTTCCCGGTATGTAAAGTCGCGGAGGCTATACCATACTTGAATATGTTTATCCAGAGGCGTAACCGAAAATTTGATAAATAACGCAAAAGCGGCCGTGAATAAATTTTTTGGATGTGATAGGGGGTGGGAGCATCCCGGAATGGTAAAAATGCACGCTTCGTGCGTGCGTGCAACGGCGAATAAGAAAAACGGAGGTGACAAAATGATGGAACTGGGAACCATCGTCATGGTCGATCATCCCAGACATCCCTTCAATGGCTGCGTGGGTAAAGTCGTGGGAAGACGAGGGAACCGGACGCCCGATGATATGTGGATTCTGATCTACTTTGCCTCTAAAATGAGAAGCTACCTGGTCCCGGAATCAATCCTGTCCCCGCAAAAGACGGAGAGTGCCCCTGCCGATAAGCCTGTCCATTAATCTGTCCGTATGCCGGAGGCGGTTACGACGCCGCTGATCAGCTCCGGCGGCGTCAGGTCGAACGCCGGGTAATACCCTTTCACCTTGGGCCCGCTGATGGGATTTCCCTGAAATTCAAGTACTTCTCTGGCATCCCGCTCTTCGATGGGAATGTCCTCGCCTTTTAATGTCCGGCGGTCCGGGCCACCATAGGCGAGAATATAAAAAGGGATCCCGAAATGCCGGGCGCAGATGGCCAACTGCAACGTTCCCACCTTGTTGGCCGCCACACCGTCCATGGCAACGCGGTCCGCCGCAGTAAAGACTTTCTGAATCATGCCCCGCGACATGCACCAGGCCGCCATATTGTCGGTAATCAACGTCGTATCCATGCCCATTTCACTGACGGACCACGCGGTGAGCCTGGCCCCCTGCAGGTAAGGCCGTGTTTCCGTACAGAAGACCCTGATGTCCTTGCCGTTTTCCCGGGCATATTGCAGCATGCACAGAAGTCCGGCGCCTGCAAAACAGTGGGTCAGGATGGCGTCGCCCGAGGCAAGCAGCGTTTCCGCATGCCGGCCCGTCTCCTGAGAAATCTCCCGTTGCCGGACGAGCGCCCGCTGCAGGTGTGCCAGAATAACCTCTGACGGCGGTTGGCCGTCTCCAGCCTGATCGACTTTTTCCAGGATTTTATGAAGCAGGGCGGCCAGATGAAAACCCGTCGGCCGTGTGGCTATAAGCAGTGACGCAGCCTTCTTCAGTTGCACCCGGTCCCGCGCCTGCCCTTCCCGTTCCAGCCTCCGGGCCGCAAGATAAAGGCCGAACCCGGCAGTGATCGCGATGTCCCCGGCCCCCTGAACCATCATCTCCCGAATGGCCAGGGCCACCTCCTCGACTTCCGTGCAATAAACCGGCGTCACCATGCGCGGCAGTTTCCGGCGGTCGATAATGATCAGGGCCTCGTCTTCGAGATAGACGCTGTTTTCCAGATTCATCAAAAGCGGTTCCGACATCATTTTCCCTCGCTTCCTACTCTATAATGACTTCTTATGTTTTTGCCTTGACAAAGGAGCTGTTCCGTAATAACAGGGCGTGCGGGAGATCAGATCACGGCAATCGCCGGCCGGCCGCGAGGCCAACTTCTCTTGCATCATGGCGCTTTTACAATTGAATGGCAAACCAGTTTTTCTCCTGCTGAGTTCTATTTTGATCAGGTGGGTCTGGGATACTTCTCATATAATCCGCGGATGGTCAATCAAGAAATAGAGTGGCTCGGATCGTAAGAATTTTTTATGATCTCACAAGACAAAAAGACTTTACAGAAGGAGGGTGGAACGTATGTATTTTGCCAAGGAACTGCTGGATAGCTCCAGCAAAATGAGGACAAAGTGGGAAGACGAGGTCAAGAAGGTCATCGCCAAGGCGCCTGATCAGAAACCTCGCTGGTCAACCGTGTCCGACCTGGAAATCAGGCGTCTTTACGGACCGGAAGACATCAAGGACATGGATTTTGAAAAGGATATCGGATATCCGGGGCAGTTTCCCTATCTGAGGGGCAATCAGCCGACCGGTTATCGCGGCAAGTACTGGACTTTCCGGATGTTTGCCGGTATGGGCGACGCCAAGACCACCAACGAGCGCTGGCACATGCTGCTGAAGGAAGGCCAGACGGGCCTCAGTACGGCCTTCGATTTTCCAACCCTGATGGGCTATGACACTGATTCCCCCAAGGCCCGGGGCGAATGCGGAAAATGCGGCGTCGCCATCGATACCCTGGAAGACTTCATGCAGTTGGTCGACGGCATCCCCATGGACAAGGTCACCACGTCCATGACCATCAACCCCCCGGCGACGGCTCTCTGGGCCATGTACTGCGCCGCCGCAGAGATCAGGGGCATTCCCCTGAGCAAGATCGGCGGGACGATCCAGAATGACATGCTCAAGGAATTCATTGCCCAGAAGACCCTGATGTGCCCCCCTGATGCATCGGTCAGGCTGATCAGCGATACCGTGGAATTCGGCACCAAGCATGTCCCCCGCTGGAACACGATCTCGATCAGCGGCTACCACATCCGGGAAGCGGGCGCAACGGCTGTTCAGGAGTTGGCCTTTACCCTGAGGGACGGCATGGAATACGTCGAAGACGTGATCCGCCGCAAGGGGCTCAACGTAGATGAATTTGCCCCCCGGCTGTCGTTCTTCTTCAACTCCCACAGTGACTTCTTCGAGGAAATCGCCAAACTGAGGGCCGCCCGGAGAATCTGGGCCAAGGCCATGCGGGATCGCTACAAGTCGAAAGATCAGCGCTCCTGGTGGATGCGCTTCCATACCCAGACGGCGGGATGTTCCCTCACGGCGCAGCAGCCCTACAACAACGTCGTCCGTACGGCAACGCAGGCCCTCGCAGCCGTCCTCGGCGGAACGCAGTCGTTGCACACGAACTCCCTCGATGAGGTTCTCTGCCTGCCCTCAGACCACGCGGTTCAGATCGCGCTCCGGACCCAGCAGATCATCGCCGAGGAAACGGGCGCGGCCAACACGATCGATCCTCTGGCCGGCTCCTATTTCGTCGAGGCCCTGACCAACGAGATGGAAGAGAAGGCCTGGGAATACATCCACAAGATCGACGATCTGGGCGGCATGGTGGCGGCCATTGAAAAGGGCTTCCCCCAGCTTGAAATCGCCGACGCCGCCTATCTCTATCAGCGGCAGATCGACTCCGGCGAAAAGATCATGATCGGCATCAACAAGTATGTCTCCGAAGAAGCGACTCCCATTCCCCTGATCGAAATTGACGATTCCGTGGAAACGCAGCAGATTGCACGGCTTCAGGCTGTCCGCCGGAAACGGGACGGTAAGGCCGTCAAGAAGGCCCTCGACGACATCAAGAACGCCTGCAAGAAGGGCGACAATGTCATGCCTTACTGCATCGAGGCGGTGAAAAGCCTGGCCAGCGTCCAGGAAATCTGCGACGTTTATCGGGAAGTCTACGGTGAATACCGCGACCCGGGACTCTACTAAGCAAATGAATGAGGAGGACTATTGAATATGGCAGAGAAGATAATTCGTGTAATGGTTGCAAAACCGGGGCTGGATGGTCATGATCGCGGCGCCCGGGTGTTGGCCCGGTGCTTCCGTGATGCGGGCTTTGAAGTGATTTATACGGGCTGTCACCAGACGCCCGAGCAGATTGCATCCGCCGCGATTCAGGAAGACGTGGACGTGGTGGGCCTGAGCTGCCTGTCCGGCGCTCACCGCTATCTGTTCCCGGCGGTTGCCGCGCTGCTTAAAGAACGGGGGGCCGAAGATATCGCCGTTGTCGGCGGCGGCATTATTCCCGAACAGGATTTTAAATTGCTCTATGACGCCGGTCTCAAGGCCATCTTTGTCCCCGGCGCGACCCTCGACGGCATCGTAGACTGGTTCAGGAAAAATATTAAACCGAGAGACTAACATAATGGAAAAAGTGAGGAAAATTCAATCGGGAGACGTCCGGACCGCGTCCCGCCTGATCCGGCATCTCGAAGACGGGATGCAGGAAGCCCGCGTCACCATGAAGCATCTTTTTCCGCTGACGGGGCATTCGCATGTCATCGGCATCACCGGATCGCCGGGCGCCGGGAAAAGCACACTGGTGGACGGCCTGGTGGAGGCCTTCCGGAAAAAGGATAAAACCGTAGGGGTGCTGGCCGTTGACCCGACCAGCCCCTTCACGGGTGGCGCCATTCTGGGCGACCGCATCCGCATGCAGCGCCACGCGGAGGATCCCGGCGTGTTTGTTCGGAGCCTGGCGACACGCGGCGCTCTGGGCGGTCTGGCCAGGGCCGTAGGCGATGCGATTCACATCATGGACGTCATGGGCAAGGACATCGTCCTGGTGGAAACGGTGGGAACCGGCCAGCAGGAAGTGGATATTATCAATCATTCCCACACGGTGATCGTGGTTTTGATCCCCGGCATGGGCGACGAGATCCAGGCGATCAAAGCGGGCATTCTGGAGATTGCCGACATCTTCATGATCAACAAGGCGGACCGGGAGGGTTCTTCGAAGCTGCGCCGGGAAATCATGGCCATGCTGGACATGGCGCCGGCTTCCGCCTTCCCGGCAGGCTGGCGGCCGCCAATCCTCAAGTGCGAAAACGCCTTTGAACCTGTAGGCTTCATAAAGAGCCTGGACGAAATGGCACAGACCATCGAGGACCATTATCAGCACCTGGTCAAAAACACCCTGCTGGGCAGCCGGGTTCACCGGAAAACGGCGATGGAACTCAACGAAGCGATCCGCTGCGCCGTTCTGGAGCCAGTGCTCAGCATCCTGGCGGCGACCGGCGAACTTGACGCAATGATTGACAAATTGATGAAAAAGGAAACGGACCCCTACACCCTGGCCGAAGAGATCGCCGGACGATACCTGAAAGGCTGTTCGTAGGGGCCTCCTGTTCATGAACCTCGAACCCCGGGAGTACTGCCGCTTGGCGCCCCGGGCTTTTTTTCAGGAGGATGATACGGTGATGGAAGATCCGATTGCAGAAACACTGGCCCGCTTCAACCGGGGACTGGTCCTCGTCTATACGGGCGATGGGAAAGGCAAAACGACCGCCGCTCTCGGTCACGCCTTGCGTACCATTGGTCACGGTAACAAGGTATTGACAATCCAGTTCATGAAGGGGAAAAAATACGGTGAGGTCCTCGCAGCAGAAAAATATCTGGCGGGCATGCTGACTATGGTGCAATGTGGGCTCGACAGCTTCGTCATGAAAAACAATCCCGCTTCCGTGGACATCGAGCTTGCCCGACAGGGATTGGCCCTGGCCAAAAAATCCATTGCGTCCGGCGACTACCAACTGGTTATTCTCGATGAAATAAATGTGGCCCTGGATTTCAAGCTCGTTGAGATGGATGATATCGTTGAGCTTATCAAGACAAAGCCGGCCTCGCTCGACCTCATTTTGACGGGCAGATATGCCCCGGCCGAATTGATTGAACTGGCCGACATGGTCAGCGAAGTCCGGGAAATCAAGCATCACTTGGCCCAGGGGATCAAGGAACGGGCGGGAATCGAGTACTGAGTGCAGGGCGCAGAAAAAAAGAAAAGCGCCTTTGACGGAAACGAGTCATCTGAAAAGGCATTGAAGGACATCATGGCGCGCCTCCGGCAGCAGGGTGCGTCGGCAGTGAAACTGCTCCCTGCTTCCGAGATCGTTATCGATGAACGGGTCCGGCTGAAATGTCAGATTCCGCTATGCGACAGTTACAATAAAAACCTCATGTGCCCACCCTTTGTCCCGTCCATCGCCTTTTTCCGGGAAGCCCTCTCACGTTATTCGAGAGCAATCCTGATACAGGTAACAGCACCGCTGCCGGACGCCATTACTGATCGCTCCTTCGCTGATGTTTACGCCCCGGCGAAAAAACTCCACGAACTTGTCAATCTGGCAGAAAAATGGGCCTTTGAGTATCAATTTCGCTTCGCTACAGGACTGATCGGGGGATGCTGCCGGCTCTGCGATGCATGCGCGGCAGAACAAAGCGGTCGTTTCTGTCGCCATCCCTTCAAGGCCAGGCCCTCGATGGAGGCCATGGGCATCGACGTGGTGGATACTGTGAGCCATGCGGGATTGTTGACGCGTTTTCCGATTGTGAACGAAGTTACATGGACCGGGGTTGTGCTGATTTAGCAAAGGAGAAAATCATGGCTGTTTTGAAAGAAAGTGGTATTCCTCTCGGCAGGATGATGCTGGTTCCAAAAAACGGGAACTTAACGAAAGAAGACCTGATCATTGAAGCGAACGGTCTGTACCAGCTCCTCGAAAAGCCGGACTGCTTTGTGATCAAAAACACCGAGTGCTGCCGGAGCATCCTTGTGAAGGTCATGACCAAAGACGCCTGATTATTTTTTCTCAAGGTACCAGTCGAGCTGACGGCAGATCCCCCGAATTATTTTGATTTCCCTGGAAAAGAGCCTGGTCCGGGAAAAAAAACGGCGGATGTGCAGCATCCAGTATTCCGGGTTTTGCGGATTGAGAAAACCGATTTTCTGCAGCAGAGCTTTCATCTGCTCATACATGTCCTCGATTTCCGCTACAGTGGCCATCCGGGGGGTAAAGGTCTCCAACTCACCGCGCTGTGCTGTAAATATCTCATAACAGAGAATCATGACGGCATGGGACAGATTTATGGATTTGAGCTGTTCTGACGCAGGGATCGTCACCAGGCTGTGACAAAGCCGCAGGTCCTCATTGGAGAGCCCCGTGTCTTCTGGTCCGAAAAGCAATGCCACGCGATTGTGCCGGGAGAGGTCGATCAGGCTTTTCGCCATTTCCCGCGGCGAAACCACCGGACCCCGGACAGACCCCAATCTGGCCGTGGTCCCCACAATGAATTCGAACCCCTCCAGTGCTTTCGACAGGTCATCAAAATACAGGATCTGATCGATCAGTTCCGAAGCAAAGTGGGTGGACGTCTGTTTCATTTCCGCCGGGGGCATGTCCCGGCCATTTACCACCAGAATCTTTTCAATGCCCATATTTTTCGCACAGCGCGCCACTGAACCGATATTGCCCGCGTATTTAGGGCCTTTCAGAACAATGGTGATGTGTTCCATCGTCGCTTTTGCTTCCAAGGATCAGCTCCCTCAACCGTTGATGGATAAATACATGGAGTGCTTTGTATAACCGAAAACAATGGTTCGCAAGCGGCGAAGCCATTTTGCAAAGGTCCCTAAGTCATAATATTCAGGCCGACTTTATCATAAAAACAAGGTCCCCTCATTTTTTAATTGTTCCCTGCTGTCTATTTTGCTACCTTTCCGCATATGAATGAGCGCTTGCTTAAAATACTTCAGGACGCGGCGGCTGCCCTGGGCGTCGCTCTCGACGAGCGGGCCTTGGATCTCTTTGACCGCTACTACCGGGAACTGGTCTTCTGGAACGAAAAGGTGAACCTCGTCTCCGTCCGCACACCTGAGGAGGTCCTGATCAAACATTTTACCGACTCCCTGACGCCTCTGCCCTATATCGCCCGCCCACAGGGCAGGCTCCTGGATATCGGATCTGGCGGCGGCTTTCCCGGTATCCCCTTGAAAATCGCCATGCCGGGTCTGCAAGTCTTTTTGCTGGAGGCATCCCGCAAAAAAAGCTCTTTTCTCAGGCACCTGATTCGTCAATTACCGTTAGTGCAGACCGCCGTCATCCATGCCCGGGCCGAGTCGGCGATGACGGACGATGCATACCGTCATACGTTTGATACCGTCATTTCCCGGGCCGCTTTCAAGCTCCCTGAGTTTTTCTCAATGGGCCGCTTTTTTCTGTCACCTGGAGGGCTTCTGATCGCCATGAAAGGACCACGTGGCAAAGCGGAAGAAAAGGAGCCTGCTCACGATTTTGGCCTTCGCTGCATCGCCTGCCACGACATCTGCCTTCCCCGTGACGGAGGTAGGCGAATACTAATGATATATCAGATAGATAGATAATTGAAATTAGCAGAAGAAATTACTTCTAAAAAACCTTTTTCTGTGATAGTTTCCTGCGTAGTTTATCAAGAATGATGAGCACAATCTTATTCTAATAATTCATGTCTAAAATCATATGCATCGCCAATCAAAAGGGGGGCGTGGGCAAAACCACGACCGCCATCAACCTTGCTGCGTCACTAGCCACGGCGGAAAAAAAAACCCTGCTGATCGACTGCGACGCGCAGGGCAATGCAACCAGCGGCATGGGCATCGACAGACGGGAAATTCGCGAAAAAAACATGTATCATGCCCTGATCGGCCGAAACTCTCTGCAAGAGATCACTATCAAAACGCTGATTCCCCATCTGGATCTGGCCCCGGCCAATCAGGAACTGGTTGGCATTGAAATAGAATTTGTTTCCCTTCCCGACCGGGAAAAAATACTTCGCCGGCTGGTCCGGAATCTCGGGGAGGGGTACGATTATTTGATCATCGACTGTCCTCCCTCACTGGGATTTTTAACGGTCAACGCTCTCGTGGCGGCCGATTTTGTCATTGTTCCCCTTCAGTGTGAATACTTCGCCATGGAGGGCCTCGGCCATCTGTTGAATACTTTGAAGTTGATCAAATCCAACCTGAATCCCTCTCTGGCGCTGGGTGGTATTTTGTTGACCATGTTTGATACGAGAAACCTCTTATGCCATCGTGTGAGCGAAGACGTGCGCAAATATTTCGGAAGCAAGGTATTTCAGACCGTTATTCCCAGAAATGTCAGGCTTTCAGAAAGCCCGTCCCATGGCCTTCCCATTATTCTCTACGACATCCGGTCGCGTGGCGCTGTTTCCTACATGGATTTTGCCAAAGAAATCATGACCAACGGGAGGATTTAGGGCAATGCCGCAGAAAAATTCTTTGGGTAAGGGGTTGGGGGCCATGTTTCCCGACTTGCTGGAAGGGTTCAATGACCGGCCCGCTTTCATCATGTGCGGCATTGAAGAGCTCTCTCCCAACCGTTTTCAGGCCAGGCGGGACTTCAACGACAGACCGCAGCAGCAGTTGGTCTCATCCATAAAAAAAAGCGGGATCATCCAGCCCATTATCGTCAGAAAAACCGGGGCGGGATACGAAATTATCGCCGGCGAACGCCGCTGGCGGGCGGCCCAGCAGGCCGGCTTGCAGAGCGTCCCCGTGATCATTCGCGAGGCCCGGGATCTCGAAGTCGCCGAGTTGTCCCTGATCGAAAATATCCAGCGGGAAGCGTTGAACCCGATTGAAGAGGCGGAAGCTTATCAAACCCTGACCGGACATTTCGGTCTTTCTCAGGAGGACCTGTCCACCCGCGTGGGCAAGGATCGTTCCACCATTGCAAACACCTTGCGTTTGCTCAAACTGCCGCCGGCCGTCAGGAGTGCCTTGATTGAAAAGAAGATTACCGGCGGCCATGCACGGTCATTGCTGGGGATTGATTCTCCGAAAGAGCAGATAAAAATTCTGGAGACTGTTTTAAAAAAGGCGCTCAATGTCCGGGATACCGAACGACTGATGCAGAATTTAAAAAAAACGACACCGGATAAAAAACGAATTAAAAAAGACCCCTACGTCATGGATATAGAGCAAATCCTCTCCCGGACCATGATGGCCAGAGTCCAAATCTACCTGAATAAAAAGAAATCCGGTCGGATCGAGATTATTTTTAATTCGGCAGATGATCTGAACCGGTTGATCAAAGTCTTGATGGATGAATGATGCTCTTCATTTATCCACAGGTGTTGATAAAACTGTTTATAGAGGTATATAAAATTGGACATTCTCTGGGACAAAAGCACTAATATTATTAAAGATAAAATAAGTCAGCAGAACTTTGACACCTGGATAAGCCCCATTAAGGTTATCTCCCTTGAGGGGAATCAGGTTCATCTTTCTGTTCCCAATAAATTTTTCAGGGAATGGCTGATGGAGAATTATCGATCGATCATCACCGAAACCCTGTCGTCCGTTGCAGGTGTTGAGCTTATCGTTAATTTCATGATCAGCGGCGACGGTGGCGCGGCCGCGATGCAATATCCGGTCGTGGAAAAGACAATGCCTGCATCCAGAAAAACCGCTCGTATCAAAACACATGCTTCTTTGAACCAGAATTATAATTTTGACCGGTTTGTGGTAGGGGCAAGCAACCAATTTGCCCATGCGGCAGCGGTTTCCGTGGCCGAGCAGCCGGCAAAAAATTACAATCCCCTGTTCATCTACGGCGGGGTGGGGCTTGGCAAAACACACCTCTTGAACTCTATCGGACTTCACGCCTTGTCTCTTTATCCTCAAATGAATGTCGCCTATGTCTCTGCGGAAGAGTTTCTAAACGAACTGGTGAGCTCGATCCGCTTTGACAAAATGCCAAAATTTCGTGAGAAATACCGAAACATTGATTATCTGCTGATTGACGACATTCAGTTCATTGCCGGCAAAGGAAAAACAGAGGAAGAGTTCTTTCATACTTTCAATACACTTCATGATTCCGGAAAACAGATAGTTGTGACCAGTGATAAATTTCCAAAGGATATTCCAAATCTGGAAGGACGATTGCGGTCGCGGTTTGAGTGGGGATTGATTGCCGATATTCAACCACCGGAAATAGAAACCAGGATTGCCATTATCGAAAAGAAGGCCCATGAGAACAAGATCAGTCTGCCGAAGAACGTGGCCCATTACATTGCCGTTAATGCAGAGTCAAATATTCGGGAATTGGAAGGATTTTTGATTCGTGTTGCCGCATATTCCTCTCTGCGCGAAAAGGAAATAGATTTGGAGCTGGCAAAAGAAGTGCTGAAAAAGATTATCAGACAGTATGAAAAGGAAGACGTTACCATTGATGATATTATAAAGACCGTTGCCATGAAAACAGGTGTGAAAATATCAGATGTTAAATCTCAGAAAAAAAACAAGAATATCGTTCTGGCTCGGCAGATTTCCATGTATTTATCCAGAAAGCTTACAAGTGCTTCATTTCCTGATATTGGTGAAAAAATAGGGGGGCGCGATCACTCAACGGTTATCTATGCTAATAACAAACTAAAGCGGATGTTGGAGGCGGACGTTAAAATAAAAAACATCGTTGATGAAATCGAAGATATTTTACAACATCATATCTGATCTTTATAAATTTGATCAACAGGATGACAATATCTATATGGTTAATATTTATAATAATATTATTCATCAACAGGCATAAACAAGACCTACTACAAATACTATCTTTTAATAAATAATAAAAACTTAAAATAAGTCAATAACCAGGGAGGGATTTATGGAATTTAAAATAGGAAGAAATATATTTTTAGATGGGATTCAGAAAACACTGGGAATTGTGGAAAAGAAGACCACGATGCCGATTTTAAATAATGTCATGATAAAGGCCTTAAAACAGGGAATAAAAATTTCTGCGACAGACAGAGAAATAGGTCTTGTGGCGGATTATGAGGCCAGTGTGGATCAGGAGGGAGAGGTTACGCTCTCTGCTAGAAAACTTTATGAAATGATTAGAGAAATTCAGGGGGAAACTATACATTTTTCTAAGAATGACCAGTGTCTGGTTACTTTGACAGCACAGAAAGCTATTTACAAAATACCTGGAATTTCTGCCGATGACTTTCCTGTTGTTGTGATTAATGAGGATGTGAAATTTTTCAGAATGCGCGGTCAGATGTTGAAGGAAATGATTATAAAAACATCTTTTTCCATGTCAAGTGATGAAGTAAGAAAAAATCTGAATGGTGTTTTTTTTGAATCAGATGATGATAAACAGGGGGTATTGAAGGCGGTTGCGACAGACGGTCACCGTCTTGCGCTGGTAAGCGCCTATTCGGGAGATAAGGACTTTTTAAAGCTTGAAAAGGGCATTATCATTCCCAGAAAAGGGATTTTTGAAATAAGAAAGCTTCTGGAGAGTGAAACAGGGGATATATTAATTGGTGTTCAACAGGGGATGTGTGTCATTAAAACGGACCATACCATGCTGAAGGTCAGTCTGATTGATTCCGAATATCCAGACTACCGGCGTGTCATTCCTGCGGAAAAAGGGATTGACGTTCAATTTGAGAAAGAGGCCGTTCTGCATGCCCTGCGCCGAATGAACGTTATATCCAGTGAGCGGTACAGCGGTGTGATTGTGAAATTACAGGAAAATAAAATTATTCTCAATTCTACAAATCCGGATGTGGGTGAAGCAAATGATGAAATTGACGTCATCTATCAGGGCGGCGATCTGGAGATAGGGTATAATGTGAATTACCTGATTGATGCCATTGAAGTGATGGATGAGAAAAATGTCGTTTTTGAAATGCGACCAGGCATGAAGCCCGGGGTGATCAGGCCGGTGGATAATATTCATCACTTCTGTATTATTATGCCATTGAGGATTTGATGATATTGTAAAAAAAATAAAAACAGTTGAAAGGTATGAGGAAAAAGATAATTGGCTATGAATGATCTGGACATAAAAAATACAGAAGATAACAACCAGGTTTACGAAGCCGACAGCATCAAGGTTCTGGAAGGGCTTGAGGCAGTTCGGAAAAGACCGGCCATGTATATCGGAACCACAGGTAAGGAAGGCCTTCATCACCTGGTTTATGAAGTGGTGGATAACAGTATAGATGAGGCCTCGGCAGGATTCTGTGATACGATTACGGTGAGGATTCGTGTCGATAACAGTATTGTTGTGGATGATAACGGACGCGGC
This sequence comes from uncultured delta proteobacterium, assembly GCA_963754515.1. Taxonomy (GTDB): domain Bacteria; phylum Desulfobacterota; class Syntrophia; order Syntrophales; family Fen-1087; genus JAPLJM01. The sequence goes on along the minus strand of CAVWGC010000015.1, from coordinate 16,204 downwards.
ATTCCTGTAGATATTCATAAAACGGAAGGGGTATCCGCGGCGGAAGTCGTTTTAACAAAGCTGCACGCCGGCGCGAAGTTTTCCAATGAAAGTTACAAGATTTCCGGCGGCCTTCATGGTGTCGGTGTTTCTGTGGTGAATGCCCTTTCGAGTACGCTTGAACTGGAGGTGCGACGGGACGGCGGTGTTTATACCCAGTCCTATGTAAACGGCGTACCCGCGGCGCCACTGGAGCAGGTCGGAAAGACGAAGGGCAGGGGAACAAAGGTTACCTTCAAGCCCAATGAGGAAATATTTGAAGAGACGGAATACAGTTTCGATATTCTATCGAATCGTCTGCGCGAGCTTGCATTTTTAAACCCCGGCGTGAAAATCACCCTGATGGATGAAAGAACCGATAAAAAAAGCGAGTTTTTCTACAAAGGGGGAATTGTCTCGTTTGTGGAATATCTGAATCGAAGCAAGAAGGTCCTGCACAAGGACCCGATTTATGTCAGCGGGGCCAGGGAAGATTGCTACGTGGAAGTCGCCCTGCAATACAACGACACCTATGCCGAGAATATCTTCTCTTTTGCCAACAGTATCAACACAACCGAAGGCGGCACCCACATGATCGGCTTTCGCTCCGCGCTCACCCGAGTGTTTAACAACTATGCCGTCAACAATAAAATATTAAAGGACAGCAAGGAATCTCTTAAGGGGGAAGATCTGAGGGAGGGGCTGACCTGCGTGATCAGCGTTAAGGTAAAAAGCCCGCAGTTTGAAGGCCAGACAAAAACAAAGCTGGGCAACTCTGAAGTGAAGGGGCTTGTGGAAGGAGTCGTCTATGAAAAAATTGGAACCTATCTTGAAGAAAATCCGTCCATTGCCAAACAGTTGCTGAGCAAGGCCCTCGATGCGTCCCGGGCGCGAGAAGCCGCCCGGCGAGCCCGGGAACTCACACGGCGAAAAAGCGCCCTGGAAGTGGGGGCCCTGCCCGGGAAACTTGCCGACTGCCAGGAGCGGGATCCTGCCCGGAGTGAGATCTATCTGGTGGAAGGGGATTCTGCGGGTGGTTCCGCCAAGCAGGGGCGGGACCGGAAAAATCAGGCGATTCTTCCGCTGCGCGGAAAAGTTTTGAATGTTGAAAAAGCCCGATTCGACAAGATGCTGCAAAATGAGGAAATCAAGGTCATTGTGACGGCTCTCGGAACCGGCATCGGCCAGGGCGATTTTGATATCAGCCGGCTGAGATATCAGAAAGTGATTATCATGACAGACGCCGATGTGGACGGTTCCCATATCCGGACCCTGCTTCTGACGTTCTTTTTCCGGCAGATGCGGGAACTCGTGGAACGGGGTTATCTCTTTATCGCCCAACCGCCGCTTTTTAAGGTCAGTGACCGAAAAAACGAAATCTATATCCACAACGAAGAAGAAATGAAAAGCTATGTCCTGGAAAACGGCGTCAACAAGATCCGGATTTATATGGAAAACGGAACCGCGATAACCGGAAACCGTTTTGCCGGCTATCTGAAGAAAATGATCCGGATCGAAAGCATTCTGAATAAATTCGAGAAGGAAGAAAAGAACAGGGAAATCATCAGGATCCTTGCAGGGGATCCCGCTCTGACAGACAGCGATTTCAAAAGCGAAGAAGCTCTGAGCCGGGTCGCAAAAAGAACGGCAATGGCCTTTGGCTCCGTCAGGGACGCCCTGGTCGGGACGACGGTGCCGTCCCTGAATCTTGAAGAAAAATCCGCCGACTTTACGGTGGACATGGATCAGGAGCACGGTTTGTACAAAATGGTCTTTACCATCATGCAGGAGGGACGCCGTCTAACGACCTGTATCGATAAAGATACCATCCGGACGCCTAAATTTGCCGAAGTCAGGGCGATGCTCAATCAATTGGCTATCCTGGGCGAGGCGCCCTACCGGGTTGCCGTCGAAGACGCTCCCAACGGCGGCCGGACCATAACGCTCAACAGCATGTCCACATTGATTGAATACGTGGTCAATGCCGGTAAAAAAGGGTTGATGGTCCAACGCTATAAGGGACTTGGCGAGATGAACCCCGAGCAGTTATGGGAAACGACCATGAACCCGGAAAAGCGGACACTGCTGCAGGTTCGTGTGGAGGATGCCGTGGAAGCCGATGAAATATTTACGACCCTGATGGGAGACCAGGTGGAGCCGCGCCGTGATTTTATCTATAAAAACGCCATGTACGTATCAAATCTCGACATATGAGGAAACCACCCCCTTAAAATTGGATGGATAATCCCGGAAAAGCTTGAAACGGATCATATCATCGAGCAACAATCTTGAAGGAGAAGGAATGGATCAAGATCTTCACCACAAAAATATTCTAGTCAATATAGAAGCGGAAATGAAAAAGTCCTATATGGACTATGCCATGAGCGTCATCATCGGCCGTGCGATTCCGGATGTCCGGGACGGCCTGAAGCCGGTCCACCGCCGCGTGCTTTTTGCCATGCATGAAATGGGCAACCGGTGGAACAAGGCCTACAAAAAATCAGCCCGCATCGTCGGGGATATCATCGGTAAATACCACCCCCATGGTGATGTGGCGGCCTATGATACGCTGGTTCGCATGGCGCAGGATTTTTCTATGCGCTATCCGTTGATCGACGGCCAGGGAAATTTCGGATCCATCGACGGCGACCCGCCGGCGGCCATGCGTTATACGGAAGTGCGCATGGACCGCATTGCCGAAGAAATGCTGGCGGACCTGGAAAAGGAAACGGTTGAATTCATCCCCAATTACGACGAGTCGCTCGAAGAGCCGACTGTCCTGCCCTCGCGCCTGCCCATGCTGCTGCTCAACGGCTCCGGCGGCATTGCTGTCGGAATGGCGACGAATATACCGCCGCACAACCTGGTGGAAGTCGTCAACGGCACGATTGCCCTGATTGAAAACCCGCAGATTACGGTGGATGAGCTCATGATGCACATCCAGGGTCCCGATTTTCCGACAGCCGGCTTTATTAATGGCAAGGAAGGAATTATCTCCGCCTACCGGACCGGCCGGGGGATTATCCGGGTCAGGGCCCGGGCGCTGATCGAGCGTAATGCCCGCAATGACAAGGAAAGCATCATCGTTACGGAGCTGCCCTACCAGGTGAACAAGTCGAATCTGATCGAGCGCATCTCGGAACTCGTGAAGGAAAAAAAGATCGGCGGGATTGTGGACCTGCGGGATGAATCCGACCGGGAGGGCATCCGGATCGTGATCGATCTTAAAAAGGACGAGATCTCCGGCGTTATCCTCAATCAGCTCTACAAGCACACACAGATGGAGAACACCTTCGGGATCATCATGCTGGCCATCGACAAGCAGCAGCCCCGGGTGTTCAATCTGAAGGACATTCTCCACAGTTTCGTCGATTTCCGTAAACAGGTCGTGATCCGCAGGACCCAGTTCGACCTGACCCGCGCCCGGGAACGGGCCCATATCCTGGCCGGGCTCATCATCGCCCTTCAGCAGATTGACGCAATCATTGCCGTGATCAAGAAGTCGAAGAATCCCCAGGAAGCCTCCGCAGCTCTGATAGAAGCATTTGGTCTGACAGAGATTCAGGCCAAAGCCATTCTGGAGATGCGACTGCAGCGCCTGACCGGTCTGGAACGGGAAAAAATCGATGCGGAACACAAGGAAATCATGAGCCTGATTGCGTCTCTGCAGGGCATTCTGGACGATCCCCGAAAAGTCCTGGATGTGATCGTTTCTGAGCTCGAAGAGATCAGGTTGCGCTTCGGTGATGAGCGCCGGACGGAAATCGTCGTCAGTTCCGAGGATATAAACATTGAGGATATGATCGTCGAAGAGGATATGATCGTGACCGTTTCCCACTACGGCTATATCAAACGTAATGCCGTGAGCCTTTATAAAAGCCAGCATCGTGGCGGCAAGGGCAAGGTCGGCATGGGCACGAAGGAAGAGGATTTTGTAGAGAAGATATTTATTGCCTCGACCCATCATTATGTCCTGATTTTCACAAACAAGGGGAAAGTCCACTGGCTGAAGGTTTATCAGATCCCCCAGGGAGGACGCGCCGCTAAGGGTAAGGCCGTCGTCAACCTGATCAACATTGCGCCCGGAGAACGCATGGCGGCGATTCTGCCCATCCGCGATTTTCAGGAGGGGAAATCCGTGGTCATGGTCACGAAAAAGGGGATCGTGAAAAAAACGGAACTGGCGGCTTTCTCCAATCCCCGCACTGCCGGCATTATTGCCATGTCCATCGATGATGGGGACGACCTGATCGACGTGCAGTTGACCCTGGGGAATCAGGAGCTATTTATGGGGACCCGCAAGGGCATGGCCATACGCTTTAAGGAAGAGGATGTGAGGGATATGGGCCGGATGGCACGCGGCGTGATCGGCATCCGCATGGATGAGGACGATGTCGTTGTGGGTGTGGAAATCCCCACGGAAGGCAATTCCGTCGTCACGGTTTCAGAAAAAGGATTCGGCAAACGTACCAGCGTTGCGGAATACCGCCTGCAGGGCCGGGGCGGCAGGGGGATCATCAACCTGAAAACGGTTCCGCGCGTGGGGATGGTCTCCGGGATCCTCCAGGTGACGGGCGACGAAGACCTCATGCTGATCAGCGATACGGGCAATATCATCCGCGTCAAGGTGGAGGCGGTTCCGCTGATTCATCGCAGCACGCAAGGCGTGAAACTGATCGACCTGGCGTCCGAGGAACGGCTGGTCGGCATGGCCCGGGCCGAGCGGGAGGAGGAAAAGGAGGGCGATGACCAGGATTTCCTTGAGGACGTTCAGGAAGAAATCCCCGAAGATGAAACAAGTTAAAAGATAAGAATATACAGGTTGAGACCTTTGAAAAATGGCTTCACCGCGTGTGAACCATTTTAGGGTTGTTATGCAAATCTCTCTTTCAGGTGTGAACACGAATCTGGATGAAAAATTATCGGGTTTTCGACCACACCGCCGACCTGGGAATTGATGTCTTTGGCGAAACACAGGCGGATCTTTTCAAACATGCCGCCCTGGCCCTCTTTGATTTGATGGTCGATGCAGCGTGCATGCAAACGATGCAATGCCGCGAAATGGTCATCGAGGGGGCGGATCGGACGGACCTTTTCGTGAACTTTCTGCGTGAAATCCTCTATCTATTCAATGGCGAAGGGCTCGTGCTGACGGTATGCAGGGTGGGGCAGATCAATGACCAAAAACTTACCGCTGAAATCCGCTGCGGCCGGTATGACGCCCGGAAGCACCGGGTCAAAAAAGAAATCAAGGCCGTGACCTATCACCAGGCGGCAGTCCGCGAAACGGCGCAGGGATGGCAGGGCAGGGTGATTTTTGATGTCTGAGACGAAAATGAAAAAACTGGATGAGAACCGCTGGCTCATCGAGCCGTCAGGAGGCATGAAGGTGCCCGGAATCCTGTACACGAGTGAGCGCCTGCTGCAGGACATGGCGGGAGACCAAAGCCCGCAGCAGGTGGCCAATGTGGCGCACCTGCCCGGTATTGTGAAGTATTCCTTAGCAATGCCCGATATGCACTGGGGATACGGCTTTCCCATCGGCGGCGTGGCGGCCTTCGACATGGCCTCGGGTATCGTCTCCCCCGGCGGTGTGGGTTACGACATCAACTGCGGCTGTCGCATGATGACCACGAAGCTGCACCTGGATGAAATCAGAAACCGGATGCCGGAACTCGTGACGGCCCTGTTTCAGAATATCCCCTCCGGCGTCGGTTCCACAGGGCCGTTGAAATTGTCTCCGAAGGACAGCCGTAAGGTCCTGAGCGAAGGGGCCAGATGGACTGTCGAGCAGGGGTACGGCACACATGATGATCTCGAGGCTACGGAAGACCGGGGTGCGATGGCCGGCGCCGACCCGGAAAAGATCAGCGATCGGGCCATGGAACGCGGCAAGCAGCAGTTAGGCACACTGGGATCGGGCAATCATTTTCTGGAAATCGAGGTGGTGGAGGAGATCTTTGACCCCGTTGCGGCCGCCGCCTTCGGCCTCGAGCAGGATCAGATTGTCGTCATGATCCACAGCGGATCCCGCGGCCTTGGGTATCAGGTATGCGATGATTATCTCGCCCGGATGGTCAAACACATGGGAGAAATGGGCCTGAATCTGCCGGACCGGCAACTGGCCTGCGCCTATCTGGATTCCCAGGCCGGCAGGGACTATCTGGCTGCGATGGCCTGCGCCGCCAATTATGCCTGGGCCAACCGGCAGATGCTCATGCACTGGACGCGCGAAACCTTTGAAAAGACGCTGCACAAAACACCCCGCGAACTTGGCATGCGCCTGCTGTACGATGTCTGCCACAATATCGCCAAGATCGAAACGCTGCCCGTTGACGGAACCCCTGTGACACTCTGCGTTCACCGTAAAGGCGCTACGCGGGCCTATCCGCCGGGACATGCAGCCGTGCCGGAGCGCTACCGGAAGGTGGGCCAGCCGGTTTTAATCCCCGGCGACATGGGAACGGGATCCTATGTGCTGGCGGGAACCGACCGGGCCTATGAGGAGACCTTCGGCAGCACCTGTCACGGCGCCGGACGCGTGATGAGCCGTGCCCAGGCGACGAAGATGAGTAAAGGCAGGGTCGTGCACCGGGACATGGCGGACAGGGGCGTCATTGTCATGGCCAGCGGCAGGGGTACGCTGCGGGAGGAGATCCCGGAGGCCTACAAGAATCTCGATGAGGTGGTCGCGGTGGTCGACCGGGCGGGCATCTCGAAGAAAGTCGCAAGGCTGCGCGCCCTCGGATGCATTAAGGGGTAGAAATCACTGACATATTAACAACACAGATATTTCCTTCCGTAATGCGCAGGCACAACCACTGAAAAAATGAAGCGCACCGGTTATTGACAACACCTACAACTAAACAGAATCAGAGAAAAAAATTATAGATTACCAACAGAAACATGCGATAGCCACTTCGCGAACTCTACCATTACCTAACATTTTGAATGAATCGAGTACACAGTAACGGCAGTCTCTCTTTTCATTAATGTTTCAAAAAATAATCAACCGCCTGCAGTTTGCGGGAAAGCGGTATTGGTGTAAAGATACTCCATCTTTTCCTTATGTTTTAACTCTTCGCTCGCCATTTTGGTCAAAAGCTCTTTTACATCACCCGCGGGATAGCTGTCCGCCAGGCTTTTGTAAAAATTATATGCGTTGAGTTCCCTGTTGGCAGCAATGAGGTAAACTTCCGAGCTTTTTATGTTCTTTTTAATATCGGGCTTCTCGATATGCTCAATGATTTTGAAATCGATAGGTGTTTCCATCTTCAATATTTCGGAACAGAAGCGGCCTTCCTGGCAGGTTGTCAGAAAATCCTTGTGTTTTGCTTCTTCCTGGGCGATATACTTAAGGGTGCTCTTCGCCTCCTTATCTTCTACCAGATTGTAGAGGTTCATATAAAAATCATATGCCTCTTGTTCCTTGTCAATGGCCATATTAATTACTGAACTTAGCATATTTCCCATTTCTCCATTCCTCCCGTACAATTCTTAAAATATTTCCCCTATTTATAAAAGAGGGTAGGGGGTTACCGTTTATCACCCCTTGGCAAAATCCCTCTTAATCCCCCTTTGTGAAAGGGGGACTCGTGAGGATAACTTCTGCTTGAAACATGTGAGAACATGTCCCTCGCATTTTCAGGAGATAGGGCGGATTTCCCCTTACCATTTTTGGAAAAGAGGAAAATCCGCCCTGCATTAAGAGATTCCTTGTTTATGCTTTTACCGATTTCGGCACCGGTCTCTTGTAGCTCAATGCAATAAGGAAACCGACCGCCAGAAGTCCGCCAGCCACATAGACTGCAATAGATTTGATTTCGGCAAATACCAACGGTCCGACAATACCCGCCGCGCCCCACGCGGTCAGCATGACCCCATAGACCTTGCCGATGTAGCCGGGTCCGAAGGAGTCTGCGGCAAATGCCGGCATGGTAGCAAAGCCGCCGCCGTAACAGGCCAGCAGATAGCATGCGAATATGGTGAACATAAGCTGACTGCTGATCTGGGGCAGAATGAAATACAGAATTGCCTGGCTGGCAAACATTGTTATGAAAACATTCTTTCTTCCAATGGCATCTGATGTCCACGCCCAGAAGAGACGTCCCAGACCATTAAAGATGGACGCGTACGCGAGAATCGATCCTCCTGCCAGGGCAAGGGCCGCTGCCGTGATCATCGGATCGGACTTTTTGATAACATCCTGGGCCAAAGGGGAGAGTTGCGAGATCAAGCCGATTCCGGCAGTAACATTCAGGAAAAGCATTGACCAGAGCATCCACCACTGGGGGGTTTTGATGGCTTCGTCAAAGGTATAAGAATCTGCGGCAGAAACGGCAGATGCTTTCGGTGTGAAACCAGAGGGCAGCCATCCCTTGGGTGGGTTCTTGAACAATTGGGCAGCTCCGGTGCACAGAACCAGGAAGATGACACCCCAGATGTAAAAGGTGTTTGTCACACCCATGGAAATGACCATAGGAGGAGCAATCTTGCCCATGAAAAAGGCGCCGCCGCCGAAACCCATGACGGCCAGACCCGTTACCAGGCCCCTCTTGTCGGGGAACCACCGGATCAGGGTGGCAATGGGGGTAATGTAGCCGAAACCGTTGCCAAGACCGGCGATGAAACCGAAACCAAGATACAGAAGCCAGATGCTTCCGATCTGATCGGCGAGACCGGAGAGAAGCGTGCCGATACCGAACAGAATACCGCCGATGGTGGCTACAAACTTGGGCCCCTTCTTGTCCACAAGGGTCCCCCCAAATGCGGCGGCGAGACCGATCACGCCGATACAGATCATGAATGTGATCTGAACGGATGTTTCACCCCAGCCGTGTGAGGCCATCAGGGGTTTCTTGAAGACGGACCATGCATAGACGGTCCCCAAACACAACTGCATGACGATTGCAGCGATTGCAATCAACCATCTCTTACTTTCCAGTCGTTCCTCTGACATCTTGTGTCCTCCATTATTGAATATGATTTCAATCACCCTCGGAAACGCCGGTCCGTTCTATTTTGCGGCATGAAGACCCCTTGGCCATTCGCCCTTCCGCTTGCATGACCTTACTTTTCACCGACCCAGGGCCGCGTGTTGTCCAGAAGATAATCGTCCATATGGTCGACCATGCAGTTGGGACACAGGTGAACGAGCATCATGCCGGCAATCTGCCGGACGATCAGCAACCTCGCCGCACCCTGACCGCATGTGAAACATCGGTCGGAGAGATCCTTCTCGTGAAATTGATAACACTTTTCATCGTAGTATTTCATGACTGCTCTCATGAATGATGACCCGAAACGGCATGATCCTTTTTTTGGAAAACCCTCTTCTGATTGAAAAACGATCTGTATCGACGCCGGTTCGGCGCCCTGCATGACGCCTGCTTCTATCATGGATAAAGACGGAAAGTCATAGAACCGGAACCCATGAAAGCTTCTCCCAAGGACCGGGCGACAAGTGAACCCCCCCGCCTGCAAGGCGGGGCTTGCGGGCTGCGCTCCCGGTCACGCCCGGTCCCCTCAGAATGGCCGGATAGGAGTTGCGGAATGATCCATCGTTAGCTCCGACCGCATGTGTGTAAGAAACTTCAGCAGAAATGTTGATCCTTGACCCTCCGTCGACGCAACCGCGATCTCACCACCATGCAATTCCATGATTCTTTTACAGAAGGTCAGTCCGAGTCCTGACCCTCTCTGGCGCTCTTCTTTTCCTTTCACCCGAAAAAACGGTTCGAAGATAAAAGGGAGCTTGTCCGCAGGAATCCCCCTTCCCGTATCGGATATGCGGACCGTGACATAGTAATCGTCGCTCATTGCCGTAAGGGTGATTTCGCCGTTTTCCGGGGTGTATTTTGTTGCATTTCCGATGATATTGGTGAAAACTCGGAGCAGACTTTCCTGATCCCCGAGGATTTCCGGAAGTTGATCCGGAAGGTCCGTCTTGAGCAGAATGCCCTTCCCCTTGCAGATGGGGGCCATTTCCCCCATGCTTCGCCCGATCAAATCAAGCAGGTTCAAGGGTTCCTTCTTCCACACGAAGCTACCCTCCCCGATCCGGCTGATGTCAAGCCAGTGCTCGACCAGGGTCTCGAGACCCTGTATGCGGGCACCGCACCTCTCGATGATCTCCGTCATGTCCCGGTCGAGTCGATCCCCTGCAACGGCCTTGAGCGCTTCGATGTACTGACGGATAACGACCAGGGGGGAACGCATTTCGTGGCTCACGAAGGTGATAAAACTCTTTTCCATTCGTTCCTTATCTTCTCGCAACCGCCTTGTCTCGATTTTCAGGTTGCGATGCTCGATTGCCCGCCGGACGACCGCCCGCAACTGATCGGGGCTAAAGGGCTTCGGGAGATAATCGTAGGTCCCCTTCTGGATGGCCTCCACCGCCGAGACAATCGTCGCGTAGCCCGTGATCATGACAAGGACCATATCCGGCACATCCCGGGAGAGGATATCGATGATTTCCATCCCCGAGATTCCCGGCATCTTGAGATCGATCAACGCAATGTCCGGTTTAGCATCCCGGGCGATCTTGATCCCCTCGTCCCCCTCCCCCGCATCCAGTACGGCATAGCCGGATTTTTCCAGCGCCTGCCGACACCCATCCCGGATGGATGATTCGTCATCGATGATCAGAACGAGAGGGGTCGGCGAGTTCATCATGACATCTTCTTCCCACCCAATTCCCGAGCGATGTACCCGAGCAGATCCTCCGCCTTCACGGGCTTTTGCAGAACCGCGTTGACCTTGGGAAATTCCGGTGGCGGCTCAAATGAATTGTAAGGCCCCTGAAGGTCCACGGCGCTCAGCATGAACAGCGGGGTATCCTTCCCGGTATCCATGGCACGGATCTTGGAGAGGACGGAAAACCCTTCCCCCCACGTTTCCATCATCATATCGATAATGGCCAGATCGGGGGCTACGGATTTCCACATCTCCACGCCGGTCTTTCCGTCTTCCGCCAAGAACACCTCATACCCCCCCTTCTCGAGAATCAGCTTCGTCGCAAAAAGGAAATCTTTGTCATCGTCAATCAGAAGAATTCTTTTCTTTGCGGTCATGACTTATCACCTCCATCGTTTTTTTGGATGCCCCCGCACCCCCGCAGAAGATAATGGACAGCGAATCGTGGAATCGAATCCCCAGCGCCGCTGCCTTGCCCGTCGGGACGTCTAAGTGACGGGAAACCGGATACGGAAAGGTGCTAACCAACAGGAGCAAGGATGATGCCAGATTTCAATATGTTGATTTATCTAAGATATTAACTCACAAACGGGCGGCAGGCAACCCTCCACGGGGTAAAACTCCCCATAAACGAGGAAGATAACCCCGGGCAAAGGCAGACGGCTCATTGCGGGGACTCCACCGTGATACCGTAATTACGCATCTTGATCCTCAGCGTCTTCCGGTCGATGCCGAGGAATTTTGCCGTTGTATTGATCTGAAATTGAAAATGGCGCAGGGCCTTGATGATATGCTTCTTTTCCACATCGATCAGGGTCATTCTGCCCGAGGAGGCGTCCACGACCGGGGCCTTGGCCCCGTCGCTTTGTCCGTAATAGAAGATCTCCGAAGGGTTGACGACCTCCCGGTCGCACAGGACGCAGAGACGTTCGACGGTATTCTTCAGCTCGCGGACGTTTCCGGGCCATCGATAGGAGACGAGGGATTTCTTCGCCTCCTCGGAGAGGCGGCGCACCCTGCTTTCGTGCTTGGCGACATACACATCCAAGTAATGCTGGGCGATGGGCAGGATATCCGCCTTATGTTCCCGTAGGGGTCTGATATGGATCGGAACGACGGAGATCCGGTAGAACAGATCCTCCCGGAACCGGCCGGCCTCGATTTCCGTCCGGACATCCCGGTTGGATGCCGCAATCAGGCGGACATCCACCTTCTCGGGCGCCGATTTTCCGACCCGGGGGACCTCCTGTTCCTGGATCACCCGCAGCAGTTTCGCCTGGATGTTGAGGCTGATGTTGGAGATCTCGTCGAGGAACAGGGTTCCCCGGTCGGCCATCTGAAACCGCCCCTCCCGGGACTCGGTCGCCCCGCTGAATGCCCCCTTCACATGGCCGAAGAGCTCGCTCTCCATGAGGTTTTCGACCAGGGACGAGCAATCCACCGGGACGAAAGGTCTGTCCGCCCTGCGGCTCAGGTTGTGGATGGTGCGGGCGACCAGTTCCTTTCCGGTTCCGCTCTCCCCCGTGATCAGGACGGTGCTGTCCGTCGGCGCGATCCGCCTCACCGACTCCTTGAGTTCCTTCGTGTAGTCGCTGTTTCCGACCAGCATCGGGATCTCTTTTTCCGGAAGATCCGCCTCTTTTCTTTCCCAGGCCCTTTCGATGGCGCCCTGCAGTTCAGAGGCGGAATAGGGCTTCGTGAGAAAATCAAAGGCGCCCTGCCGCATGGCCTCGACCGCCAGCGGCACGCTTCCGTAACCGGTGATGATGATGATCTTTGCCGATATGCCTCTTTCGCCTTTCAGTCTTTTGAGGATCTCCATCCCATCCATCCGGGGCATCCGGATATCCAGCAGAATGACGTCATAGAGATCCCGGAGGGCCATCTCCAGCCCCCGGTGGGCATCCCCCGTGCTTTCCACCGGATAGCCTTTCCGGGAGAGGATCTGGCAGCATCCGTCCCGGATGACCTCCTCGTCGTCGATGATGAGAATCCGCTTGTTTTTCTTCGTCATGGTTTCGGTATTCCTTCCGTCAGGCCGCCGGAAAATCCCTGCTCGTCCCGTTGCCGCTGTCCCCGGCCGCACAGGAAGGCAGGAATACGATGAACGTGGTGCCTTTGCCGGGCGCACTTTCCGCGTCGATGAAGCCATTGTGCCTCTTGATCACCCCGTACGCGATGGAGAGCCCCAGACCTGTGCCCTGGCCCGGGTCTTTCGTCGTAAAGAAGGGCTCAAAGATATGGGGGAGGTGCGCCTGGTCGATCCCTTTTCCGGTATCCGTGATGAGCACCTTGACCCTGTCGACGTAGGACGAGGTCGTGATCCGGAGCCTGCCGCCCTTCTCCCTCATGGCGTCGGCGGCATTGATGAACAGATTGAGGAACACCTCCTCAAGACGGACTGATCGCCGATTACCTCAGGTAGGTTCTCCGCAAATTGGGTCTTGACTCGATGCCGTGAAACATTGACTGGTCCTTAACCAGATTCAGCGCAGCCGTCACGAGATCGTTGATCTGCAGAGGAAGCATGACTCCCGTCGGTGTTCGGGCAAAATCCAGCAGATCTTGAACGATATTCTTGCACCGGTTCGTCTGGTGGACGATCTTCTGCATGGTTTCCCGGGTGGTACCGTTTTCCGGAATATCCTCCAGCACCAGATTGCCATAAAGGAGGATCTCCCCGAGGGGGTTGTTAATCTCATGGGCGACGCCGGCAGCCATCTGTCCCAGCGCGCTCAGTTTTTCCGAGCGGGTCAGTTGCTCATGGGCCTTCTGCAATCGCTCGTCCCGGTCCTTCAGGGATATCGACATGTCATTGAATGCCTCATCCAGCATGTCGAACCCCGAAATTTTATCCGGCGACAGCCGGTAGTCCAGATTGCCGGAGGCAACCGCCTCAGTTGCCTTTTTCAGGATGCGGATTCGTTTGACGATAGTATTCCCCATCCGCACAGAAATGATGAAGGCGATGATCATGCCCAGGGCTGTGATTCCCAGGACGATCCGGATCATCTTCCACATGATGTCCCGGTATTTCGCCCTCCAGAATGCCAGTATAGAGGATTCCGATAAGCTTCCGGTCGCTGTTGTAGAGCGGCGTATAGGTCGTGATGTACCACTCGTTCACCACGAAGGCCCGGCCCACCCAGTCCTTGCCCTCCAGGATGACCCGGTTGTATACCTCTTTCGACAGCGTGGTACCGATCGCCCGTTTGTTTTTCGTGGTCATCACATTTGTCGCGACGCGAACCCCGCCCTGAAATATGGTGGCGACCCCGATTTCACGACCCTGGTATTTCTCATCATGGTAGATGGTTTCCCTGACCTTGTCGACGATGGAGTTGTCCCTGCTGAGGAGAATGCCCCCGATCAGGACACCGAGCAGTTTTCGTCTCTGATCCATGATCGGACAGGCGGCCCTCATGACCGTCCCCTCCAGAGCGTTTTTCTTCCATTTCAAAGGATTTTGGCGTCTTGACGATTTCGATGGCCGCCCGCTCGGCGAGCGACGGGTTTTCATGGATGATCTTTTCGATGGGGATGAGTTCGGTCGATGCCTGCGGCACCCTGGTTTCGATGCATTTCCGGACCACGGGGTCCCAAAGCATGTCATCCCCGCTGAGTTTCGGATTGGCGGCCCGATAGAGGACTTTGCCGTTCGCATCGACGACGGAAAGCATATCGAGAAACAGGTGTTCCCCGGACGTCTGTATCACCTGGGCATGCCGGATCAGGCCGCTGAGATTTTCCAGTCCTTGCCTTTTTCCGTCGTCCAGGGCTTGATACAGATCCGATCCTTCCGCAGAAAACTGAATCAGAGAGGCCATTCTCTCCAGCGTATGGTTGTAGATCAGTTTTGCCGTATTGATGTCCTGGCGCACCCGGTTCTGGACTTCGTTGATCGTGGTCTTGTTGATCGTCCATATCCCGACCAGTGCGGCCACAAAGCCGGTCAGACAGGTTGCAATCAGGAAACCCACGATCAGCCGGGTCTGCAGATCCAGCTTCAACAGCGGATTGATCCGTCCTGGGTTGATTCTCATCGGATGAGCCCTGAAAAGTTGTGCTGTATGCGAATCGCCCCGCCCGGCGGGCGGGGGATTCCGGGACAAACTCCATCGGCCGGCCCCGGAAGGATGATATCATCGGAGGGGTGAAATGATCAACCAATCTTTGACGCAATCGCCTGCTCCCCGGCGTCATGAACCGGTTCCGCAGATCATCTGGTTCACCCGGGATAGCAGCTCCGAAGCGGGAATGGGTTTGGCAATGTAGGCGTCCGCCTCGAGATACTCCCCGTCCGTTTCAGGAGAGAATTTGAAACCCGTCTTCTCCGTCACGGCGGTGACCATCATGACGGGTATGGTTCGGCAGGCCTCGTCATGCTTGAGGCTGTAGCACAGATCAAATCCGTCGGTATGCTTCTCCATCATGACGTCCAGGATGATCAGATCCGGCCTTTCTCCCGCGATGGCCTTTTTCCCGTCGCGGACGTTCAGAACATGATTCACCGCATAACCGTTGTTCTCCAGCACGATTCTCAGCGCATCGCCATAATCCTTGTCGTCATCGATAATCAGTATTCTCTTTTTCGACATTCGAGCCTCCGATGGTTCGATTGAATCTTTCGGATGGTTGAGGATCCGCCGCGGCGATCGCCCGGGCCACTTCCAGCGTTCCGATGTGAACGGGGCAGAAGTCGGAACAGCGTCCGCAGCCCGTACATCCGCAAAGGCCGTCCTGAATGTCCGTTCCGTGGTAGTCCAGAAGCTTGTGTTCATGACGCCGCTTCAGCCGCAACGCCTGGGTGGATCTCGGATTGTGGCCGGACGCCTCGCGGGTGAATCCGCCGAACAGACAGGCGTCCCAGGACCTTTCGCGAACCCCCTGCCCCGGAGTGAACGGGCGATCGCAGACGTTGAAGCAGGTACAGGTGGGACAGACGAACGTACAACCGCCGCACTGGATGCATTTCTGACCGAGACGTTCCCATACCCCCTCGTCGGCGGTGCGGTCCTTCAGCCTTTTCATGGCCTCCGGGACGGAATCCGCCCGGGCGATTGCCTCGACGGATTTCCGCCGGAAGGCTTCGACCTTTTCGCCGGCCAGGTCGTCATCCAGTTCCGCCAGCGGAAACGACGACAGCGCCGCCTCGCCCTTCCCGCTGCCGATCTGAATGATAAAAAACTCCCCGGCGTCCAAGAACTGCAGATCGAAACCTTTTCCGGCCACGGGACCGCTTTGCATCGTGGTGCAAAAGCAGGTCTCGTTCTGCGGACCGGGGCAGGCCATGACCGCGGTCGTGGCCGCATCGCGCTTCGCTCCAAAATAAGCGTCCCGCCGGTCCCGGGTCATGAAGCTCGCGGACTGGAGGATTCCCATCATGTCACAGGATCGAATCCCGAACAGCAGGGTTTTTTTTGCAGTGATCACCTCCCGGTATTCGCCCTTCTCCACTGAAAAGATCGCCTCGCTCTGGGGAAGAAAGCGG
>CAVWGC010000014.1:0-124450 GCA_963754515.1 uncultured delta proteobacterium | reverse complement strand
AGATAGTCTGGTCATCTACCAATCATAAAGCCAATTTATTCCAGCGCAAAATGATAAAGGGAATTTACCCTGAGTGAAAACGCAGCTATGCTTTCATTGGCCCCATAATCACAGGCTGCACGTGTTGAATTCTGGTGGTTCTGTAATTGTAATTTTGTTTCGCTTTAAATATTCCGGGAACCCGTATAAACGCTCGCCCCTGTACTCCATGACGACGGCATCTGCGGGACAATTATTCAAACAGCCAAAGCAGGCCAGGCACTTATCCCGATCAACCATTTGCTTGGAGGGATTGATGGCCTTAGTTGGGCATTTTCTCACGCAGGTTTGACAGCCAATACATTTTTCGGCATCAACCGTGTGCTTGCTGATGGCCTTTTTGTTCAGCCAGACCAGAGGCAGCAAACTCAATCCTTCTCTCAACGCTACTTCATATCCGACAGAAATTGTTTCGCCACGGGTAATTTTTTCCATAATGTCTGCAGTAAAGCGGCGCACCTGATCAAACGTTGCTGCATTGGGCAGATGCTGCCCGGAAATCTGCTTGGGGTTGTTCCAGTTGGGTGTTGGATACGAAGCGATATTCCTAAATGCATCCCTTCCAACAGGGACCCCGCCTTTGCCTGCCAGAAGTTTGAGAATATGACTTGACGAGTTATGCTGATTGCCTTCCGGGCCACCGAAGGAAACAAAGGCGGCAACCGGTGTTCCCTTTATGGAAGGAATCGTTTCCAGCCATTCGCTGACATTGGAGGGCGTATCATAATAAAATACCGGTGTGCCGACAATGATGAGATCATAATCAGGCAGCAGGTTTTTATCAAATTCCTGCATATCACGAGCATCTACCGTAAGGCCTTTCCCTTTCAGGATGCAGCCGATGAGCCTGGCATATCTGCGCGTCTGACCTGTCTGACTATACCATAAGACCAGCGCCCTTTTCGGATTGCGTGTTTTTAAATCAGGATAAGCTGCCCGGCTTTCGCGCGTCAGGGAAATCGGGAGGCATAGAACAGCGCCCACAATCGCACTTTTCTTGATGAAGTCTCGCCGTTTATCCATATTTGAGTTGAGTAGACCGGTTTATCCAGACACCACGAGTTGATGTTTTTTTCTCCGTTTAACGCCATGCTTTCCGGCGGTACCACGACATTTCAACCATTACCATTTGGCCTCTCGCATGGTTATCAAAATCAGTCAATCATTGAGGAAATAGCAAAGGCCGCCATTATCAGAAAAAATCGCATTTAAAAATCTGCTTCTTTTAACCCGATAGCGTTATATCTCTTCTGATGCCCCATCATCTGCACAGGTGGTGGGCGTATTCGCACAGGCCAGAAGGTCCTATATGAATCGCTCGAACCGTTCCTTTTTGGCCTTGCAGATCGGGCAGATTCCGGGCGCTTCCTCACGGGCACAGAGGTAGCCGCACACCTTGCAACGCCAGACCGGGTAAGGCAGCCTTTGATTCATCGTCGCGGTGGTCTCCGCTGCCGATTTGCTTCGCTCCTCCGGCGGCAATCGCCGTTCGGGAATTGCATGGACGGCCCGTTCCCCGCTGTAAACCGCATCGGACACATAAAGTGCGCAGTAACAGGCCCCATAGGTCTCCAGATCGGCATCGCGGTAATCGCAGGGACAGATGATATCCAGATCGTCATCCTTGTCCCCGGAGGCGAGCCGGCAGGGGCAGGCGCGGTAGCCGTAGCGCTCCTCATTGGCAAGCAGCCCCCCGATCAGTTCTTTGGCAAAGGCTGCATCAGGCGTGAAGCGGTAACCGGCGGCTTCCGCCTCCTTTTTGAGCTTCTCATATGTCTTTTCAATGGCTTCGTTTTCGATCATTTCAGCGCTTCCTTGATTTTCGCTTCATCATAACCGATGATGCACTGGCTGTCGTTTACGACAAGCGAGGGAAAGGAGCAGCGGGGATTCCACCTTTTGACGGCTTCAGTGGCCTCCGTCCGTTCCTCGCCCTGGAGCTGATCCACATGGGTATAATAGAATTCCACTTTCAACTCCTCAAGAAGACCTTTTGTCTTTTTGCACCAGCCGCAGGTGCTGAGCGCGTAAAGCATGACATGCCCCTTGTTTTCACCTTCCACATGATTGACCGTCATTTTGTCACCTCATATTCTGAATTTTTACGGCTGTGTAAAAAGTCCGGATGCAGCGTTGCACTGCATCCTTCGTCGTTGCGGCGTACACCCAAGTACGCCTCACTCCTCAGGATTTGCGCGCCTTGCCTGCGGAGCTTTTTACAAAGCCGTGGTTTCTGGCTCATTTTTCAAAGGCATCGCTCCCGGATGATAATGAAGTCGGATGGATAATTCAATGGAAATTTGCCCTTTCGAGGATTGACGCACTCGGAAAAAATCACGAATTCTCTCCCCCTCCCCTTCATCCCCTCCCGCCAGGAGAGGGGAAAATAGACTTTTTTGAGAGTCCGTCAAGATTGGTTCGCGTTTTTAGAGCATGCGAACCGTCGGCGCGGTGTCGTCACTCAGCGTAATCAGCGCCCCTGCCCCGTTTCGCCCCATGCTGCAGTTCACGACGAGGGTCCTCTCAATGAAGGCCCAGCCCGGTTTTTCATGGATGTGACCGCAGATGAGCATCTTCGGCTGTTTTTCGAGGAGAAGCCGGCGCAAACCCTTGCTTCCGGCGTGAAGATTTCCCAAACCCTCATCCAGTGTCCCATAGGGTGGCGGATGGGCCACCAGCACCGAATCTGCGTTGATCAAATGCTCCATTGATTCGATCATCTGTTTTTCCCTCAGGCAGATCCTCGAACTGAAGGGAACGGGAATCGTCCCGCTCATACCCACAAAGCTGACTCCGTTGATGGTCACTTTCTTTTGATGCAATGACGTTACGTTCGGACATTGTTCCAGCAGCCTCTCAGTCTCCTGTGCATCCATATTGCCGCGCACCGTCAAAACCGGGGCGGGCAGGTTATTGAGCCGCCGGATATAGGCAGCGGGCTCGCGATGGTCCGTTATATCGCCTGCAATCACGAGCACGTCGGGTTTCAGGGCGGTCACGTTGTCCTCGATCAGGTCCAGGCGGTCGAGATGTCCGTGGAGGTCCGCCGTCGCGTATATCGTAAACTCAGAATTTACCATGCCTGCCCTTTTGAAAGTTCACAGCCTTTTGCACCCCTCACTCACCCTCTGCCATCCGGGGAGGGAAATACTGCCGGTCAATCAAGGAACGTGATGAAAGATATTCTGAAAACTGCAAAACATCAAGACGATTTTTCATGAATCCGGTCGTGAATTAGCAATGGACGCGTTTTCGACATTATGCTATGGGAGCGTCTGACGAAAAAGGACGTTGAAATCACAGGATGAGCACGAATCTGAAAAAAGACATCGTCGATCATCTGCAGGATCGGGGCGCTGATCTGACAGGGTTTGCGTCCTCGGAGCAATGGGTGCAGGATGGCCGTGTCGGCGACGCTTACCGGCCGGCATCGATCTGGCCTTCCGCCCGATCGGTCATTGTCATCGGCCTGCAGATGCCCCTGCCGATCGTCGAAACTACGCCATCCGTCCAGCACCGTGATCTCTATACAACCTGCAATCGAAGACTGGACGATCTGGCCTTCGATCTGACCCGCCGGCTGAACCGGCAGGGCCATGCCGCCATTCCCCTGAGTCGCGACGGGTATGCCAACATTCACATTCTGATCCGGAAACCGGCGGCCGCTTTTGCCCACATTTTCTCCGCCTACTATGCCGGACTGGGCCACATAGGCGTCAACAATACGATCCTCACGCGCTCCTTCGGCCCCCGGGTCCGCTTCGTCACCGTCTTTACGGATGTGCTTCTGCCGGTAGAAACAACACCGGCGGAGCGGCTTTGTATCCGCTGCGGCGCCTGCGTCCGCCTGTGCCCCGTCCAGGCCCTGCAGATCAGCAAGAAAGACCTTGCTGATCCCAACATTCCTGTTGCGACCTATCACCGCCCGGCCTGTGCCGAATGGGCCCGGTCGTTGACCGAAAGGGGCTGCTACCCCTGCGGGATTTGCATCAAGGTCTGTCCCGTCGGAGAAGACCGGAAGTTATACGGACGCGAGAAGACCCTGCACCATTATGCAAAGGAGACAGAAGCGCCCCTGGATACGGATGACCCCTATTACCGCGGCTGGGCGCACATCCGGACGCATGGCAGCGGGATTGAGGATCGGGACGCTCTGTCGCTGGGCGACCTCCAGTCGGTCGCGGAAAAAATCAAAAAGGAGAACAAAACAGCCTCATGAACCATACCTCGTCCATGCCTCAGAAGCTGATCGATTTTTGTGAAAGCTGCGCCAGAGGCCTCTCCGAAAGAACCGAACCGGAAGGCTGTATCGGATTTGTCAGCCGCCTGCTGCCCGGCATCGTTTCCGATAAACGCCTCTTCCGGGAGATTCTGGAAGGCATGGTAAGGGGCGATGATTACCTGGACTTGCGGTACGCCACCATGTTTGACAGCGAAGTGATTCTCTACCGCGATCCCACCGGGCTTTTTTCCATCCGGATGTTCCTCCGGGGACCGGGGGAATATGATCCCATCCATGATCACAATTCCTGGGGCGTGATCAGTCCGGTGCAGGGTGAACTGGAAGTGGTCAATTATCTGCGGGAGGATGACGGATCAAAACAGGACTGCGCGCAACTTGCCGAGACGGGCCGACGGATACTCAGACCCGGGGAAATTACCTGGGTATGCGGTTCTGAAAGCATTCACAAAACGGGAAATCCGACGCAGCAGACCAGTATCCAGATCAGCCTCTACGGAAGGTCGCAGACCAGGAGAAATTACATCAACGGCTTTGACGAGGTCACCGGCCTCGTCTATCCTATCTATGCCCCGAAGATCCGCAAGCAGCGCCTCGCCCGGCAGGCCCTGGCGGAGTTTGGCTGAACCGGAGGGGGTTTAAACCTCCGGCGGATACATGCTCTCGATCAGGTCCCTGTAGTTATCCATGATCACCTTTTTTTTCAGTTTCAGCGAGGGCGTCAGTTCCCCTGTCTTTTCAGAGAAGGATTCAGGCAGGATCCGGTAGGTTTTTATCGTTTCATACCGGGCCAGATGCTGGTTCCGTTCCTGTACGTGCCGGTCCACCACGGCCAGAAAATCCGGCCGCGCCAGTAGCTCTTCTTTTGTTTCAAAATCAATCCGTGCTTCCCGGGCCAGACGGCCCGCTTCGTCGAAGTTCAACGTCATCAGCGCCGTCAGATACCGCCTCCGATCCCCGATGACGAGAACATTTTCAAACAGCGGATCCTTCAGGAACAGGCCCTCGATGTTCTGGGGAGCGATATTCTTGCCGCCCGCCGTGATAATCAGATCCTTTTTCCGATCCGTAATGGCGAGAAAGCCGTCCTCATCGAGGCGACCGATGTCGCCGGTCATGAGCCAGCCGTCCGGGGTAAAAACATTCTTCGTCTGTTCAGGCATTCTCCAGTATCCCCGGATGACATTCCCGCCTTTGATGAGTATTTCACCATCCGGGGCGATTTTGACCTCATTGCAGGGCAGGGGCTTGCCGGTCGTGCCGAAGCGGTAGTTGTCAATGACATTGAGACTGGCCGGGGCCGTGGTTTCCGTCAAACCATAACCCTCAATAACAAAAATGCCGGAAGCGTTGAAAAAATCCGCAATCTCACGGGAAAGCGGGGCGCCGGCTGCCGTCATCCAGCGGACGCGTCCGCCCAGGGCTTCGTTGAGCTTTTTGTAAACGAGGTTAAAGGCAAGTTTATGCTGCCAGGCCAGGAGGGGCGGCACGGGTTTTTTGCGCTCCCGCAAGACGCCAACGCGGGCGCCGATATGACCGGCCCAGGCAAAGACGCGCTGCTTCCAGGCAGGTTGTTGCTTGACCTGTGAGACAATCCGCGCATAGATCTTTTCGCAAATCCTCGGGACAGCGAGGATAATCGTCGGTTTCTTGGTCTTAATGTCTTCGACGATCGTATCGAGACCTTGCGCATAATGAGCGGTAACGCCGACTTTCATGCCGTAAAAATGGCCGGCTATCCGCTCGAAAACATGGCATAGCGGCAGAAAGGGCACCGTCACATCCGTTTCGTAGGCCGGGACGACGGCATCCAGACCGGCAAAGACTGCCAGAATATTGCCGTGACTGATCATGGCGCCTTTTGGAGGACCGGTGGTGCCGGACGTGTACACAAGAGTCGCCAGATCATCGGGACCAACAGCGTCTGTCAGTGTATCGAACAGCCCAGGTGCTTCAGCGTCCCGTGCCCGGCCAAGACGGAGCAGTTCCGCAAAACTCAAAAGCAGCGGATGCGACAGGTCGCACCCCTCGGTCTCAATGACAACGATTTTTTCCAAGGTCGGGCATTTGTCGATTTCATCCAGGGCCTTCCGGACGGCGGCCTGGTTTTCGGCAATGAATATTTTTGATCCGGAATTGCTGATGATATAGGAAACCTCAGGGGCCAGAAGGGTGACATAAATCGGAACCGTACAGGCGCCGATCCCGATGATGCCCATGTCGGCGGCAAGCCACTCCAGTCGGTTTTCACTCAGAAGCGCAACCATGTCCCCCTTGCGGATACCAAGGCTGAAGAGGCCAAGCCCGACGGCCTTCGCCGTGTTGTAATACTCTGCCCAGCTCCATCCATGCCATACACCCTGCTGACGCTTCTCCACGGCAAGGCGATTGTTGTATTTGCCGGCCTGATTCCTGAATATCCGGGACAGATTGCGCATCACATCATACCCCCTCCGGGTTGGATGATCTGTCAAAGGGCTTCAACGGCAAGGGCAAGAGCCCCCTTCCTCTCCGTTTAGAAAAAGGGGATAGAACTGAATCGAAGCCTAATAAATCTTGATTGACTTGTCAATCAAGATATGACCAACAGAAACTTCATATACAAGATAGGAGAAGAACTTCATGTTCATCGAATCCAAATGTGATTTCTGCGGCGATTGCCTGGCGAAATGCCCTTACATGGACTTTGACCGGCAGCAGGGCGCCCGTGAGTTTGAAAAACTGGCAAAGGGCGAGTCCGTCGACTGGCTCAAGCGATGCATCACCT
Organism: uncultured delta proteobacterium; assembly: GCA_963754515.1. Lineage (GTDB taxonomy): Bacteria > Desulfobacterota > Syntrophia > Syntrophales > Fen-1087 > JAPLJM01. Next base: position 117,404 of record CAVWGC010000014.1, on the reverse strand, counting down.
GCTTCGCCTGCGATGAAATCTGTCCCCGGCAGGCCCGGCCTTTCGATCTGATCGTCAGACACATGGAGCAGATGGGAAACTATGTGGACCCCAACCTGCTGGCGGCGATCCAGGCGCGCTTCACCGCCAAGGGCAACTTTCAACCTCCTGAAGTGAAAAGTCCCGTGCTGGCCCTCTGTACGATTGAAGCCGTGACACCCTGGGCCTTTCAGGGACAGCTATTCGACAACCTGGATGTCGTCAAGGGACGTCATTATTTCTGCAATGTGCTCTTTCCGCATCTGGGCAACGAATCCATCCTGCGCAACGGGATCAAGCCACTGGTGGATAAGTATGCCAGCCTCAAAGTGGACGAGATCATCTTCGCACATGACGATTGCTATGCCCTGATGATCGACGCCGCACCGCAATACGGTGTTGAACTTCCCTTCAAACCGGTCCATATTTTTGAATATCTGCTCCGGTATCTGCAGAATCACCCGGATCGGATCACCCCCCTGTACTGGAAGGTGGCGTATCAGCGCCCCTGCGCCTCAAGGCTCACGCCAGCCAAAGAGAGCCTGCTGGATGACATCTTCACGCTGATCGGCGTGGAGCGGGTGGCCCGGCGGTATGACCGGCTGGATGCCCTGTGCTGCGGCCAGGCGCTGAAGGGATTCATGCAGCGCGGCGAAAAATATCCCGGTTTTCAGACCCTCAATATCCAGGATGCGAAGGACCATAACGCCCAGGCGATGGCCTTTCTCTGCCCTATGTGTCTCGACGCCCTCGGCTCTTCCTGCCGCGACGCGGGCCTGGAAACCCTTATGGTCAGCGACCTGTGCCGGCTTGCCCTGGGCGAAACCCTGCCGGAAGCCGCCCGAGGACAAAAAAAGCCGATGTCGTCTTGAGAAAGCGGCGATCATCTTTGTTCGTGCCGCAGAGTCCCGATATCACATCATGACGCCAATTCTCGCTGTCCGCTCACAACTGATCGCCGGACCGTGTACGCTCTCCCCGTGCCGATACATCCCGAAAAATGGGGCGTGGTTGGAGGTAAAGTAGGGTGGATCGCGTCTCAGGATGGCGGCAACGGCGGCATGGCGTTTGAAAACCCGGTCAAGAAACTGCCGGACTTTGGGCCGGTCCCAGCCGGAAGGATGACGAAAGGTCCGGTAAAGCGACAGGTCTCCCTCATAAAAGTCGCCGGTCTCCAATTTCTCCGTGTCCGGGCCGAAGGCGGGCAAATTGAAGATGGCCACGTTCAGAAAATCGATCCACTTCTGATGCCGGATCACAAAATCAAGAGTGCCAAGGGCGTCCGGTTCCCGTTCCGGAGGAGTGCCGAACAGCAGATAGACGTATGTCGCAATTCCCGCCTGATGCAAGGTTTTGAGGGTTTCAGCCGCCATTTTTAGATCAATTCCTTTTCCCAGCTCGTCGAGAACACGTTGCGATCCTGATTCAATTCCGAGTTTCAGCATGGCGCAACCGGCACTTTTGAGGGCCAGGCAAAAATCAGGATCCGTCAGATCCTTCGATATCCGTGCAAATCCATACCAGGGAATGCCGGGTGGGTTCAGCGTCATTTTTCGCAACAGAGATGGCCGAATGGCGTTGTCCAGCAGATGGATCAGTAGCGGCATGGTTCTTTTCTCCGGCTTATGCAAAACAGTCCATTGTGACAGATCGCTGATGACCTGGTCATCCGAAACCGGCCTGTAAACATTGGCTTCGGCCTTCTCCGGGCAGAAGGCGCATCGCCGCCAGTAACAGCCCGACGAGGCGCTGTAGGGCAGGATAACTCCCGGCGACAGATAATCCGCCAAAGGAAAGGCGCTGTAATCCGGCGAAGCAGGCGTCCCATTACAGGCAACGCCCAACAATGCAAGCAGCGGCGCCTCGCCGGGTCCGGCAATCAATTCATCCACGAGTTCCTCGAATGGATTCCGCCAGTCCGGCCGCTGCAGCCATGAGGTTATGAGTCCGCCACCCAGAACAATTTTTGCGGCGGGAAAAACTTGCCGCATGAAACCGATCATGGCAAAACAGCACAGGGCCTGACTCAGATAATTCAGGGAAAATCCGATCCAGGATGGCTGCTCCTGCTCGAGAAGGACCGGAAACCGTTCTTTGAAATACGCATGGAAGGGATTGTCGGACGGCGTCTTCGCTGCTGCAATCAGATCCGGGCTGCGGACCGGAGAACGGCGACGGTCGTCATAGTCGGAGAGGCTCAGGCGGAAAGCACCATCCGGAACAGACTTCGCCAAAACCCGGTTGATGTCCAGCACTGCCCTTTTATAGCGATCTGTGATTTTGTAGCCGTTCCGATTTCTTAAAAAAAGGAGATGAGCTTCAAGATGGCGGCAGGCCCGCTTTGTCCAGGTATCGTCGGCGTCGCCCGTATCCAGCCCTGCCCCAACCGCCCGCCGGTTCAACAAATAGAGCAGCCCCTCCAGATTGGCGTCAACAACGGTGCAGGCAACGTCATGGTTCTTCAACGCCCCGGCCAGTCTGGCCAAACCGGCCGGCGGCTCACCGGGTTTGACCAGCGGCGGATGGATGAGAAGCACAGACTGCATCATCAAGGCTCAGAATAAATTCACTAAGTTGACCCTATGTATGAATGCCCTACAACGCTTGCCGGCCAGTCCGGCGTTCGGGGTGCGGCTGTCTTATCCGACAATGCAGTCTCCGCCGTTTTTTTTGGCGCAATCGAGCGCTGCCTGTGCGGCGCTCTCGAGATTTACAGCCGACTGCCCCGTGCCGATTTCCGCCAGACCAATGGACAGGGTGGGATGGGGAACGCTCTTCCCGTCGGGCATCATGGGAACGGCATTCACGACCTCCCGATGCAAGCGTTCTGCCACCTCGCGGGCCGCGCTGATTGAGAAGTTGGGAAGTAGAATAACAAATTCGTCACCTCTGCAGCGGGCGATAATATCGGTGGGACGCAAGCGATTGCTTAAGTTCTGCGAAATGGCATAGAGCACGCGATCGCCATAGGCACGACCATACTTGCTGTTAAAGGCCTTGAAATGATCGATATCGATCAGGACCATGGACAGCGGTTCCCCGCAGGTCATGGAACGCAAAAACTGGCGCTGTATCACATGGTCCAGCCATTTCCTGCCCCGCAGTCCCGTCAGGGCGTCCACATTCCCGTAATGATCGAATTCCTCCCCCAGCGGCACATCGCTCGTAATCAGCTGATCCGCATGGCGGAGGCGACTGGTCAGGATGAAAAGAAGATTTCGTGCAGCGTCATGGGAGGATTGAATCAGCGACCAGAGGATATCTTCTTCCATGACCATGATTCGGCAGGGTTCGGCGGCCACAACATTGGCGGAGGCCGGTTGCTGATCAATCACGGACATCTCGCCGACCATTTCACCCGGCCCCAGGTCGACAACCGGCTCCCCGCTGAGGCAATGAGGATGGATGTGCAGATGACCATCAAGGAGCAGATAGATGTGCCGATTCGGACTGCCGGCATGGATGATCACCTCGCCCGACGCCGCCAAACGCAACGTGCAGGCATCGATAACGCCCTGAATGGATTCGATGTTGACTGATCTAAACAAGGTAAGTCGCCTTAAATCGGCATCACTGATGTTGTTCATAATCCAACCTCACGGAGAGATGAAAAAGCATCATGGAATCAACCCGGCCAGATTCACAGGGTTTATTTACATTGAAAGAGCACGGACTGTCAAGTTTGGAAGACGATCACAAAAAGAATTTTTTTCTTTCACCTTGACATGTCTGCTGTTTTTTGAAAAATTACGAGGAAAAGATGACAGACGAGGCCGCATATGTCGCTGAATGACTGGAAGATTAAATTTCCAAGCAAATTTGAACCCTTAAATACGATATTCGGCCATATCCGTCGGGGCGACAGCATTTTTATCGGCTCCGCCTGCGCGGAACCCCAACATCTGGTTCAAGAGATGATCCGCTACGTCAAATCGAATCCAAAGGCCTTTTTTGATGCGGAGGTCCTGCATGTGCGCAGCTTGGGGGTGGCGCCCTATGCCACGGAAAAATTCAAGCAGAATTTCCGGCACAACTCATTCTTTATCGGGGACAGTACCCGGGATGCCGTCAACAAGGGCCTGGCGGATTATACCCCGATTTTTCTGTCACAGGTCCCGGATCTGTTCAACCGCGGTCTGGCTCGTGTGGACATTGCGCTGATCCAGACGTCGCCGCCCGACAATCATGGCTATATGAGTCTCGGCATCAGCGTGGACATCGTGAAAGCGGCGACAGAAAAGGCGAAGATTGTGGTGGCGCAGGCCAATTCCAACATGCCGCGTGTCCACGGCGACACGTTTATTCATATCAACGAGGTGGACTTCCTTGTCACCTACGATGAACTGCTCCTGGAGTATCAGCCGGAAGCGGATACGGATATCGCCCGGCAAATCGGCAAATATGTGTCGCGCCTGATTGAGGACGGAGACACAATCCAGGTCGGGTATGGACGGATCCCCAATGCCGTACTGTTGCACCTTTCCGATAAAAAACACCTGGGCATCCACACCGAACTGATAACCGACGGCATCATCGAGTTGATGCAAAAAGGGGTCATCGATAATTCGCGAAAAACCCTCAATCGCGGCAAAACAGTGGCCACCTTCTGCATGGGACACAAGGAAACCTATGATTATCTCAACGACAATCCCTCCATCGAGTTCAGAACCATTGATTATACCAACAACCCTCTGATCATCGCCGGCCAGGACAACATGGTCGCCATCAACAGCGCCCTGGAGATAGACCTGACGGGACAGGCCACGGCGGAGTCTATCGGGACGATGACCCACAGCGGCGTGGGGGGGCAAGCTGATTTCATGCGGGGGGCGGTTCTGGCCAAGGGGGGAAAGGCCATCCTGACAATGCAATCCACCGCCGCGTCGGATGTGGTGTCCCGGATTGTTCCGTCCCTGCGGCAGGGCGCCGGAGTCACGTTGATCCGGGGAGATATCCGCTACGTGGTCACGGAATACGGCATCGCCTATCTGCACGGTAAAAATATGCGCGAACGAGCCATGGAGCTGATCGGTATCGCCCATCCCAAATTCAGACCCTGGCTGATCGAGGAAGCCAAAAAGCTTGATCTGATTTACCGCGACCAGGCCTTCATGCCCGGTAAAAGCGGCGAGTATCCGGAACACCTGGAAGCTTGGCGGACGACCAGAACGGGCATGAACATCCTGTTCAGACCCATCAAAATGAGCGATGAATCCCTGCTGAAGACCTTTGTCTATTCCCTTTCGGATCAGAGCATGTACCGCCGCTTCATGTCAGTGCGCAAAGACATGCCGCACGAACGCCTGCAGAAGCTGGTCGTCATTGATTACAGCAAGGAAATGGCCATATTGGCTGTCATATCCCAGGAGGGCAAGGAGCACATTCTGGGCGTGGGACGGTATTATATCGACGATCAGTTGCATACGGCGGAAGTGGCCTTTGCCGTGCGCGATGATTATCATCAGCGCGGCATCGGAACGGAACTTCTGTCCTATCTGACCTATCTGGCCAAGCGTGAGGGGCTGCTGGGTTTTACCGCTGAAGTCCTCGTGGAAAACAAACCGATGCTGCATACGTTTGAACAGGGTGGCTTTGATCTCGAAAAGAAGATTGTCGACGGAATCTATGAGCTCAAGATGACTTTCAAGAAATGATGTTTTCGCCTAAGGAACTCGTGACGTGATATTTAAAAAACGGCAGGTAAGGAGATCTCCCCGTAAACGTGAATCCATCTATTTGATTGTCTGGGGCTTTGTTCTGGTCGTCGGTTCGTTTGTATTGCTCTACCTGGGTTACCGGATCGATCAATCCTACAAGACAGAACCGTTTTTCATGATCGGCCTTTTCCTGCTGGCGGTCGCGATCTGCATCGGGAAATTTTATCAGGTGGTCTGGCGCAAGTGGGCGGAGCAGGAATTGTGGGAAAGTGAGCAGCACCTCTATAGCATCCTTCAGGGCTCTCCGATTGCAACCTTCGTTTTGGGAAAGGATCACCGCGTGATCTACTGGAACAGGGCTGCTGAAGTCCTCAGCAAAATAAGGTCTGAAGCCGTGATCGGAACAAACAACCACTGGAAGGCTTTTTACAACACACAGAGGCCCTGCATGGCAGATCTGCTGGTGGATGAAGACCTCGATGCCATTCCCCAATGGTATTCCGGCGCCTGCACCAAATCCAGGCTCATCGATGAGGCTTATGAGGGAATGGACTTCTTCCCGGTCCTGGGAGACAAAGGAAAGTGGCTGCGCTTTACGGCCGCCGTGATACGGGATTCTTCCGGTTATCTGATTGGCGCCGTGGAAACGCTGGAAGACATCACGGAGCAGAAACGAGCGGAAGAAGAGTTGACCAAAATCAAGAAGCTGGAGTCCCTCGGCATTCTTGCAGACGGAATCGCCCATGATTTCGGCAGCCTTTTATCCGCTATCCTGCGGAACATCTTTCTGGCAAAAATATCTGTGACAGATGAAGACAAGAGCCTGGAACAGGGGTTGGAAATTGCCGAGAAAGCAAGTCTCCAGGCGAAGGAATTGACCAAGAGGCTCATTACCTTTTCCAAGGGTGGAAATCCGATCCGGAAAACTGCCCCGCTTGCCCCGCTGTTGCGCGAGACGGCAGCGATGACCATCCGCGGCGATACGGCGATCCAGTATCAATTCGACCTGCCCGATGATCTCTGGAACGTTGATATAGACGACAGCCAGATGAAGCAGGTCGTCCGGAACCTGTTGAGCAATGCCTGGGAAGCAATGCCAGACGGGGGGACCGTTCATATTCGCGCCAGTAATATCGTCGTCTCATCCGGCGATCGCCTGCCTCTCAGAGAAGGGAAATATGTCAAATGGTCCGTGGAGGATCATGGGGTCGGCATTCCCATGGAACACCGGGATAAATTGTTCGAACCTTATTTTACCACGAAACAGAAAAGCGATTCCACCGGCATCGGTCTTGGGCTGGCCATGTGTTACGCGATCATCAAAAAGCATGATGGCTTGATCACCGTGCAATCGGAACACCGGGTGGGAACGGTCGTGGATGTCTATCTTCCCGCGGCGCCGGCAAACGGTCATTTAGAAAACAATAACGCGGACGAGTCAGCAGCCGGCATACAGAAGATTCTGGTCATGGACCATGATGAGGTCATGCGGGATGCGGCCGAAATCATGTTGCATTTCCTGGGCTACGATTGCGATTTCGCCCGCAACCCGGAGGAAGCGCTCCGGTATTACCGGATGGCATTGGAAGCGAACCGGCCCTACAGCACCGTTATTCTGGATTCAACCGCCCCGGAAGGTGTGAAAAGCATTCTGCAGGCGCTGCGGCAGATGAATCCACAGATCAAATCCATCGTCGCCGGCGGAGACGAAAATCGCCCCTTTCTGAAGGACTTCCGGATGCACGGGTTCAGCGGCGCCGTAATCCGGCCTTATACGATTGATGGCCTGAAGGCGGCCCTGAATCCTAAACCTTCATAAGCCCGCGGAAAGAATGGATCCGTAAAAGTATTTCAGAATTGAGGGGGACTGTTTTGACCCTATGCGATCTTCCAGGTCGTTCCCATGGGAGAGTCCTCGATCGTGATCTTCTTTGCCGCCAGAATATCCCGGATTTCATCGGCCTTCTGCCAGTTTCTGGCCGACCGGGCCGCTTGCCTAGCAACGATGAGGTTTCCAATTTCCACCGTATCAAGGCCTCTCTTGGCCGCTTCCCGATCCCGGTCCTGCTCAAAATAGACATGGGGGTCCGTGCGAAAAAGGCCGAGTACACCTCCGAGATCGATTAGGATATCCTGGGCTGTTTTGAGCAGTAAAACAGTCTCGGGTGAACGGACGAAGGCCCTGTCGGCCATAAACCCGTTCATGAGACGAACGGCCTCAAACATATGGCCCAACGCTCTGGCCGTATTGAAATCGTCATCCATGGCCTCAACAAACTGAGCGGGCAGAGATGACAGATTTTCATGCAGATCCCTGTGCTTCCCGGATAATGTTGGTGGATCCGCCGTAGCGATCTCAGACGGCGAGGTCAACAGGTCTTTGATCCGTTTGAGCGTGCTGTAAAAGCGGTCCATACCTATCCTGGCTTCGGCCAGGGCCTCCTCCGAAAAATCCACCGGATTCCGGTAAAGGCTCTGCAGCAGAAACAGCCTTAAAACCTCGGTGTGGTAAGCCGCTAGCATGTCCCGGATCGTAAAGAAATTATCGAGCGATTTCGACATTTTTTCGCTATTGATCCGGACGAATCCGTTGTGCACCCAGTAGTGAGCAAGGGGTTTGCCTGTCGCCCCCTCGGATTGGGCGATTTCATTTTCGTGATGGGGAAAAATCAGGTCTTCACCGCCGCCGTGGATGTCAAAGGTATCCCCCAGAAAGCTCCGACTCATGACGGAGCACTCGATGTGCCATCCCGGGCGTCCCCGTCCCCAGGGACTTTCCCACCAGGGCTCTTCTTCTTTGCTCGCCTTCCAGAGAACAAAATCAAGGGGATTCTTTTTTTTATCATTCACGTCCACGCGGAAACCGGCTGTCATCTCGTCCAGATTCCGGCCCGAAAGTTTTCCGTAACCCGGAAAGTTTTCCACTGCAAAATAGACATCCCCTTCCACCTCATAGGCAAGCCCCTTCTCCGCGAGCTTTGCGATCAGATCGATCATTTCCTGAATGTACGCTGTGGCCCTGGGAGCAAAGGAGGGACGGGCCACGCCAAGCCGGTCCATATCATCGTCATGTTCGCGGATATAGCGCTCGGAGATGTCCGCTATGCCAACCCCTTCTTCATGGCTTTTACGAATGATCTTATCATCCACATCGGTAAAATTTTTCACGAAGGTCACGTCGTAGCCCCGGTACCGCAGATATCTGGTAATCGTGTCGAACACAACTGCGGAACGGGCATGGCCGACATGGCAGACGTCATAGGCGGTAATGCCGCAGGCATAGATGCCGACTTTCCCGTCCCGGATCGGTTGCAATGCCTCTTTTTTCCGGGTAAGCGTGTTGTATAGGGTAATTGCCATGGAGCCTATCTCCTTCTTTACATTATGAGAGCTTTGCATAACCGGTGAAAAATGATTCGCAAGCGGCGAATCAAAGATTTTTCGACTTTCCAGAAATTAGGCTAATTTATGTATTTCATACATGTTTGAGCTTTATCATATTTCAAGCGAAAAAGATTTTGAGCCGCGGCGAAGCCATTTTTCAATGGCCTCTGCAGTCGTGCAAAGGTTGCATTATATCGTCGATTAAAAACATCGGGGGCATTGACCATTACGGAAAGTGTGAGATTCCGGTCAGTCCAGTCTCCTCGCTGCACCCACAAATCAAGTTCATATTCTGAATGGCCTGGCCAGCCGCCCCCTTGATCAAATTATCAATGGCCGACAGGACAATCACCCGTCCCGTTCTTTTATCTATGGTTACCCCGATGTCACAACAGTTTGAGCCGCATACCGAAGAAATATTCGGAAACACACCGGGCTTACAGATCCTGATGAATGGTTCATCCTCATAATGCCGCCGATACAGATCCGTTAATTTGTCCGGCGTCGTGTCCGTCAGCAGGGATCCATAAATCGTACTCAGAATGCCCCTGTTGACAGGAAGCAGATGCGGGGTGAAAGAGATCCTGATCCCATACCCGGCAAGCCGAGCGAGTTCCTGCTCCATTTCAGGAATATGGCGGTGCTGCCCCCCGACTTTGTAGGCCTTGAACCCTTCGTTGACTTCGCAGAACAGAGAGGCGACCTGCGGTTCCCGCCCGGCGCCACTGGCACCGGATTTAGCATCCACAATGATGGAAGCCGTGTCGATCCAGCCGGCCTTGAGCAGCGGGGCGAGCCCCAGGATTACGCTGGTGGGGTAACAGCCGGGATTGGCAACTAGGATTGCTTTCCGGATGGTCTCGCGATACAGTTCAGGGATGCCGTAAACCGCCTCAGCCAGCAAGGCCGGAGCCGCGTGCTCTCCATACCACTGCTCATAGCTGCCGGTATCCCGCAGACGAAAATCGGCGCTCAGGTCGATCACTTTTTTCCCGGCTGCCAAAAACGCCGGCGCTACCGTCATGGAAACCCCGTGGGGAAGCGCTAAAAATACGACGTCTGCCAGTTGCGCAAAGTCATCGGGTGAAGCATTCATAAACGTGAGATCCGTCAACCCCTGAAAAACAGGATAGACATCCGCAAGGGGAACATCGGCGTACCGCCGCGACGTGATGGCCGTAACCACAACCTCCGGATGAAAGAGCAGATGCTTTATAAGCTCCAGCCCTGTGTACCCGCTGGCCCCGTAAACACCGATTCTGATCATCACATCATCTCCTCGTCACGTCTTTGCCCCTGAACTTTTCAATATAACGCAACTCTGTAAATCTGTAAAAAAAAGGGAGGCCGCAGCCCCCCTGATTCATGTTATCGTTTTGAAAACTGGAACCGTTTCCTCGCCCCGGGCTGGCCGTACTTCTTTCGTTCCTTGATCCGGGAATCCCGTGTGAGAAATCCCGCTTTTTTCAGGGTTGAACGCAATGCCAGGTCATATTCCACGAGAACTTTGGAGATACCGTGCTTGATGGCGCCAGCCTGTCCGGCAACGCCGCCGCCGCACACATTGATGAAAAAATCGAATTTATCCTTTTTGCCCGTCATCTCAATCGGTTGCTGGATCAGCATCTTCAGACTGTCCCGTGTAAAATAATCATCAAAATTCCTTTTATTGATGGTCAAAAGGCCGCTGCCTTCCTTCATATACACTCGTGCAATAGCGCATTTTCTCTTTCCCGTTGCATAAAAGCGTTTATCTGTCATCTTTATCTCCCCATCATCAGGATGTCCTGCTCCTGATATATCTGCTTTTTAAGCTTCCTGATTATAATTCCAGTGTTTGCGGGCATTGCGCCGTGTGGCCATGATCGCTTCCGGCGTAAATTTTGAGTTTCTTTAACATCGCCCGGCCCAGGGTATTTTTAGGAAGCATCCCTTTGACGGCGAGACGCAGCGCCTCCGTCGGTTTTTCCGAAAGCAATTTCCCCGCGGCGATTTGCTTTATCCCCCCCGGATACCCGGAATGACGGTAATATATTTTATCCGTCAACTTCTTGCCGGTCAGATGAACCTTACCGGCATTGACAACAATCACAAAATCGCCCGTATCCACATAAGGCGTATAAACGGGTTTATCCTTGCCGCGAAGCCGCTTGGCAATTTCACTGGCCAGCCTGCCCAGGACTTTACCCTCTGCATCGATGACGTGCCAGTTTCTCTCGACATTTTCTTTTTTTGCCTGAAATGTATTCATACACCACCAACCCTTCAAATTGAGCTATGAAAAATACGCAATTTTCGACACTTTGTCAAGAAAAACCTGCACGGGAAATCAAATTTATATCACGCCATGATGACTTGCATAAAAAATACCGGAATATTCAAATGATTTCAAAATTTACTGACTACCGAGCGTTCCAAGGCCATACAGGTACAGGGTCAGCATATAGGTCCGGTCGTACTGATCACCTTGCATGGAGACGCCGGCCTGATTGATGGTGGTATTCAATTTCTCGGCAAAACTGAGTTCCACATTCCAGCATTGCTTATGATAGCTGATCCCCACCTTCTTCTCGAAGTCTTTCTGGAGCAAGTGGTTCCGTCGCTGATTGTAGGTTAGATTCAAAGTTTTGGTTATCACCGCTTTCAGATAGAGATTGATCTCTTCGATGGCATTTTGCGTATAACGATAACCCAGAACAGCCACATCACCCCGAGCATCTTTGAGCGTCAAGTCATAATTGGCCTGTGTCCAGTTGGTCGTTTTTATGCCGTATACGTTTCTGGCCGCGAAGGATAAATATTGAAAGGGGTTGAAATCGGCTTCTATGACTATATCACTGAACGGCTTGCGGTCACCGCCGGTCGTGGCGACATCCCTGCGCGATTCTATGATGTCAAAATTCTGCGCCAATTTCAGCCGGAGAAACTCCCGGTAATTCCTCTTACCGTCCTTGCCCTTCCATCGGGCCATAAAACTGTTGGTCAAGGCATAGGTGACGGTCTGCTGTTCACCGACGGGTGCAACGAAATCAGGCAGGTCCGTCTGATTCACTTTGGGAACATAGGCATATGTCAGCTCCGGTATGATGCTGTGCCGGATTTTCTCCACCGTCTGGCCGCCGACATTGAAAACCCGGCTCACCTCTGTATTCGCATACAATGAGGCGATATACAAATTCCGGTTACCCTGCTTATCCGACGGAACCGGCCCCTGATCCTCCCTCCGCCACAGAACTTCCGATAAGGTTAATGCCGGTGTCATCATTCCATATCCGCCAAGGTTCATGGGGAGCGATAATGTGGGTTTGAGTTCGTAGAAATGTCCCTTTTGTCCAACACCCCGGTAGAAATAATCATAGGTTGATGTAAATTCAAAATTGACCGGCGACTTGAAGAGCGCACGCTTGACCCCTGTCAGGGTTATCTCCGGATATCTCTGCAGGGTGGCGTCATTGGAAACGGCGGCAAAATTGTCTGTAGAACTGCCTGAAACCGTTAAGTTGTATAAGGACCAGGTTTTCACCAGCCTCGCTGTTGATTCCAGAGCTCCGAGAGTCTCATTCCCGACAAAGGGTACTTTCCGAAACCGTTGCTGCTCGGTCGTGGCGTAGTTGCTCAAAAAATAGTTGTTGGAGGAAAAATCCTTGAAATACCAGCTGTCGGATACTTTCCGGATATCTGTCCGGAAATAAAAACTGGGATCTAACTGGGTCTGATGGTTCAGGTACAGGGACCATCGCCGCTGATCCGATTGCCAATCCCGGCTGATGCCACCCGCAGTCTCTTTTACACGGCCGGCGTCATTCATAAAATCGCCATAAAACGTGCCAAAGTTATTGGGGCTGGTAAAGTAGCGGAATTCGACGCCCTGTTTGTATCCCCGCTTATCCATATAACGCTGATAGAACGTTGCGTCCATGTCATCGGATATGGCCCAGAAAAACGGAACCTCCACGTCCAGGCCGAGTTTGCTGTCGGAATAGGCAAAATACGGAAAGAGCATGCCGGATTGACGCTTGGTCTTGGCCGGGAAAAAGAGATAGGGCATATAGAGGATGGGAATATTTTTTGCCTTGAATTTTGCATGCGTCAGTGTGCCATATCCATCTATCGTGACATCGAGCTTGTCGGCGGCTAAATGCCAGTCTGGAGACGGTCCGTCACAGGTCGTCGCTTTGGCGCTGCCATCTACCACATAGTTGGACTCCCCGGCCTTGATAATCCGGTCTCCGGCCAAATAAAAATGATTCCGGGCTATGAACGCCCGCCCCCTGTGGGCAACACCGGTCTTGTCCCTGATGTCAAAGTCGATCCGGTCCCCTTCCAGGGTGTCCTGATCACTCGTGAGCTTTACATTCCCCTCTGCCCGGACCTGGTCACGGCTTTTTTCCAGGAAGACATCATCTGCGGTTAAAATGCCCTTGATATAGGTGATGACGACACGCCCCTCGGCGTGATAGGTATCCGTTTCATAATCATAGGAGATGCTGTCCGCTTCAATCGTTACGGGATCACCAGATGTACCGCCTGATGTCTGATTCCTCTGGCAGATGCCCGGCGACGCTTGCAGAGCAAGCAGCAACAGGATGATGATCGATAGCCCTATGCCCTTACGCATTGCGCTCCATATCGTTCAGTAAGAAACCGCTTGGTGGTGCCAATCAGATAAAGAGACCCGGTCACGCAGATAAGATCTTCCGGAGCAGCATCGGCCAGCGCCTTGAGCAGCGCCTCCTCCGGCTTTTCGATGATCACGACACGGCGGTGAAACTGCCCGGCCACCGGCAGGAGTTCCGCCGGAGTCAGAGACCTCCCGCTTTCCGGTCGTGTAAGAATGAGGCTGTCAGCCAGCGGCGACAGCCTTCTTAACATGGTCTTGAAATCCTTATCATCAAGGACGCCGAAGATAACGGTCAGGCGGCGATAGCAGAATTCCTCTTTTAAGGCGGCGCAAAGACTGGAAATGCCTGCCGGATTATGTGCTCCGTCAATGAGTACCATCGGGCGCTCCTGCAGGATTTCGAGGCGCCCCTCCCATCTTGTTTCCCTCAGCCCCTGGCGAAAAGCCCCTTCCTGAATAGAAAAACCATGATCGGCCAGAAGCGCCACTGCGCCCACCGCTAAAGCCGCATTGTCTATCTGATGCCTTCCCCGGAGCGGACACCAAAGATGATCATACCGTCTGTCCAGGCCCCGAAATGAAAAAACCCCGCGGTTGTGATTCCTGACCTTGATTTCATGTCCCAGCCTGAAAATACGGGCCTGTTTCTGCCGGCATGCCTCCTTAATCGCTCCAACAATCTTTTTTTGCCTGGCGGCGGTGAGGCAGCAACCATTTTGTCTGATGATCCCGCTCTTTTCCCGGACAATCCGATCAAGCGTCTTCCCCAGGAAATCGCCGTGATCCATAGAAATATTCGAAATCACCGAAACGGCCGGTTGGACAACATTTGTCGCGTCCAGCCTTCCCCCCATCCCCACCTCAAGGACAGCGACATCCACCTGCTGTTGTTCGAAATAAAGAAAGGCCACGGCGGTAAGAAATTCAAAATAGGTGAGGTCCTCGCGCAACTGTCGGATGATCGTATCCACACATGTCCGCAGGTGTTCCGCGGCAATCATGCGTCCATCGATCCGTATCCGTTCCCGGACATCCTGCAGATGCGGGGAGGTATAAAGACCCGTGCGGAAACCGCCTGCGGTAAGCATCGCAGCCGACATCACCGCAATGGAACCTTTGCCGTTGGTTCCGCCGATGACCATGCATGTATATTTTCTTTCAGGATGTTTTATCCTGGCCAGCACGCGGCGCAGGGGCGCAAGGCCCAGTCGGATGGGCCGACCGCTTAAACCGTCCAGGTATGCAAGCGGATCCATCGATGCCACGGCCACGTCCATTCACCCTGATTGTCTGATACGAAAAAGCCATGGGCCGGTTGAAACGTCATTCAACCCATGGCATTGACTTTGATCTGCAAAAAACATATCAGGGAACGACTTTGAAAACCTCATCGCCCGGACGAACGCGATCGACGACCTTGATCCCGATATAATCGCCGGCTACGGCCTGGTCAACCTTCTGATTATTCACTTCCATTGAATCAATGGCCTGGGTCACATCCGTGGTATGACCGAAGATCTTAATCGTATCCCGGATATGCAACTCACCCTTTGTGATCTTGACTGCCGCAACAGATGGTTTAGTAAAAAACTTAACCACTTCGCCAATCTTTTCTTCCGCCATAATGACCTCCTTCCCGATGATTATCATTAGAAAGACAAGTTGATCCGAAAACCAATGCGGACTGAGATCGAAAGTATATCTTTTTATGAAAAAAAACAAGAAAAATGAAAACCACCCATGAAAAAGGCAGGATATCGAAAAATCCTGCCTTCACAATCGTCCCCTCTTGTAAGCCATCGTTCCGCACACCCCGGTTCTCTCGATGAGATCATGATGCGGCGGGGGCAGCCTTCTTCTTGGGTTTTTTCTTTTGTACAGTGTCAATAAATTCTATACTGGACAAGGGTGCATTGTCGCCTGTGCGATAACCCATCTTGATGATCCTTGTATATCCTCCCGCACGCTGACGATAGCGCTCCGTCAGTTCACTGAACAGCTTCCCCACGACTTCCGGATCTCTGACAAAGGACAGGGCCTGTCTCCGGGCATGGAGGTCACCCCGTTTTCCCAAGGTGATCATTTTTTCAGCAACTTTTTTGAGTTCCCTGGCTTTGACATCAGTTGTCTTGATCTTTTCATATTTTAAAAAGGAAGTAACCATATTCCTCAGCATGGCTTTCCTGTGGCTTGATGTCCTGCCGAGCTTACTTCCTGCTTTCCCGTGGCGCATTGATCATCTTCCTTTCCTATTGGCGGTTCATCCTGTCACTCCCCTGCTGATATCGCCGGGGCTTCCTTTGCCTCATCTCTGTTCCAGGGCGGAAAATCAAGTTTCATGCCGAAGCTCAAACCCATTTCCTGCAAAATATCCTTGATTTCATTCAAGGATTTCCTGCCGAAATTTTTTGTTTTCAGCATTTCCGCCTCGGTTTTTTGAACAAGTTCACCGATAAGATTAATCCCGGCGTTTTTCAGGCAATTGGCCGATCTGACAGACAGCTCGAGGTCATCCACATGCCGCAACAGATGGTCATTGACGCTATCCTCTTTTTCCCGACCGGGCTGTTCCCCCGGCTCTTCCGCTTCGTTGAAATTAATAAAGATGTCCAGTTGGTCCTTCAAAATTTTAGCTGCAAAGGCGAGGGCGTCTTCGGGCCAGACACTGCCGTCTGTCCAGATCTCCAAAACCAGCCTGTCATAGTCAGCGATCTGCCCGACGCGGGCATGGGTCACCGTATAATTGACCTTCTTTATGGGTGAAAACACCGCGTCGATATTAATCGTCCCCTCGGGCTGGTCGTCGTCTCTTTCCTTCTTTGCCGGAATATACCCCTTGCCCATCTTGACAACCATCTGCGCTTTGAGAGGAGACTCCCCGGACAGGGTGGCAATGTGATGTTCCGGATTCAGAACCTCCACCGTCGCATCGCAGATCAGGTTGCCTGCCGTTACCAGCCCTTCTTCAGATGTGTCCAGTTGAACGACGCGGGGACCATCCTGGTGAAGCTTCAAACGTACGCCTTTCAGATTGAGAATGATGTCGGCTACGTCTTCTTTCACACCTGGAACCGTCGAAAATTCATGGACAACCCCATCGATCCGGACCGAAACGATGGATGCGCCCTGAATGGAAGACAGCAAAACCCTTCTGAGCGCGTTCCCAAATGTAATACCGAAACCTCTCTCTATGGGCTGACAAACGAACTCTCCGTAAAAGCGCGTATGGGTCGCCTCATCAATCTCGATCCGCTTCGGCCTTATGATACTGCGCCAATTTCTTTGCATATTGATCATGCCCTACCCTTCTGATCCTGTTAAAGCTTTCCCTATATTGTCGACTTTATTTAGAATAAAGTTCAACAACCAATTGTTCTTGAACCGGCATGGTCAATTCGTCCCGCACCGGGAAAATCTTGACCGTACCTTTAAAGTTTTCCTTGTCCAGTTCGAGCCACGGGGGCACACCGCGCCTGGCAACGGTTTCCAGAGCCTCCTGAATCCGCTCCACTTTCCTGCTGCCCTCCCTGACCTGGATGTCATCGCCCACCCTGACGAGGAAGGAGGGAATATTCACCGGCTTGCCGCTCACCAGAAAGTGATTATGCCTGACAAGCTGCCGCGCCTCGTCTCTGGAGTTGGCAAACCCCATCCGAAATACCATGTTGTCAAGCCGTCTCTCCAGGAACAACAGCAGATTTGTCCCTGTGATGCCTTTTTGCCGGTCCGCCTTTTCAAAATAACCCCGGAACTGCTTTTCCAACAGACCATACATTCTTTTAAGCCTTTGCTTGGCCCTTAACTGAACGCCGTAATCGGAATGCTTTTTCCGGATCTGCCCGTGTTCACCCGGAGCATAACTCCGCCGCTCAAAGGCGCATTTTTCGCTGTAACAACGATCTCCCTTAAGAAACAGTTTCAGACCCTCTCTACGGCACAACCTACACGCGGATTCTCTATATCTTGCCAAAGACGCCTCCCTGATTTAACGTTATCCCTTCATGGCTTTCTACCGTTTTTTCCATCCACACACTCCTGCATCACACCCTTCGTCGTTTCGGAGGACGACAACCGTTATGGGGAATGGGGGTGACGTCCCGGATCAGACTGATATTCAAGCCGGCCAACTGGAGCGACCGCAGGGCAGATTCACGCCCAGACCCAGGGCCTTTTACATATACTTGGACACTGCGCATCCCATGTTCCTTCGCTTTTTTAACGGCATCTTCCGCCGCCATCTGCGCGGCAAAAGGCGTGCTCTTCCGTGACCCCTTGAACCCCTGCATCCCGGCAGATGCCCAGGCAATCACGTTACCGCTCATATCCGTGATGGTGACAATCGTATTGTTGAAAGTCGATTGAATATGGGCAACCCCTTCGGTAATGTTCTTTTTTTCTTTTCGCTTCCCTGTTTTTCTGACTGCCTTAGCCATTGACCCTCCTGATCCCTGCGATTTATTTCTTTTTTCCCGCGATGGACCGTCGGGGTCCTTTTCGTGTCCGGGCGTTGGTGCTGGTCCGCTGGCCTCGCACGGGAAGCCCCTTGCGGTGCCGCAGCCCCCGATAGGCGCCGATATCCATGAGCCGTTTCAAAGACATGGAGATATCGCGACGCAAATCGCCCTCAACCTTATGGTCCCTGTCGATGACATTTCTGATCGCGGTAATTTCTGCATCGGCAAGATGGTCTGTCTTTGTATCCGTACTGACGCCTGCCTTTTGAAGAATGTCAATAGATTTTGACCGCCCTATGCCGTAGATATAGGTGAGTGCAATCTCCATCCTTTTGCTTTTGGGTAAATCCACTCCTGCAATTCTTGCCACCTGCTATCCTCCTGATTTAACAAACCGCTTTTATCCCTGTCGCTGTTTGTGTTTGGGATTCTCACAAATGATTCTCAATACGCCGCTGCGCTTGATAATTTTACACTTGACGCATATTTTTTTAATGGAAGATCGTACTTTCATAATGTCTGCTCCTCAAACCGATCGATCACAGCAACAGGCCTGATATTTGTCACCCGGCGGCATCTCCGCCGAACCGTTCATTTCGTCCTGTAGACAATCCTTCCCCGGGTTAAGTCATAGGGGGACAACTCAACCGTCACCTTGTCTCCGGGCAGTATTTTTATGAAGTGCATGCGCATTTTTCCCGAAATATGGGCCAGAACACGATGCCCGTTGTCAAGTTCAACGCGAAACATGGCATTGGGCAGGGGCTCAACAACACGTCCTTCAACCTCTATGGGTTCTTCTTTCGCCATAAATTATTCCACTTTCAGTTCCCGACACTCAGAATGACCGGACCTTTATCGGTTATGGCCACCGTATGCTCAAAGTGCGCCGATAGTTGGCCATCCTCAGTAACAACCGTCCACCCATCGGAAAGAATCCTGACCTTGTAAGTCCCTACATTCACCATCGGTTCGATGGCCAGGACCATCCCGCTTTTTAATTCAACACCTCGGCCTCGGACCCCATAATTTGGAATTTGAGGTTCTTCATGCAGGTCTTTCCCAATCCCATGACCGACAAAGTCCCTGACGACGGAAAAACCAGCCGCTTCAACGCGCACCTGCACGGCCGCGGCAATATCGCCCAGCCTGTTCCCCGCCCGCGCCTGCTGGATTCCATCATAGAGGCTGCTTTCCGTGGTTTGCAGCAGCAACCGGGCTTCCTCGGTAACATCGCCGACGGGCACGGTCATCGCGGCATCCCCATAATATCCCTGATAGCGGGCCCCGAAATCCAGACTGACAATATCTCCTGGTTTAAGAACCCGGCTGGACGGCATTCCATGCACGACTTCCGAGTTAACGGATGTGCACAGAGCAAAAGGATAGCCGCGATACCCTTTAAATGCGGGTGTGGCTCCCTTTTTTTTAGCCAGTTCCTCGGAATAGCGGTTGAGCTCCAAGGTTGTTATGCCGGGGCTGACTTTTTCTTTCAGCTCTCTGAGTATTTCCCAGACGATGATGTTACTCTTTCTTATTTTTTCGATTTCCTCAGGTCGCTTGAGGATAATCATCTTATTAAAACCTTCCCTCAGATGGCGCCACTCACCGCCGCCTCGCGGCAATCCGCCCTTTCTTCATAAAACCTTCATACTGCCTCGTCAGCAAATGCGTTTCGATCTGGCCCGCCGTATCGAGGGCAACCCCGACAACGATCAAAAGTGCCGTTCCCCCAAAATAAAAGGGCACGTTGAAATAACTGATCAGAATACTGGGAAGGACACAAACCGCCGAAACGTAAATCGCACCGCTGAAGGTCAACCGGGTCAACACATCATCAATATAATCAGCCGTTTTCTTTCCCGGCCGAATTCCCGGCACATAGCCGCCATATTTTTTCATATTGTCGGCCACATCCACAGGATTAAAGGTCACAGCCGTATAAAAGTAACAGAAAAAAATAATAAAGGCGATGTAGAGCAGCTCATACCCGACGCGTCCCGGTACCAGGGCGTCGGCGATAGACTTCATCCAAGGGTGAGGAATAAAATTCGCGATGGTTGCGGGAAACATGATAATGGAAGACGCAAAAATGGGCGGAATCACACCTGCCGTATTGACCTTCAAAGGCAGGTGGGTCGTTTGGCCGCCGTACATTTTTCTTCCTACAATCCTCTTTGCATATTGAACCGGGATCCGCCGCTGACCACTTTCCACAAAGACAATGACGCCCACCACTGCAACCATCATGACACTGAGGATGATGATCGCGAAAATACCCATCTCCCCTGAAGACATCAGGGTAAATGTATTGATAATCGCCTCCGGACCCCGGCACACGATTCCGGCAAAAATGATCAGCGAAATACCGTTGCCGATTCCCTTTTCCGTGATCTGTTCACCGATCCACATGATAAAAGCTGTACCGGCCGTCAGGGTAATCACCGTCATCATTCTAAATGCCCATCCGGGATCAATGACAATTGATCCCCCTGTCGGGCCGGCCATGTTCTCCAGGCCGATGGCAATGCCGAACCCCTGAATTATACTGAGAATAACCGTTCCGTAGCGCGTGTACTGGGTGATCTTTCTTCTGCCGGCCTCTCCTTCCTTCGATAATTTTTCCAGGTAAGGAAAAGCAACGGTCAGCAGCTGGAGAATAATGGATGCACTGATATAGGGCATGATCCCCAAGGCAAAGACGGACAAATTGCTTAAAGCGCCGCCGGCAAACATGTCAAAGAGCCCCAGCAAGGATCCCTTCGCCTGGGCAAAAAAGGCGGCCAGCGCTGTCGTGTCTATCCCCGGCGTCGTCACATGCGCGCCGATTCGATAAACAATGAGCATCAGAAAGGTAAAAAGGATCCGCTTCTGCAGCTCCGGTATCTTGGAGATATTTTTTAAACCACCTAACAAATCAGTTGACCTCTATAATCGACCCGCCGGCGGCTTCAATTTTAGTTCTGGCGCCCTGGCTGACCATATCCACCTTCACAGAAAGGGGATAATCAATGATCCCCTTGCCCAGTAATTTGATCCCGTCGTATTTTCTATTCACGAGACCGGCCCGAATGAGACTTTCCGCGTCGATCACAGACCCGGCGGGAAATTTATGCAGTTGCTCGATGTTAACGGCGACAATCACTTTACGAAAGATATTGCGGAAGCCCCTTTTCGGCAGTCTTCTTGACAAAGGCATTTGCCCCCCCTCAAAACCGGGTCTTGTCCCGCCTCCGGAACGCGCATTCTGGCCTTTGGCGCCTTTGCCGGACGTCCCGCCATGTCCCGAGCCGTCCCCGCGGCCAACCCTTTTTCGCTTTTTCCGGGAACCTGCCGGCGGTTGCAACGAACTTAAATTCATACGTCTTTCCCCTTTACTTCTTCCATGGCAACCAGATGGCAGACCTTTTTGACCATACCCCTGATCTCGGGGGTGTCATCCAGGAAAACCGATCGGTTCAGTCTGCCAAGCCCCATTCCCGCCAAAACCTTTCGCTGCGGGGCGGGGCGACCGATGTAACTTTTTACCAGTGTTATTTTGAGCTTACTTCGCACAAACCACCTCATTTATTCAGTGCCTTGAATTCCGTAGCGCGTATTCCCCTCAGCATCGCAATATCATTCGGGTCCCGGAGACGGCGAAGGCCATCAATGGTTGCCTTAACCAGATTGTGCGGATTATGGGAGCCGAGACACTTGGTTAATATGTTGTGCACACCGGCAACCTCGAGTACAGCCCGGACCGCACCACCTGCAATGAGACCCGTCCCTTCGGAGGCCGGCTTCAGCAGAACCTTGCCGGCCCCGTACTGACCAATGATTTCATAGGGAATGGTCCTGTTGAGAACAGCCACCTTGGTCATATTCTTTTTGGCCTGCTCTGTTCCCTTTCTGATTGCCTCCGGCACTTCATGGGCTTTACCAAGCCCGGCGCCTACTGCGCCGCTGCCATCGCCGACAACCACGACAGCGCTGAATCTGAAACGCCGTCCTCCCTTGACCACTTTAGCGGTTCTGTTAATCGCGATTACCCTGTCAAGCAGATCAAATTCTTCCATTTTTTCTTTTCCAGCCATCATTTCCTTCGCACAGTGTGATAAAAAATGCCGTTTCTAAAATTTTAATCCCGCTTCTCTGGCCGCCTCCGCAAGCGCTTTCACGCGTCCATGGTAAAGATAACGTCCCCGATCGAATACGACGCGTTCGATGCCGATCGCCTGTAATCGTTTCGAAACGAACTTCCCGACTTCCCTTGCCTGATCCACTTTTTTCATGCCGGACAGCTTGTCACGCAAATCATTGCTCAGGGTTGAAGCTTCTGCGACTGTTCTTTTCAAATCATCATCTATGGCCTGCACATAAATGTGACAGGCACTTCTGAATAGAGAGAGGCGAGGTTTCGTATCTGTCCCAAACATCCTGCCCCTTACTCTTTTTGTCCGTTTCGCTCTGATCTTTTCAATTTTTTTCGATGCCAATGTTCTACCTCGTTCACACGATAACACCACGCCGCGGATCATTTTCGTGATCCTTCTCGCCTGATGTTTATTTAATCATCAACTTCCGACGGATTTGCCCACTTTCCGTCTGATCTGCTCGCCGACATACCGGATTCCTTTACCCTTGTAGGGCTCCGGTTTCCTCAATGCCCTGATCTCAGCGGCGACGCGTCCCACCATCTGTTTATCAATACCGGACACGACGATATTTACCAGCTTATCGACCTTGACGGCAATCCCTTCAGGGATGACATACACAGACGGGCTGGAATATCCGACTACCAGTTTAAGCTTGTCATCAGTGGCTTCCGCACGGTAACCGACGCCGGAGATTTCCAGCTTCTTTTCAAAACCTGCACTCACTCCCGTGATCATATTATCCACCAATGTTCTCGTGAGCCCATGGTAGGATCTGGCTTTTCGGTCATCAGATGTCTTTTTGACGATGACGGCATTATCCTCCAGCATAACATCGATGCCTTGCGGAACCTCCATCGACAACATCCCTTTCGGCCCCTGCACGCTTAAATTCGCCTGATTCTGAATAACCTTGACGCCCACCGGCAACAAGATGGGCTTTTTACCTATTCTGGACATGAAAAAATCTCCATTTGTCTTGTACGTTCTGATTGTACCATCTACCAGACATTACAAAGGACCTCTCCACCGACATTCAATTGTCTGGCATCCTTGTCTGTGATGATGCCCCGGGAAGTGGAAAGGACGGCAATCCCATATCCGTTCAACACCTTTGGTATTTTTTCACTTTTTACATAGACGCGCCGCCCTGGACTGCTGACCCTCTGGATATCCGTAATGACGGCACGTTTGGAATCCGCATATTTAAGATAGATCCGAAGCATCGCGAAACCGCCGTCCGGCTTTTTTGTATCAAACCCGCTTATGTAGCCGTTTTTTTTAAGCACCTCCGCAAGGTGAAGATTCATGCGTGACATTAAGACATCAACGCTCTTGAAGTGGACGCGATTTGCATTTCTGATTCTGGTGAGCATATCTGCAATCGGATCGGTCATTCCCATAAAAAAAGCTCCTTGAAAATTATCTTACCAACTGGATTTTATAACACCCGGGATCTCGCCCTTTAGAGCAAGATTCCTAAGGCATATCCTACACATATCAAATTTCCGATAATAGGCCCGAGGCCGACCGCACAGCGGGCAGCGATTATAATCCCGGACAGCGTATTTCGCCGATCTTTTTGCCTTTGCGATTAAAGATTTTTTTGCCAAACCAATGCCTCCACGCAAATCTTAATTTTTAAAGGGTACACCCATAAGCTTTAACAACTGTCTGGCTTCCTCATCCGTTTTTGCCGAGGTGGTGATAACAATATTCATCCCTTTGACTTTATCAATTTTGTCATAGTCGATCTCAGGAAAGATAATTTGCTCCTTCAGGCCCATGGCAAAATTGCCTCTTCCATCGAAAGATTTTTGGGAAATGCCCCTGAAATCCCTTACTCTGGGAAGATTAACATTAACCAGGCGGTCAAAGAACTCATACATCCGATCGCTTCTGAGTGTCACACAACACCCAATCGACATCCCCTGGCGAAGCTTGAACGTTGCGATGGATTTCCTGGCCTTCGTAATGACGGGTTTCTGACCCGTGATCATTGCAAGCTCCTGGACGGCGCCATCAAGAATCTTGATATTCTGGATCGCCTCTCCAAGACCCATATTCACAACAATTTTTTCAAGTCTTGGCACTTCCATACGATTCTTATACTGAAAGACCTGAATCAGGCCGGGTACAACTACTTTCTCGTAATATGTTTTTAATCTTGCCATTTTCTGACCTATGCATCCAAGATTTCGCCGCATTTTTTACAGAGGCGGACTTTATTCCCGTCATCCAGAATCTTATAACCAATTCGGACACCGACGTTACATTTATTGCACACAAACATGACATTCGATGCTTGCAGGGGCGCTTCTTTCTCAACAATGCCCCCTTTGCCGCGAGCGTCAGGCCGCTGATGTTTCTTGATCAGGTTGAGTTTTTCAACCACAATCTTATTTTCTTTGCTGATCACCTTCAGGATCTTGCCTGTCTTGCCAGCTTCCCTGCCGGCAATGACCTTGACAGCGTCACCTTTTTTCAATCTTTTTTTCTGCATCTGCATTCCTTTGTGCTATCCTGCGGCTGTCCTCATAATGCCGGCAGCAGCCCTCTATAAAACCTCCGGGGCCAAAGAGATGATTTTCATAAACTGTTTCGCTCTGAGCTCACGGGCAACGGGTCCGAAAATACGCGTGCCGACCGGTTCCATCTGATTATTAATCAGCACCGCCGAGTTATCATCGAATTTCAAAAAAGATCCGTCCGGGCGGCGCGTTTCCTTTGCTGTCCGCACGATAACGGCCTTCACGACATCTCCTTTTTTGACTTTCGAATTCGGTATTGCTTCTTTTACGGATACCACGATGACATCCCCCACGCCGGCATACCTTCTTTTCGAACCACCCAGAACTTTTATACATGCAACTTTCTTTGCACCGGAATTATCCGCTACATTCAAAACAGTCTGCATCTGAATCATAAAAAAACCCCGCCTATCTGACTGCCTGCTGTACTGCTATTTTGCCTTTTCGAGAATCTCACGCATCCGCCAGCGCTTATCACGGCTCAACGGGCGTGACTCAACGATAACAACTTTATCGCCAACACTACAACGATTGAGTTCATCATGGGCTTTGTATTTCTCATAACTTCTGATATATTTACGAAAAATCGCATGTTTAACCAGTCTCTCCGCCCGGACGACAATGGTCTTGTCCATATTATTACTCACGACGATTCCCTTGATGGTCCTTTTATTTCCCCGATTATCCATGGATTACGTACGAACCTCCTTTTCCCTCCGGACCGTTTTTATGCGGGCAATATCTTTGCGAACACGATTCAATGCGGCCGACGAGTCCAATTGACCCGTAGAATGACGCAGGCGCAGGCGAAACATCTCCTCAACTGCTTCCCGTTCTTTCTGTTTTAATTCATCCACATTCAAATCTCTGATTTCCTTAATTTTCATCAGACAACTCCCTTGTCAGAAATTTTGTGGATATAGATAGCTTATGGGACGCCAAGCGGAATGCCTCACGGGCTTCTTCCCTGGACACCCCTTCCATCTCATATAAAACAAACCCAGGCCGCACCACCGCCACCCATTCTTCCGGGGCACCCTTTCCCTTTCCCATACGGGTTTCCGCCGGTTTTCGGGTAATGGATTTGTGGGGGAAAACCCTGATCCATATTTTGCCGCCGCGCTTGACATGGCGTGTCATGGCAACCCGCGCCGCTTCAATCTGTCGCGCCGTTACCCAGCCGCATTCTGTTGCCTGCAGACCAAATTCACCAAAGGTGATCTGACTGCCCCGGATCGCCTTCCCCCCCATGCGTCCTCGCTGCAACTTTCTATATTTAACTCGCTTCGGTGATAGCATAATTTGAGAGCCCCAGCATTTGTTCGAAATTTCTTTCTACTAACAATTTTTATTTCTCTTTCCTTACAGGCAGAACTTCTCCATGAAAGATCAGCACTTTTACACCGATCAGTCCGTAAGCCGTGTGAGCTTCGGTAAAGCCGCAATCAATATCGGCTCTTAGCGTATGTAGGGGCACCCTTCCTTCACGGTACCACTCTGAGCGGGCCATTTCCGCCCCTCCTAGTCTGCCGGCGCAACCGACCCTGATCCCTTTCGCACCGAACTTAAGCGCTGATGTGACGCACTTTTTCATGGCCCGACGAAAGGCGACGCGTCTCTCCAATTGCAGGGCAATGTTTTCTGCGACCAGCTGCGCATCAATTTCCGGCTTCCGGACTTCCAGGATATTAATGATGATATCACTCTTGGTGACTTTCTCTTCAAGGTCCTTCTTGAGTTTATCAATTTCGGACCCTTTTTTGCCTATAATGATGCCCGGACGGGCCGTATAGATATTCACTTTGGCCTTGTTTGCCGCCCGCTCAATATCGATATGGGAAATACCGGCATGAAATAATTTCTTTTTGAGGTATTTTCTGATCTTGATATCCTCATGGAGCAGTTCTTTATAACGTTTATCTGCAAACCAGAGCGACTGCCAAGTCTTGATGCCGCCTAATCTTAACCCGATCGGGTTAACCTTCTGCCCCAAACTGTCACCTCCTCAAACGCTTACTGTTCATCCAGGATGATTGTGATATGGCTCATGCGCTTTTTAATCGCAGCGGCTCTTCCCTGTGCCCGGGCCCGCCATCGCTTCAAGGACGGCCCCTGATCCACAGAAATGCTTTTTATATAAAGAATCGTATCATCAATATTCGGATTCTGCTTGGCATTGGCAACAGCGGATTTCAATACTTTCCCGATCACGCCTGCCGCATACTTCCGTGTAAAAATCAGGATTTTCTCTGCCTCCTGAGTTTTCTTTCCCCGGACCAAATCCGCTACAAGTTTTACCTTCTGCGGAGACATCCTGATATATTTTGCAGCTGCTTTTGCTTCCATATCTCTATAAACTCCCGACCATGATCTTAACGCCAAAAGATCATTTGCGTACTTTTGACTTTCGATCGCCGGCGTGACTGTAGAATGTTCTTGTGGGCGAAAATTCCCCGAGCTTATGCCCCACCATGTTTTCCGTTACGAAAACCGGAACAAATTTCTTGCCGTTGTGGACGGCAAATGTTTGTCCGATTAATTCAGGAACCACCGTTGAGCGCCGTGACCATGTCTTAATGACGCTTTTGCTTCCTGAAGCCTCTGCCTTCCGGACCTTCTCAAGAAGCTTTTCCTCGATATATGCACCCTTCTTGACTGAACGAGCCACGTTAACCTCTTCTTTTCACAATGTATTTATCTGTGCTTTTATTCGTCCTTGTTTTATGGCCTTTCGTCGGCACACCCCAAGGCGTACAAGGGTGACGTCCGCCGGAAGATTTGCCTTCTCCGCCGCCCATCGGGTGATCGACCGGGTTCATGGCAACTCCTCTTACTTTTGGGCGCCTGCCATGCCATCTTGTTCTTCCCGCCTTGCCGATACTGACGTTTTCGTGATCAATATTCCCGACCTGACCAACCGTCGCCTTACAGGCCAGCAGTACTTTTCTCACTTCTCCGGAGGGAAGCCTGATCTGCGCATATCCTTCTTCCTTGGCCATCAGTTGCCCGTAGGTTCCCGCGCTCCTGATCATTTGTGCGCCGCGCCCGATTTTCAGTTCCAGGTTATGGATCAGAGAACCCAATGGCAAATTCTTCAGGGGCAACGTATTCCCGGGCTTGATATCGACATTATTGCCGCTGATGACTGCATCCCCGACACCGACCTTGTTCGGAGCAATGATATATCGCTTCTCGCCGTCGCTGTATTGGATCAGGGCAATTCTGGATGTTCTGTTCGGGTCGTATTCAATGGACAGGACTTTCCCCGACACCTCGGCCTTATCGCGGCGAAAATCAATCAACCTGTATTTCTGCTTATGGCCACCACCGATATGCCGGCTGGTGATTCTGCCATGGCAGTTGCGACCACCCGATTTCTTCAGGGGCCGTAAAAGACTCTTCTCGGGATCGGACGTCGTAATTTCCTTAAAATCAGAACAGGTCTGAAACCGCCGCCCCGGTGATGTTGGCTTATATTTTCTGATCGCCATTCCTACAATCCTTCTATTCTATACGCCTTCATATATTTCAATACGGCTGCCCGGCAAAAGGGTGACAATGGCCTTTTTCCACGAGCGCTTCCGGCCGACAATTTTTCCCATCCGCTTTTTCTTACCCATCACGTTCATCACCTGCACGTTTAGAACTTTGACTTTAAAAAGCTTTTCTACGGCATTGGCAATCTCGATCTTATTTGCCCTCGGATCCACTTCAAGTGTATACTTATTCGTTTCATCCTTCGCGATCGTGCTCTTCTCCGTAATGAGCGCTCTCTTTATGACATGATACAATTCCATTATGACATCAGTGCCCCTTCAATCATTTTTACAGAGGGCTCAAGAAAGACCACATGGTCATGATTCAACAGATCATAGACATTGATCCCCTCTGCTCTAATCAATTTGACGCCTCGGATATTTCGGGACGATTTTTCCAGTACAGGATTCGACCGATCGAGAACAAACAAGGCTTTCCTTAAGCCGAAACGATCAAACACCGCTTTGAATCTCTTCGTCTTTATCTCTTCCAGAGGAAAATCCTTCAGGACAATGATCCTCTGTTCTTTCATTTTCATGCTCAAAGCGGAAACCAGCGCCAATTTTCGAATCTTTTTCGGAACACGGATGCTGTAGTCCCTGGGATGCGGGCCAAAAACGGTGCCACCGCCCCGCCAAAGCGGCGATCGGCTCGTTCCAGCCCGGGCGCGGCCTGTCCCTTTTTGACGCCACGGTTTCTTCCCGCCGCCACGGATATCGCCCCTTTCTTTGGTTGACGCCGTTCCCAGACGCCGCGAAAGCATCTGCATTCTGACCGTTTCGTAAAGAGCCGCCGTGTTCGTCTCGACGCCGAACACACTATCGCTTACTTCGATCTGCGATACTTTCTTGTTATCGATATCATATACATCCAAAACCGGCATAATCACTCCCGCCTAAATGCGACCCTTTTTCTTTGCTTTTTTAATCAGAAGAACGCCCATTTTCCCGCCTGGAATGGAACCCTTGATCAAAATCAGATTCTGGTCGGATCTTACGGCCCAGACCACCATGTTCTGTATGGTCTTCCGCTCGCTCCCCATGTGGCCGGGCATTTTTTTCCCCTTGAAGACTCTGGAGGGATCCGCACTGGCGCCGATGGAACCTGGCGCCCGATGAAACATGGATCCGTGGGTCGCACGCCCCCCGCTGAATCCGTGCCTTTTGATGACTCCGGCAAATCCCTTCCCCTTGGAGGTTCCGACGACATCCACATAATCACCGGCCTGGAAAAGATCTGCATTCAACTCCTGGCCAATTGCATAATCGTCCACGTCTGTTCTAATCTCGCGTAAAAATCTAAAATTACCTTTGTCGGCTTTCTTGAAGTGTCCCTGCAGGGGCCTGGTGACATTCTTCTGTTTGATCCGTCCATATCCCAGTTGAATGGCCTTGTATCCATCCGCCTCTCCGGTCTTTTTCTGAATCACGACAGAGGGCTCTGCCTCGACGACCGTCACGGCTACAAGTTCGCCATCATCAGAAAAAATCTGAGTCATGCCCAGCTTTCTACCTATGATACCCATTCCCATTGTCTTCACACCGCCTGCACCCAGACGCGCCTCTCAAAATAAGACGGGAGATAAACCGCTGTCCATCTCCCTAATCGGTCGACTTATAATTTTATCTCGACATCCACCCCGGCCGAAAGATCCAGCTTCATGAGCGCATCCACTGTTGACTGGGTCGGCTCAATGATATCAATCAATCGTTTATGGGTTCTGATTTCAAACTGCTCTCTCGATTTCTTGTCCACGTGGGGAGATCGATTGACACAATACTTGTTGATTTCCGTAGGTAGCGGCACTGGACCGGCTACGCGGGCGCCTGTTCGCTTGGCCGTCTCAACGATGTCCTCAACAGAGCGATCGAGCAGCTTATGGTCGTATGCCTTGAGCCGGATTCTGATTTTTTGTTCTTTCATGGTTGTTGTCGTCGCTACGTCCGTATTTGATGTTTATTCAATAATCTTGCTGACCACACCTGAGCCAACGGTCCTTCCGCCTTCGCGAATAGCAAAACGGAGCTGTTCCTCCATGGCAATCGGGGTGATGAGTTGAATCTCAAGATTGACATTATCGCCAGGCATAACCATCTCCACGCCTTCGGGCAGGGTACAGACGCCCGTCACGTCCGTCGTCCGGAAATAGAACTGAGGACGATAGCCTGCAAAAAACGGGGTATGACGGCCGCCTTCCTCCTTGGTCAGGATGTAGACGACGGCATTAAATTTTGTATGCGGGGTAATCGACCCCGGCTTTGCCAGAACCTGCCCTCGCTCAACTTCTTCCCGCTTTGTCCCCCTGAGCAGCACGCCGACATCATCTCCCGCGCGACCTTCATCAAGGGTTTTACGGAACATCTCGACGCCCGTGCAAACCGTCTTGAACGTCGGCCGAATGCCAATGATCTCCACTTCCTCCCCGGTTTTGATGATGCCCCGGTCTACTCTTCCCGTGACAACGGTTCCACGGCCGGCAATGGAAAAAACATCCCCGACGGGCATCAGGAACGGTTTGTCAAGAATACGAACCGGCTCCGGAATATAGTTATCGACCGCATCCATCAGCTTATAGATGGACTGCACATGCGGGTCGTTATCGTCATCACTTTCCAACGCCTTCAATGCCGACCCGCGGATGATCGGAAGATCATCCCCCGGAAATTCATAGGCCGTCAGCAGCTCTCTTAATTCAAGTTCGACCAGATCCAGGAGTTCCGGATCATCAACCAGGTCGACCTTGTTCATATAGACAACGATGTAGGGCACCTGAACCTGCCGGGCAAGGAGGATATGCTCCCGGGTCTGGGGCATGGGACCGTCGGAGGCCGCGACCACCAGGATCGTACCATCCATGTGCGCCGCTCCGGAAATCATGTTTTTGATATAATCCGCATGTCCGGGGCAGTCAACGTGGGCATAATGCCTCTTGGCCGTCTGATATTCCACGTGGCAGATATTGATGGTTACGCCTCTTTCTCTTTCTTCGGGGGCGTTATCAATCGAATCAAAGGGCCTGAATTCCGCCAACCCTTTTCTGGCCAAGTGCTTCGTGATCGCGGCCGTCAATGTGGTTTTACCATGATCCACATGCCCAATAGTGCCAATATTGAGATGCGGCTTCGTCCTCTCAAATTTTTTCTTAGCCATCTCCTCGTACCTCCTTAAACTTTGAATGGTTCATATTCTGTCTATGCTCTTTCGCCCTTTGTTTTTATAAATAACATTACTCCAGTGGCATTTGCGTTTCTCATCAAATTGAACCAACGCACCCCCCGGAGAACCTAAAATCGATAGTGCGCAAAGGCCTTGTTCGCTTCCGCCATCTTATGAACGCTCTCTCTCTTCTTGATGGCGCCGCCCCGGTTGTTCGCAGCATCGAGAATTTCTCCTGCGAGCTTCTCCCTCATCGTTTTTTCGGTCCGCTCTTTCGCATGAAGAATCAACCACCGAATCCCCAAAGCCAGCCGTCTTGAGGGGACAACTTCGGTGGGAACCTGATAGGTGGAGCCGCCGACCCGGCGCGATTTGACCTCGATAACGGGTTTGACATTGTTGATCGCCTTTTCAAAAATATCGACAGGTAATTCTTTAGTTCTTTTTTCGATAATCTCGAAAGATCCATAAAGTATCGATTCAGCAACACTTTTTTTGCCACGTTTCAATAAGCTGTTGATAAACTTGGCCACCAGTATGTTGTTATACTTGGGATCCGGCAAGACTTCCCGCTTTGTAATTTCCCTTCTTCTCGGCATACGACCTTCTCCCGTTAACTCGGCTTCTTCGCCCCGTATTTTGACCGACCCTGCTTCCTGTCCTGAACGCCAACAGCATCCAGCGTTCCCCTGACGATATGATAACGCACACCGGGAAGATCTTTAACTCTTCCACCGCGAACCAGGACCACGGAATGCTCCTGAAGATTGTGCCCCATTCCGGGGATATAGGATGTTACCTCATAACCACTGGTCAGACGAACCCTTGCGACCTTCCTCAAGGCCGAGTTCGGCTTCTTCGGCGTCGTCGTGTAGACTCTGACGCAAACCCCCCGCCGCTGCGGTGAGCCTGCCAGAGCCGGTGTGGCCGCCTTTTTCTGGATCTTGGCTCGACCTTTACGAACCAACTGATTTATTGTCGGCATGCATCCTCCCGAAACGTTCCCTTAAAAAAAGCTTTACTGGTGTAGCAAAAGAGAAATTTTCTATCAATTCGCCGCCTGTGTGTCAAGTATTTTCTCATTATTATTTTCGTCAATGATTAACTCTCCCACATGAGGGCCTTGGTCATCGATTGTTTTAACGCCCAGCTTCCGGTATATTGAAAGACCCGTCCCCGCCGGAATTAGGCGCCCCATGATCACATTTTCCTTGAGCCCCCGCAAATAATCTGTCTTGCCCGCCATCGAGGCCTCCGTAAGCACGCGCGTTGTCTCCTGAAAAGACGCCGCTGAAATAAAGCTCTGGGTGCTCAGAGAAGCCTTGGTAATGCCCAGCAGGATCGGTTTCGCAATTGCCGGTTGGCTGCCTCGGGCTATAATCCGCTCATTCTCCTCCTGGAACCGATAACGTTCCACCTGTTCGTCGGCGATAAAGGAAGAGTCGCCGGGATCCACCACTTTCACCCGACGCAGCATCTGACGAACGATGACCTCCATATGCTTGTCATTGATTTTAACGCCTTGCAACCGATACACTTCCTGGACTTCATCCACCAGATAGCGGGCCAGTTCTTTTTCGCCTTTGATGGTCAGCAGGTCATGCGGGTTATTGACCCCATCCATCAGCGCTTCACCGGCAGAAATTCTGTCGCCCTCCTGTACCCGGACATGCTTCCCCTTGGGAATCAGATATTCCTTCTCTCCACCGCTTTCCGCGCTGATGACGATCTTTCGTTTACCTTTGGCGTCTTTTCCATAGGAAACAATGCCGTCGATTTCACTGATCACGGCAAAATCTTTCGGTTTACGGGCTTCAAAAAGCTCCGCCACCCGGGGAAGCCCCCCGGTGATATCTTTGGTTTTTGTCGTCTCCCGCGGAATTTTTGCCAGGATGCTGCCGGCGCCGACCATGGCGCCTTCAGAGACAACGATATTGGAACCCACCGGCAGGAGATGACGGGCGACCGCATTGCTGCCCGGCACTTTTGCCGTTTTGCCCTTCTTGTCCTTGAGAGACACACGGGGACGCATGTCGGTCCCGCGGAATTCCACAATAACTTTCCGCGAAAGACCGGTGACTTCATCGAGCTGTTCCTGCATGGTCCGGCCTTCAATGATATCGCCGAACTTCACCATACCATCGACTTCGGCCAGAATCGGAATCGAGAAGGGGTCCCATTCCGCCATCAGATCCCCCTTGCGGACAATGCTGCCGTCAAGAACCTTCAAATGAGCGCCATAAGGAACGGTGTATTTGCCGCGGCTTCGCTGTTGTTCATCGAGAACATGCAATTCACCGTGGCGGTTCATGACCACAAGATCTCCGACTTTGGACGAAGATGATGCATCGATCTTGCTTTTGACCGTATTGAGATTCACAAATCTGACCGTACCGTCATGCCGGGACTGAAGGGTTGAATGTTCTTCAAATTTTGCCGTTCCTCCAATATGAAAGGTTCTCATGGTCAACTGCGTCCCCGGTTCGCCGATGGATTGAGCGGCGATGATCCCGACAGCCTCGCCTATATTTACCAAGTGTCCATGGGACAGGTCCCGGCCATAGCAGCGGGCGCAGACCCCATGTCGGGATTTGCAGGTCAAAACGGAACGGATCTTCACCTTTTCAATGCCTACCCGATCGATCTGGTCTGCAAGCACCTCATCAATCTCCTGATTGGCCTGGACCATCACCTCGCCCGTAAAGGGATCTTTGATGTCTTCGAGGACAACCCGTCCGAGAACGCGCTCGCCGGCCGTTTCAATAATTTCTCCCCCTTCCATCAAGGCAAAAACATCGATGCCGTCAAGGGTCGCGCAATCATCCTCGTTGATGATGCAAT
This sequence comes from uncultured delta proteobacterium, assembly GCA_963754515.1. Taxonomy (GTDB): domain Bacteria; phylum Desulfobacterota; class Syntrophia; order Syntrophales; family Fen-1087; genus JAPLJM01. The sequence goes on along the minus strand of CAVWGC010000014.1, from coordinate 83,069 downwards.
CTTGGGCGACATCAACCAGCCGACGGGTCAGGTAACCGGAATTTGCCGTTTTCAACGCCGTATCGGCCAACCCTTTCCGCGCCCCGTGCGTTGAAATAAAATACTGTAGAACGGTCAATCCTTCTCTGAAGTTGGCCGTAATGGGGGTTTCAATGATCTCGCCGGACGGCTTGGCCATCAAACCTCTCATGCCGGCCAACTGCCTGATCTGCACCGCACTGCCCCTCGCTCCGGAATCCGCCATCATAAAGATGGGGTTGAAGCTCTCCACCTTCCTTTTCGAGCCGTCCGCTTCAGATAGTTCTTCCATACTGATCCCGGCAAGCATTTCGGCGGCAATCTTCTCGGTCGCCTGGGACCATATGTCGATCACCTTGTTATAACGCTCCCCATCCGTAATGAGTCCGTCCATGTACTGCTTCTGAATTTTCAGGACGTCCTTGTCAGCCCGGGCGACGATGTCCTTTTTGTTGGCGGGAACAACCATATTGTGGATGGCAATGGATGCGCCGGACATCGTGGCATACTTGAACCCCAGGTCCTTGAGGCGGTCGGCCAGCAATACAGTTGTTTTATCTCCGCAGGACCGGTAACAATGATCAATGAGATTGGACAGCTCCTTTTTATTCATCACTTTATTGATCAGATCGAAAGGGATCTGTTCCGGAATGATTTCCTGCAAGATGACCCTTCCACATGTGGTTTCCTTCATTTCACCCCGGATCCGGACCTTGATCCTTGCCTGGAGATCCACTATTCCGGCATCCAGGGCGCTGCGGACCTCGGTCGGGTCGGCAAAGACCATGCCCTCGCCCATAACCCCCGGTCTTAATCGGGTCAGATAATAGATGCCGAGGACAATGTCCTGGCCGGGGATAATAATGGGCTTCCCGTTTGCGGGAGAAAGAATGTTGTTGGTTGACATCATCAAGACCCTGGCTTCGGTCTGGGCCTCAATGGACAACGGAATATGAACCGCCATCTGATCGCCGTCAAAATCGGCGTTGAAGGCCGTACAAACAAGCGGATGGAGTTGAATCGCTTTGCCCTCAATCAGGACGGGCTCGAAAGCCTGAATGCCCAATCGATGGAGCGTCGGAGCCCTGTTTAGCATGACGGGATATTCGCGAACCACCTCATCCAAGGCATCCCATACTTCTGCCGTTTCCTTTTCGACCATTTTTTTAGCGCTTTTTACCGTGTTGACATAGCCTTTGTCCTGGAGCCGATTATAAACAAACGGTTTGAAAAGTTCCAAAGCCATTTTTTTCGGCAGGCCGCACTGATGCAATCTCAGATCCGGACCGACCGTAATCACGGACCGGCCCGAGTAATCGACGCGTTTGCCGAGCAGGTTCTGCCTGAAGCGACCCTGCTTGCCCTTCAACATGTCCGACAGCGATCGAAGGGGGCGTTTATTGGAACCCGTAATGGCGCGCCCTCGCCTGCCATTATCAAACAGGACGTCCACGGCTTCCTGAAGCATCCGTTTTTCATTGCGGATGATGATCTCCGGCGCATTGAGTTCCTGCAGACGCTTGAGACGGTTGTTCCGGTTGATCACGCGCCGGTAAAGATCATTCAGATCCGAGGTGGCGAAACGACCGCCATCCAGCGGGACCAGGGGTCTCAGGTCGGGAGGAATAACGGGGAGAATGGTCAGGATCATCCATTCGGGCTTATTGCTGGACTTTCGGAGCGCCTCCACCACCTTCAGCCTTTTGATCAGTTTCTTGCGTTTGGTGTCCGAGAAGGCGATCTTCAACTCTTCCCGCAGCTCATCATCCAGCTTGGGCAGATCAATTTCCGCCATAATCGTCCGGATGGCTTCCGCCCCGATCCCGACTTTAAAGGCGTCGGCACCGTATTGTTCCTTCAGGTCAATCAGCTCTTCCTCAAGGAGCAGTTGCTTTTTCCGCAGGGGCGTGTTCTTCGGGTCCAGAACAATCCACGACTCGAAATAAAGGACCTTTTCCAGTTCCTTGAGGGTCAAGTCCAGGATATTCCCGATGCGGCTGGGCAAGCTTTTGAGAAACCAGATATGGGCGACAGGTGTTGCAAGAACAATATGCCCCATTCGCTCCCGGCGCACCTTGGACTGGATGACTTCCACCCCGCATTTCTCACAAACAACACCGCGGTGCTTCATCCTTTTGTAACGGCCGCAAAGACATTCATAATCCTTGACGGGACCGAATATCTTTGCACAGAAAAGGCCGTCCCGTTCCGGCTTGAAAGTCCTGTAATTGATGGTTTCAGGCTTTTTTACCTCTCCATAGGACCAGGAAAGAACCTTCTCCGGTGAAGCAATGGCCATCTTAATGGCATTGAACCGAATGGGATCTTTCGGTTTTTCAAAGTAGCTGAAAACATCTTCCATGGATCATTATCTCCTTCGAAAAATTGAAAACGTCAATATGCGGGATTCCATAAAGACCGAATCCCGCTCTTTCCATTTTGAATTTTCCTGATCATTCATCTTCAATGAGTTCAACGTCCAGACAAAGACTTTGCAGTTCCTTGACCAAGACGTTAAAACTTTCCGGCAGTCCGGGCTCCAGCGTATGTTCGCCTTTGACGATGGCTTCATAAATACGTGTCCGGCCCGCTACATCATCGGATTTTACCGTGAGAAACTCCTGGAGTGAATAGGCGGCTCCATAGGCCTCCATCGCCCATACTTCCATCTCTCCCAGGCGCTGACCCCCAAACTGCGCCTTTCCGCCAAGCGGTTGCTGGGTCACAAGGGAATAAGGTCCGATGGACCTCGCATGAATCTTGTTATCAACCAGATGATGGAGCTTTAACATGTAAATCATTCCCACGGTCACCTGCTGATCAAAAGGCTCACCGGTTCTCCCGTCAAACAGGACCGTTTGACCCGTTTCCGGAAGATCCGCCAGCCTGAGCATGTCCTGAATTTCAGTTTCATCGGCCCCGTCGAAAACGGGGGTCACCACCGACAGGCCCGCCTTTAAACGCCTGATAAACCTTTTAATTTCTTCTTCTGTCGCCCCGTCTACGAAGCGATCTGCTTCCGGGGACGCATAAAGTTTCTTCAGTTCTTTTTTCAGTTGATCGGTGCTGCAATATTTTTCCAGCATTGCATTGACCTTTTCGCCCAGCCCCCTGGCCGCCCAGCCAAGATGAGTCTCAAGAATCTGCCCGACATTCATGCGGGATGGAACTCCCAGCGGGTTCAAGATAATATCCACCGGCGTCCCGTCAATAAAATAAGGCATATCTTCATCGGGCAGAATGCGGGATAAAACGCCTTTATTCCCGTGGCGACCGGCCATTTTATCGCCAACGGAAAGTTTCCTCTTGATTGCAATGTAAACCTTTACAAGCTTGATCACGCCCGGCGGAAGCTCATCGCCGAATTTCAGTTTTTCCTGCTTCTCTTCAAAGATGGCATTCACAAAATCAATTTTCCGGGATAGATTTTCCAGCAGCGAGCCGATTTTTTCTTCAAGGACTGCCTCCTGAAGGCAATAAATGTCTTTCCAGAGGTGGAACGGAATCATTTCCAGGGTGTCTTTGGTAATCAGATCACCTTTTTTCAAAACGATTTTTTTCTTTTTTGGATCAACCAGTTTGGCTGCGGCAATTTTACCTATGAGCATCCCGGAAACCCTGTTTTTGACAGCCTCTGTGATGATTCGGATTTCATCGTCGCGATCCTTGCAAACCAATGCAAAAGCTTCCTCTTCTATAATTTGCGAGCGATGGTCCTTTTCGGTCCCCTTCCGGATAAAAATCTTGGCATCGATAACCGTCCCTTCAACGCCGGGTGGCACACGCAGAGAGGTATCCCGGACGTCACTGGCCTTTTCACCAAAAATGGCCCGCAACAGCTTCTCCTCAGAGGACAACTGGGTCTCCCCTTTTGGGGTTATTTTCCCGACGAGGATGTCGCCGGGTTTGACGGCCACCCCCATGCGGACGATCCCGCTCTCATCGAGATTCCGAAGGGCTTCTTCGCCCACATTAGGGATATCTCTGGTAATTTCTTCTTTCCCGAGCTTTGTGTCCCGGGCCATTGTTTCAAATTCCTCAATGTGAATGGATGTGTAAACATCCTCTTTGACGATCCTCTCGCTGACTAGGATGGAATCTTCGTAGTTGTATCCTCCCCATGACATGAAGGCCACCATGACATTCCGTCCCAGCGCCAACTCGCCATTGTCTGTGGCCGGCCCATCTGCAATGATGTCGCCCTTATTAATCCGATCGCCAGTGTTTACAATCGGTTTTTGATTGAAGCAGGTATCCTGGTTGGAACGTTGGTATTTGATGAGGTTGTAAATATCAACGCCGATATCGAGTCCGTCCTGTTCGGCGCCGTCAGATTTAATAACAATGCGAGATGCATCGACGTTTTCCACAACGCCCGATCGCTTGCCGACGACAACGGCTCCAGAGTCTCTGGCTACAATGGATTCCATCCCCGTGCCTACAAGGGGAACGGCGGGTTTCATCAGGGGTACAGCCTGACGCTGCATATTGGATCCCATCAGCGCCCGGTTTGCGTCATCATGCTCCAGAAATGGAATCAGGGTGGCCGCAACGCTGACCAGTTGATTGGGCGATACGTCCATCATGTTGATTTCTTCAGGCAATACCGTCAGAAAGTCGCCTCCCTTTCGGGCTGAGATGAGTTCGCCGATAAACCGTCCATCCTGATCCAGCGGGCGATCGGCCTGTGCTATGATGATGTTCTCCTCCTCGATGGCCGTCAGATAGCGGACTTCGTCCTGGACTTGCCCATCTCGAACCAATCGGTAAGGCGTTTCAATAAAGCCGAACTCATTGACCCGCGCATAGGTGCTCAGGGAAACAATCAAGCCGATATTCGGTCCTTCCGGCGTCTCTACCGGACAGATCCGTCCGTAATGAGTGGGGTGGACGTCCCGGACCTCAAAGCCCGCCCGTTCCCGGGTCAAGCCACCCGGCCCCAGCGCCGAAAGACGGCGTTTATGCGTAATTTCAGAAAGAGGGTTCGTCTGATCCATAAACTGGGATAGCTGGGAGGACCCGAAGAATTCGTTGACAACCGCAGAGACCGGTTTCGCATTGATCAGGTCATGGGGCATCATGGTTTCCAGATCCTGAAGACTCATCTTTTCCTTGATAGCCCGTTCCATTCTGACCAGCCCGATCCGGTACTGATTTTCGATGAGTTCTCCCACAGACCGGACGCGCCGGTTGCCCAGGTGATCAATATCGTCCACATTGCATTCCGCTACGCCATTCTTGAGATCAATAAGGTACTTGACCGCCGTCAGAATATCCTCATGGGTCAGAACGGTTACATCCGTCGGCACGTTCATGTGAAGTTTGTAATTCATCTTCGCGCGGCCGACATCAGACAGGTCATAGGTTTCCGATTCAAAGAAGAGGCTGCGGAAAAAGGCGATTGCCGTTTCCGGCGTCGGCGGATTACTGGGCCGGAGTCTTCGGTATATTTCAATAATCGCCTCTTCCTTCGTTTCGATCCGGTCCGTCAGCAGCGTATGCCGTATGGACGCATCGGCTCGGTCCTCATCCATATGAATAACGTGCATCTGACCGATGCCCCGCTCACGAATTTTCTCAAGACCTTCAGGCTTCAATTCTTCATTACTTTTCAACAACACTTCCCCCGTTTGGGGATCAAGCACGTCAGTTGCTACGATTTTCCCAAGCATATCCATGTCGTTCACGGCGACACGCTTGATATTGAGATCTGTCATGCGCTTCAACAGCGGTTTGGAAATTTTTTTCCCCTTCTTGACAATGACCTCACCGGTCTTCGATACGATGATATCCTCCGGCGCTTTTCCCCCTATGACGGAATCGTCGAGCGCCATATAGAATTTATCCCTTTCCAGCGTGATGGCCTCAACTCTGTAAAAGTAGTTCAGCAGTTTCTCCGTCGTATAGCCCATCGCCTTGAGCAGAATCGTGACGGGCATCTTTCGTCTTCGGTCTATGCGGACATGGAGGATATCTTTTGAATCAAACTCGAGATCCAACCAGGAACCCCTGATGGGAATGACACGAGCCGAGTAGATTAATTTGCTGCTGGCCAGGGTTTTTCCTTTGTCATGATCAAAGAAGATACCCGGCGACCGGTGGAGCTGACTGACGATGACCCGTTCGGTCCCGTTGACAACGAACGTCCCGTTTTCGGTCATTAAAGGGACCTCGCCGAAATATATCTCCTGCTCCTTGATATCGCGGATTTGACGTTGATCAGAACCCGACTCGGTCTCAAAAACCACAAGCCGGACGACAATCTTCAGGGGAGCGGCATAAGTCATCCCCTTCTGCAAGCATTCCTTGATATCATAACGGACATCCCCGATCTTATAGCTTACGAATTCAAGCGAACACTTGCGGCTGTAATCAGAAATCGGAAAGACGCTCCTGAACGCACCTTGCAAGCCAAGATTCCTGCGTTTTTCAGGATCTGTCTCTCTCTGCAGGAATTTCTCGTAAGACTTAGTCTGAATATCGATCAGATTGGGAATATCAACGATCTTTCTTATCCGGCCAAAATTTTTTCTCAGCTCGCCCATAATATCCTTATATGATTTCGCCTATTCGCCTGTCCCGAATCATCGGGATGGCCTCTTAACCCAGGTTCCGATCTTCGCATGTTTACTTGCAAAGGCCCGACCTGCCGCTGCAGACTGATTGAAATGGGAACTACTTCACGTCGACTGTCCCGCCGACCTCTTCAATTTTCTTCTTGATATCTGCCGCCTCGTCTTTTGAGACTGCCTCTTTTACCGGCTTGGGAATACCCTCCACGAGATCCTTGGCTTCTTTCAGCCCCAAACCGGTGATCGCCCGCACAACCTTGATCACCTGAATCTTCTGCTCGCCAAAGCCGGTGAGAATCACGTCAAATTCCGTTTTTTCCTCGGCCGCGGCTGCGGCATCGGCGCCCGCAGGGGCGGCGGCCATGGCAACCGGCGCTGCCGCCGACACGCCAAATTTCTCTTCCAGTTCCTTGACCAGTTCAGACAATTCAATAACCGTCATTCCTTCGATAAATTTTACCACGTCTTCTTTCGTAATCTGCTTTGACATATCTTTTCATTCCTTCCTGTATGCTTTATATTTACACTGCTTCTTTATTTGCTCGATAGGCATCGAGAACCTGAACAAAACTTCTGGGAACGGCGCTTAGAACGTTTACCAGCCCCGTCTGCACCCCGACGAATACGGATAGGAGTTTGCCTAACAGAATCTCCCGGGACGGTAATGCGGCCAAGGCGCTGAGCTGCTCCCGACTGATGACTTTACCTTTCAGCATGCCTGCTTCAATTTCGAGTTCGGCATTTTTTCTGGCAAAGTCAACCAGGACTTTGGCGGATTCCACTACGTCACTGCGGTTCAGCGCAATCGCGAGGGAACCCTTGAAATGATCTTGCAACAAACTCAGGTCGGTATCTTTTGAAGCGATTCTAAGAAGCGTGTTCTTCACAACCCTCAATTCGGTATCTGCCTTGCGCAACGCAATCCGGAGGGCCGTTAATTTTTCCACATTCAACCCGCTGTAATGCGCCAGGACAGCCAAGTTGAAATCCCTTAACTTCTCGTGAAGCTCATTTGCAACCAGCTCCTTCGTTTTCCGATCCAATCTCAAACCTCCTCTCTTTTATTTACATCCCATTGCTTGAATGTCATCATTTAAAAAGAAAGTCAGAGAACAGGGCCAGCCCGCAGGAAACGATGTTATGCTCATGGTTATACCCGAAGGAAACAATGATGATCTCGGCAGGCCGATGCATATCGTTTAAACCGGCGTACCTGCTGTCTCAGACTTTTCAATTTTTTTATATCCCGCTTTTACCCCTAAACGTTTTTCACATCCAGGGGATCGATTTTAACACCGGGCCCCATGGTTGTGGAAACAGAAATGCTTCTCAAGTAGGTTCCCTTGCTGGAGGCCGGTTTTAATTTAATAATGGTTTCGATGAAGGCCATCGTGTTTTCCTGAAGCTTCTCAATTCCGAAGGATACCTTTCCCAGGGGACTGTGGACGATGCCGGCCTTCTCAACGCGAAATTCGACTTTTCCCGCCTTAAGCTCCTGGACGGCTTTCGCCACATCAAAGGTCACCGTTCCGACTTTGGGGTTTGGCATCAATCCCCGCGGGCCAAGAATTTTACCCAGTTTTCCGACACTGCCCATCATGTCCGGCGTAGCGACAACCCTGTCAAAATCGAGCCAGCCTCCCTTGATTTTCTCAATCATTTCATCGGATCCGACAAAATCGGCGCCGGCCCCCAATGCCTCCTTCTCTTTTTCACCTTTGGCAAAAACGAGGATCCTAATCGTTTTTCCCAGGCCATGAGGCAGCACCACACTGCCACGAACCATTTGGTCCGCATGCGCAGGGTTAACGCCCAGGCGGATCGCCCCGTCAACCGTCTCGTCAAATTTTGCCTTTGATGTCGTCACCACGAGATCAATGGCTTCTTTCAGGGAATAGCGCCTCCCAGATTCAACCTTCCGCTTGGCTTCTAAAATTCTTTTACCTTTTCCAGACATAATCAAACCTCAAAATAAAGCGATCCTCCTTACAGGACGGGATGTCGTCACGCGGAGGACGCCGTAATAATGCGCCGCCGGATGTCAATTTCTTGTACACTCCGGAATTTCCCTGATTCACGCCTATGCCGTTATTTCAATCCCCATGGATTTGGCCGTTCCTTCAATAATCCGGATTGCGCCGGCCATGTCCACGGCATTCAAATCCTTATATTTCAGCTCGGCAATTTCCCGAACTTGCTTGTTGCTGACCGCTCCGACCTTATCCTTTTTCGGATTTCCCGAACCTTTGGCAATCTTGGCTGCCTGTTTCAGCAGAACAGAGGCTGGAGGAGTCTTCGTCACAAAGGTAAAGGACCGGTCCGCATAGACGGTAATCACGACAGGAATCACCGTCCCTTCCTGATTTTGCGTCATGGCGTTGTAGGCCTTGCAGAATTCCATGATATTAACGCCATGCTGCCCCAGGGCCGGTCCGATGGGCGGCGAGGGGGTCGCTTTCCCGGCCTTGATTTGCAACTTAATGTTCGCAATTATTTTCTTTGCCATAATGACCACCTATTTCCATGAATAACCTGGCTCAAGGCACAGGCCTATTGAATCCCCAAACCCGGCGCGCAATCTCAATTCTGTACAATTTGAATGAAATCCAGCTCTACCGACGTGGAACGGCCGAAGATACTGACAATCACCCTTATCTTGCCTTTTTCGGGCTTCACCTCATCAATCACACCATCAAAATTGGTAAAGGGGCCGTCGATAATTCGCACATGTTCACCCTCTTCGAATTTGAATTTCGGTTTGGGCTTTAAAGTCCCCTCGTCAATCCTGGTTTTCAGATTTTCCACATCCTTGTCAGGAATTGGCGTTGGTTTGTCCTTGCCTCCGATAAAACCGGTCACTTTCGGCGTATCATTGACGATATGCCAGGTCTTATCGTTCATCTCCATGTGGACAAGGATGTATCCGGGGAAAAACTTGCGTTTGGAAGTCTTCTTTTCGCCGGAAACAAGCTCCACCACATCCTCTTCAGGAATCAGTATATCCGAAAAAAAATCCTGCATACCTGCTGCAGAGACTCGTTCCTGGAGTGAAACCTTGACCTTGTTTTCAAAACCGGAATATGTATGAACGACATACCACTTGAAAGCCATATGCTTTAACCCAGAGCCAGCTTGAGAATTTTGCTCAGTCCGAAATCAACAACGCCCAAAAAGACTGAAATAATCACCACGACAACGATCACGACGGACGTTGACGCCAACGTCTGTTTCGGCGTCGGCCATGTGACTTTCTTAAGTTCAACCTTTGCCTCGTTCAAGAACTGCTTGACCTTTTCAAAGATCAGTCTAATTTTGTCCATTCAAAAATCCTTAGCCAGAACTGCAAAAAAAATGGCAGGCCAGGAGGGACTCGAACCCCCAGCATCCGGATTTGGAGTCCGGCGCTCTATCCATTAGAGCTACTGGCCTGTTCCAAACGGCTTGTCCCTAAACAAGGGCGAACTATTTGGTCTCCCTGTGAACCTTGTGTCCCCGGCAGAATTTGCAGAATTTTTTTAACTCCAGACGATTCTGCATGGTCCGTTTATTCTTTGTGGTCGTATAATTTCTCTGTTTGCACTCCGTGCATGCCAAAGTAATAATATTGCGCATGATCACCTCTTCAAATGATGTGGAGCCCACGACCAGGATTGAACTGGTGACCTCATCCTTACCAAGGATGTGCTCTACCGACTGAGCTACGTGGGCTGATGATAGATCCCTCTCCTTAATCTATGATCTATGGAGCGGGAAACGGGATTCGAACCCGCGACCCTCAGCTTGGAAGGCTGACGCTCTAGCCACTGAGCTACTCCCGCCTCAATAAACAGCCGCTTGCCCCTTGCCGGCCACCCCGAACATGGGTCATATTTCGGATGAAAACTGGTGGAGGGGGGAGGATTTGAACCTCCGTAGGCTACGCCGGCAGATTTACAGTCTGCTCCCTTTGGCCACTCGGGAACCCCTCCAAAAGCAAAACAAATATCTGGAGCTGGCGATGGGACTCGAACCCGCAACCTGCTGATTACAAATCAGCTGCTCTACCTGTTGAGCTACGCCAGCTCGAGTAAGGCGCTAACCCCCAAATTTTACTACAAATAAAACGACATTGCCCAAAAAAAAACAAACCCACGCATGCTCGCATGAATTATGCGAATTGGGAACACTAGATTCTTAGAAGATGTTTGTCAAGATTTATTTTTTATTTTGTCAAACGCCACACCATTCCCTCAAGCGTATCTGAAACTTCAATGCCCATAATCAAGAGCCTGTCCCGGATATCATCCGATGCTTTCCAGTGGCCGGCACGCCTCAGCGCTTCTCTTTCCCGCAACAGTTTCCAGGCCTCCTCGCCGATAAGCTCTTCCTCAAAGCTCATCACCCCCAGGACATCATCCATTTTTTTCATCACCGCGAGAATATTATCCTTTTCTCTTTGATTCAGCCGGGCCTGTGAGAGGGGAAGGCTGATTTTCCCTACAAATTCAAAAAGAGAAGCCAGGGCTGCTGAAACATTAAGATCATCATCCATGGCCTTCGTGAAGGACTGGTTAACATCATAGATGTATTGATCTGTGTCGGAAAAGCCTGTTCCGGCTCGATAGCGGATCAGCCTCTGAACAAATCCATTCAGCTTTCGTACAGTATTCTTTGCGGTGTCCAGCGCGCCGAAGGTAAAGTTCAGCGGCTTGCGATAATGTGCGCTCAACAGAAAAAAACGGATCTCCGGACCGTGATATCCCCGCCGTTCCAAATCTTCTACTGTAATCACGTTATTAAGGGAACGGGACATTTTCTTGCCGTTGATCATCAATAGTTCCGTATTCAGCCAGTAATTCGCCATCCTTTTACCCGTCACGGCCTTCCCGATGGCCATAACGTTTTCACAGTGGGGGAAAACAATGTCCGCTCCGCTGGCATGAATATCAAATGTTTCACCCAGATATTTCAGGGATATGGCAGCGCATTCCAGATGCCAGCTTGGCCGGACATTCCCCCAGCGGGTTTTAAAATAGATGCCCCGTTTTAATTCGTTAAGAGTCGATCTTTTCAGGAGGGTAAAATCCACGGGGCTGTCTTTTTCATAATCATCCTGTTCAACGGTCCTGCCCTGCTTCACTTTGCCGAGATCGATGTGGGACAGACAGCCATAGTCATTGAGCTTGGAAATATCAAAATAGACAGACCGTAATTTTTCGTAAGCATAACCCCGTTCCATCAATTTTTCGACATAATTGAGCATATCCTCGACATGCTCACTGGCCTTCGGATAATCCTTGTCCTTCTTGATATTTAACTTATCGATATCTATAAGAAACGCGGTCATGCTCTGTTCGGTGAAGGCAGCGAGATCCAGACCGGCGCGCTCGGCTCCTTTGATGGAACGGTCTGCCAGATCAACGATGTTCATGACATGCTGCACATGAAGTCCCTTAAATTCAAGATACCGGCGGATCATGTCGGAGATAACGAAGCGACGGTAGCTGCCGATGTGCGGCACGACATGCACCGTCGGCCCGCATGAGTGAATGCGAACCTCCCCGGCAGTGATGGGTTTAAAAAACGTTTTTCCCCGCGTCAGAGTATTGAAGAGACGCAGAGTAGTCTGGGCCTTATCTGTAAAAAGTTCCGTACTGAGATATCGCTCACCGCTGTCCGGGCAGATGACGACGATCAGGCCTTCTTGCAGTTCCCTGGACTTCTGCAATGCAACATGCATCGCCGCACCAGAGCTCATACCGACCAGCGCACCCTCTTCTCGAGCCATTCGCCGGGCCATCTCGAAGGCATCTTCATCTAAAATATTTATTTTTTCATCCAGACGGCTCCGATCGTAAATGCCCGGCTGGTAAGATTCCTTCATGTTTTTAAGGCCTTGAATTTTGTGCTGGAGATAAGGCTCGACCCCGATGATCCTGATCTGCGGATTCAGTTCTTTCAGCCGCCTGGAAACCCCCATCGCTGTTCCCGTCGTTCCCAGAGCTGTCACAACCATCGTCACTCTGCCATCGGTTTGACGCCAGATTTCCTCAGCCGTGCCATGATAATGGGCTGCGACATTGTCCGCATTATTAAACTGGTCGGCGCCAAAATACTTGCCCGGATACTCCCGCATGAGGTCATAGGCCATTTCGATCGCGCCGTCGGTCCCCTGAGCAGCCGGGGTAAAAAACAATTCAGCCCCCAGGGCTTTTAGTATTTTTTTCCGTTCCTCGCTGGCGGCTTCAGACAGGGTCAGACACAACCGGTACCCCTTGGTCGCGGCAATAATGGCCAAGCCAATGCCTGTATTCCCGCTAGTGGCTTCGAGAATGATCTTTTCCTTCGTGAGCTCACCCCGTCTCTCTGCCCCTTCAATCATAAAAAGTGCCACCCTGTCCTTGATGGAGCCGCCGGGGTTGAAACTCTCCATCTTTGCAAAAACTTTTACTTTAGGATTAGGATTCAACCTTGAGATCTCAATAAGGGGGGTATGACCGATGGTATTTAAGATGTTGTGAGACAGCGTTTTCAATCGTTATTCCCTATTTTAAAACATGTCTCCATCCAATACGCGATACGCAAAATGGATTGCCGCTTGCGGACATCTGATGCAAATCCGTCGCAGCCTGAAAAATCAGCAGGATTCAGCTATCAAGTTTCATTATAGGAATTTTGAAGAACGGAACCCCTTTCTCGCGGAGCAGTTCTTCTTCCTGAGGGGTTGTGGTTCCCTTGATATTTCTCGCATCTTCTTCACCATCATGGATTTTCATCGCCACGTCACTGAATGTGTCGCCCACATCATCAAAATTCTTTTCAAGAAACTCATTAAACCGCTGCAGCGCCTTCGAGGGAGTCAGAGTGCTATTTTGTTTTTTCTCCGATGCCTTCAGATCGCGACCCCGAATAGCCAAAGTTGAGGGCACTATTTCCGCACCCGCCTCCCCGCAGACAGGACAGGTGATCAGGTTCAGGTTTTTCTGCTGTTCAAAGGCTGCCCTGTCTTTGAACCAGCCTTCAAATTCGTGATTTTTCCCACATTTAAGATCGTAAATGATCACTGGCGATAGCGCCTCCGATTTTTTCTTTATCCGGCTCCAAAATAAAGATGGACAATTAATCCCAAATTTTATATCATAGCACCTATCGGGATGTGGCCCAGCTTGGTAGGGCACTGCGTTCGGGACGCAGGAGTCGCGCGTTCAAATCGCGCCATCCCGACCAGTATTTAATTTGGATGAAGGTCAACCACCCACGACCGATGCCATCTTAAAGATGGGTAGATACATGGCGATAATCATGCCGCCCACGACTCCCCCCAGAAAAACCATCATGAACGGTTCTAATAAAGCCGTCATTGCGTCCACGGCGGTATCTACCTCATCATCATAAAAATCAGCAATCTTCGCCAGCATGGTGTCCAGGGCGCCGGTCGCCTCGCCTACGGCAATCATTTGCACCACCATCGGTGGAAAGATGCCCGTCTCCAGCAACGGTTCAGCAATGGTCTTTCCTTCACTGATGCTTCTTCTCACTTTCATCAGAGCGTTTTCAATGACCTTGTTTCCAGACGTTTTGCTGACAATGGCCAGACCTTCCAGAATGGGAACACCGCTGGACAGCATGGTCGCCATGGTGCGGGTAAACTTTGCCACGGCAACCTTCTTCAACAGCGGACCAAACACGGGCGCTTTCAAAATCAGTTCGTCAATGATCAGGGTTCCTTTTTCGGTGCTTCTGAACCGGTTAAAGGCTATATAGGCGGCAACCAGAACCCCAACCGCGTAGTACCAATAGCTCTGAGCAGCGGCGCTTAAATTGACCAGAAACTGTGTGGGGCCGGGCAGCTCCCCGCCCATACCTTCGAACATCTTCTGGAAGACCGGAATGACCTTCAGGAGCAGCAGTGAGACAACGCCCACCGAAATCACGAGCACACTGGCCGGGTAGGTCATCGCCCCCTTGACCTTGCTTTTGAGCTTCATGGCCTTTTCCATATAACTGGAAAGGCGTTGAAGAATCACGTCAAGAATACCCCCGCTCTCACCCGCAGCCACCAGATTGACAAAAAGATCATCGAAAACTTTGGGGTGCTTTTTCAGGGAGTCAAAGAGTGTGGCTCCCCCCTCGATATCTTCCTTGATGGACCTGATTATTTGGGCAAATGTTTTGTTCTGTTCCTGTTGCGCCAGCAGTTCAAGGCACTGAATCAGCGGGAGTCCCGCATTAATCATGGTGGCGAAAATCCGGGCAAAGATGACAACATCCTTTTCCTTCACACCCTTTTTAAGAAACGGAAGATACTCCGATAAGTCCTTGGGTTTCGTCTTGATTTTGATTGACTTGAATCCCTGTCTGCGCAGAATGCCTCGCAGCGCCGCATCATTGGCGGCGTCCATTTCTCCCTTTTTGATTTCGCCCTTCCGGGTCTCAGCTTCCCATAAAAATACCGGCATCATTCCACTCCTTCCGCATTGGCCCATTTACTGACAATGTCATTGAGGATGATCCCCGCTGCCACGGCAACATTCAGGGAATCGACTTTTCCAAACATAGGAACGGACACGAGGAAATCGCATTGCTTCCGAATCAACGGTCTCATGCCACGGCCTTCGGAACCCATCACCAGGCCGACATGCCCCTGGCAAGTCATGCCATGAATATTCTGACCTGCATGGGTATCGGCGCCATAGATCCAGAACCCCTGTTTCTTCAAATCTTCCATCTCCCTGGAGAGGTTGGCGACACGGGCAACCGGCGTCAGCAAGGCCGCTCCCGCAGACGCCTTAATCACAGCTGCCGTAACCGCGGCGGACCGATGTTCGGGAATAATCACCCCGTTTGCACCATGACAGTGGGCCGTCCTGATCAAGGCCCCCAGATTTTGAGGATCGGTAATCCCGTCCAGCAGAAGAACCAGATGGTATAAAAACCCCGGATGGCGACGCTCAATGATCTGATTCAGATCCGCATAGTCAAAAGACGGATAAAATCCGACGACGCCTTGATGCAACCCATAACCGGCCAGCTTGTCAATCTCTCTCTTTTCCTTGAATTCGACCGGAATTCTTTTTGCTGCAGCCAGATTCAGGATGGCATGCAGCGCTTCTTTCATCCTCCCGCCGGCAACCGCAAGGCTAACAAGCCGGCAAGGCTCCAGCTTCAGGGCCTCCGCAAGCGGGTTAATTCCGTAAATGATCTCCATGTCATGATCCCGGTTAAATCGCCCCTTTCAGTGCTCCCGCACCTGGAGGCCTGCTGAAATCTTTTCAATGATCTGTTCCGCGGCAGCAATCGGATCGTCGGCCATGCGGATGGGCCGGCCAACCACAAGATAGTCAGCTCCGTTGCGAATGGCCTCTTCTGCCGTCAACGTCCTTTTCTGGTCGTCGCCCCGAACAGCGTCGGCATCTCTAATGCCGGGTGTAACAATAAGAAAATCTCGGCCGCAGCTCTCCCGGATAGCGACGATGTCCTGCGCTGACGCCACAACACCCGTCACACCGGCATCCTGTGCCATCCTGGAAAGGGTCAGTGCCAGCGCATCTGCTGCACAGCGAAACCCCTGCCCCCGGAGATCCTCGTCATTCAAGCTGGTCAGCACCGTTACAGCCAGAATAACAGGCATGGGCTTCTGCATCGTCTCCGACGATCTCCGGACAGCCGCAACAGTCTCTTGCATCATTTTTTTCCCACCCAGGGCATGGATGTTGAACATGGAAACATTCAGCTTGACGGCCCCTTCCGCAGCCCTGGCGACAGTATTGGGAATGTCATGAAACTTCAGGTCCAGGAATACCCTGCCGCCCCGACGAATGATCTGCCGGACAATCTCAGGCCCGTGTAGGATAAACGACTCCTTGCCAACCTTGAACAGCCCGACATGATCCTTCATGCGGTCAACCCAGGAAAGGGTCTCCGGAAGATCCGTTCCAATATCAAGGGCAAAAATCAGTTGCTCGACTGCCCGTTGTCTCAAAGCATTACTCGGAATATTCCTCATCGCCAACATATTCTGTTTCATCCCCGATCGGACGATAGGTGTCCCGGACACCCACCAGGTACTCCGGGTGAGCGTGTGTTACCTTTCCCGCGGCAATTTCCCTGAGCGCAGCGACGATCTCACGGTTATTCTTGATATCGGTCAGGGGCTGTACACCTTTCAAAAGGTGCTTGGCGCGTCTTGCCGTCAACATCACGAGCGCAAAGCGATTCGCGGAATGCCGCAAAGCATCTTCAACCGTAATCCTTGCCATATTGATTTCATACCTCCATCTGATTAGAAATATTTTCGGTTATTATACTTGAAAGAACGAACAGGTTTTATCTTAAAAAAGGTCTTATCTTTTCCGCCAACCTTTCCTGTCGGCATTTTTCCGCAATGTAGATGGACCTCAGGCAATCGACGGCATCCTGGAGATCCTGATTAATAATGGTATAATCATACCACACAATCTCTTTGATTTCATCCATAGCTTTGCCAAGCCGTATTTGCATCATTTCCGGGATTTCGCCCCGTCTGTTTAATCTTGACTTCAAAGCTTCCAGGGATGGTGGAAGGACAAAGACAAAGACACCGCCCGGATAATTCTTTCTCAGGGCTTTTGCCCCCACAGGTTCAATATCCAGGAGCAGGTCGCAGTCGGCGCCAGGAAGATTCTGCATGCTTTCTTTGGCCGTCCCATAATAGTATCCATAATTTTCCGCCCATTCGGCAAAGGCCCCCTCTTTAATCTGCTCCAGAAAGGCTGCCTCAGAGATAAAATAATAATCCACACCATTTTTCTCACCCGGGCGCGGCGGTCTGGTCGTGGAGGAGACCGAAAACCGGATATCCGGGCAAAGCTTGAGGAATTCACGGCAAATGGATGTCTTTCCCGTCCCCGACGGCGCCGAAACCACCATGAACAGAGAAGACCTTGCAGAATGGGCTGATCCCGCGGCTCCCTGTTTTTCGGATTCATTCAAGATTCTGCACCTGTTCCCTTATCTTTGCCAGTTCACTTTTTATTTCAATCACCTGCTTTGATATATCCGCGTCACTGCTTTTCGAACCGATTGTGTTGATTTCCCTATTCATCTCCTGGATCAGGAAGTCGACTTTTCTGCCAATCGCATCTTCACTATTGAGCATTTCCTGAAACTGCCCGAGGTGACTCCGAAAACGGACAATCTCCTCCGTAATATCACTTTTTTCTGCAAACATAGCAACTTCCTGACTTAAACGGGCCTCATCGATCATCAAACCGCTGGTCATCTCCCGAACGCGGTCCGTCAGTCGTCTCTGATATTCCAAAACGACACGGGGCGTCTTTGCTTCAATCCCGCTTAACAGCAGCGCCATCAGATCGAGACGGGCCGACAGGTCCCGTACAAGGATTTCCCCTTCCCGTCGCCTCATTTCCATCAAACCGGCCAGCGCTTCATCCAGAACCATTGCCAATCTCTGCCAGAGCATCGTCATGTCCTGAGACGGCTCCACCGGCTGGAAGATATCTTTCTGGGCTGCAATCATCTCCAGATGGATATCATCCTTCAAGCCCAGGGATTGTTTTAATTGCGTCAGCAGATTATAGTAATTCTGGGCCAGTGGCAAATTTAACGCCAGTGATTGGCCATTCTCCGTACCACCCTGAGCATCCCTGCGGATGATCACATCGATTTTGCCGCGCAACAGCGGTTCCGCGATCCTTTTCTTAATTTCCATTTCAAGCGCGGACAGAGAGGCTGGAATCCTCAGAGAGACTTCCAGAAAGCGATGGTTCAGGGACTTTATTTCTACAGCCATTTTCTGACCGTCCAAGATCGCCTCGGCGCGGCCGTAACCCGTCATACTACGAACCATCTTAATCATCCCTCCGGGCAGCCCTTAATGATATAATATACTTATCTCTCATTTTATTTAATGAAGCCATTACCTCCTGCCCCGCATAATCGGGATAGGTCCATGGGAGGGCGCTAAACGCCCTCTCGGTATAAATCAACGTCAGGTCGGCGTAAATGCCGGCCCTGAGATAGGGGCGATGCGTATACCCTTTCCCCGTCGCCAGAATCAGGTGCGCCAAAGAGAGATAGCCAGGATCGATATTGACCTTTCTTCGCCTATCGCTGGAAAACTGCTCCTCAACGAGGTTGGTCAGCAGCTTGACATCTGGAAGAGATTCGGGTGGAATGAGTTCATCAAAACTGATCATGCGCCGGATCAAGGATCGCCCCATTTCCTTTTCATAATAGCCCGTGTAGTCAAAGGGCATCTGTGCGCTGATGAAATCCGGCCTCCCGAAATGTGCTGATAGAATTTGCATCGCATCCAGAACAGCCGTCCCCTGTGTAAAAATGACGCTCATCACAAGCTTGACTGCTTCCACCTGTCTGGGTCTGCTCATAGCACCCCTCTGAGTTCCGCCTGTGAGACCGTTGACGTACCGACCTTGCCAACGACAATTCCTGCGGCATGGTTGGCCAGAATAGCGGCTTCCATGAAGGTTGCCCCGGAAGCCATACAGAGGGCAAATACCCCAATTACCGTGTCTCCCGCACCGGTGACATCGAAAACCTCCCTCG
This sequence comes from uncultured delta proteobacterium, assembly GCA_963754515.1. Classification (GTDB taxonomy): domain Bacteria; phylum Desulfobacterota; class Syntrophia; order Syntrophales; family Fen-1087; genus JAPLJM01. Next base: position 63,933 of record CAVWGC010000014.1, on the reverse strand, counting down.
CCTGGGTCGGAAACAAGGTGTGATGGATGTGGTCATTTTTTTCAAACAGGGACATTCCTTCTTCACCCCGCGTAACGAGGAGTGCCTGATAACGATAGCGGCTCAATAGGGTCGTCCCCACCTCGATCAGGTTCTCGCGGCTGACCCGTTCCACACCCACAGCCCGACCAGCCTCGTGATGATTGGGCGTAATGATATCGCACCCTTCATAAAGAGAGAAATCACTTTTCTTCGGATCGACGCAAACGATAATTTTTCGGTCTCGGACCAGATCCTGGATGCCGTCGATCAAGGCCTTCGTGATCACACCCTTGCCGTAATCGGAAATCACAATTGCACCCAGCTCATCCCGCAAGGTACGGATATAGCTGATCATCCGCCCGATGCTGTCTGCGGCCACCGGTTGGCGGCTTTCACGGTCAAACCGCACCACTTGCTGGTTGTGAGCCACGATCCTTGTCTTCAGCGTGGTCGGGCGATTGGCTTCCATGACAACACCCTGTGTGTCAATCTGCCGTTTGCGAAATTCACTGACCAGCTTTTTCCCCATCTTGTCCGCGCCAACGACACCCGATACGTACCCCCTGCCGCCGATGGCATGGATGTTATGCAAAACGTTGGCCGAACCGCCCAACAGCAGATGATCAGAGTCAACCTCCACAACGGGCACGGGCGCCTCCGGAGAAATCCGCGAAACTTTCCCCCAGATAAAGTGGTCGATCATCAGATCGCCCACAACCAGGACTTTTGACCGGGAAAACCGGTCAAGAATATCAAGAGCCCTTTTCTGATTCAGGATCTTCTTCATGTCTTCCCTCTTCACCCTGAGGTTGATTCTCTGAGCAGATGACATTCAGTTTCAAGTTTTAATTTATGATTTTATTCCTATTACGTTTTTTTTGTCAATGCTTTTCTATATCAACTGATTGTCTATGTACCAAAAACCGGCATCCACTGACAATCTTTATTGACTTCAACCACCGCATGGGTTAGAGGGTTGTTGCCGAATCAGGTATTCCATATCCCTTAGCGACTGAGGATGGTTATGCTGCGTTCAATAATTATTTTGGTGCTTGGTATAGCGGTTACCGGCTATCTGTCAGCATGCTGCATTATCTTCGGCCTGATCTCGCCCGGCGAAAACAAAATACACCATATCGCAAGGATCTGGGCAAAAATTCTGTTGCTGCTGTCTAGCACCCGTGTGGAGGTGATCGGATCGGAAAACGTCCTGATCGGGAAACCGCAAATCTTCATGTCCAATCACCAGAGCGATTTTGATATTCTCGTCGTTCTCGGTTTCGTTCCCGGGCAATTCCGATGGATTGCCAAAAAAGAACTCTTTAAAATCCCCATCTTCGGCGGCGCCATGAGAAACGCCGGCTATATCGAAATTGACCGGCAGAACCATGAAAAAGCCATGAAAAGCCTGGATATCGCAGCACAGAAAATCAGAGAGGGAAAATCCGTCATGACCTTTCCCGAGGGGACGCGAAGCAAGGACGGCTTTATCAAGCCCTTCAAACAGGGCATGTTTCACCTGGCTATCAAGGCCGGGGTTCCGATCGTTCCCGTCACGATTATCGGCGCGGGTGCGATTATGCCCAAGCGTTCTTTGCGGATCAATCCGGGTAAAGTCACCGTCGTTATCGACAAGCCCATCGACGTGACCGGTTATCCGGTGGAAAACCGTGCACAGTTGATAGAACGGGTGCGGAACAGGATCGTGAACAATTACAGCAGGGGTACACAATTTGAAACGGTGAGGCGATCACCGGCGGTAAATGACCCCACAGCCCACCGGGAAATATAGCCGGCCATCCAGGCGATAAGGAACATGACTCTCACGCCATCAGGTTTCAGAAGGTCAAGAGAAATTGCCGGGGTCATCAACCTTGCCATTGCCATATTTCTGCTGCTTGCCCTGTCCTCTTACCATCCTTCGGACCCTTCTTTTACCCATTTTGTTGCAGGAACCGCCAAAACCCATAACCTGATCGGGTCATTCGGATCCTATGGCGCCGACTCCCTCTTAAGATTATTTGGCATCGGCGCCCTGTGGTTTCCGGTCTTCTTTGCCATGATTGCTTTCAAATACTTCCTTGACGCGAACTTCCGCCTTGGCGTCACGGGCATTAACGCCTTTTTAGGGTTGCTATTGGCCACATCCGGCCTTGCCGCCGTGGCGCTGGCGGATATACCGATTTATGGCATCAAGCTACGCCCCGGCGGACTTCTGGGGCATCTCCTGGACAGACTTTTAGGCTCCTTCCTCAGCAATATCGGCGCCTACATCGTCATGGTCGTTGTTCTGATCATTGCTTTGATGATCCTGATCGATTTATCCATTGTATCCTTCATCACGCAACTGAGAGACCGTGTGCTGACGTTTTGCTTCCGGGGCTCCGGCCTCTTTATGAAGCTGTTAAAAAAGCTGCGGGAAAGAAAAATAATCCCCGCCATGAAAATGAAGAAAGCAACAGAGCCGGTCATCGATGAGCCGCCGGTAAAAATGGAAACGCTCCGTCCCGTGAAGGCGTCACAGATGCATTTCGATTTTGTCCGGAACAGCGGCAGCAAATTCAACCTGCCGCCTCTGACCCTTCTCGACCAGATCCCCAGAAAGGACACACGGATGAAGCGTGACAGTCTCATCGCCACGGCCCGGATACTGGAAACAAAGCTGGCGGATTTCAGCGTGGAGGGAAAGGTTGTGGAAGTCAAGCCGGGACCCGTGATCACCATGTACGAACTTGAACCGGCGCCTGGCGTAAAAATAAATAAAATCACTAATTTATCTGATGACCTGGCCTTGGCCCTGCGGGCGCCGAGTGTCCGGATCATTGCCCCGATTCCGGGAAAGGCGGCAGTTGGCATTGAGATACCAAACAACGCCCGTGAACCGGTGCAACTGTTGGATGTTCTCGACCACGAAGCCTTTCTTCAATCTTCACTCAAGCTTCCCATCGCGCTGGGCGTGGACATCATCGGAAGCCCGGTGATTACCGATCTCATCCGGATGCCCCACTTGCTGATCGCCGGGACCACCGGCTCCGGTAAGAGCGTCTGCCTCAATGCCATGATCTGCAGCATCCTGTTCAAAGCGCCGCCCGACGACGTCAAATTTCTCATGATCGATCCCAAAAGACTGGAACTCTCGGCCTATGAGCGGATTCCCCATCTCCTCCACCCCGTGGTGGTAAATCCCAAGAAGGCATCCCTGGTGCTCCGATGGGCCGTGGAGGAAATGGAACGTCGATACGAGGCCATCAGTGAGTTAGGCGCCAAAGGCATCGATTCATACAACCGCCTCATCGATAAGGCCCGCAGCGGCAAGGGAAAAGTCGCGCTTTCGAAAAGGGATAAGGATGACGACGATCCTGATGACAGCCGTGAGGGATCCAGGGTCGCTTCTCCCCGGCTCCCTGCCGACATCGCCAATCGTCAGAAACTGCCCTACATTGTCATCGTGATCGATGAACTGGCCGATCTGATGATGGTGGCCCAGCGGAACGTGGAAGAATCCCTCGCCCGTCTTGCGCAGATGGCCAGGGCAGCGGGGATCCACCTGATACTGGCCACCCAGCGTCCCTCCGTGGATGTCATCACGGGGGTAATTAAAGCCAATTTTCCCACCCGTATTTCGTTCCAGGTCTCGTCCAAAGTGGATTCCCGGACGATCATCGACCAGCACGGCGCCGAGAAGTTGCTGGGGGCCGGGGACATGCTCTTTATTCCCCCCGGCGTGTCCAAACTCGTTCGCATACACGGGGCTTATGTTTCCGACAAGGAGATTGACCGCATCGTCGCCTTTGTCTGCAATCAGGCCACCCCGGCCTACGATCAGTCCATTGCGGAATATCAGCACGAATCTCCGGATGGAGAAAAGGTGGAATCCGATTATGATGAAAAATACGACGAAGCCGTGGAGCTCGTCACAGACCTTGGGCAGGCCTCTATTTCCCTGGTGCAGCGCTACATGAAAATTGGCTATAACCGGGCGGCCCGCATGATCGAAAAGATGGAAGCGGAGGGCATTGTGGGACCCTCCGACGGCGCAAAGCCCCGGAAAGTTCTGGTCAAAAAACACGCCAAGTGAAAAACCGTACACTGTACATCGTCAGCCTTGGCTGCCCTAAAAATCAAGTGGATGCCGAGGTGATGGCCGCCATCCTGGTCGGTCAGGGTTTCCAGATCACGGCGGAGCCACAGGCCGCCGAAGTGATCCTGATCAACACCTGCGCTTTCATCCTCCCGGCGAAGGAAGAGGCCATCGACGAAATCCTTCACATGGCCCGGCATAAAAAATCCGGCGCCTTGAAGCATCTGGTCGTAACAGGTTGCCTTCCCCAGCGTTACGGCAGAGCCCTGGAAAAAGAAATTCCCGAAGTGGACCTTTTCCTCGGAATATCTGAAGTACCTAATATCATACAGCATCTCCTGGCGATGGGGACAGATTTCAAATCTGTCCCCATTCAATCCCACCTTCGGCGTCCCCGCTCCGTTGTCCATAAGCCCGATTTTCTCATGAATGCAGACCATCCCCGCCTGTTGTCCCCCTTCACCGCGACAGCCTATCTGAAGATCGCCGACGGATGCTCCAATCGCTGCGCTTACTGTATTATTCCGGCCATTCGCGGAAAAGCGCGCAGCCGGCATTCCGATGATATCCTTCGGGAAGCGGCAGGGCTGGTCGAAAAAGGCGTCAAGGAGATTATCCTGATTGCCCAGGATACCACCGCTTATGGACGGGACCTGAAAGAGAAACAGGGGCTACGCCTGCTGTTGCAAAAACTTGCGGCGATGGAACAACTCAGATGGATCCGGCTGCTCTATACCCATCCCGCCCATCTCACGGAGGACGTCCTCACCATAATGGCTGCTGAGGAAAAGATCTGCCGGTATATCGACATCCCCATCCAGCACATCGATGACGCCGTTCTGAAGATCATGAACCGCCGCACCGGCAGCAAACAGATTTTTGCCGTGGTTGGAAAAGCACGGACGCTCATGCCGGATATCGCCCTGAGAACCTCCCTCATGACAGGCTTCCCCGGAGAAACAAACACCCGCTTCCAGCGACTTGTGGATCTTATCCGGGATATCCGCTTTGATCATCTCGGGGTTTTCACCTATTCGCGGGAAGAAGGAACACCTGCGGCCGCCTTGTCATCCCGTATTTCGGAACGGGAAAAACAGAGGCGCAGAGATCTGCTGATGGAGGAGCAGGCCGTCATCTCCTTTCAAATCAACCAGTCCCTGATCGGTTCCCGGCAGGAATGCATCGTTGAAGGGAAAAGCGATCGGCCGGATTATCCTTTCTACGGCCGCTGCCGCCGCCAGGCCCCGGAGATCGACGGCATGACCTACTTCAAGGGGAAAAATCTGACCATTGGCGAAATTCTGACCTGCACGATTATCGACGCCACAGAATACGACCTTTCCGGGGAAATCGCATGACGAAACTCAGTGCCCGAATGCTTCGTCATTCAGGCAGTAATGCGGGCCATCAGCAACATCGAATATCCATCAGTCATCGGGGGCATCCTCGATCACCTGAGATTATGGCTCGCAAGAGCCAGGCCGCCGCCGAAATCAGTCCGGGAATACGCCGCTGGCGATCTCCCGCTTCAAACACACGCTGATACTATCTACGGCGACCCCGAATACACTTGGGATCAATACATCCAATCATAAAGCATTCTAAAGAAAAGAGGCGTGCAGGAGAAGTCTGCCCAAATGGCTCTCAAAGCTTGTCCCCGCGAAGGCGGGGAATGCCTCCCTGACGGGTGACGCGGCCAAAAGGTGAGCCGATTTCTCAAAAAGTCAGCCTATGCGATACATCCATCACCAGGTGATCGGCAAATCACCCTATATTTTGCGGCAGAATCCCCTTGACACACAAAAGCCTTCCTCATACACTCCCGCCGCGAAAACGGAAGTTCTTATCAATTCAATTTCTGTATCTTCGGCCTGCGGTCCCGGTTAAAAAGGTGCACGGGAAAAGCCCCCGACGGATTTTCCGGAAAAGAATCCCCTCGCAGGAACATGAGCATTGAAAAGAGCGCAAGCGGTGCCGACCTTGAAACAGATGCGGGCCGTGAAGTCGGTCAGGAGGACTGCATGCACCAGGCACCGTCTGTGAAACCAGAAAAAGGGAAGCGGTCAAACCCTTGGCCATTATGGATATTCGCCCTGTTGGTCGCCCTGCCGATGCTTGTTTCACCGGCTCAAGCCGGACTTCTCGATGAATTCGCGTCCGGGAAGAAGACCTATCTGAATGTCTATTGGGCCATCTACTCGCCCCGGGAAATGGGGAAGAGCATGCAGATTCATCTCCTGGAAGTCAGCCAGAACTATTTCCTCGCCCTGGGGGTGTGCCGGGAAATCCTGAGCTGGAAACGAATGACATTAGAGATCGAGGCCCTCACGGCCAATCATTACGGCAGACCGCCCGAAGCGACCATGACCCTGAATTATTTAGAATACGCTGCTTTTTTCAACCTGCGCTATCAGGGATTCCCCTGGGATCGGTTCGTGAAAACAACAGTGGCCATCGGCGAGGGCTACTCCTATACGGATGAAAAAATCGGCGATGAAAACAAATACGGCCTCAACTACCTTCAACTGGAGGTGACCTTCGCCCCGCCGGCGGACGATCGCCTCGCTTTCGTCTTCCGTATCCATCACCGCTCCGGGGTGTTTGGCGTCATGGGACGTGGAGATACCAACTTTTACACCTTCGGCCTGCGCTACCGGTTCTGACCGCAAGGCACACCCATGAAATGAAAAGCCGGGGGGTGTTCTGGTTCAAGGAAATTCTTATCAATGGTTTGTAACTTCCTATAATTCTTGTTTCTCTATTCTGCTGCTTTATGCCTAACCGAGAGCGCTCTTTTACTATTACATTTGGAACAATTACGGCTCCTGGCAGCCTTATCTGGAGAAGGTCGTTTACCGGTATCCGGACTGCGGCGATCTGCATAACGGCTTTGCCCGGGTGAAATGCAAGGATTGCAGCCATGAATTCGAAGAATCAGCGGAGCTAATATCTCCTGTCATTCTCCTGCAAACGCCGTCATTGCCGTCCATACCTTCGGCGATTTCTTCGGTTTTAAGCCTCGCTCCCACATCCTTGTGACGAACGGCTGTTTCTGGCATGTTCTACGTAGCTCATTGGAACTGAAAAGCTGGGGACCCTCTTCCGGCACAAGGCGCTCAGGATGCTTCTGAGCAGGGGAAAGATCACGAAGGAGATGATCGCCATGCTGTCCGCATGGAGGCATTCCGGCTTCCACGTCTTCTGCGGCAACCGCATCTCGCCCAATGATGATGCGGCCATGGAACACCTGGCCCGCTACATCATTTGGGTGTCATACTCTTCGGTGATCCGGGCCATCCTCGAACACCTGGGACTATTGTTGGCAAGAGCAAGGCCGCAACCGAAAATTCATGCGCCACCTGTCTGCATGCAAAGCACAGACAGGCCAGCTGCTGTTACGCATCCAAATTGGTTGCATTTATCACGTCAAACGGCTATATTTTAAACAATTTTCAAACATGGGAGCGTAAAATATACTATGGAATCGATTGAGAGGTTGCCTCTCCGCCCGGCGATGAAAGACGAATCGGCGTTCCTCAAGAATGTCCCAATCCTCTCTGGTTTGGAATTGTTGGATCTCGACATGATCGCAAAAGTCGCAGTCCGAAAGAAATACCATAAGGGTTCAATCATTCTGTTGGAGGAGGAGGCCGGAGCAGCACTGTTTGTGATCATCTCCGGCAAAGTGAAAGTGGTGCGTGTGGGCGATGACGGACGTGAAGTCATTCTTTCGATTTTGGGAGAGAGTGACTTTTTTGGTGAGATGGCAATTCTTGACGGACTCGCGCGCTCGGCAAGCGTTGTTGCGATACAGACTTCGGAATTGTTCATGATTCACCGACGCGACTTCCTGAAACTGCTTCACGATTTTCCTTCGGTGGCCATCGCACTGTTGAAAGAACTGACGATGCGTCTGCGCAAAGCAGATGCGCAAATCATGAGCCTTTCACTCAAAGATGCGTCGGGCAGGGTAGCGAATGTTATTTTGCAGCTCGCCGATGACATCGGCAAGATCCGGCGAGGCCGAGTGGAGATTGATGAACTTCCGATTCAACAAGACCTTGCCAATATGGCTGGGAGTTCCCGCGAAACAATCTCACGCATGATTCACGCCTTCATCCGTGAAGGCTATCTGGAGTTGGAACGCGGCAAACTCATCATCAACGATTACGAGAAGTTTAAAGCTCGGTACCTGTAGCCGTTCTTTTCTTCTCTAACTTCAGACACTGGTCGTGATGCATGGCTGGTGGTAAGGCAGATGACCGCCAAGATGTAACCGTGTTGCAGACAACAAAAAGCCCTCCGTGGCCAACCGCCGCGGAGGGCTTTCGGTTTTAACGCGCCGGGTGAGCGCTCAGGCGCCGTCCAGACCTGTTTTTTCCATTTTTCGATACCAGGAAACGGGATCAGTCATGAGCTCTTCTGCGTCCTTAAGGGATACATAATGCTCGTGCTCAATATCGGCCAGGAGATTAAAGAATGCCTTTTCTCCGGGATCCGTGCAGTCATCGCGGAGCTTGGCGTAAAAGATAGCGCCGTTTGCTTCAAAATCAATGGCCGTGCCAATGGCTTTCAGATCATCAGCGTCTCCTTTGGGTATCTTTGACGCCTTTTTAACCATATCCTTTAGAATCGTGGAGACGTTCGTTTCCTTCACTTTCAGGGGAACGGTCTGGGGCCATTTTTGCTGCTTGCCCCAGGTCTCACTGAGTTGTTTGAGCCTTTGATAGTGTTCCAGTTCTTCCGCCGCAATCTGCGTAAACATGGCCTTTCCCGCGGGATTATCGGTCCTTTCGGCATTTTTGAGATAGAATTCATGCTCCTTCATTTCGTTGGCAAGCGCGACTTCCAAAGCATCCAGGCGGTTTTTCATGCATAATCTCCTTTTTTACTTTGTTATTATGAGTATTTACCGGGGAAATTGGGTTTCCGTTTCTCCTTCTGGGCGCGAATCCCCTCGCGGGCATCCAGGCTGGCGAAAATCGGCAGGCCGATTTCCAGCTCCTTCTTGAACGCTTCAGCGTGGGACAGATCCTGGCTTTCCCGAAAGCAGCGGATAATTCCCTGAATCGCCAGGGGGCCGTTTCCGGCAATTCTTTCGGCCAAACCCAGGGCCGTTTTCATGAGATCTTCCCGCGGCACCACGCGATTGAGGAAACCCCACTCCAGCAGTGTTTTCGCGCTGAAATTGTCGGCAGTGAGCAGAATCTCAAGCCCCCGGCAGGGGGTCAGCATGCGGGGCAGATAGACATTCGATCCGCCCGTGGGCATGATTCCCAGACTGGCTTCCCGCATCTGAAAAACAGCGTCTTCCGAGGCAATCCTCAGATCGGCGCCCATAATCGTCTCAAAGCCGCCGGTCAGGCAGTACCCGTTAACGGCGGCAATGACCGGTTTTTTCACAATACTGGGCTTGAGCATGGCTTCGGCCACATGTGGACCGAATTTGGCCAGCCAGCGTTCCGCTTCGGTCTCCGGCGCCCGGACCCCTGTCAGGATCGGAATGGCCGTCCGCAGGTCCATCCCGGAACAGAAAATGTCGGGCAGGCAGGAATAGAGGATGGCCACGCGGATCGAATCATCCGCGTTGATATCCTGCCAGGCCAGATGCATGTCCATCAGGATCTGGGGATCCAGGGCATTTTTTTCATTTGGCCGGTTAAGTCCGACCTTTGCGACATTGCCTTCCTTTTCATAAAGTAATCCCATCGTCTTCTCCTTCTTTCATCGTTATGGCATTTACAGGCGCCGCCGCGTGAGGCCGGCTTTATGATGATCCCTTGTATGGACCATCATGCCTCGTTGATCATAAGTTCTAACAAAATTATCCGGCAACCTCAAGATAAATAACAATGCCAGAAGGGAACGGGTGACGAGGGAGTCAGAGGACCTGATCGCTATCCGGCAAGAGGGCTTTTTGATATTCTTTTAGCAGAACATCCATGCCGACGCCATGATCGATAAAACCCCAGGGCAGGATTTCCGCTGGATCTTTTTGGCGGTAAACATAGAAATCGGGGTGGGGATCGCCGGTTTTCAAGGCACGCGGCCAGTTTCCGCCCTCCTGATGGACTCTCAGAAGAATCTTGCCCACCCGCCGGTCACCCAGGGAAAGAAGGGCCTGGATATAGTTCCATTTTGGAATATCGTGAATGACATGAACTGCCGGGTCACGGCGAAACGCTTTTTTAATCAACCGGATTTTTTTCTGCACGCTCTGGATGGATTCAAGGGAACACCATTGAAAAGGCGTGGCTGCCTTTGGAATAAACTGATTCACGCTCACCGTCAACCGCCGGAAGGGCTTTTTACCGGCCTCACATCCACGGGCATGCATTTTGATAGCCTCCACGAGCCGGATCAGCGCGTCAATATCGGCGTCCATTTCCGTAGGCAGACCAACCATAAAGTAGAGCCGAATGCTCAAAATGCCGTGATCAACGAGCGCTGCGACGGCATCGAATATCTGCCGTTCACCGAAGCCCTTGCGGATGACGTCCCGAAGTCGCTGAGACCCTGCTTCCGGCGCGAGGGAAACCGTTTCTATGCCGCCTTCCTTGAGCAGGGTCAGCATCTCTTTGTCCAGCCGGTCCAGCCGCAGGGAGCCGATTGCGATCTTCCCAGCCTGACCGAGGATTTGCCGGCAAATCCGCTTCAAATCCGGGTGATCCGAAACGGCTGTCCCGACCAGCCCAATCTTTTTTTGCGCAGTCACTCCTCTCAGGATCGACGCCTGCAGAACCGTCTCGCTTCTAAACCGAGCCGGCCGGTATGCAAATCCGGCAGCACAAAAGCGGCAGCCACGTTGACACCCCCGGCTGACCTCCGTCAGGTGCATCCTCCCGAACTCCGTATCGGCGGCTGCAATCCCCTGTTCAGTCAGGAAGGCATTAATATCTTTGACCCATCTTTTTTTCGGCCGCACCGGAAGTGCGGCATCCACGGCTTCCCGGCTGCGAATACGCTGGTTTTCATGATACAAAACGCGATAAAGGGCGGGTACATAAACCCCTTCAATGTCCCGCTGCAGCGCAAACAGGGATTCCTTTCTGGACAGGCCGGATCGGATCATGATTTCGTAACGGCGCATCCATTCCGGCAGGCTCTCTTCCGCTTCCCCCAGCAGAAACAGGTCGATGAAATCGCTCATCGGCTCAGGGTTGAGCGTTACCGAAATCCCGCCGCCGATAATCAGGGGTTGCCGCTGGTCGCGTTCTTCGGCCAGCAGCGGAATTCCGGCCAACTCCAGTATCTTCAGGATATTCGGGTAGTCATTCTCAAAGGACACGGAAAAGGCGACGACATGGAATTCCGTCAGGCTTTTTTGTGATTCCAGGCTGAAAAGGGGGGTTGATCCCGGATCGAACATCTGTTCATCTCCGGGATCAGGAAGGAAGGCGCGTTCACAAACAACATGCTCGTCGCGGCCCAAAAGCGTGTAGATGGTTTGAAATCCCAAGTTCGACATGCCGACCCGATAGGCGTTCGGATAGGCCAGGCAAACGGCCAACCTGTCTCCCCAGGCCCGTTTTCGGCAACCGCTTTCGCGCGACAGAAGATCGCAATATTTTTTTTTAAGCGTCCATGACATTTAAGTAATTTTTACAAAGTTTTTTTGACAAGCCTGTCCACATTTTAATCCGCCTGCCGTCTCAGGAATGTCGGAATTTCAAGATCCAGATTTTCGTCATCAATCGTTCCGAGTCTGACGACATTGGCACTCTCCGCGGGTTTTTCCCTGTTCCGGAGATAGGCCGGCATCGACAGGTCTTCTCTCCGGTAACCTCCCATGCGGGCAATAGTGGGGATGCCCTGACGTTTTTGGGCCATATCTTCAAAACCTGTAGCGATAACGGTAATCCTGATCTCATCGCCCATATTCTTGTCGATGACCGTCCCGAAAATAATATTGGCGTCCTCGTGAGCCTCTTTCTGAATCAGGGATGATGCTTCATTGATTTCATGCAATGTCATATCCGGTCCGCCGGTGATGTTGAGCAGAACGCCATGAGCACCTTGAATGGTATTGTCTTCCAGCAGCGGCGAAGATATGGCTTTCTGTGCCGCCTCAACGGCCCGGTTTTCTCCGCTGGCGGACCCTGTCCCCATGAGGGCCATCCCCATCCGGGACATAATGTTCTTGACGTCGGCAAAATCAAGATTAATGAGGCCTGGAACAATAATCAGGTCGGAAATGCCCTTGACGGCGTGATACAGGATATCATCCGCCTTTTTGAAGGCGTCCAGCAGGGAGAGATTCCGACCGCCCAGGCTCAGGAGCCGCTGATTGGGAACGACGATCAGGGTATCCACCGTGCACCTCAATTCCGCAACACCTTCTTCTGCGTGCATGTTGCGCTGCTTGCCTTCAAACTGAAAGGGCTTGGTTACCACGGCAACCGTCAATGCCCCTGCCTCTTTGGCCAGCTCTGCAATAATAGGCGCTCCACCGGTTCCCGTACCGCCCCCCAGTCCGGCCGTAATGAAAACCATATCGGCGCCTTCGATGTGCTGCCGCAGCAATTCCTTCGTCTCCATCGCCGCCATTTTCCCGACATCCGGATTGGCGCCGGCGCCAAGTCCCTTGGTCGCCTCCAAGCCCAGTTGTATCTTGATCGGAGATGAGGATGCCCCGAGCGCCTGCGTATCCGTGTTGGCCGCAATAAAATCGACCCCCTGGAGATTGTAGGCAATCATGGTGTTTACGGCATTGCCGCCCCCACCTCCAACCCCGATCACTTTAATCTTTGCCGAATACGCCCTCCCTGAATCCATCAATTCAAACATGGCCTCCCCCTTTAAAAGAATTCTAAAAACCATTTCTTGATTTTTTTAAAAACATCGCCAAAAAGACTGCCGCCCCTTGTCGTCAAGGTTTCCTTTGACAGGCGCCTGCCGCCATACAAGATCAGCCCTACGCCGGTGGCGTACATAGGGCTGTTGACCACATCGGTCAAGCCGCCAAAGCCGATCGGGCGTCCACGCCGGACAGGCATATTGAAAATCTGTTCCGCCAGCTCCGTAATGCCTTCCAGGAGGGCGGCGCCTCCCGTCAGGACGATGCCGGCAGCCAGGATATCCTCATAACCGGATTTCACGATTTCCTTGTAGGCCATGGTGAGGATTTCTTCCATGCGCGGCTCGACGATCCGCCCTAAAATCTGACGGGATATCTCCCTGGGCTCCCGGCCGCCCACACTGGGAACTTCGATCGTTTCATCCTTGGGAATAAGCGCGCCGAAGGCGCAGCCGTATCTGATTTTGATCTTTTCCGCCTCCGTGAGGGGAGTTCTGAGCCCCGTGGCAATGTCACTAGTCAGATAATTGCCGCCGACGGGCAGCACGGCGGTATGCTTGATGCTCCCCTCTGTAAACACCGCGATATCTGTGGTTCCGCCGCCGATATCGATGAGTGCGACACCCAGATCTTTTTCATCGTTGCTGAGCACGGCCTCACTCGAGGCGATCTGCTCGAGGACGATCTCGTTGATTTCCAAACCCACACGATTGACGGACTTGACGATATTCTGGATGGACGTTGCCGCCCCGGTGACGACGTGGACCTTAGCCTCCAGCCGGACACCGGACATGCCCACGGGATCCCGGATTCCGTCCTGATCATCCACGATGAAATTCTGCGGCAGGGTATGCAGGATCTCCCGGTCCGAGGGAATCGCAATCGCTTTGGCTGCTTCAACCGCCCGCTGCACGTCTTCCTCATCCACTTCGCGCCCCTTGACAGCAACAATGCCCAGAGAGTTCTGCCCTTTGATGTGACCGCCCGCGATGCCGGCATAGACGGAGCTGATCTGGCATCCCGACATATGCTCTGCTTCCTCGACAGCGTGTTTGATTGCTTCCACGGTGCTGTCAATATTGACGACCACGCCCTTGCGCAAGCCCTCGGAAGGATGAGAACCAATTCCGATAATATCAATTCCCTGTGGTGTTATTTCACCGATAATGACACAGGTTTTTGTGGTTCCCAGATCCAACCCCACAATGACATTTGATTTCCTTGCCATGAGCCTATCCACCTTTCCTCATGTTCTGTAACCCTTTGCCGGCCCGCCCGGCGCTGCGGGCACCAGGATATGCCGCTTCTGGACGGTAATTTTTGTCGGATCCGTCAAATCGATCATGACATATTTCAGATTGATGTTCCTTTTTTCCAGATCCGTCAGCACCGGCTTGAGCCGTCTGATCTTATTTTCATAATGATCAAAACCCAGACGTAGACAAAGACCGCTGTCGGTAAAGATGGAAAACCCAATGATTTCATCTCCGTTTACCTCGGCAATCGATTTGATGGAAAACAATCCATCAGCGGTTGACAGGTAATGGAACAGATCGAGGGCTTTTGTGAGCAATGGCTGGTTCGGGCGGCCATCCCGGTAACAGCCGGTCAGCGCGGGGAGGTCCGATTCATCTCCCACTTCCAGTTTTTTGAAGGCCAGCCCGTCCGCATCCATCAGGTAAAAGCCATCGCCCCTTTTCAGCAGCGCAACCGCCGTCCGCTCACACACTTCGATCACCAGTCGTTTCGGCAGTTCACGACCGACGAACACATCCTTGATCCAGGGACTCTTCCGGACACGATCCCGGATCGCATCGGCGTTAACCGCCAGCAGGTTCTGGGCCGGTTTCAGGTCGGCCAGGGTCAGCACATCCTTTTCCGTCAGCTCTTTTACGCCCCGTACCTGCGTTTCACGGAGGCCGAAATAGGCGGCGGTCATCGTTTGGCTGTAGCCCAGAATCAGCAGCGCCGTCAGCAGCAGGATGCCGGTCAGCAGCAGCGATGCCTTGAGGATGTCCCTTATGATTTCACCGGAGCGCCGTTTCAGGCGATGATGACCTGCGCTGATTCTGGACTGCTGGACATTCCCCATTACCTACTCCCCCACGACCCGGACTTCCGTTTCCAAGGCAATCCCCGTCTGTTTGAGAACCTCTTGCTGAACCCGCTTGATCAATGCCAGGATATCGGACGCGGTTGCGTCGCCCGTATTGATAATGAAGTTTCCGTGTTTCTCCGATATTCTCGCACCGCCCATAGCCGTTCCCTTGAGCCCGGCCGCTTCAATCAAAAGGCCCGCGGGATGCCCGGCAGGATTCTTGAAAATCGACCCGGCGCTCGGGTAATTTAATGGATGCTTTTGCCTCCGCCGTACCAAAATCTCATCTATCCGTTGCCGGATGCTTTGAGGGTCGCCATGTTCAAGGCGGAAAACAGCGGCCAGCACGATTATCCCCTCCGGAACGTTGAGTCTTCTGTATTCAAAAGGAAGATCCTTGCGCAGCCAGTCTTTCACTACGGCCTGATCGTCCATCAGTGTCGCTTTGTACAGGACATCCTTGATTTCTTGCCCATAGGCTCCGGCATTCATCATGACCGCTCCCCCCACGCTTCCCGGAATGCCGGCACAGAATGCCATGCCCGCGAGCGCCCGTTCTGCCGTCAGACGAACCAGTTCAGCCAGAGAAACACCGGCCTGAACGTCCACCATAACCCGATCCTGATCTTCCTGCCCCCAAGCAATGTGGCAGAGGTCTTTCATGACGATGATAGCGCCCCGGTAGCCCCCGTCCCGGAACAGCAGATTGGTCCAGTTACCCACAACCAGAAAAGGATGGCTGCTGCTCCTGAAGAAAAGAACCAGTTTTTCAAGCGCGGCAACACTTTGCGGAAAGACCAGCGCATCGGCCCGACCGCCGACCTTCAGCGATGTATAGCGATCCAGCGGTTCGTCAAAAAGAACCGGCCCGGCGTTTATCGCCCTCAATTTCTTTCGCGTTGCCTGATCCATGATTATTGGCTTTCCTTGTGTTCGGTCGCCGCCGCACGCCGCAAAAATTCCTCCCCGATCTTCCAGACGTTGCCTGCCCCCTGGGTAATGATCACATCGGAGGCCCTGGCGATTTTCAGCAGGTGATCCACGATCCCCTCGAACCCTGGAATATAGATGGCGTCAGGATGCCCGCTCTGTCGAATCCCCTCCGTCAGGCCGGACGCGTCCACGCCTGCAATAGCCTTCTCGCTGGCAGCATAAATATCCGTAATAATCAGGTGATCCGCACCCGGAAAGGCTGACAGGAACTCCTGAAAGAGCTTTTGCGTCCGCGTATAACGATGCGGCTGAAACACCACAATCACTCTACCTTTCCAGACCTGCCTGGCCGCTGTCAGGGTTTCCAGGATTTCCGTCGGATGATGGCCATAGTCATCAACCACCGTTACCTCTCTGACCTTCCCCTTGACCTCCAACCGCCGCCCTACACCCTCATATTTCAGCAGCCCTTCCCGGATGGCGTCAAAGGGCATGTCCAGTTCCCGGGCCGCAGCAATCGTCGCCAGGGCATTGGCCACATTGAATCGCCCCGGAACCTTCAAAGTCACCTCGCCCAGTCGTTCCTCTCTGGCGTAAACCGAGAAGACCGACACCGGACCCTGAAGGACAACGTCTTTGGCCCGATAATCTGCCGCTGAGGTCAGACTGTAAGTAATGGCCCTGCGCTTGATGTCCGGCAGAATCGCCTGCACATTGGGATCGTCAATACACAAAATGGTGGCGCCGTAAAAAGGTACAATATTCGCGAATTTCAAAAAAGCCTCTTTGATCTCTTCAATATCTCGGTAATAATCGAGGTGTTCTCTGTCGATATTTGTGATCACGGCCAGACATGGCGTCAGCTTCAGGAAAGAGCCGTCACTTTCATCTGCCTCAGCCACAATCACCTCGCCGTCCCCGATCTTGGCATTGCTCCCGATGCTGGCGAGTTTCCCGCCGATGACCATGGTAGGATCGAATCCGCCATGAGCCAGAACCGTTGAAATCATGGAGGTCGTGGTCGTTTTTCCGTGGCTGCCGGAAACGGCGACGGAAAATTTCATTTTCAGCAGTTCAGCCAGCATTTCCGCGCGGGGAATGATGGGAATGTTTCTCCTATGGGCTTCCAGCACCTCGGGATTATCCGCCTTCACCGCCGTGGAGATCACCACCACACCGGCATCACCGATATGAGACGCCTCGTGGCCCTGAAAAATTTTGGCGCCGAGCGAAGTCAGTCGCTGCGTAATATCGGAGGGATGGAGATCGGATCCGGTGATGACATAGCCCAGGTTGAGCAGTACTTCGGCAATGCCGCTCATCCCGATGCCGCCGATCCCGACAAAATGTATTTTCCTGATTTTCCGCTGCATCATGTCGGTTCGCTTTGTCTTAGCCATGCGTCTCACCCATTCCTGTTGTCTCCCTGCTGAACCAGAACCAAGCAGGCATCCACGATATCTGCCGCGGCCCGAACATTCCCCATCCCGGCTGACCGGACTCCCATATCCCGAAGAAGTTGAGGGCTTTCATAATACCGTTTGATCGCCGAGGCCAGCCTGGCGCCGGTCAGCTCTTTTTCACGAATCATTTCTGCCGCACCTGCTTGCACGAGCACTTCCGCATTTTTGGTCTGATGATCTTCCACCGCAGCGGGGAAAGGGATCAGAATGGCCACCTTCCCGGCGGCTGTGATTTCGGCAATGGAGGTGGCGCCGGCCCGGCAGACCAGCAGATCGGCTGTTTGATAGGCCGCCACCATATCCATGATGAAGGGCAGCACCTCCGCCGTGACGTCCTTTGTCAGATAGGTATTGGCCACCACATCCCGGTCTTTGCTTCCCGTCTGATGGAGAATACGCAAACGGCTCCTCAAGGGTCCCAGGTCGTCCAGGGCCTCCAGCATGGCCCGGTTGATGGCATGGGCTCCCTGGCTTCCTCCGAAGACAAGCAGGGTTAACGGGAGATTGGGCTCTTTTGGTTGTTTCATTTCTGCTGTAAACCCCTGTCGGATTGGATTTCCCGACACCAGGACTTTACGGGAATGGAACCACCGCCCGGTCTGCGCGAAACTGACAAAGACCCGGTCCACCATCTTGCCCAGGATACGGTTGGTCAGCCCCGGCAGCGCGTTCTGTTCCGCAATGGCCGTCCTGATTCCTATCAGGCGGGCGGCCAAGACGACTGGACCCGATGCATACCCGCCGACTCCGATGACCAGCTCCGGGGAGAATCCCCGGATAATCCGGAAAGACTGGATCAGGCTCATCGGGATGCGCAATACGGCTGCCAGTGATTTCACCCATCCCTTCCCCTTGATGCCCTCCACATCTATGGTCTGCAGCGAAAAACCCAAGCCCCCCAGAACTCTCTTTTCAATGCCCTTATTGGTTCCCACAAACAGAATCCGGTCACCCCGATTCCGTCGCAAAAATTCCTCTGCAATGGCAATCCCGGGGAAAAGATGACCTCCCGTTCCTCCGCCTGCGATGATCACATTCACATTTTTAACCGCTCTTTCCTTTCTCTCAGGTGCGCACATGGGAAGAGATATTCAACAAAATCCCCACGGCCACCAGGCTCATAACCAGAGACGTCCCCCCGTAACTGAGGAACGGCAACGTCAATCCTTTCAGCGGAATCAGCCCCATCACGCCGGCAATATTAATAAAAGCCCCCATGGCCAGCACCATGGTCAGGCCGGCGGCCAGCAGGGTCCCGAAGAGATCGGGAGCCCGAAAGGCAACCATGAAGCCACGGATGACCAAGATCGCAAAAAGAAGTATGACCACCGCCACACCGACAAAACCGGTTTCCTCGGCAATAACCGAAAGGATAAAATCCGTATGGGGTTCAGGCAGATAAAAGAGTTTCTGTATCCCGTCGCCGACTCCTACGCCAAATGCGCCGCCGGATCCGAAGGAGAGCAGCGATTGAATGATCTGAAAACCCTTATTGCCGGGATCATTCCAGGGATTCAGAAAAACCTTGAGCCGGTCAATCCGATAGCTCTTGAACATGATCATCCAGACCGCTGCCGGAATAAGCAGGGCCGTCAATCCGGCTAAATGTGTGATTCTGCACCCGGCCAGAAAGAGCATCAGCATGAGAATCATGGCGATCATCACGACTGCGCCGAAGTCCGGCTCCAAAGCAATCAGGACAAGGATGACAAAGGTAACAATCAGCGGTATCAGGACGCTCCTGGAAAAGATCTTGAGGTAATTGGCCTTTCGGGCCAGAAAATGGGCCAGAAAAAGGACAACGCAGACCTTGACCAGCTCCGTCACCTGAAAAGAAAAGAAGACGAAGTTTATCCACCGCCGGGCGCCGCCTGCGCGAATCCCCAGATGAGGAACAAAAATCAGCAGCAGCAGAATGATGGAAAGGAAGATGCCGGGGTACGCCCACTTCTTTAAGCGGTGATAATCCAGCTTTGTCAACAGCACCATGGCGCCCATCCCGATCAAGACAAAAAAGACCTGCTTCTTGAGAAAAAACTGCGCATCCTTGAACCTTTCCATCGCCAGAATGGAACTGGAACTGTAAATCATGGCCGTGCCGATGGTAACCAGAATCAGCGTGATCACCAAGATCATGATGTCCGGTCTTTCTCCCTCAGCAGAGCTTTTTTCAATCAGGAAAGGCTTCCAACCCATTGCTTGAAGACATCTCCGCGTTCTTTATAATCCTTAAATTCATCAAAACTCGCACAACCCGGCGCCAGCAGCACCACATCCCCGGCTGCAGCATAACACCGGGCCAGCGGCATGGCCTCCCGCAGGGTAGCTGCTTGATCCGTCCTGATGACGCCGCCGAGCAGCGCCTTGATCTTCTCTCTCGCCTCGCCAAATAAAATCAGGGTTTTGACCCTTTTTTCGACCATGGCGACCAGGCTCTCGAAGTTTCCCTGTTTGTCGCGTCCTCCCATCAGAAGCACCACGGGTTGGGAAAAGGTCTCCAGCGCGCGCAGGACCGCCCCCACATTAGTCGCCTTGGAATCGTCATAGAAAACAACCCCATCCTTTTCACCGGCATATTCGATCCGGTGTGCGACGCCGCGAAAATGGCCGACTGTTTTGATAATCGTTTCCCGACGGCATCCGGCCCATCTTGCCGCCATCACCGCGGCCATGATATTCTCGATATTATGAACACCGGGAATCTTCACCATATCAAGTGGATATGTCTCTGTTTCACCCACAAGCGAGCGGTAAACGATTTGCCCGCCATCGAGAAAAGTCCCCCGCGTGAGTTGCCGGGAGGAACTGAAATATACAATCTTCGCAGCCAGCTTGTGCGACAAGGCCTCTGCGTCGTTATCATCCGCATTCAGGATAGCCAGGTCTTGCGTTGTCTGGTTCATGAAAATCCGCTCCTTGGCAAGGCGATAGTCGGCAAACGTCCCGTGATAGTCCACGTGGTCAGCGGTAACATTCAGCAGGATGGCCACATCCGGATGGAAGTCGCGGGTCCACTGCAGTTGAAAACTGCTGACTTCAACAACCACATAGTCGTCCGGCTGCGGCCCATCGACATAACCGATCAGCGGGGCTCCGATATTTCCTCCAACAAATACCGATATTCCCGATTTCGATAAAATTTCTCCGACCAGGGTCGTCGTAGTCGTTTTCCCGTTAGTCCCGGTAATGGCAATCATCGGCCGCTTCAGAAAACGGCTGGCCAATTCCAGTTCACTCAGAACCGGCTTGTTTTTATGCCTGGCTTCCATAAGCATCGGGCTCAAGGGGGGGACGCCTGGAGATGGAATAACCATTTCCACGTCAGACAAGATATCCGGCACACAGGGACGAAAGCGGAAGTTCACACCCTCCCGCTGCAGCTCGTCCAGAACCTCACTCAACTCGAAGGGGGCCTTTTCATCCGTAACGATCACATCAGCACCCTGACGGGAGAGGAACTTCGCCGTCGCCGTTCCGGTTTTACCCAGTCCAATTACCAGAATGCATTGTCCAGACAGATCCATCATGCTTAACAGGCTACCTCAATTTCAATGTGCTGATGGCAACAAGGGCCAATAAAATAGAAATGATCCAGAAACGAACGATGATTTTCGGTTCCGCCCATCCCTTGAGTTCAAAGTGATGATGAATCGGCGCCATACGGAAAATCCGTTTTCCATTGGAGATTTTAAACCAGCCCACCTGAAAAATCACCGAAAAGGTTTCTAGAACGAAGATGCCGCCCACAATGGCAAGGAGAATCTCCTGTTTGGTCATTACAGCCAGGGTGCCCAAAGCGGCGCCGAGGGGAAGGGATCCTGTATCTCCCATAAAGACCTGGGCAGGATAGGCGTTATACCACAGGAAGCCGATCCCGGCGCCCACCATGGCGCCGCAGAAGATGGCCAACTCGCCCGTCCCGGCCACATAGGGAATCTGCAGATAGCCAGATATTTTTATATTGCCGGCAAAATAAGCAAACAGCAGATACGTCATGAAACAGGTGATGGCCGGGCCAATGGCCAGGCCATCAAGCCCGTCCGTCAGATTTACGGCATTGGCGGCTCCGATGATGATAAAGGTCGAAAGCGGCACATAGACCCAGCCCAGGTCGGGCAGGACGGTCTTGAAGAAAGGAATCGTTATATTAGAGCTGAAACCGGCCTTGTAGTACAGAATGAGACTGATAAAGAGGGCGATGATCACTTCCAGCAGTATCCTTACTTTCCCTGAAACACCCTTGCTATCTTTTCGAGCCAGCTTCTGGTAGTCGTCCATAAAACCGATCAAGCCGAAGCCTACCGTAACCATCATGATCATCCAGACATAATTGACGGTTAGATTGGACCAGAGAAAAGTGGAAATGACCGTGGCAAAGATGATCAACAGACCCCCCATGGTCGGGGTTCCCTCTTTTGAAAAATGGGAATCAGGTCCATCCTCCCGGATCGGCTGACCGATTCTCTGTGACTGAAGCTTGCGGATCATCCATGGCCCCAAGACAAAGCAGATCACCAGAGCGGTAATGGCCGCATAGATCGCCCGGAAGGTAATATAACGAAAGACATTGAAGGAAGAGAAAGTCGTATGCAATGGATATAGAAGATGATAGATCATGCCGCTGTCCGCTCCTGCAAGCCAAACGTTTTCATAATCATCCGGACAATGCGTTCCATTTTCATTTTTCTGGATCCCTTAACGAGCACCCAGTCACCGGGTTTGAGCGATGACTGAAGATAGTCTTGAATCTGTTCAGGGGCCTCACAGAAATGAACCTGTGCCGCCGTCATTCCCTTTTCCAAGGCGCCGGCCGCCGTGTCAAGACGATGATCTCCCATGAGCAAGAGAGACTCTACCCCGGTTTCGGCAATCATGCGTCCTATCCTCCGATGCCACGCTCCGGCCTTGCTTCCCAATTCCAGCATATCTCCCAGAATAACCGCACTGTTCCCGCTGCCGCGCAGCTCCTTCAGGGCCTTCAAGGCCTCGCGCACCGACAGGGGGTTGGCGTTATAGGTATCGTCAATCACATGGACGCCGTTATGCAGCGTCTGGATTTCAAAACGTCCGGAAACGCCCTGGAATGATTCCAGTCCCTGGCATATGCTGTCGATATCAGCGCCGAAAGCAAGTGACGCGGCGGCCGCTCCAAGGGCATTGTAGAGATTATGCTCACCGCTCGTCTGCATTCTGACAAGCCGGTCCGCCTGCCCGGTTCCGAGCTTAAAGACAATGCCGACGGGCTCTGACTTTCGAATTTCCCGGGCGAAGACATCCGTCCGGTGCTTCCATCCGAATGTGATCAGCCTCCCCTGCCACCGTCGCCCCAGAAGGGCCAGAGCCCTGTCATCACTGTTGATCACGGCAATGCCATTTTGGTCCATATTCTCAAACAGCGCCCCTTTTTCCTCCCGGATGTTGGTCAGGGATTTTAATCTTTCCAGATGAGCAGCGCCGATGTTCGTAATCAGCCCGATGCCGGGTTCGGCGATGTGCGTCAGACAGCCGATTTCACCAGGCATGTTGGTGCCCATCTCCACCACTGCGACATCATGCTGACCGGTCAGTCTTAAAAGGGTCATGGGCACGCCTACCCGATTGTTTAAATTTCCTTCAGTCTTAAGAACTTTCTTGGTAAGGTTCAGGATTCCTGCCGTCATTTCCTTGGTGGTGGTCTTGCCCGAGCTCCCCGTAATGGCGATCACCGGCACATTCAGCTTTTTTCGCCAGAACCGGGCGATTTCCCCCAAGGCTTTCAGGGTATCCTCGACGACAAAGACAGGTATCTTTTCCTGTATCCCGACGATGTTCTCTGCGGCATCCCTCTGTATCACAAAGCCCGCCGCTCCTGCCGCTGCGGCAGCAGCCAGAAAACGATGACCATCGAAGTTTTCCCCCCGTAAACAGATAAAGAGGTTCCCCTTCTGCAGTGTCCGGGAGTCGGTGGAGACGCCTTCGAATGTGCATTCAGGAACCCCACGGGTCAGGATACCACCGGTCGCTTTCAACACCTCGCTGATTGTCATGACGGCAGATGCTTCTTCTTTCAAGGGTTCCTCTGTTTAAATCTCTTTGCCAGGGCTTCTCCGGCATGGCGCCGGTCATCAAAAGGAATCCGCAGGCTGCCCAGTATCTGATAATCCTCATGCCCTTTCCCTGCGATCACGACAAGATCGGAGGGGCCGGCACAGGCAATGGCCGTCTCAATGGCTGTGCCCCGATCCGGGATAATGGTAAAACACCGGCTGCAATCCGCTGCTACTAGCGCGGCGGGGATAGCCTTCTTTAAGATCCCACCGGCAAGTCCGGCCTCAATCTGACGGATGATTTCACTGGGGTCCTCCGTGCGCGGATTATCCGAGGTGATAATCACCAGATCGCTGAGTTCTGCAGCAGCCTGGGCCATCAGGGGTCTTTTCCCGCGGTCCCGGTCTCCCCCGCAGCCGAAAAGCGTGATTAAACGTCCCTGCTTAAAAGCTGCCAAATTCTGCAGGACGCGCCGAAGGGCATCTTCCGTATGGGCGTAATCCACAAAGACAGCCGGCTGGCCCGGCCCGCTGACCTTTTCCATCCGTCCGGGCACCTGGCCAAGACGTTCAATCCCCACCTGGATCTTTTCCGGGGAAATACCCAGTACCAGAGCGGCTGCGACGGCTGCGAGAATATTATAGAGATTGTATTTTCCGATCAGGGGCGAAACAATATTGAACCGGTGCACTGCAGAGGAAATCTCTGCCCGAATTCCCTGAAGGCTCAGGTGAATCTCCCGGGCAGAAAGATCGCAGGGTGCGTCGATGCCGAAGCTCAGATGCGGCAGGCCGACCTCCTGTAACAACCGTTGGCCCCATGGATCATCTGCATTCACCACCATCCGGCATGACATCTTCTTTTTGCTTGCAGGAAGGATTTCCTGAAAAAATCGTTTTTTTGCTGCAAAGTAATTTTCCATTGTCTTATGGTAGTCCAGATGGTCCTGAGACAGATTGGTAAAGACACCAAGATCAAAATCACCGTCATCAACCCGCCGCAAGTCCATAGCATGAGAGGATATCTCCGCAACGACATGGCTGACGCCATCGTCCGCCATGTCTCGAAGGATTCTTTGCATTTCCAGCGATTCCGGTGTGGTATGTGGAGGCGCAAAAACATTTTGTTTGAACCGATAGTTCACGGTTCCCATAACGCCGACACTGCAACCCGCAGCCGTAAGTATGGATTCCAGCAGGTAGGTCACTGTGGTTTTGCCGTTCGTCCCGACAACCCCCACCAGGCAAAGCCGCGACGACGGATGCTCATAAAAATTGCGTGCGAGCATCCCGAGAATGCGGCGGCTGTCCGCAACTTGAACCCACTGAACGTCCGGCGTACCGGGCAATGGCCGTTCATGGACAATCACGCGGGCGCCATTTCGGATCGCATCGGGGATGTAAGCATGTCCATCCGCCTGCAAGCCGGGAACCGCCACAAAAAGACTGTCCGGCTGGCATGTTCTGGAATCATAGCATACGGACGCGACGTGGCCCGACCGGGCGCCGACCCAATGCTGAACGGGAATGCCTTCCATGAGCATCGACAAATCCATCCGCTCTCCTATTGACCGGCACTGAATGATACCGTGCAATACCGCTGCCCATCAATCAAAACGCCGGGTACAGGCGCCTGATTAACCGCCCAGCCGTTGCCGACGATCCGCAGTTCAACCCCCCGTTCTTTCGCCCTCCGTAGGGCTTGGCGTATCGTCAACCCCCGGAAATCCGGCATCATGCTTTCATCGGATTGATTCTGTTCATTTTTCCAGAGCTCCATGGCCGGCCCGGCAGCAACTTGCCTGATTTTCCCATCCCGGTTGATATTGTCGTCTTCATAAACGGGGGTTTCCCGTATATGCGTTTTAAAGCATGTAAGAATCTGTTCGGCAATATTTTTGAAAACCGGGGCGGAGGCAACGCCACCCCATTTGTCCCGCTGAGGCTCGTCGAGGATGACGAGAATAGCCACCTGTGGATTTTCCGCCGGGAAAAAACCCATGAAAGATGTGCGGACGCGCTCTGAAGAATAGACGCGACGGGCAAAATCGAATTTCTGCGATGTCCCCGTTTTGCCGGCCACATTCACATTCTCGATGCGGGCGTTTTTCCCCGTTCCGTCCGTATCCTGGACAACTCTGGTCATCAGGGTCGCCATACGCCTGGCCGTCTGCGGCGAGATCACCTGCCGCACCGGCGTCGGGTCATATTTCTTAATCACCTGGCCCTGCTTGTCCACCAAACCCCTCACAATGTAAGGCTTCATCAGCACACCCTGGTTGGCAATGGCCGAGAGGGCCGATATGAGTTGGATGGCTGTGACGGACACGCCTTGACCGAAGGCGACCGTGGAGGTATCTACTCGTGTCCAGTTCCGGACCGGCCGGAGCAGACCGGCGGTTTCCCCGGGAAGATCGATACCCGATTTCTGTCCAAAACCGAAGCGCGTGATATAATCATAAAATTTTTCCTTCCCCAGGCGCTCGGAAATCTTTACGGAGCCGATGTTGCTTGAATATTTAATGATATCGGCAAAGCTCAGATAGCCGTGCTTTTTCCGCTGGGCTTCACGGAACACGCGATCGGCTACGGCGTAGTTTCCATTTTCACAAAAGATCTGATCCGTTTCCTTGTACAGACCCTCCTCCAGGGCCGCTGCCGCAAGAAAAGGCTTGAAGGTGGAACCGGGATCAAAACAGTCCGTAATGACCCTGTTCTTACCTTCCGCGGCGCCGATTTTGGAAAAGTTATTGGGATCAAACCCCTTTTCGTTGGCAAGCGCAAGGATTTCACCCGTCTTGGGATCCATCACCACCGCCATGCCGCCTTTGGCGCCCTTGCTTTGAACGGCTGCTTTCAATTGGGATTCGACCAGATACTGGATCCGGCTGTCAATGGTCAGGATCAGATTTGTACCTTCCTTTTGCTTAGCCGTCGCATAATCAACACGGGGATAAAGCCGTTTTCCCTTGGCGTCCCGCGTCCACCTCAACTGCTCTGGAGTCCCCTTCAGATGCTCGTCAAATCTGAATTCCAGCCCCTCCAGTCCAGAGGCATCCACCCCGACAAAACCGATCAGATGCCCGGCTAATTCCCCGTTCGGATAAAAACGTTTCGGTTCTTTGACGATAAGGATACCGTCCAAATCCAGCTTTTCCACCAGCGCGGTCTGGTCCGGCGTAATCCGTCGTGCCAGCCAACAGAAATTCTTAGCCCCAGACATTTTTTTCAAAAGGGTCTTCCCGTCAACGTTCAGAATGGCGGCCAATTTCGCCGCAGTTCCCTTGATGTTTTCAATTTTCGAAGGATCCGCACAGACGGAGCTGGACATGACACTGACAGCCAGTTTTTCCCCGTTACGATCGAAAATAATCCCCCTTTCCGTTTCGACCCGCAACATGGCGGTATGCTGCCTGTCTGCCCGGGCCTTGAGACTCTGCCCATTCAGAACTTGTATCTGGTAAGCGCGTGTAACAAGAGCGATAAAAGAAACCAGGAACAGGCCCAGCAAGGTGGCAATCCTGACGCGCAGCCATTTTTTTTCTTCAATGGTCATTTCACTGCTCCTGCATCCCGGATTATAATGACCTGATCTCCTTCCGGATAGAATAAGTTAAGTGAACTTTTTGCAATCGCCTCGATGCGTTGGGGCGACTTGAGCGTGGCATACTCGAGTTTCAGTTTTCGCTGTTCTTCGAGTATCTGTTCCTTTCGCGTCATTTCTTCGGCAACCTGATACTCCAGTTTTGTCATTTGAACATGGGACCACACATAGGTTATGGCCACTGCCATCAACACAAACGCCACAAAAAGAAAAACGGAATATTTCAATTGGGGCGCTGTCTTTTCCTCCTGCCCTGCTCCCGCTTGCCCCGCTCCCTCCATGGATAGGATATGATTCGCGGTCATTCGTCACCGCCTCTCTGCTGTCCTGAGCCTGGCACTTCTGGCCCTCGGATTAGAGGCCACTTCATCCACACCTGGATACAATGGCCGTTTTGTGATCACCTGCAGCTTTGATTCCCTCCGACAGTTACATACCGGCAGATCCGGGGGGCAGGTACATCCCTTCTGAGCAGCACGAAATGCGTCCTTGACAATGCGATCCTCCAGAGAATGAAAAGAAATGATGGCAAGCCGCCCGCCCCGCTTGAGCATGTCCGAACTGCTTATGATGGCCGTGCGAAGGTTGGAAAGTTCATCATTGACGGCAATACGGATGGCCTGAAAGGTACGGGTTGCCGGGTGGATTCTTCTCTGACGGTATGCCGCAGGAACGGCATGGTAAATGACGTCGGCAAGCGCCCCCGTGGTACGGATCGGAACCGCCGCCCGTTTTGTCAGGATGGCCCTTGTAATTCTTCCTGCCATGCGTTCCTCGCCATACGCTTTGATGATTTTCCTTAATTCATTTTCCGAAGACAGGTTGACGAGATCACAAGCACTGTAACGACTATCCTGATCCATGCGCATATCGAGGGGAGCATCCGAAACAAAGCTGAAGCCCCTGTCTCCCACATCGAGCTGATGAGACGAAACCCCCAAATCCAAGAGAATACCATCAACTTTTTCGATATTCAGGTTGATTAGGAGTTTATCAATCTCCGCAAAATTGCCTTTGACCAGAATTTTTCGCCGGCCAAAAGATTGCAACTGCTTTTCCGAAGCATGCAGGGCGTCGCTGTCCCGGTCGATACCGATCAACAAACCGTCCGGGGCTGTCTGTTCGAGGATCAATCGGGCATGTCCGCCCCCGCCGACGGTACCGTCCACATAAATACCGCCCGGTCTGCATTCCAGCGATGCAAGGACCTCTTTGCACATGACCGGCTCGTGGAAAAAAGACATCTCATCGTCCGTCTCTAAATGCCCATATCCGCCATATAGTCACTGAAGGCATCCAGCTCACCCTCTGTCTTTTTCATTTCCGCATCAAAGCGTTCCCTGCTCCAGATCTCGATCACCTTGATCATGCCGGCCAGCACCACGTCTTTTTCTAACGCAGCGAATTCCCGGAGGTTCGGGGGAATGAGAACACGTCCCTGGCTGTCCAGAGAACAGTCTACGGCGCCGGACATGAAGAAACGTTGAAAGGCCCGCACCTGTTTTCGCAGAATGGACTGGTGGCTGATCTTTTCTTCGATGATCCGCCATTCATCGTAGGGAAAAACCATCAGATAGTTTTCCCAGTTCGTAATGACGAGCCGGTTATCATATTTCTCGGCCATGACCTCGCGGAGACGTGCCGGGAAAATGATTCTTCCCTTGTCATCGATGGTGTGGTAGTATTGACCTCTAAAGACAGACACCGGAACGCTCCTCCACAATCATCCACTTTGCTCCACTTGTGGCCACCATAATAGAAGGAGATTCGGTTTGTCAAGTAAAAATTTACTCTTTTTTCCTTTTAATCTGATATTTTAAGACGGCCTGTGCATGCGCGGCCAGGTTGGAGGAAAATATGTGCGTCCCGTCATTCTTCGAGACAAAATAAAGATAGTTGACGAACGCCGGGTTCAGTGCCGCCTGAAGGGAGTCGATTCCCGGATTGGCGATGGGGCCGGGGGGTAATCCCCGTATTTTATAAGTATTGTAGGGCATGTCGCTGTCGAGGTCCTTCCTTCTCACGACCCTTCGATGGGCATCGAGACTGTAAACCGCTGTCGGATCGCTTTGCAGCCTCATGCCCTTTTTCAGTCTATTGTGAAATACGGCGGATACTTTGTCCTTTTCTTCCTTATGGCCCGTTTCTTTCCCGATGAGGGAGGCCAGCGTCACAAACTCTGTAGTGGTCATCCCCAGCTTCTTTGCCCTTTCGCTCATCTTCGGGGTTACTTTTACCCAGAACTGGTTCACCATGGTCCTGACGATTTCCTGTGTCGTCATGCCCCAATAGAAATCATAAGTATCCGGATATAGATACCCCTCAGCGCTGTCGGCATCAATATTCAGCGACGCCAGAAAGACAGGATCGGTGGTCACGCTGATAAAGTTTTCTTCAGTGACGAGTTCCTCCGCAACCAGCCGATCGGCAATCTGTTTAAGGGTATAATCCTCGGGGATGGGCACTTTGTGGATTTTGATCTCACCCTTGGCCAACTTGTCGATGATTTTATTGGGAGGCATGCTGGTCGCCAGTTCATATTCCCCGGCTTTAATCGATCTGGCGGCCCCCTTAAACAGGGCCAAAAGGATAAAGAGCGGTTTATTCTTCACCATGCCAGCCTGATCCAGGATATTGACTATGGCCGGAAAACTGGTCCCCTTGGGAATGTAAACGGTAGCTTGGGCGGCCTGATCATCGATGGGACGTACGGCAAAGCTTATTAGAAACAGGCTGAAAAGCATAAGCAATGCGACGCCCAGGGCAATCCATTTCTTCGCTCGCTGATTCAGAGACAAAATCGCTTTCATGAATGGTTCCGGCTCAGGTGTCATATCAATGATTCTATGGATGCAGGGAATTCAGGTAGCCTTGCAGAATGATCCCTGCCGCCATTTTATCGACGATTTTTTTTCGCTTCTCACGGCGCACTCCGGACTGGATGAGAATATCTTCTGCCGTCCGGCTGGACAGGGTCTCGTCCCATTTGATCACGGGAATGGAGAGCCTGGCCTCGAGTAACCGCGCGAAACGGCTGACTTTCTCGCATTGGATGCCTTCCGTTCCATCAAGACGGAGGGGATAGCCGATGACGATTTTTTCAACATCATGGTTTCTGACCAGATCCGCCAAGGCGTTGAGAACCTGATTTCGATTTTTCCGTACGATCGTGGTCAGGCCCTGGCCGGTCAGCCCCAATTCATCACAGAGGGCAACCCCTATTCTTTTACTTCCATAGTCGAGACCGAGTATTCTCATCTCCCGTTCCTTAAATAATAAGCCGTATCGGGTTTTTTCATCGCCGGCAAAATTCATGTCGATTGACAACCCAACATCCACCTCGGCGCTGTAGCGACATACAATATGTTTTTAGCGGTTGTCAAATACATTGGACTTTGTTATTGAAAAGACATGAAGCACATCGTCCTGGGAACAGCGGGTCACGTTGACCATGGCAAGACAGCACTGATCAAAGCCCTCACGGGCGTGGATACGGACAGGCTCAAGGAGGAAAAAGAACGCGGCATCACCATTGAGCTCGGGTTTGCCTCCCTGACCCTGCCGGGCGGTCAGACCCTCGGCGTGGTCGATGTACCGGGCCACGAGCGCTTCATAAAAAATATGGTTTCAGGCGCCGCCGGGATTGACCTTGTGGTTATGGTCATCGCTGCCGATGAAGGCGTGATGCCCCAAACGAAAGAGCATCTGCATATCTGTTCACTGCTCGGTCTGAAAAAGGGGCTCGTTGCCCTGACCAAGGCAGACCTCGTGGATGAGGACTGGCGGGACCTGGTCACGGAAGACATCCGGACCTTCCTGAAAGGCACTTTTCTGGAAGCGTCACCCATTATCCCCGTATCCGCTTTAACCGGGGCAGGCCTGCAGGATCTGCTCCATGCAGTGCATCAAGTTGCTTCCGATATTGAAGAAAAGGGCGACGCCGGCCTGTTCAGGCTTCCCATCGACCGGGTCTTCAGCATGAAGGGGTTTGGAACCGTGGTCACCGGCACCCTGGTTTCAGGAAGCATCCGGACCGGTGAGGACGTGACTGTTCTTCCTCACAGGATCAGCTCACGCATCCGGGGCATGCAGGTTCACAATCAAAGCGTCAGCCTGGCGGAATCGGGGCAGAGAACGGCCATCAATCTCCAAGGCATTGAGAAGGCCACGATTGCAAGGGGCGATGTTCTGACGCGACCCGGTACGCTGGAGACGACACGGCGTCTGGACGTCTTTTTCGACTACCTGCCGACAAACGAAAAAAAACTCAAACACCGGGCGCTCGTTCGTTTTCACGCCGGCGCCAGCGAAGTCATGGCCCGGATAAACTTTCTGGACCGCGACGATATCGCGCCGGGTGACAAAGCATTCGCCCAGCTTTTTCTGGCGGTTCCTACCGTCGTTATGGCCGGGGACTGTTTCGTCATCCGCAGTTATTCTCCCGTCACGACGATTGGCGGCGGAGCGGTCGTGGATCCCCTCTCGCGAAAGCACAAAAGATATTCAAAGCAGATCATTCATGAACTGGAACAGTTGCAGCATGGCGACGATCTGGAACGCATCGCGACCATGATTGAACGATGCTCATTCTCAGGCATCGACCTCCATGAGCTGGTCATCCGCACCGGCTTCCCGCAAGGCCATGTGAAAAAGAGACTGGAAATCCTCTTCTCACACAAACAGGCCATTCTCCTGGACCGGGAAGAGACAAGGGTCATATCTTTCAAGGTTTACCAGAGTCTGCAGGAGAGATTAATATCGGATATCCGTATCTTCCATGAAAAATTCCCGCTTCAGGAAGGCATGTCCAGAGAAGAGCTGCGGACAAAGGTCGGATCGTTCGTCAGCTCCAGGCTGTTCAATGCCGTCATGCGGGATCTGGAAAGAAACGGCAGGATCGTCATCGACCTCGAACACTTGCGGCTTCCGGACCACCGCGTCCATCTTCAGGGCGAGATGGAAGACCTGCGGCAGGCCCTCGCCGATTCGTATCGTAACGCCGGCCTGGCGCCGCCGTCGCTCAGGGAAGTCACGGAAAAATTCTCAGCGCAAAAATCACGCGTCGGCAGTGTTCTCAACGTCATGCTCAAGGAAGGGTCCCTGGTCAAGATCAACGAGGATCTGTATTTTGATCAGGCCGCGCTGGCCAAATTGCGTGAAGACTACAAAAATCCTGCTCATGAAAGAGGGGAAGGCGAACCCCGTCAGCTTCAAGGCATTAACGGGGCTGTCGAGAAAGTTTATTATCCCGCTGCTGGAATATTTCGACATGACCAAGCTCACCGTCCGCTCCGGGGAACACCGCATTTTGAGAGAAAAGGGAAACTGACATGGCCTCTGCAGAAAAGGGCGTAACGTCCTGCCCGGTTTACGCCTTCGATGGTCGGGCTTTCTCCAAAGCGGATGTCGATATTATTCAGGAGATGCCCCTGCAGATCTTCCTCAATGGACGGCATCTGGTAACAATCGCCTGTACGGGGCTGCATGTGGACGAGCTGGCCCTGGGATATCTGAAATCCGAAGGATTCATCAAAGACAGCTCGGACATCCAGGATGTTCGGATTGATCCGGATGCAGGCGCCGTCCAACTGGTCACCGCTGCTGCCATGATGCCGGGTCCGGGTCCAACGGACAGTCCTTTCAGAGGCAGCATCGCCTCAAGTGGCGCCCGCGGAACCCTCCGGGAAGGTCATCTCAGCCTTCCCGAACCGATTACACAGGACGCAATGCAAATGTCACCGGAACAGGTTCTGCAACTGATGGACCGCTTCATTGATCTTTGCCGTCTGCACCGGATTACCCGCGGGACACACGGCGCCGCTCTCACAGATGGAAAAGGAATCCTCGTCGTACGGGAAGATATCGGGAGGCACAATGCCCTCGACATGCTGGCCGGCCATGCGCTGTTGAATCAGTGGGACTGCTCCGATAAGGCCGTCCTGAGAACGGGTCGGATCTCGACGGAAATTGTCCATAAGGTCCGGAATCTCGGGATACCGGTCGTCGTCTCGCTGGCAGCGCCGACATCCCGGGCCATAGAAATGGCCATTGAAGCCGGCATCACGCTCATCGGCGCGGTCCGGGGCAAATCCATGCAAGTCTATACCCATGAAAGGCGGATCGGTTTGTGAACAAAAAAACGGTTTTTATCGAGAATTTGAAGGCGGGAGAAAAGGTCAGCAGCGCTTTTCTCGTCGCGGAAAAGAACCTGGCCTATTCACAAAAGGGCGCCCCCTATCTCAATCTGCGCCTGAAAGACAAAACCGGTGAAATCGAAGGAAAGGTCTGGGATAACGCCAACGAATGGGACGGCCAGTTTAAGAAAGGCGACATTGTCCAGGTTTACGGGCGCGCCCTGAGTTACAAAAACAGCCTGCAACTGTCCGTGCTGGAACTGAAAAGATTGACAGATGACGAAATCGACCTGGTCGATTATTTTCCGACGGCAAAGCAAGCAGCCGATGAGATGTTTGCTGAATTGATGACCTATGTCGAACAGATTCAGACGCCCTGCCTGAAGAGGCTCCTGCATGGCTTCTTCCAGGACGAGAAGACCGGGGCGCTTTTTAAAAGAGCGCCGGCCGCAAAGGGATTCCACCATGTCTATCTGGGCGGGCTCCTTGAACACACGCTGTCCGTCACAAAGCTGCTCGATATGACGATGCGACACTATCCGGACGTCAACCGCGATCTGCTGCTGACCGGCGGCCTGCTCCATGACATCGGGAAAATTTATGAATTCGACTATGACCGGCTCGTGCAATACAGCGACGAGGGCCGACTGATCGGGCATATCGTGATGGGGGTAGAGATGGTCAACGCAAAGATAGCCATGATCGCTGATTTTCCGAAGACGCTGGCGATGGCGCTGCGGCATTTGATCCTGAGCCATCACGGAGTTCTGGAATTCGGCTCTCCCAAACGTCCAAAAACCCTGGAAGCGCTGATCGTTCATCATATCGACGACCTTGATGCGAAAGTCAATGCCTTCAAGACTTTCATCGATGATGCGCCGCAAGACGACACGGGCTGGACTCCCTTCCATAAATTACTGGAGCGTTATCTTTACAAGGGCGACTGATAAATGAAAATCATTGAATGCGTGCCCAATTTCAGCGAGGGCCGGGACAAAAAAAAGGGGCAAGCCCTCGTGGATGCCGCCACTGCCGTCAGGGGAATCAAGCTCCTTGACTTCTGCATGGATGAGGATCATCACCGTAGCGTCCTGACATTCATCGGCCCTCCCGGCGCCGTAAAAGACGCATGTCTGGCCGCCTGCCGGAAGGCTCTCGAAATCATTGATATGTGTGAGCATGCCGGCGCCCATCCCCGGATCGGCGCCGTCGATGTGGTCCCCTTCATTCCGCTGGGCGATGCGGACATGTCCGATGCCGTCCGGATTGCCCATGATTTCGGCCGTGAATTCTCGGAGCAATTTCAGATCCCGGTTTACTTTTACGGAGAAGCTGCGCTGACCCCCTCGAGAAGAGAGCTTTCACATATCCGAAAAGGCGGATACGAGGCCTTAAGGGAACGATTCACGGACCCCAAGTGGCGCCCTGACACCGGACCGAATCTTTTCAACGAATGTGCGGGGGCCACTGCCGTCGGGGCAAGGCTTCCGCTGATTGCCTTCAATATCAACCTTAAATCCGATAACCTGCAACTGGCACAGGATATCGCTGGCATGATCCGCCATTCGGGCGGGGGCCTTCCCCATGTCAAGGCGATCGGACTTCTTTTAAAAAGCCGGCGCGTGGCCCAGGTATCCATGAATCTTACGGATTACCGGGTCACGTCTCTGCGTACCGTCTTCGACCGCGTCCGGGAAGCGGCCGGCCGTCGCAATACCGATATTCTGG
Source organism: uncultured delta proteobacterium (assembly GCA_963754515.1). Lineage (GTDB taxonomy): Bacteria > Desulfobacterota > Syntrophia > Syntrophales > Fen-1087 > JAPLJM01. The sequence continues at coordinate 29,048 of CAVWGC010000014.1, read as the reverse complement.
AATCTGAGCTGATCGGCCTCATTCCCGGGGCAGCCTTGGCAGACGTCACCGCCGATTATCTGAAATTGAAGGAATTCTCCGATCAGAAAATCCTCGAATCGCACTTCTAATTCCATTTCTAAATCAATGATGGTCTCGAGGCGGCAAGGAGGAGGCGACGAGGCGTATTGTACATACGTTGAGGAAGCCGACGATGCTGCCAACAAAGATAGCGCTTTGATTTAGAAATGGAATAACCTGCGGTAAACAGGTGGTTCGGCGTACTTAAACTGATTGACAGGGCTGGCCGCATTATGTATCGTGCAAGCCGTTTAAGCCCTGTCATAAAGGCCTTCGGTGAAGGTGATTTGATGAGGGTGAGACACGGAACGTAGAACTCCGGGAGGTTTTATCGGATAAACCGGTTAAAGCCCGCTTTGCAGAGATGTCCGATTTTGGCGTGATCGTTGTAGGGTAAAGTTTTAATACAGGAGGGGTTGGAAAAATGAAGCGTTTCTTTCAGAGCGGCGGATTCAAGGCGCCCGTCATCCTGGCGTCGCTACTTATCATCCTTATGGTCTCAGGCATTGCGCAGGCCAGTGAAGACCTCTACCGGCGCCTTTCCCTGATTGCCAAGGGCAAGGGCGACGTCACGCTCATCCAGAAGTTTAATTCGGAGTCCCGAAATATCGACTGGACGAAATCCGGTGAAATTCTCTTCGAAGGCAATCTGCGGCTGCTGAAGGCGGAAACCATCAAGGGCGCCGAAGAGCAAACGAGCCTTTTTCTGATCAGGAATATAAACGGAGACCTCTATATCCTCTCCGTTCCGCCTGTCGCGGAGCGCGTAAAAGACGGGGCCGGGGCCTATTATGTCGGGCTGGATAAGATGCTCGAAAACAAGATGATCTTCCGCGTTCAGGTAGAAAAACGGGAAATCAACGGGGAAACCTACTCCTTCACCCGTTTTATCGATCATCCGCGACAGCTCTTCTTCGACCGGATCTTCAAGCTTATGATCATCCTGATGCTCTTCTTCGTGATGCTCGGCATGGGCCTGACCCTCACCATGAAGGACTTCAAGCTGGTCTTCCTGAAACCCCGCGGAATGCTCGCGGGAGCCTTTCTGCAGTGGGCCATCATGCCGCTGGTCGCCGCTGGCCTGGGGCATCTTCTGGGATTCTACGAGGCCTTCCCGTTTATCTTCGTGGGGCTCATGCTGATCACGGTCAGCCCCGGCGGGGTCACTTCCAACCTCATGACCTATTACGCCAAGGGGGACCTGGCCCTCTCGATATCCCTGACTTCCTTTTCCACGGTGCTGTCGCTTGTGTTCACACCGCTGTTGCTGACTTTTTTCTGCTCTAATCTGCCGGAGGTCTCCATGCCGGTCAAACTTGTCGTCCAGACGATCATTATTCTCGTCATCATTCCGCTGGCGCTGGGAATGTCCATCCGTGCCCGCTGGTCGGGCTTCGCCCAAAAGGCAACCCCCTTCTTCTCCATTCTGGGCGTAATCGCCCTGCTTTCCCTGATTATCGCGGGACTGATCAGCAACCTCGAAATGTTTGCCGACACCGAGCGGTACGGTTTTACCTTCTATGCGACGGTCTTCGTGCTCACGCTGCTGGGTATGCTTGTGGGAGGAATCTTCCCGAAGCTTGTTGGAATAAATAACTATCAGGCCAGGGCCATCTCCCTGGAGACGGGACTGAGAAACGCGACCCTGGCCATGGCGATTGCGCTGCTCATCCAGGATTACATGGGCGATTTCTACAGTTCCATGTTCTTCACATCGGGCCTGTTCGGCCTCTGGATGTATGTGGCGGGTTTTCTCTCGATCGCAGTTTACAAGAAGGTGCTGCCCCTCGACCCTCAGGCGGACCCCGAAACTTCCGGGTAAGGCGGCAAAGCACAAGGCCAAGTGATCGGAGGAATGGGGAGGATATGCCCCTGAGCTGAGTTGAAAAGTGAATTTCTGATCATGCAATGAGCTTAAAAAATAAAGGGGCTAACAGACATGTTAGCCTCTTTATTTTTAATTGGCTCGGCAGGACACACAGCTGTAAGAACTTTTCATCAACCGTATTATACCAACATAAAAGAGTACTTAGCATAATTTAAGCGATAATACCGTCAAGTCCTTAGAATTTTTATACGCTAACAATTGAAGATTACCACTTGAACTCAATTAAAAAGGCAGGGTCAAATGGCCCTGCCTTTTTTCTTGAGCATAAAAATTGTGATGACTCGTCCTCCAAGCAAATGTCATCCTCGGACTTCTTGCTTTTTTTATCCGGGGTTTTTATATTGCTACTGGAGCCTATCAACTGCCTTTTTGGCAAGGGTTTTTATCGCTTCCTTTGAAGGGTGACGTCCATGGCTTGAGGTAGAAAAATTAAGCCAGACATTCCCTTTCAATACATTTAAAAACGCATCATCAAAATAAGCGCTATCCCCTATACCTTTCACTTCTATAATCTTTCTGCCCTGTTTTTTCCCAGATTCTTTGTTGTAGTTGAACTGTGATCCATCATCCGTGCTAATCTGGATATTAAACCCTACAAAGGATGATGGCTGAGCGGGTTTGTATGTGCATTCATTAACGAAAAATTTCGGCTCAGCTATCTTCATTTTCAATACAGCCCCGACTTCCTCCTTTGTGAGCAAGGAACAGAGTTTTTCGCTCCTGTAGGTTTGTGCTGGAGAACCACCAAAGGGTTGCTGAACCGAACCGCCCGGGACTGTCTGACAACTCACTGAACACAAAAAAACACTCAGCAGCAGAACACTGAAGAAAACTTTTACCATCCCAGAATGTTTCATTTTTCCTTCCTCGCTTATTGTTTGTTATTCTTACTTTTATCAGAATAATTTAAAAATTGGTGATTATATTTTCCATCATAAAATACAAAACCCCGTACTCTTTTAAGACACGGGATTTCAATAATCAGTCCATGGTTCCCTTATACAAGGTTGAAGGGTTTAGGAACTTTATGTAGATAATAATTCTTATTTATTTTCCACTAACACGATTGACATTAGAAATCCACTACGAAAAGGAAATTCAACCGGGTGCATCTTCCTTAGAGGAGGAAGTTAGAGAGTGATACTTAACTTTAGCATTTAAACTCTACCTAACCCCCAAGAGCAGTTCGTATTCTAGTACGCATGGTTGCCATGAATTGGTTATGTAAACCATCTCCATTATTTGCGTTCTGCATCAATCTGGTAAGCTCTGTATTCATTATACGCAGCATCTGAAGATAGCGGACCGGATCAACTATAGTTCCGTCCTCACTCATAATCTGTGCCCGCTGCTCTATCATCAGGGCAACCATCTCCTGTGCCATGGTGTGCAGTGCAAGGTTATTTCCGGTAATATAATTGCCAAGTGGATCTGTACCCACAGCAAGCCCCAACTCTGTCCGGACTTGCTCAACTGCCTGCAACAGCGTCAAAGTCGGGTCGGCAGTCATTCTCTCCTGAACTAGTGTTGAAAACGGGCTAATAAAGCCTGTCGCCCCAGAAGGAGCGCACAACAGATAACTGTTGGCTATTGGCTGACTCGGGTTATCTTCGTCATAAGTCACACCAGCCTGTGCCAAGACCACCACTTGATACTGCATCAACGCCGGACCCAGATTGGTCAGTCGGTAGTATCCACCAGGACCTGATGTAGTGTTGGGCTCACCTGCATCCAGCTGGAAGTTGTTGTTCACGTCAATAAATATTGTAGCATTTTTCAGGTAACCATCAGCGATATAACCGCTTATTGAAGATGTCGGTGTTGTTGTATCGCCTCCGCCACATCCGGTCAGAAGTGCCAATAAACCGCATATTGCAACTATCTGTATCCTTTTCATGTTCACTACCCTCCTTTTGGCTGTTTTGAGACGCACTCTCTCTGTCTGCAAGTATAGCAATGATCGCCATTCATTTCCACTTGAAAGGATGTATACCTTCCAAAACAACCGGATGCTTGACTACAGTCAACTATCATGAGTTCGCCACATAGCAAAAAGATGTTTTTTGGGTGAGCATGGCATAAATGACCCTCAGAAGCTTATGGGCAGTGGCCAGAACCGCCTTTTTGAAAGGAAGGCCATCCTGCTTTCTCTTGTTATAGTGTTGTCGGAAACAATCATTGAACTGGATGACCCTGATGGTCATGAGCCAGATCACCCTCCTGAGATGACGGTTCCCACGCTTGGTAATCCTGCCGTGCCCATCATGCTTGCCGGACTGGTATATGGCAGGATCAAGCCCCGCCATGGCAATGAGCTTTTTGTGATCTTTGAACTTCTGGATATCACCTCCCATCTCGACGAGAAAGTTTGTCGCTGTTTTTTCACCAATCCCCCGCAAAGAAGTCATGATGTCAATGTCATTTCCCATGTCAGAGCGGCACAACTCAATCATCAAGGCTGTCAGTTCTTTCAGATGGCCCTCCAGATGAATCAAAACATCGGCCTTCTGTTTGAGGATCAGTTCCCTTGAAGGACTCGTCGTTCCGATTGAAGAGCGGGCCGCCTGGATAATGGCTTGTGTGGTCTTTGCAGCGTTTCTTCCCATGGAGTGATCCATCAGAAGTTGGTTTATCTCTGCCGGGTCTGCCTGGACGATGGCATGGGCAGACGGAAAACGGCTCACAAGCTTCAGAATGGACTTTGTGAAAACGCCCGTCAGTTTTTCCAGCTCCGGAAACGTAATCGTCAAGAGACGCTTCATATCGCATTTCAGAGCCGTCATCTGGCTGAGCAGACTCTCCCGCTGACGAGACAAATCCCGAAGGTCGGAGACGTGAGGGGAGATGCTTGTCTGTGCCAGTGTATCCCTGTGCATCAATAGAAACTGCGCGATGACAAGAGCATCCTTTTTGTCTGTCTTGGTCTTCCGCAACTGCATCTTTACGAAGTTGGAAATGAGCAGAGGATTGATGATAACCGCCGTATATCCCCCTGCAAGAAGGAACGAAAACAGATTCATGTGATAGCAGGCGGTCGACTCCATGCCGATCAGAAGACTCTCCTGGGGCATAGATAACGCTTCCAGGTGGCTCACCAATTTTTCAAATCCCGCTCTGTCCATGGGACAGGAAAGATAGAAATGTTTCTCTCCTGTGATGTCTATGCAATAGGCATCAAACTTGTCCTTTGAAATGTCTACACCCAGAAACCCGCTAAAAGATGTCTTGCTCATTTTTCACACCTCCTGTCATGAGATGGGAAAAGCAGAGAACCAGGGCCTTCCGAACCAATCCTCCATCGTAACAAGGATTCAAAAATCCAATCAACTTATCATGGTTTAGGAAGGCATGGGACACACTGTAGTAAGGATTCGAAAACCCAGGAAGTAGTAAGTCCTCCCGCCTTTCCATGGTTCATTCTTAAATTTACAATACCACAGTAAATTCTCTTATACATGAACTCATGGTAGGAGGAAGTTATATATTAACCGGATGAACCGAAAATTAACCACGTGAATGATTTTTCAATGGTGGGACCGATATTAGTCTGAAGTCGGAATATGGTCTTTTCCCCTCTACCCTTATGCCGGGCAGGGGGCAGAGTGGGGACAGCATCACCAGGTAAAGTAAAAGGGGCTAACCGTCAGTCGGTTAACCCCTTTTTATTATTGGCTCGGCGGGACACACAGATGTAAGAACTTTTCATCAACCCTATTATTCCAATATAAAAGGGTACTTAACATAAATTAAACAATATACCTACAAAGCTACAACTTTGGGTTCATCATTGCGATGAGGATTACGGATTGATATCAAGCCCCCGTCAAGTTGGAAACCTTTGAATAGGTAGATGCGATTAGTATCACATCTTTAGGCCTTGTTATATAGCTGGTATCGGCCCCGTCCTTCTTGCTTTGCCTGATACATGGCGCTGTCGGCGTTTTTCAGAATGGTGTCAATATCTTCGCCATGATCGGGATATAGGGAAATCCCGATACTGGCTGTGATGGTCAATGTGTGTCCGTCCAGAACAATAGTGTCCCGGAAAGCATCCAAAATCTTCCGGGCAACCTGCAGGGCAGCCTGGGCATCTTTTTGTTCAGGGAGTACGAGAACGAATTCATCTCCACCGAAGCGGGCAACAGTATCTACTTGCCGGAGGATACTCGTCAATTTTTCCGCAACAGATTTCAGAAGCAGATCCCCGATATGGTGGCCGAGTGTATCATTGACCTCCTTGAACTTGTCAAGGTCGAGCATCATGAAGGCCACCTTGTTCCGGTTTCTATCGGCTTGGCTCATAGCCATGGTCAGGCGGTCGATGAGAAGCATCCTGTTCGGCAGGCCCGTCAGGGGATCATGATAGGCGATACGCTTGATCTCCTGCTCCATTTCCTTGCGTGTCGTGATGTCCTTGACCGCATTGACAAGGTAACGCTGCCCCTTGAGTTCGATCTTTTCCGCTGACCAGAGCATGGAGTGAATCTTTCCGAATCTCATGCGCAGCTCTACTTCAAAGTTATGCAGAGATCCCTGTTCCCGCAGCATCTCCAATGCTTTTGACCCTATTTCCGGATTGACCCAGAGGCCGAGTTCCTCGGCATTTTTCCCGATTGCCTCTTCCCGGTTATATCCGGTCATGAACACAAAGGCGTCATTCACGTCGATATAGCGCCCCTCTTCAAGGGTCGTGATGGTGATCCAGTCCGGCGACGCCTGGAAGACCTTGGCCAGCTTTTCTTCGGAGATACGAAGTTCCTGTTCCGCGTGAGCCCGCTCCTTTTCACTCTTCAGGATGCGTTTGCCAAAAAGGATGATTCCCACTAATCCCAGTCCCCAGAAAAGTGCATGAATTCCTGAAATCATGACGATTTGATTCCTTTCAAGAATCCTCAAGGGAGCCATAGGAACGGAGACGCTGATGCCTCCCCGGATTTCGCCCTCCTTGTATCCCTGTGATGCATGGCATTTCAGGCATCCTTTTGCAGTCACGAAAGGCTTCATTAAACGCACATATTCTGTGTTACCCAGGGTTTGAATGGTGGTTGCCTCTTTCTTTCCGGTTTCAAAACTTTGGAGAGATTGTTCCTCCCAGAGATCGGGCTTGTTTTCCGGGCGAAGGGGCTTGAGGCTGGTGATGTGACCTTTGACACCACCTTTGTCTTCAATCTTTTCATAGTACTGGCGCATGACATAGGCTGGATTCATTAGAGTAATGGGTTTACCGGATCCTAACATTACGTCCTTTTCGGGAACATTAAGATATGGGTTGGATTGTGTCTCTGCGGTGACCGGCACATACACGCCGCCATGGAATGTCACCCAGATCCGGAAAGCTGTGTCTTTTTCAAAGGCAAGGCGCGCCATCACGTCTGATTTGGCCAGGGTTTGATTCTTAGTATAAAGGATGTTCCACAGGAGGGAAGCGGCCACGATAACCGTCCACGCTACCGTTCCCCAAAGAATGTAGGTTTTTATTCTGGAAATGCGCGGATGAGGAGACTCATGATGGTTCATCTGGTGTGCCTCGTATTCATAATGTCTGATGGCCGCATGCTTCTCCGGGATTGTATCTCAAAATCTGATTCATATAAGGTGTTCCCATTATTTTTTATCAATCTATCTTGTATCCCTTTTCCCTGAATAATCTTAGGCAGGCATCTGCGACGGCGTTGTCATAAAATATTCCTTTATTCTTCTCGATTTCATTCAGAGCTGCATCAATGCCCAAGCCAGGACGATAGGGCCTGTGTGAGGCCATGGCTTCCACCACGTCGGCAACAGCAAGAATGCGGGCCTCGATTAAAATGTCATCCCCTGTCAGATTTCGTGGATAGCCTGAACCATCCATCCGTTCGTGGTGCTGGTGGACAATCTCTGCCAAGGGCCAGGGGGATTCCACATCCTTCAGCATCTCGTATCCTTTTCGAGCGTGTTCCTTAATCAGGGAAAACTCTATCTGTGTCAGCTTGGTAGGCTTTGACAATATCTCTGCGGGTATGGAGAGTTTTCCAATGTCATGGATGGAACCCGCCACTCGGATTCCATCTATTTTCTCACGAGATAAACCCATCTCCGTGGCAATGGCACGGGCAAGATCCGCCGACCGTGTCTGGTGGCCGGCTGTATAGGGATCTCTTGACTCAATGGCCGACACCATAGCCTGAATGGTGACGCCAAACGCTTTCCTAAGGCTCTCAAGGGTTTCCTTCAGGTGCTCTTCATCCTTTTTGCGCTCGGTGATATCTATTATAATCCCTCTTAGCCCGATTGGTTTGCCGTCATGGAGAATACGTCTCGAATGGATCTCAACGGGGAAAGCCTCCCCATTTTTCTTCTGAACTGTATATTCTATACCTCCCAATATTTCTCCCTGCATGATTTTGCCAATGTTTTTTCCCGCCTCTTCCCGATTTTCTTGAATCACCAATTCGAGAGCGTTCATCCCATTTATGAAATCCTCCTGGGTATAACCAAACAGATCAAAGGCATTCCTGTTGACATAAGTGAGTATGCCCCTCAAATCCATTTCAAAAACGACCTGGGGCAATGAATCCGACAATTCCCTGAACCTCTCTTCGCTCTTTTTTAGCGCCTCCTCCGCCCGTTTGCGCTCGGTGATGTCTACGACAAACCCTCGCAAACCTACTGTTTGATTATTCCGAACAATGGGAACGGCATTGGCTATGACGGGAAAAGTACGACCGTCCTTTCTCAGGAAGGTAAATTCGTTACTTTGGAGTTCTTTACCATGCAATAGGCCCTGTATATTAAATCTTGCACGGTCCCATTCTTCGGGAACAAGCAACTGTAATACGTTAAATCCCTTCTCGAAATCTTCAGGTGAGTAACCGGAAATGTAATAGGCAGCGTGGTTAACGAAGGTTATATTGCCTTTCATGTCAGTTTCAAAGACGATTTGGGGCAAGAAATGGGCAAGTTCGTTATACTTATTTTCGCTTTCCCTAAGCGCCTCCTCCGCCCGCTTGCGGTCGGTGATATCGTGGGTCAACGAGATAATGCCCACGGCCTTCTGTGCCTCGTCCCGTAAAAATGACAGGTGGTTCTCCATGCAAACGATGGAACCGTCCTTTCTGTATTGCTCCGTTTCCAAGATACGGCTTCTGCCGGGATCTGCCGTACCACTGGCTTCCAATTTCATCTCTTCTTCAAAGACCTTAGCTATGATCTGCAGGGATTCAGGCGTCATGACCTGTTCAAAAGTATGCGCCGTGGCCTCTTCAGCCGTGTATCCCCGCATACGCATGATGGAGGGGCTGACATAGGTGAAGCGCAGATCCATGTCCATGACCGTTATGACGTCCGCCATATTATCCAACACCCAACGATACTTCCCTTCACTTTCATGCAACGCCTCCTCCGCCAGCTTGCGTTCGGTGATGTCGCGGGCAATGCCACGAAACCTGGTTGGTTTCTCCCCCGGCCTTACAATAAGAGATATCGACACCTCGATATACATCCTGGCGCCGTCTTTTCTAATCACCTCCCACTCAAAGCCCTTTTTGGGAATCCCGGTTACATAAACCTCGTTAAAAGCCTGAAAGACCTTCTTCGCATTTTCGGCGTCCATGTATGCCCTGAAGTTCATGCCCAGCATTTCTTCTTTTGGGTAACCAAGGATACGGCAAATAGAAGGGTTGAAGAATGTGAAATCGCCGGCCCGATCGACTTCAAAGTAGCCGTCTTCGATGTTCTCAAGGATGTTTCGATATTTTTCCTCGGATTCGTGAAGGTCCTCCTCCACCTGCTTACGCTCTGATTCCGATCGCTCCAGCTCTGAAATCCTCTGCCTTAAAGAAACCAGTTCTTGAATCAATGCCTCTTTTGTCTCAAATTGATCTTTCATTGGGTTGGCCCCTATGTTTAGATGATCCGAGAGGTTGGAAAGGTAACTTAATATCAAGCTATGACTGTTTGAGGGTTCTCAGTCAAAACCGTATAAATACCTATGCATAAGAATAGACACTAAATTTGGTTTTGTGTCAAATGTAATAATTACTTATAAATGCAGATTACCATTAAAAGTCTTAAACTTTTAGGTAAGCGTTGGGTCTGTGGACTACAGTAGTAAGTCCTCCCGCCTTTCCATGGTTCATTCTTAAATTTAAAATACCACAGTAAATTCTCTTATACATGAACTCATGGTAGGAGGAAGTTATGCATTAACCGGATGAACCGAAAATTAACCACGTGAATGATTTCTCAATGGTGTGACCGATATTAGTCTAAAATCGAGATATGGTCTTCCCCTCTACCCTTATGCCGGGCAGGGTGCAGAGTGGGGACAGTATCACCAGGCAAAGTAAAAGGGGCTAACCGTCAGTCGGCTAACCCCTTTTTATTATTGGCTCGGCAGGACGTACAGCTGTAAGAACTTTTCATCTACCGTATTATTCCAATATAAAAGAGCTTTAGCGCAAATTAAGCGATATGCCTACTAACAAACAGTGAACCCTTGTTAACTACAACTGCAGATTAACAAAAGAAAAGTATATGGCTGCGATCTATATTCAAAAGAAACTGATCAAAGAACCGTGGGGAAAAGCCCCCATGATGTTCAGGATAGGACCGTGACCGTGATTATAAAAATCGTAGGTTCTCCGCGTGAACAAGGCTGTTCCAGTCCCTCTCTCTTTTACCTCACCTCACAGGACGGCGGCTCCGGCGGCGGTCCCCCGGGACCGAATGTCAGGGGCGGCACGGAAGGCGGCGGCGAGAACGTCGGAATTTTAGGCTCTCCGGGCAGCAGCACCGGCGCGTTGTCCGGCCCCGACACATATCCGTACTGTCCCACGGTGTAAATCTGCGACCCCGCCTTGTTGTAAACGATGATCGCGCCCTCGAAAACCTCGATATACAGGCCATCGGGCAGACTTCCACAATCCTGATTGCAGAAGGTGGCTCCGAAGCCCGTGCCTCTGATACCCGCGACGGCCGTCGGCGTGGTCAGGCGGTAGCCGTCCATATTCCCGCGTTTACCGATCAGCCCGGTGACCGTCCGCATGCCGCCCTTGGTCAGGTTGTAGAACGACCGGTCCTCGCCGGGACGGTCCTTGTTGAAAGTGAACTGCTCTATCTTAAAATGCGCATTGGGGCGAAGAGTGATATCGCTGTTGTCGCGCATCTTGAGCCGTGCATAGGTCCGCTTCTCCGTGATCAGCACATCCCCCTCTTCCACCGCGGAATTGATGTACAGCGCCCGGACGCTGCCATCCGCCTTCTTTACCATCAGGGGGCCGCTGAGATGGGTGACCGTTCCGGCCGGTTCGGCCCCCCAGGCCGGGGATATCGGCGCCAGAAAAACCAACAGGGCCAATGTCAGCTTAATTGCAATAGTTCTTCTTGGGTTTGAGATCATCTCCAGCGCCTCCAGCCGGTGAACCCGAGGTCCTGAAAAGGGACGGATCCACCGTATTGATAATTGATTTCACCAGAACCTGAAGCGGTTCCGTCAGTTCCTCCGTAATGGGGAAGTAGATGACCGTAGAGCTGTCTGTTCCCGGCACGATGCTCGGCGTCTTGCAGACGCCCGCATAGTCGATGGTGCCGGCCGGGCAACTGCAGCCGCCGGCGGCCCACACCTTGCCGCCGGGGCAGGCGATGGGCTGGCAGAGGTTGCCGACCAGCTCCTGGCCCGCCGGGCAGATGATAGGCTGGCACGTATTGCCGACCAGTTGCTGGCCCGTCGGGCAGGTAATCGCCTGGCAGGTACTGCCCACCAGATGATAACCCGTGGGGCACGTGATGGGTTGGCAAATACCACCCACCAGTTGCTGGCCCGTCGGGCAGGTCGGCGTCGGTGGGGGTGCTTCTCCGTTCAGGTTTTCCGTTTTGGATACGCACCCGGGCAGACCCAGGCAGTTGAGATTCCCATCAGGAGGATTCACGTTGATTGTATTGCCTGCTGAAAGTACGATATTTCCTGCAGCGGCATTCACGGGACCGTTTATATTCATGATATCCGTTGTCACGCCAAGTCCGGTTGCACCCGCCGTAAGGGTAATATTTCCGGTATTGGATGTCACGCCGCCTGTGCCGATGGTCAGGGGACTGTTGGCGATGATGGTCACATCTCCGTAGCCCCGGACGAGATTCACACCGGTCGTTATAGAACCAGTATTGTTAATCAGAATTTTACCTCCACCCATGGTACCACTACCATTACTTACGAGTGTATTTATATTTAACGCCCCCGTGTTTGTGATGACAATGTCTCCCCACGGAGCCGCTGAAGCGATCGTTGCATCAAGGGTGCTGATTGACGTCTTGAGGGGAGAAACGCTCGTGCCGATGCCGCCAATGGCATCGGCGGAAAGGTAGTATCCAGTCACATGTTTCGGGACCGCGGATACAGCGGTAATGGGGCCTGCGGAGGAGACAAGGCTGACACCCCCTGATGCCGTGCTAATAAGGCCGTTGATGTTTATACCCCCGATACTGTTTATAGTAATGCCGCTATCGGCCTCCAAAAGGCCGGTGGTATCATTAGTGATATTGCCGATCGTTATCACACCAGCCCCAACATTTTTCAGTTCGATGCTGCCGCCAGCTTCGCCCCCCCACCGCTGGTGATTGAGCCGCTAAAGTTGGTAAGTATGTTGTTGCCGTTCAAGGTTATGCCGTTGGTAGCGTTGGCGACCAGGCCGGTTGTTGTGATGATGCCGGCGCCGCTCTGGCTAATTGTACCGTCGGCGGTCAGATTGGTCACGGCACCGCCGCCGATCGTACCGGTTATGTTTATGTTCCCGGTATTGTTTACCGAGATGTTTTGCCCAGCCGCCTGGGTGATGCCGGTAACCGTTAGAGTGTTCGCAGGAACCGTTCCCGGTGCCGTGTTCACCAGGCTTATCGCCCCACTGCCGGTATTAGTGGCACTGAAGCTGCTGACTTCGTTGCCGCCGTCCAAGCTCTGGCCACTGTTGGATGTGGTGTTCAGGGTAGCGGCCCAGACCCCTCCTTTGTCATCTCCTACTGTCGTCTCATTTATCGTTCCTCCGGCGTTAAGGGTGACTACCCCCGTGTCCGTGTAAATTAAAACTCCGTTGATGTTTATGTTGCCGAGGTCAGTCAAAGCAGTCAATGTCACGTTGCCCGTCGCAGACAGACCGCCGTTGCCGTTCACCATTCCGATAGTGAGGGGGCCGTTGTTTTGCAGGCTGAGCGAACCGACACTCCCCGCCAGTGTGCCGATGCTGTTGGAGGTATTGTTAAGCGTGTAAGCGCCGCCGCCAAGCAGCTCCAGTTTTGAAACCTGAACTGCTGCTCCCTGGGAAATCGAGCCGGGTGCGTTGAGTGTGAGTGTGGCCGACGCATGGGTACCGGTAATAGTCGCATTGATGGACTATATTATTGTTAGCATTAAGCGTCAGTGATGATGCTTTATCCCAGGTTATGGGACTCAATACGCTAATATTACCCAACCCGGGACCGCCATCGCCTGTGGTTCCTGTGTTTACTATAACATTGGTAGGGGTTGTGGCATCAAGTATGCCAGATATTACGGTTGGATCGATATTAGAAGAAATATCATCTGGGGTCCAGATATCCGGTGATCCGCCGGAAAAACTGCCCCCCGCCGTGCTCCCAGTTGCGATGGTAACATCATAAGGGTCAAGCAGCCAGGTGCCGGGATTGCCCTTTGGGGCGGACGCGTTTATGCCTGCTCCGGCAACGTCGAGATAATGTCCGGAGGTTTCAATAAGCCCGCCGTTTCCGGAGAGCTCCCCGCCCCGGGCGCTGATACTGCCGTAAGCGCGCGTCGCCTCGTTGCCCCACAGGATCACCTTCCCGCCGTCGCCATTGGTGAAGGCATCGGCCCGGATGATCGCATCTGTTCCAAAGTACGTTCTGTCGGCGTTCTGGACGTCGGGGTTCTTGCCCTGGTAGTCGCCGCCGACCAGGACCATGCCGCCCCCATTCTCGCCGGAAGCGTCGATCTGCGCCGCGTCGATGACGCCGACGTGCCGGCCGAGCAGCTGGATCGTGCCGCCCCTGTCGCTGCTTCCCTTCGCCTCGACGGCGCCCGACACCAGCGTCGTGCCCTCCGTTGACTGGACGGTGATGCTGCCGCCTTTTGGTCCATTGGCGGTGGTCACGCTGTCCTTGTCAAACGTGATGTCTTTCGTCGCCCGGAAGCGGACGGCGCCGGTCTTGTCCATGACCGCGCTGTCGGCGCTGACGATCCCCCGGTGCCGGATGAGACCGCCGTAAATGCCGATCCTGCCCGCCTCCGCGATGATCCGGCCGAGGTTCAGAGCCTCATTCCCCGGGGCGCTGACGACAACGGCGATCTCGGGCGTCGTGCTCTCCACGAGGCTGACCTGCCGGCCTGCGGCCAGCAGGATGTCGCCGTTGGGGGCGTTAATGACGCCGCTGTTGGTGATATCCGGGGCGATCAGGTAGATGCTGCCGCCCGCCGGGGTGCGGATTGCCCCCTGGTTTTCGATCCTGCCGGCAAGCGGCCCGCCGCTGAAGTTGATCCTGCCGGCCTTGAAGTCACTGTCCGAGATGTTGAGCGTGGAGGCGACAAGGCCGTTGACGTCGATCGTGGCGCTGGGGCCGATGAAGATGCCGTTTGCGTTCACCAGATAGACCCGGCCGTTGGACTGCAGGGCGCCGTAGATGGCGCTCGGGTTGTTGCCGACGACACGGTTCAGGACGGCGCTCGTGGCGGTGGGCTGGATGAAGCGGGTGAGCTCGCCGCCCGCGATGGAGAAGTCCTGCCAGTTGATGATCGCCCGGTCGCTGTTGGTGACGGTCAGGGTCTTGCCCTGCGCGGTGAAGCTCGCCTGGCCGCTTACGACCTTCGGGCCGAGCGGGTTGGCAAGGGCCAGTTGGGGGATCAGGATCCCCAGGAGCACGGCTGTGCCGAGTCCTCCTCGCAGGCGCTTCAATATCCGGATATGATGGATCGGTTTCATGGGCTACAAACCTCCTGTCTGCTCGTGTCTGGAAACCTTTGAAGAGAGAAAACCCGTCAAAACGTCAGCATCGCCCTGAAGTGAACCCTGCTGTCTCCCGACCGCGTGGCGCCTTCCCCCGGGAGCGAACGCAGGGCATAGCCCCAGTCCAGGGCAAAAATAAAATGTTTCGACCAGGTCAGCCGCAGCCCGGCCCCCGCGGAGGCAGGCTCATTTCGGTCCGCCTCCCCGCGGGCGGGATGGTTCTTGAAGGTGACCCCGTCGTCGTAGAAACCGAGCAGTCGCAGTCCGGCTTTGGGGATGAAGAGAAAGCGGGCCAAGTCGGGCGTGTAGATCTCCGCCGTGCCGGCGTATCCCTGGTCGCCCGATACCTCGCGCTCCTGGTAGCCGCGCCCTCCGGCGCTTCCGCCGAACCCGAACCGCTCGCCGGAGATTAATGTATTGTCGGTGTACTGGCCGTTGAACAGCAGCCGGAGCTGCCAGTCGCCAAAGAACGCGTGCCCTGCGTTGGCGCCGAAACGAAGGATGGTGTAATCAACGGGCGGTTGACCAGGCTGTTTGTCATAGTCCGACTGTTCGCCGCTACCCCAGCGGTCATTGCGAACCACCCCGAAGTAGAAGCCGGCGTCGCCTCCCGTGAAGCCCAGCGCGCCGCTGTAGGTGAGGCTCAACGGATGGGCGGTCACCGTGGTGTCGCCGGTGCTCGTGATGTCGCCGAACTGCATCGCCAGATTCTGATCGTAGCGGCGGTAATCCAGGCCTCCCACCAGTCTGTGCTCGTACGCGCCGAAACGGCGCAGGTTGTAGTTATACCGGATGCCGGAGACGATCCCCTTGCCGCTGGAAGTGATGTTGGAAAGAAAGCTCGCCGTGTCATCCCCGAGGTTGATCTGCATGGTGCCGGAGTCCACGTCCGAATAGCCGCCGAAGATATCCATCGAATCGCCGAAGCGGTAGATCGGGATCCGGTAGGATGCGCTGTAGCTGGCGACCTTGTCCATTTTATCCGGGGAGGTGGCAAACTGAATCGTTCCCACGTGATCGCGGTTGAAAAGGTTGAAGTGCTGACCCATCAGGCCGAGGCGGTAGTCGCCGGTGGCTTTGTTGCCGGTGTTGTCGAAGGTCAGTCCCAGCCTCCAGGGTTTTTCGTCGGTGATCTTCAGAACGGCGTTGAGCTCGTCTTCGTTCGCGCCGCTCTGCAACTGCAAGGTCGCCTTTTTGGCCGGGTTCTCGTTGACGACGCGCAGGTTCTGGGAAACCCTGTGGACCAGGGGAGACTTCCCCTTCTGGAGGGTCGGAAACCCGGCCAGAATGTTGGCTGTACTGAAATGCTTGTTCCCCTCGACGGAAATGCCCGCGATTTTGGATTCGATGACCGTGATGAGGACATCCCCCCCTCTGAGCTCCTGCGCCGGCAGGACGACCATCACCGAGTTGTACCCCTTGCTCCGGTAGGCTGTCTCGAGCGCCTCGAGCGCCTGCTGCACATCCCCGAAATCGCGGTCGGGGCCGGTGAAGGGCTTGACAAGCGCCGCGATCCGGGCCGCGCCGAGAATGGTGTCACCCCTGACCACGTACTGATTGACGGCAAAACGGGGAACAGCGACCTGCTCCTGAGCGAAAACCGGGGAAGCCATGATCAGAAGCACCGGTACGAGACATAGCCTCAATAATACATTCATGGTCGGCCTACGAGTATCAATCCCCCCAAATAGCCTTTTTATTGACAATCTTTCCTCCAAATGCTTCTTAATTGACTATGTTTGATCTTGCAGTAACTAAATTAACCTGTATTTAGTGTATTGAAGGTTATATTCTATCACACTCCTGCTAATCTGCCGGCTGATCCAAGGCTCACGCAGGGTTGATAAGAATTTGCTTTTTGTAGGGTGGCTATAAGACTAGCGCTCTTATTTGTCAATGCAATAATAACAGCGGATTACGACTTGAAAGTAAGGATATCTTTCAAAATAGATGTATGCTCTGCTATAGTCAACTATCAAGCGGATGAACCGAAAATTAACCACGTGAATGATTTTCAGTGGTGTGACCGATATTAGTCTAAAATCGAGATATGGTCTTCCCCTCTACCCTTATACCGGGGAGTGTGCAGAGTTGGGACAGCATCACCATGCAAAGTAAAAGGGGCTAACCATGATTCGGCTAACCCCTTTTTTTATTTGGCTCCTCAGCGCGGACTCGAACCACGGACCCGATGGTTAACAGCCATCTGCTCTACCGACTGAGCTACTGAGGAATGTTCGGCTCAGGCGCCCCCCTATAAAGCAAGGCCGCCTTGTTGTCAAGCGCGGTCTTGACAACAATATTATAAAAATTGATCAGCGGCAACTCACACAGGTGGACAGAACGGCCATCGATGTCCCGGTCGCCCGGCTGATGTATTCCAGTTGCTCCACGGGCGCGAAGTAGCGTCCGCAGGAATTGCAGGCGGACATTTTGAAGACCTTGTTCCAGATCATGCGCTTGTCGTCGATGGACTCCATTTTCACATAGCCCGTGGGGCAGACATAGGCACATGACCCACAGCCGATGCAGCGGTCGGCGGTAAACGCGATCTTCGGCGCGTCCAGATCGCGGCCCAGGCCGCGGTCGGCAAAGGTCAGGGCCGAAACGCCCACGACATCCCTGCAGGTGCGCGTGCATAGTCCGCAGAGTATGCAGTCATGGCCCTCGGCCTCGGCCGGTGTAACGGAGCCCCCCAGCTTCACGGTGATATCGCGGACGGCGGTGGTTGTCGGATATTGGAAATAGAGCAGTTCCGCGGCCAGTTTTCTGGCCTCCACGGCCTTCTCCGACGCAGTTTTGACCTCCAGGCCCTTCTCTACGGGAAGCTCGCAGGAGGCGGCCAACTGCCATTTGCCGTTCGCCCTGACTTCCACCGTGCAGAGGCGGCATGCCCCGAATGCTTTCAGCTCCGGATGGTAACAGAGGGTCGGCATGTCGATCCTCAGATCCCGGATCTTCTGCAGGACGCTGGCACCCTCTTTCGCCTGAACGCTTTTGCCGTCTATCGTCATGTTTACCATTTGAAACCCCTTTATTTTCTGATATTTTTCATTCTGCAAACGCAGGAAGGCCTCGTTTCCTGCCCGGCTTCCATGGAAGGGTGGCCTATTCCCAGACCATCAGCCGGTAACAGCGCAGACATCGCTCTGCTTCGGCCCTGGCTTCGGCGGCGCTGAAGCCGCCTTCGACCTCGGCGACGTCCGCCAACCGCCGGGCGACATCGAGGAAATTCACCTTTGCCGCGGCCTTTTTGACGACAAGCCCCGCTTCGCGCTGGGCGCCGGTCTCAACACCGGCAAATGGATCCTCGTCGGAATAACTCTTTCCAAGCAGGGCGCAGTCGATACTGTGGGCAACCTTGTTGCCGGCGTTCAGGGCCTCTATAAGGGTCGCCGGACCGCTCACGCAGTCGCCGCCCGCGAAGATCCCTTCCACGCTGGTCTTGAAGGTGACGGAATCGGCCTTGATTGAACCCCATTCGGTCGTTTCCACGCCGTCCTTGCCTGAAATCAGCGCCAGGTCGGACTTCTGGCCCGTGGCGGCAATGACCATGTCGGCCTTCATGCGCGCTTCCGAGCCCTTGATCGGGATGGGTCGGCGGCGGCCGCTCTGATCGGGTTCACCGAGTTTCATTTTAAGGCATTCCAGACCCGTGACTTTTCCGTCCTTGGCCAAGATCTTCACAGGGGCCTTGAGATAGTTGAATTTGATTCCTTCCTCCTGCGCCTCGCGGATCTCTTCGCCGCTGGCGGGCATTTCGGCCCGGGACCGGCGGTAGAGGATTTCGACGTCTTCAAAACCGAGCCGGGCGCAACTGCGCGCACAATCGAGGGCCACGTTGCCGCCGCCGATGATGACAACTTTTTTCCGGGCCGCCACCTTGCCCCCTAAGCTTAAGTGCCGCAGGAACTCAGCCCCCTGGATGAAGCCGTCGTATCCGGCGTCCTCGCCGTCACAGCCGATCTTCGTCCCCACGTGGGCGCCGATGGCCAGGAACAGGGCCTTGTACCCCTGTTTTTTGAGGTCGGCCAAGTTGATTTTTTCGATTTTGCTGTTGTACTTGAACGCCACGCCCATACGCTTGATCAGGTCCACTTCGTGGTTCAGGACATCCTTTGGGAGACGGTAATCGGGAATCCCAACGGTCGCCATGCCGCCTGCTCGGGGCAGTGCTTCAAAAACCGTGACCGGATAGCCCCTGCGGCGCAGATGATACGCCGCCGCCAGTCCGGCCGGACCGGCCCCGATCACGGCAATCTTGTCCTTTTTCGCTTCGCCGGGAGCCGAAAGCGCCGAGGCGCCGCCCGCGAGGTCCGCGTCGGCCGCCGCCCGCTTGAGCAGCCGGATCGCCAGCGGCTCGTCGATTGCATTGCGCACGCAGGCGCTCTCACAGGGATGCGTGCAGGCGCGCCCGATCACACCAGGCAGGATGCAGCGCTCGCGGATCAGGTCGAGGGATTCGCCGAAACGGTCGTTCCGGATGAGTTCGATATAGCCCGGAATGTCGAGGCCGGCAGGACAGGCCTGCATACAGGGGGCCGTCACGGCGACACCATAGGATTTTTCCGCCGGCTTCGCCTTGCCTACTGCAAGGGCCGTGAAGTCCGCTCTGTAATATTTTACGGCATCGAGCACGGGCATGAGCGCCGTCGCGCGGCCGAAGTTGCATTTGGCGTTGGCGGCGACCCCGCCGGCGATCGTTTCAATTTCCGCAAGATCCTTCTTGCTCCCCTTGCCGGCCGCCATGCCTTTCAAAACGGTTAGGACCTTGTCGATGCCGATCATGCAGACGGAACATTCGCCGCAGGACAGCTTTCGGGCCTCCTTGAGATAGGCCAGGGTCAGGGAAAGAACATCCGCCTTCGGATCCATCACCACCAGGCCGTTCCATCCCATCAGAGCCGCGATCTTCTTTCCGCCATATTGGACGGGAAGTTTCAGCTCCGCGGTCTTTGCGGCTTTGGCTCCGGCGCCTTTTCGATTATCCAGAATCTTGCCGTTCCAACTGCTAAATGCGACTGTATTCATGCTCAAGCCACCTTATGTGTATTTTATGGTTAGCGTCCCCGCCGCTTTACGACCACGGGACGGATGTTTTGACCTTGTGGATCAGTTTGGCGTATTCCATATCGACGTGATCCTGGACCTTGACGATGTCCGCCGGGTCCAGATGCCGGAACCGTCCCTGCGATTTCAGGTAATCTTTCACGGGCCGGCGGGGCTCCGGGGTTTCCAGCGTTATGCGGTATTTGCCGTTTTCAACCTCGTAAAGCGGAAACATGCCGGTTTCCACGACCAGTCGGCCCAGTTTGACGGCCTGTTCGGAGGGCGCACGCCATCCCGTGGGGCATGTCGTATAGACATGAACATAGGCGGGCCCCTTGGTCTCTTTGGCCTTTTTCACCTTTTCCATGAGGTCAAGCGGGTAGCTCGGACAAGCCGTGGCCACATAGGGCACATTGTGGGCCACCATGATCTCGGCCACATTTTTCTTTCCCGTCCGCTGCCCCTTGACCACCTTGCCCGCGGGCGAGGTCGTCGTGGCCGCCATGAACGGCGTCGAGCTGGAGCGCTGGATGCCCGTATTCATGTAGGCCTCGTTGTCGAGGCAGAAGAAGACCATATCATGGCCGCGCTCCATGGCGCCCGACAGGGCCTGCATGCCGATGTCTGCCGTCCCGCCGTCGCCGGCGATGGCCACGGACTTCACGTCGCGGTCGGCGATCTTGCCCTTGCGGCGCAGGGCCTTCAAGCCCGCCTCCACGCCGGAGCCAACGGCCGCGGCGTTTTCAAAGGCCACGTGGATATAGGGCGTCTGCCAGGCCGTGGTGGGATAGGCCGTGGAGATAATCTCCATGCATCCCGTCGCGTTGGAAACCACCACATCCTCCCCCAGGGCCTTCATGATCAGGCGCAGTCCCAGGACTTCCCCGCATCCCGAACAGGCGCGGTGGCCGGAACTGATAAACTCTCTTTTTTCGATCAGCTTTGGTGCGAATATCTCAAAATTCTGTACGGTATTCATCATTCCCTCACCCCGTAAAATTCATAGGTTTCGTCTTTCTTCTTTCCGGCCTGCCCGACCATGGCGCTAAAATCCTCCACCTTCATATCGCGCCCGCCGAGCCCCATAAGGAAATTGACGATCCGCGGTCTGCTTTTGTCGTGGAACAGCAGCGATTTGATTTCCGTGGCCACGGGGCCGCCGGCGCCGCCGAACGAAACGGCCCGGTCCATGACGACGAGCGTCTTGCAGCCCTTGATCGCGGCCCGAAGCTCTTCCGTGGGAAAGGGCCTCCAGAGCCTCAATTTCACGAGTCCGACGGGTTTGCCCGCTTTGCGCATCTCATCGACGGCCACGGACGCCGTCTCGCCCATGGACCCCATGGTCAGAATCAGCGTCTCGGCGCCTTTTGTCTTATAGGTTTCCACGGGTTTATAGGCCCGGCCGAACTGCTTTTCCCATTCGTTCCAGATTTTGATGATCGTCTTTTTGGAATTAATGAGCGCCGTGTCCTTGGCCTTCATCGTCTCCGTGAAGATATCCGGCATATTGAAGCACCCCATTGACAGGGGCTTGTCGGGATGCAGGGTCGCGTACGGGACGCGGTCCGGCAGGAATTTGTTGACTTCCTTCTGGGTCGGCAATTCCAGGGGCTCGATCATGTGCGTCAGCTGAAAGCCATCGATGTTCAGAATGATAGGCAACATCACGTCGGGATGCTCGGCGATCTTGAAGGACTGGATGGTCATGTCAATGACCTCCTGGCCATTTTCGGCGTGCATCACGATCCAGCCGCAGTCGCGCTGCGGCATGATGTCCGAATGGTCGTTCCAGATATTCAGCGGCCCGGAAACGGCGCGGTTCGCGTTGCCCATGACGACAGGCAGCCGCATCGCCGAGACGATGGGCAGGATTTCATGCATGTACATGAGCCCCTGGGAGCTTGTGGCCGTGTAGACCCGGGCGCCCGTTGCACTGGCGCCGGCGCAGGCGCTGATGGATGAATGTTCCGACTCCACGGTAATGAACTCCGCGTCAATCCGTCCATCATGAAAAATGTCCGATAAATGTTCGGCGATATGGGATTGCGGGGTGATCGGATAGACCGCCGCCACATCGATGTTGCACAGGCCGACGGCCTCTGCCGCCGCAATACCCACTTCCATTCCAATGCGTTTGCCCATGCTACACCTCCTCCTCAATCATGGCGATGGCCTGCGGCCAGCATTCATGCGCGCAGATGCCGCAGCCTTTGCAGTAGTCCAGATTCGCTGCAAAAAGACCATCGGCGACCTCGGAAATGCAGCCTTCCGGGCAGAAGATGTAACAGATGCCGCACTTGATGCATTTCTTGTTATCCCAGATGGGGCGCTGGGCCCGCCAGCTGCCCGTTTTATACGTACTGGCGCTGCCCGGGGTAAAAACGATGCATCCGGGGGTCACTTCATGCCAGGCTTCCGGCCATTTCTTCTGTTTCATGAGAACACCTCATATGGTTTACTTTGATATTTTGACGCTGTCGTAGGCCCGCTTCAGGGCATTCTTGTTTTTGGCGGCGATGCGGCCGAACCGCTCCTCGATGGGGGCGTTTAAGGATTCGAACTTCAGCACGCCTGTCGCCTTGAGGATCGCGCCAAGCATCACGGTGGTATTGGCAATGGGGATCCCCAGCTCTTCCCGCGCGATATGCGTCGCGTCCACCGTCGCGAGCTTTCCGGTGTATTTGAGCGTGGCGCGGATCTCCTTTTCCGTCTTCGCCGTGTTGACGATCAGCAATCCGCCGGATTTGAGACCGTCTGTCACATTGACAAGCGTCATGAGGCTCGGATCGAGGACCACCACGACATCGGGCTGATAGATCCCGGACCGGATCTTGATGGGCTTTTCGGAAACTCGGTTGTACGCCATGACGGGCGCGCCGCGGCGTTCGGGACCGAATGCCGGAAAGCCCTGTGCGTATTTCCCCTCCTCGATCGCCGCCAGGGCCAGCAGCTCCACGGAGGTCACCGCCCCCTGCCCCCCTCTTCCATGCCACCTTACTTCAATCATGTGTATTTTCTCCCTGTGTGTTGGATTGCTCTGTCGGTCATAAAAAAGGCATTGCTCAAGATTGTGCTTCATATTAGAAATAAAATCGTCTGTCAACAGCAAATTTTTAGGCTTCGAAAAAAGCCCGGATACGCGTTACGCTTCATCTGCACAGCCTGAAGCTTGCTGTACCTGATACGAGACCTTTGAAAAATGGCTTCGCCGCGGCTCAAAATCTTTTTCGTTGAGGGGGACACGACTTCGTCATGTCCCCCTTGATAAGGCTTAAATATGTATGAAATCATTGAACGATTATAGTTTCCGGAAAGTCGAAAAATCTTTGATTCGCCGCTTGCGAACCATTTTTCACCGGTTATGCAAACTTTCAGCGTTTCGGTACAGATCCCCCCCGCGCGTATCATTGATGACCACAAGCGGCAGCGCAACAACATCCAGCCGCAGGATGGCCTCCGGCCCCAGATCGTCATACGCCGCCACCTCTGCTCTTTTGATGCACCGGGCCGTCAGGGCCGCGACGCCGCCGATGGCGCCGAAGTAAACGGCCTGGTGTTTGATGATCGCGTCGATGACCTCCGGCGACCGCATCCCCTTGCCGATCATACCGCGCAACCCGGCTTCGATCAGGCGCGGCGTGAAGCGTCCATGCGGCCGCTCGTCGTCGGCCCGATGGAAACCGATGACCTGTCCGGGCCTGGCCGGCGTCGGGGCGGCGTGACATGACCTCATCCCGGAGGTTGATCGGGAGGGTCTCGCCGCGGCCGATCGCCTCGAAGAGTCGGCGGTGCGCCATATCGCGCCCGGTATAGACGGGACCGCTCAGCAGGACGCAGTCGCCGGCATTGAGGCCTGCGCAGGTTTGAAAATTCAAAGGGGTTTGGATTTCAAAAGGTTTCAGCATGGTATGAAACGCTCCGTGGATCAGATGACGGCTTCCCCGTGTCGGACGGCGTGGCACTGGATGTTCACGGCCACGGGAAGGCTGGCGATGTGACAGGGCGTCATTTCACAGTGGACGGCAAGCGCAGTGGTCGCGCCACCGTAGCCCTGGGGACCGATCCCCAGCCGGTTGATCTGGGCAAGCAGCTCTTCCTCGATCTTTGCCAGACGTCCATCGCGCCGGTTGGGCTCCCGGGGCCGCAACAGGGCCTTTTTCGCCAGGATAACAGCCGTTTCCAGGTTGCCGCCGATGCCCACCCCGATCACGGTAGGCGGACAGGGGTTTGGTCCCGCTTTGGCCACCTGGTCGAGGACATACCGTTTGATCCCGTCCAAGCCCGCCGCGAGCGTCAGCATGGCGACGCCGCTCATGTTTTCAGAGCCCCGCCCTTGGGCATGACCCTGATTCGGATCTCGCGGCCGGGTACAATCTCGGTATGAATGATTGCAGGGGTGTTGTAGCCGTGTTGCAGCGGTCCAGGGGGTCGCAGAGCGATTTGCGTAAAAATCCGTCCCGATAAGCCTGGCGGACGCCTTCCTGGACGGCCTCGGAAAAATCGCCGTCCGTCACATGCACGTCCTGGCCCAACTCGATGAACACGATCGCCAGGCCCGTATCCTGGCAGAGCGGCAAGCGGTCTTCGCAGGCAATCCGGGCGTTTTCAAGGATCTGTTCAAGGACGTGGATGCCCCGTTCAGATGTTTCCGTTTTCACGGCCCGCGCCAGCAGCGAAAGGACGTCCTGGCCGATCTCGATATTGGCCTTGACAAAAAGCGCCCGGACGGTTTCGGCGATGATGCGGGCGGAAATGTCGCGGCAGGAAGGCATACGGTCACGTCCCCGGCGGAATTCAATGGACTTGGCCAGCGTCATGCGGTCGGTGTACTTCAGATCGCCACCCACGGGGACGCCCGGCGCGATGCGGCTCACGCGCAGCTCCATACCCCGGACGAGTTTCATGATCGGCGGGGCCATCTGATCTCCCTGCACGTTGGGGTTGGTCGCCAGGATGATTTCCCGGACGCCATCCTCCCTGATGCGTTCGGCAAGTTCGTTGAGCCGCACAGAAGTGTTCCGGCCCGACGCCGTCCAGCGGGGCCAGCACGCCGTCCAGGACGTGGTAGGTTCCGTGGAAGCTGCCGCTGTCCTCGATCGCAATCAGCGAATCGGGCTCCTCCACGACACAGATCGTCTGTCTGTCGCGGGAGTGGTCCAGACATATCTCGCAGCATTCCGCTTCCGCCAGGTTGAAACAGACGCGGCACAAACGGATTTTCCGTTTCACATCCAGGATGCTTTCGGCCAACCGGACGGCGTCTTCCCGGAAATACGCAGGATGTGGTTGGCCATCCGCGCGGCCGTTTTTTCGCCGATGCCGAACCGTGCCAGTTCCCGGATCAGCCGTTTGATCGGCAGCGCATATCCCGTCATCGCTCAGGCCCCCCGCTCAGGTCAGGCCGGGGATGTTAATGCCGCCGGTGAGCTTCGCCATTTCCGCCGAAGCCATTTCCTGGGCCTTGCGCATCCCCTCGTTGACCGCGGCCATGATTAGATCCTGAAGCATATCAACATCTTCCGGGTTGACGACCTCTTTTTCGATCTTCAGGGAAACGAGCTCATGCTTGCCGTTCACGAGCACGGGCACACTCACCCCCGCCCCCGGCGCTGGCCTCAACGGTCTTCAGTGCCAGTTCATCCTGGAGACTGGTCATGCGTTCCTGAAGTTTCTTTGCCTGTTTCATGATATTGCCAATGTTCTGCACGGATTGAAAATCCTCCTCTATTATTGATTGACGAACTCGTAAAAAGCCCGGATGCTGCGTTGCGCTTCATCCTTCGTCGTTGCGGCGTACATATAAGTACACCTCGCTCCTCATGATTTGCGCGCCTTGCCTGCGGAGCTTTTTACGCAGCCGTTGAACTTTTCAGTTTCTCGGTCCGGTGAGCCTTCGATTCCCGGGGAATCACATCGCGGACTTCCGCCCCTTCGAACATATCGAGAACCTTCTGCAGGAACGGCTGGTTCAGCGCCTGCCGTTTGATGTCTGCCTGCATCCTGCCGTTACGGCCGCCGTTTACCCGGTCCGCGGCGACGTTTTCGGGGTCCGGCGCGGGTTTCAATGGTGACCTGGACATGCCTATGGAAAAAATCTCTCGCAATCTCGGCGATCCGTTCTTGCTGGGATTGTTCATTGATATTTTCGAGGAAAACATAGCCCTGTGGGAAACCGATCCGAAGCCGTCCGCTTTCGTATCCGATCATCCTGCCCGGTTCAATCTTGGACCACGGCGGGTGGCTTCTTTCACAAAAGCCTTGTAGGCTTCCCAGATCTGCCCGGAATCCTGGCCCTCGCGGATTCCATGGGCAACTCCGTCCGGAATGGCGGCTTTCGTTTCCGGCTCTGTGTATGCCCTTTCCCATCGCAAGGCGCCCTCACGGAATGGACGACGGACAGGGAGGAATCTCCCGACGGCATGGATGTGGACAGCGACGGCCCGCCCGGAGAAAGCTGCCGCTCGAGGTCTTCCATCCGAGACAGAACCTCTTCCACGGACACCAGGGGCTCCAGGTAACACATTCTGACCAGAACCGACTCCAGGTTCAATCTTGGATTCTGGCTCCGCCTGACGTTTTCCTCTTCCGCCATCAACAGATCCAGAAGTCCCTGCAGCGTCTCCCGCGAAACAGGCCCGGCCTGCGCTTTCAATCTGGCCAGGTCCTCATCGGCCACATCCAGGAGTTCCGATCCTGCCCCACAATTTTCGTCAGCAGCAGGTTCCGGAAATGGGTGAGGAGCATCTGATAAAAGTACTTCATGTCCAGGCCGGCATAGTATCCCTCGTCGATGATCTCAGGCACCGGCCCGCGTCCCGGGTCAGCACGGCCTCGGAAAGCGTAAAGAGAAAGCGCCGATCAGCCAGCCCCAGCAATTCCTCGATATCGCTGTCCTTGATGTCGAAGCCGGCATAGGAGATCACCTGATCGAAAGATACTCTGGGCGTCCCGCATCCCCCCGTCGGCGGCCTCGGCAATCCAGATGAGGCCGTTTTCGCTGATGGACACCTCGACTCCGCCCCGGCGATTTTCTTCAGTTGGTCCGCAATCTGACGCACCGGAAGATCCGACGGAAATCATAGCACTGACAGCGGGAAAGAATGGTCGGCGGTATTTTCTGCGTTTCCGTGGTGGCGAAAATAAAAACCACATGGGGCGGCGGCTCTTCCAGGGTCTTCAAAAGGGCTTGAAGGCCTCCCGGGTCAGCATGTGGACTTCGTCGATAATATAGATCTTGTAGCGCGTGAAACGGGAGAAAACCTTACATTTTTCCCGCAGTTCCCGGATCTCGTCGATACCCCGGTTCGAGGCGCCGTCAATTTCCCGCACATCCATGGAGATCACCGTCGGTGATTTCCCGGCAGTTGGTGCACACGTTGCACGGGGTCTGCGTCGGGCCTGTTTCGCAGTTGAGGGCCTTGGCGAGAATCCGGGCGATCGATGTCTTCCCGATCCCCCGGGGACCGCTGAAGATAAAGGCATGGGCGATGCGATCCTGAAGGATCGCATTCCGCAGGGTCTTCACGACATGATTCTGCCCGACGACATCCTCAAAACTCTGGGGTCTCCATTTTCGGGCCAGAACCAGATATTCCATGGTTGCTCCTGACTTTCCGCAAAAATTGGTTATGAATCGTCATCGGTAGATAGAGAAAAAGATAGCCAGGTTTACCCGCAGCACACGCCGGTAATTGCTGCCGCTGCTTCCTTCCGGACCTGACGGGGTTCACAATCCTTCGTTGCACGGGGCCCGGCTATCAGTACGAACTCATTGGGTGTCTTGACAGCGGGCTCAGGTGCCGTCAAAACAAAGGCGTCCATTGATTCGCTAAGACCCTCATCATACTTTTACGAATGGCGGAGAGAGGGGGATTCGAACCCCCGGTACACCTTTGTGGGCGTACACACGATTTCCAGTCGTGCTCCTTCGGCCTCTCGGACATCTCTCCCGCATTCATAGAAGCTTTAATATATTTACCAGAGCCCGGCGGCCGTGCAATCCTGCTCCTCCGCGTTGCCCTTTCTGATTATCATGGCGGAGAGAGGGGGATTCGAACCCCCGTGGGAGCTTTTGGCCCCCAAATCGATTTCGAGTCGATCCCGTTACGACCACTTCGGTACCTCTCCGCATGATCTCATCCGCGAAACGGAGGCATATTACTCTTTCTCCTGAAAAAATCCACTCAAAATTTCTGCACAGGCTTCTTTAGGATGCCACCGGTTATCTCTACGGTGATTGAGTCTTTCATCTTCGAACACCGGTAAAGCGAGGCCACCGCCCCGCTTTTGGATCGACGGCGCCGAACACGAGCCGGTCGATCCGGGCCTGGAGAATGGCCCCGGCACACATGAGGCAGGGCTCCAGGGTCACATAGAGGGTCGTTCCCGGTAGCCGGTAGTTCCCCACCCGCACGGCCGCCTGGCGGATGGCCAGCATCTCCGCATGGGCGGACGGATCCTGACCGGCAATGGAACGGTTATGGGCGGCGGACAGGATTTCCCCGTCATGGACCACCACGGCGCCCACGGGGACTTCGCCCACATCCCGGGCCAGCCGGGCCTGGGCAAGCGCCAGGCGCATGAATTGTTCGTCTGTTTCCCGATCCATGCCTTCACGACTCCGATTTATTCGTAACCGTCAGATCTGGGAAATCAGCTCGGTCAGATTGCGGTTGAACTCCAGCAGGCGGTCTCTAATCTCCGTCTGTTCCAACCAGGCGCGGTCTTTCAGCTTTGTCTGACGGTCACGGATCTGGGCCAGCCGGGCATCCATTTCCCAAGCAGATAGGCCCAATCAATGCGCGGCGCCGCTTTTTCCGGATAGGCCACCCGCTCCGGAACCTCACCCGGTTTGAGCGTGTTTTCCTCAAGATAATCGGGAATGAGCACCTCGAACCCGAATTTCTCCCGGATCAGACCCGCCAGAACCTGCTGGGCGGAATACTCGCCATGCACGAGAAAGACCTGCATCGCCCGATTTTCAAAATGGCTCAGCCAGTCCAGGATCTGCGTCTGTCCGGCATGCGCGGAAAAGCCGTTGATCGTGAATATTTTGGCTTTTACATTCACGTCTTCACTGAAAATAC
>CAVWGC010000013.1:0-8759 GCA_963754515.1 uncultured delta proteobacterium | reverse complement strand
TCCAATGGGTCCCGTCAACGGTCGTTTCTAAATACCCCGAACCATCTCTTAAGAATACCAGATGCCGGCCCTGATCCCAGAACAGACAAAAATACTCATCCGCATTTTCGATTGATACCAGCCCCGGTGCGAATACTTCCGGAGTCGTCCCCGGCGTCTTCTGTCCGAGGTAGGAGCCTGCAAGTTTTGGGAATCCATCTTCAGACGCGATTTGACCTGCTGCAAATAGAACAATGATCAAAAAAATGTACTGGGATCGTTTCATTTTATCTCCTGATATTTTATTAAATATATGAGTGATTTTCGAAAAATTTCATGTCCTGATGAAGGTTTCCACTTCCGGGAGCCTTTGCATTTTCCGATCCCAATTTCTGACCCAATTGCCTGCCTGTCATTTAAAAAAGAACAAATCGCCCCTTTTTTCAGCGCAATTTAATTTTGAGTTGATTTTTTTTGCGGCGGCTTCACGGATAAATTCCTTGTAAAAAGGAGCGGCGGCAATGGCGCTGTTGGGAAACAGTACGGCCGGTTTCAGCTTATCCAAGGCATAAAAAACGCCCTTGCCGGACTGGATCTGTTCCTGGAACATCATCTGCAGAAAGACCAGGTCGAATTCCTTGATCTTTTCATGCAGGAAATCGATCTCGCTGCTGAACGAATTCCAGGACTGATCGCTGCTCTGATGATCGCCGCCATAAAAAATAGTCAATCCGTCAACTTTTACCGCAAAGCCCACCCCGAAGCCGTTCGACTTGATTGTCGATATTTCCAAATCCTTCAGTTTTTTTTGCTTGCGCGGCTCGATATAGACAAAAGCGGAATCTTTTATCCTGTCCTCGCCTGCATATATAGGTAATATCCTTGATGGTTTTCTTCCAGGACAATATGGTATCGATGCGATCCGGATCCCGGAAAAACGGAAGGAATACGAACACCTTCTGATCCCGAATCTGTTGGGGATCGATCTCGCCGCTGGACAGGCAGGGGAGGATGGCGGGCGGCAGGGCAAATTGTCCGCTTGATCGTAATCGTAATCAAAGATCAGCAGACTGCTTTTGGTTTTGATCACCCAGCCGGTATGGAACAAATGCCAGATGATGGCTTCCTTTTCTCGGAGTTTTTTCCCAAGCAGCAACGCATCGCTCAGGTCCTGGGCGCCTTTCTCCCTGAGATAGTCGGCTGTCGGCTTCTGGCCGCTAGTCCAGGGCCATGCGCAGGGGCGTGACTCCGCGGACTCCCCTGGCATTGATTTCCGCTCCCCGTTCAATCAGAAATTTGGCAATCTCCAGGTGGCCTTTTTTTCCGGCAAGGTGTAAGGGCGACCAGCCTCTTTCATCCTTCAAATTCAAACTTTCGGGATTTTTTTCGACAATATTTTTTACCCGATTTAAATCTCCTTTTTCCGCAGCCAGATGCAATGGCTTCAACAACGGGACGATTTGCGCATGACCCCTCTCTATGGCCAGGTCCAGCGGTCTCTTTCCCAGTTGATCCGCGGCGTAGATGTCGGCGCCATGGGCGATCAGGAGTTTGACCATTGTGGGATTCCCGCCATATACGGCGTCATGAAGGGGAGTGTATCCACTTGTGGAGGTTGGTTGAATCTCCGCGCCCCGGGAGATGAACAATGAAACGATCTCTTCCTGATTGGTCAGCACGGCCCAGTGCAGGGGCGTGTATCCGCTTTCATTGCGCAGATCCGTTTTCCTGCTTCTTTCAGGAGACGAACCACCTTTTCCGTGTCCCGGAAGCCACGGCTGCAAAGAGTTGCCTATGATACTTCCGTCGCTTTTTCCTGATTCTTTCTTGTTTTCACTCTGATTTTTGGAACAGGCGGGAGTCATTATGGTCAGAATAGACAAAACAATCCATAATACTCTGCATGGCGAACCCATCTTGCTGCTCCTCATTTTTTTAGGCTTCACGTTTTCATTCTATGATCAACGCTGCATCCATTCAACCGGTGTCTTGCCTTGTTGTCCTGAGCAATGAACTACTTTTTTTCACTTCCCTCGGTCTGAACGGATTTCTGCAAATACAGCGTCATGGTCTGAAAATCGAACGTAACGGCGAACGGCCGGAAGAAGCCGTGGGAGATGATCCCTCCCGTACGGAATCCAAACCGGTCTTCGGAGCCCGGAGGAAGTGCCCCGTAAAAGTCCCTGGACTTTGTCATGGCGGGCTTCGTCCCAGGGTCAGGTCGACCGTGAAAGGATAGACGGTGATCGGTCCGCCGCCGCCCATGCCCTGGAATCCTTCCTTGGGCAGTTCGATTTTCGCCTCCTTGACCACGTACTCGGGGCAGGAGAATCCACCGCCGGCCATGCCGCTGTCGACGTGGAACAGATAAGGCCCGGCGCCGTTGGCCGTTCCCCGGGCGAAAATGAAATGGTCGCCGGCCAGCCAGAAGGGCATGCGGAACGCTCCGGCCTTTTCCGAATCGGCTTGGACCGCCTTGGACATCTCCGGTGTATTGCGGCGCAGTACCAGTCGGCCTCCCGGGTAATCCAGGGTGAACAGGAAGCGGTAGAGTACGACGGTGCCGACGATGCCGTCGATGGGCAGTGGACTTCCGGCTCTTTCGGGAAGGACGACGGGGACATGGCGCAGTGAAAATTCGCCCAGCAGGACGCGGTCGGCTACGGAGCTGGACGACGCGGCCTGGCGGCCGCCGGCATACACGCCGGTCTGCTTCCCGGCCAGCGGCTTCAGGCCGCATTTTTCGGCGAAGGCCGGCAAGACATGAAGTTCCCAAGCCCCGGTATCGATCAGGAACCTGCCCTCCTGACCGTTGACCGTTACCTTGATGATGGGCAGGGGGTCGGTCTGGATGAATTCGAGAGCTGAAACATTCGGGCCGCTTTCGATAAGGAAGGGCGCTTGTCCCTGAAAAGATCGCAATTTTTCAGCCTTGGCTTTCTGTCCGAAGGCTTCGAAAAACGGCGCGGCCTGGATATATTCATTCCGTCGGTAAAGCACTTCACCCATCAGGGCCTGGGGTTCTTTTTCCTGCGGTTTCAGCGCCAGGGCTTTCTTCAGCCATTTTTCGGCATCTTTGAGGTTGTTACGCAACAGCGATATCCGCCCCAGCTTCAAAACCGCCTCGTATGCAGCCGGATCTTTTTCAACGGCTTGGGCGTACAGCAGAGCCGCTTCATCGAACTGTGCCTGGTAGAACAATCTGTCTGCCGGGGCGAGATCCTGGGGACCGCTCTGGGCAATCCCCTTTGCGGGAAGGAGCAGGGCCAGGGCGACGATAGCTGTCAGCGGCAGCGCCAATCTCATTTGCTTTTTTGCGTGTGACATCATGAAACCTCCATTATTTTCAAATCGTTTTTTTATGGATTTGAGAGGAAACAAAACGGGAGGGACCATGGCGGCCTTTATCCCGCGGCTGAGTTTCCGCTTCCAGGCAGCTAAGACGGCGGAGATTGAAAGAAAGATTCAAGGAAATCATTCATCCTGCTCCGGTTAATGAGTCTCGCTCCAACTGCCCCTCCAATCGGCTTCTGTCCGAGGTAGTGCCGAACAGGCGGAGCGGTCTCCCGGCGGAGCTGCCTGCAAAAAAATCCCATCCATTTTCTCGTGCATTTTTTTGCGGATCTCCTCACTCCAGGTATTGTGCTCGCCGCTCGCAATGATCTCAATATCGGCGTTGAACCTCAGTCGGGCCAACGCTCCTTTCAACAACCTCACGGAACCGTCCAGAAAGAACGGATCGTCGGCAGCCACGACGATATGGATCCTGCCGGCAAGTTTTTCTCTCAGCGTTTCGGCATTTTTCTGCAAGAGCAGGTTGATGTCATATTTTTCCCAGTGCTCCAGGGCCATGGGATCGATCTCTCCCGTTTTTCTGTCAAAGAGCAACTGCGGCCTGCCGTCGCGGCCCCGGGCGCCGAAAACGGCCTCGAACGATTGGAACTGTCCGCCGTCGCCCAGGACGGCCTCCATCTCCAGCCATTCCTTGTTCGTGAATGGATGCTCCTCGCTGCGCATGGCTTTTGTCAGCCGGCCCTGGCTGTCATAGAACAAATTCGCCTTCTTGCCGTAGAGGTCGTGGCCGATGAAATCCCTGAAATCGACCGGGTCCGGAGAACCGGCCCAGGCCATGCCGAAGACATCGGAGAAGTTGATCTGCAGCCACAATGCCGCCCAGCCGCCCGAGGATTGCCCGACCAGGAAGCGACCGTTGGCGTTTCTTTCCACCCTGTATGTCGCTTCAAGAAAAGGAATGAATTCTTTCACAAAGGATGTGGCGCGCGGGCCGTTGTTTTCCGAATCGGCAAAAACATGGAAGCCGAAACGGCAATCCTGGTTCAGGAAAACAAAAATCTTCTCCTGGCCATAGCCGGACATGCCGTATCGTCTTCTGCTGGAAATCATCCCGGGTGACCGCCATGTGCGTCGACCCCCAGCCGGGGAAAACGAAAACGACCGGGTAAAGTTTGCCGGGATCCTGCGCATAGGTGACGGGCAGGATGACCGCGGCCTCGATGAAGGTGGGTGCCTGATAGAAAGCGCTTAACAGATCGCTTTTCACTTTCAGGAGCTTGACGGTTTCTGTTTCCTTGAACTCCCTGCCGTTTACGATATTGCTGATCTTGACGTCAACGATGGTTTCCCCGTTTTCATTGACCTCGAATATGAGCTTGTCGCTGTAGAGCGTTCCCTGCTTCTGGAGAATGCTGCTTTGCAGGTCCGTGTCGATGACCGCCCTGAGCGAGTACTTCCCCTTTAACTGACCGATCGTGGCCATGTAACTCTCACTGTTCTGCTCGGTCATGATCAGCGTTTCCCCCGGTTTCCAGTCTGCAAAGTCCATGCCGAAGGTGATGAAGGGGCGAAAGGGGCTCGGGATGTCGGGATCGACGGCCGGGTCGGCGCTCAGCATCAGCAGCGCCCTGCCGCTGATGGGAGCGGCCTGCAACTCCTTGGAATAGGTAAGGCAAAAACGAGTGGCGGACCAGGCGAAGCTGTTTGCAATGACCAGAAGCAGGAATGTCAGGAAGGCCCGGAAACCCCGACATCTGATGATAGTGCGTTTCATTTTATCTCCTTTGTATTCATGTTTTCCCCTGGCTTGCGTTCAGCAGCTATCATTTTATTTCATCCAATCCGGAATCTTGATGAACGGCATCGGGCCGCGGCTCAATCGTTTTTTAGCGGGGGCACATAGCAGGCCCAGCCGTCCAGGCCGGATCATCGGTCAGGCGCACGGGATTGCCGCCGCCGCGGTCCGCCTGGTAGACCCGAATCGCTGTTGCGTACGCTCTGGAAAATAAGGGAGCGGCCGTCGGGGGACCACATGGCATTCTCGTCGCGGGCCGAATTGCTGGTCAGCCGCTGGGAATCGCTCCATCCGCGTCCATGATCCAGATCTCGGTTTTTTTGTTCGAAGTCCCTAGAGCAAGATGATGTGTTTCCCGTCCGGGCCGAACTCGGGGTGTTCCTCATTCTCGGGGTGGAAGTCAGTTGACGGACATCGCTGCCGTTCATGGCCATGGTGTAAATGTCCATATTGCCCCCGCGGTCGCTCAGGAAAGCTATTTTTCCCCGTCGGGCGACGCGGCCGGGCAGAGATCCCTGGCCGGATGCCTTGTCAGGTTCAGGGGCTCGGAATTTCCGGGATGCAGGAATGTAGATCTCCTGGTTGTCGTTCCTGCCGGAGGAGAAAAGGACGGAATATTTGCTGCCGGCAGCCGAGCCCGCTTCCAACGCTATTGCCAGAGCTGAAAAGAAAATTGCCAGGCAGACAATTTGGCTATTTTTCATATTGCTCCTCCTGTGATTTTCTTTGATCCCGCTCATCATCATGGTCAATTATTCCTAAGAGATCCCGGGAATGATCCTGATCACCCGTCGAAAAACATAACCATCAGTTCTGGGGAGAGAGTCTTGAGATTCTTCTCGCTCTGCCTGATCGCGTAGTTCAGCCAGATCCTCTCGATGAAGTTGATGGTCCCGGATTTGAGTTCCTTGAGGGCATTCAAGCGAACCTCATTGGCATGTTTGTGCCGGGGGTTGACCTTCAGGACGATCTCGGTCAGATGCAGCACCTGGGAATATTCATTTTTAAGCAAATGATCTTCCGCTTTTTTTATGATCTTATCCTCGCCCGCCAGTTCGTTCAGATCGCCAAAGACGCTGGAAATCGGCTCGTCATACATCGTGGCCGGATTTTCGTCGAACCAGCCCACGTATTCCTGCCAGATGCCGCGCACCGTCCACTCCACCTTGCCGAAGTATTGGGGAATGTCGTACTTTTCCGGGAGCTTGATCTCGCGCATCAGGGTGTGCACGTCCTTTCCGGCATTGATGCCCTTGATGGTCTCGTCGTGGACATGGTTCGCAGGGCGTCACGGAAATCGCCGGCTGTTTCTTGCATCCTTTCCTTGACAAGGGGAGATCCATGACCCATCAGGAAGTATTCCGGGTCAAAGGAGAGGGCGGTGTCCAGTGCCCGGATGTATCCCAGAACGGGCCGGATCATGGTGCCGCGAAAGGTGGAGTTGTTGATGAAGTACTCATAGTAGTTGTCTCCCACGAATACGGCCGCCAGTTCCGGGATCCAGATCGTGGTGTGGTCGGGTGTTTCGCCGGGCGTGTGCCGCATCTTGACATGCAGGCCGCCGACCTCCAGCTCATACTCGTCGCTGAAATAAGCCGTGGGTTGCCGTTGCTGTTTGGGCTGCTTTTCCTGAGCTTCGCCGGGAAGTTTGCCGCTCCAAATGGCGTTTCTTCTGCTGAAAAAATCCCGCAGTTCGCCGACATACTCGAAATAGCGCTTGTATTCCCTCTGGGCAATGACGGGAATCTGCTTTTCCCCTTTCCATTTTTCGCATGTCATCCGAGTGGTCCTGATGGGCATGGGTCAGCAAAATGGCTTTTAAGGGAGACTTTTCCAGGATTTTTTTAAAGAATTCCGGGGCGACAGACGGCTCCGGCCGGGTCGATCAGCACGCAGCCGTCCCGGCCTGCGACCAAATACGAGTTGCAGCTGCCTTCGACGCGGTAGATGGCGGGGGCGATCTGCAAATAGTCCAGATAGGTATCAAAGAGCCATTGCCGCAACGGCTCTTCGATCTTGATTTTTTTCATCCAGGCCGGGACCTTGTCCCAGGCGTAATCGAAGATGACCACGGAGAGGTCATTCAACGAGGGGATCTTTTTTGCGTCCGCAAGCCTTTCATGCTGGTTGAAAGGGTAGCTGCTTGCCAGCGGCAGAGTCTTGATCCTGTCCGGCTTGGCCCTGGATGTGATCACGGCGCTCAATACCGCCTGGTGCAGAAAGAGTCTTTTCAGGAAAGTCGTGCAGACCGTTTTCTGGTAATTCTCGTCTTTCAGGAACCGGCCCAGCAGGCGCGCCCATTCCCCGGCGATGCCGAGCGCGGGGTTGAACGAGAAGACCTCGCAGTTGTAATAGGGCTGGATTTTTACCTCATCGGCGATGGTTTCCAGGGCCGGAAGTTTTTTGTAGTCAAGGCCGGTCTCCTCGTAGATCGGCTTCCAGTACTCGTCGGGTGCCTGTTGCGGCGGCAGGGCGATGGTATTGGCCAGCGTCACCGGGCGCAAGGCGGCGTCAAATTCTCCATATAGGTCCAGGTCGGCGAGCGAGTCCAGCACGATCACCCCCGGATCGAGCCAGATCAGGGTGGCGGCGGTGCCCGCGACCTTTTTTTCCACCTGGGCGGCGGCGAAGGCCTTCAGGGCCAGGGGATAGTCCAGGAAGGCGCGCTCCATCTCCAGGGGCAGGACCACGACGCCTTCCTGCCGCAGTGAAGCGCAGGGGAGTTCCTCGGCATCGGTTGTCAACACGTAGATCCGGCTTGAGCGGTATGTTCCGCTCAGTTCCCTGACGCTCTTGATCAGGGCCTTTACCGCCCGCTCCTGCTCATGGTTCGAAACGAAGGTGACGATCGCCGCGGTTTTCCCGGAGCAGCCGCGGACCGGGGAGCAATGATTTTTCACGGCGAAAATTATTTGAACATCCAGCAAGGTCAGGAAAGCAATGAAAACCAAAAATAAAGATTTGCGGGCAGCGCTCGATGTTTTCATCTCTACCTCCATTTCATGGTTTTTCTGCGAAAAACTGCCTTGAATTAGTTTTTTTTGGAAGAATATCGGCTCTTTTGCTCTGCCCCTACTTGCCGTTTTGTGGAGCGCCCTTGAAGAGTTCTTCCATGACTTCCAGGGCGAAGCGGCCGTTGACGGTGGCGGGCCCGATGCCCATCTCGAAAGCGACTTCCACGGTTTCCAGGATCTCCCTTTCCGTGGCGCCGTCCTTGACGGCTTCGCCGATGTGCCACTGCATGCACGATTCGCAGTTGTTGACCACGCTGATGCCGACGGCGATCAGCTCCTTGACCTTTTTCGGCAGGGCGCCGTCGCGAAAGGTCGCCTGCTCCAGTTCCTGGATGACCTTGAAAACCTTGGAGTTGTATTTGATGAGCTTGCCGTTGGCCCATTTCCGCTGTTTGATGAGTTGATCGATTTTTTCCATAATTTTTCTCCTTGTTTTAATTATCTATAATACTGACAATTCTCCAGCAACCGCTTGCTTTCCGGTCGCATGCTTTTTATGTCCTCCCTGAAACTGCCGCCCGATTGAAAGTACCTAGTCACTCGTCGGGCGAAGGAGAAGTGCTGGGCGACGACGACCCAACGACCGTCGCGCTTCTCCACCACCCCGGTCCAGCGCGCGTTCTCCCATGCGGCCGGCTCGCCTTTCTAGGTGTTGATGTCGTCAAGCACGCAGAAGA
>CAVWGC010000012.1:0-9674 GCA_963754515.1 uncultured delta proteobacterium | reverse complement strand
TGGACGAGATCGGCGATGGCTTTTTGCTGCGCGCAGATTTAGCGGATATCAGCCAGATCGAGGCGATGATCACAGATCTCAAAAGCAGAACGAATCGCGTGGATGTCCTGGTCAACAACGCCGGCGTGACCTATAACGCCGACATCCATTCGATGAAAATCGAGCAGTTCGATGCGCAGCGAGCCGTCCTACGGGGTGTCTGGTATCTGACCAAACGGATCGTCCGACTGTTCATGCTCCGCCAAACAGCGGACGCATCATCAATATGTCCAGCGTCGTCGGTCATATGGGCAATGCCGGCCAGATTCCCTATACGATGGAAAAGGCGGCCCTGGACGCCTTTACAAAATCCCTGGCCAAGGAATTTTCGGGCCGCAATATACTGGTCAATTCCATTGCCCCCGGATTTATCGACACGGACATGACCATGGAATTGCCCAAAGAGATCCGGGATGGAATCCTCGAACGGGAATACCCTTGGGACGAATGGGACAACCTGAAGAAATCGCCGATGTCGTGGCATTTCTGGCGACGCGGGGCACGTATATCAACGGCAGCGTCATCCATGTAAACGGAGGTCTCTATGGCGGCTGATCGGGAAACGATCAACAACCATTCTGACGCCGTGCCGCAGCGGCATCCTTTCCGGTTCATCGATGACATTTTGAAGTTGGACGAGCAGCATTGCGGGGCGCTACCGGTTCCGCGAAGATGAATATTTCTACCGGGGGCATTTTCCCGGCTTTCCCGTTACGCCGGGCGTCATCCTGATTGAAACCATGGCGCAGACGGGCGTTGTGGCCTTCGGTATCTATCTGACCCTGCTGCAAATAAGTTTGAGCGCGAGCAGCACGAAAGGGCTGACAACACTTTTTACGCTGGCCGAGCATGTGGAGTTTTTCAGCATGGTCGCCCCCGGTGAAACGGTCATCATTCAAGGTGAAAAGATCTATTTCCGCGCAAAAAGTATAAAATCCCGGATCTCGTTATGAAACGCCGGAGCGAAGTGAGCCACGGCATCTTGGCTGGCACGGCGCCCTCTGCTGGCCGGCATCAGGGGTTTATATCGAGAGAAGAGACGCAGGTGAAAAAAAGAGTCGTCATCACGGGTATGGGCGTTGTTGCCCCCAATGCCCACGGCTTGGAGGCGTTCACACAGGCCCTGCGGGAAGGCCGTATCGGGTATC
This sequence comes from uncultured delta proteobacterium, assembly GCA_963754515.1. Lineage (GTDB taxonomy): Bacteria > Desulfobacterota > Syntrophia > Syntrophales > Fen-1087 > JAPLJM01. The sequence goes on along the minus strand of CAVWGC010000012.1, from coordinate 8,487 downwards.
CGGTTTATTCCCGAACTCCAGGCGTTGAATTTTGCGTGCCAGGTCGGCGGGGTTCCGCAGCACTTTGATGAGGTGCGCAAACGTTACTTCAGCGATGAAAAACTGCTCTCCATGAATGACAATATCGGATATGCCTCCGTCTCCGCCATTGATGCCTGGAAGGACGCGGGTTTTGCGGTGCCCAATGCCGAGGACGATGGCAGTGCGACTGGGACACGGGCGTCATCTCGGTTCCGGCATCGGCGGCATGGACACGATTGTCAACACGGTCGTTCCCATGGTCAACGACGGCAAAGTCAAACGGATGGGCAGCACATTGTCGAACAGGTCATGAACAGCGGCACGAGCGCCACCGTTGCGGGGCTTCTGGCCCTGGGAAACCAGGTGACCTCCAACTCATCGGCCTGCAGCACGGGCAACGAAGCCATCGTCGAGGCCTCTGATCGGATCCGCACCGGTCTGGCGACACGTGATCCTGGCCGGCGGTTCCGAAGGTCCTCGCCTTATCATCTGGGCCGGTTTTGACGCCATGCGCGTCATCGCCAGAAAGTACAACGACCGGCCTGAAAAGGCCTCGCGTCCCATGAGCGCGTCGGCCTACGGTTTCGTCCCCGGTTCCGGGGCGGCTCTACTTGATTCTTGAAGACCTTGGAACGGCCCAGGCGCGAGGCGCCCGCATCTATGCGGAGGTGCTTGGGGGCGCCGTCAATTGCGGCGGGCACCGGATGGGGGGATCCATCACAGCACCCAACCCGCAGGGCGTTCAGCGCTGCATTCAGGCCGCACTGTCGGACGCCGGGATCGAACCCGGCGACGATCGATGCCATCAACGGCCACCTGACGGCGACTTTTGCCGATCCGGGTGAGGTTAAGGGCTGGTCGCAGGCCCTCGGTCGCGGTCCCGACGCGTTCCCCTGGATCAACAGCACGAAATCGCTGATCGGCCACTGCCTGGGCGCCGCCGGGGCCATTGAATGCGTCGCCGTGGTCCTGCAGCTTCACCGCGGATTTCTGCACCCTTCGGTCAACTGCGAAGACATTCACCCGGAGATCGAGCCGTTTACGAATCGCATTCCACGGACCTGCATCGAGCATGAGGGACTGAAGATTATCGCCAAGGCCGGGTTCGGCTTCGGCGACGTCAACAGTTGTCTGATTTTCAAGAAATGGGAAAATAATCAATAAGGAGTAATGCAATATGGATGAACAGAAAATCTTTGAGGCGATGGTCAATATTCTCAAACCCTATACAAAGGATGCAGCGCTGCTGGAGCGGGCAACCCGGGATACCCACATCCTCAACGACCTGAAGGTCAATTCTGCCCGGCTCGTGGATGTCATTATCAAATGTGAAGATGTTTTCAGCATCACCGTGGACGACGATGAGGCCGATACGATCCGCACCATCGGCAGCGCCATCGACCTGATCCACGCGAAATTGAATTAGCAGCCATGCTGTCTTTTCGGGAGAAAGCGCTCCTGGCGCTCCAGGATGGCCTTGGCCGCCTGACGGCCATCATTCTGGCCCCCTGCTATTTTGCCCTGATCAGGCTCATGGGTTACCGGGTCCGGGATCTGGAGGCTGTCAGAGCCTTGTGCCGTCGTGAATTTGAACGGCACGATGGCCCTTGGCTGATCTGCGCCAACCATCTAACCATGGCGGACTCGCTGCTTCTGAGCTATGCTATGCTTTCACTTTGGTCTCACCTGCGCGCCTATCGCTGGGTCCCCTGGAATCTGCCGGAGCGCAACAATTTTAGCAACCCCCTTCTGGTCTTGCTGTGCTACCTGTCAAAGTGCATCCCCGTGCAGCGGGGCGGCCCGCGTGCGAAAATGAAGCAGACGCTGGCAAAGTGCACCTATCTTTTGAGTGGCAAGCAGACACTGCTGATTTTCCCGGAGGGGGGCCGCTCACGGACCGGACGTGTGGACACGGAGCAATTCTCCTACGGCGTGGGGCGCTTCCTTGATGATGACCGTCAGGATTTACGGGTCATGTGCTTGTATCTGCGGGGCGACAGCCAGGAGTCTTACAGCACGCTTCCGGCCTGCGGCGAACGCTTTACGATCCTGGTCGATGTGTTCAGACCGGAGAAATCCACCCTGACGGGGCTGCGCGCCCAGCGTGAATACGCCGGACAGATCATCGGGCGTCTGGCGGAAATGGAAATGGGCTATTTTGAGGCCTCTGACAACGGCTTCGCCGCTGCTCAGAAATCCTTCTCGCTCGAGAAACAGCAATCCGCAGTCCTGACGAACTGCAAGCCAATGATAAAATTTCTGAAAAGCGGTCAACATTTGATTCGCTGCTTGCGAACCACTTATTAAGGGTCTCATTTTGATAACTATCGGTAACGACATTGTGGATCTGACCAATCCCGGCAACATAGGGAAAAGCAGGGATAGCAGGTTTATGCGGCGTGTCTTTACCGGTGCTGAACAGGATCTTATCGCAACCGCCGACGACCCGGACGTGCTGCTTTGGGCGCTATGGGCGGCCAAAGAGACAGCCTATAAAATCGCAAGCAAAATAAATATCTTGTCCATTTTCACCCCCCGTGATTATCATGTCATATTGTCCCCCGGCAATCATGGTCCGACCCGTTCGGGCGTGGTCTATTCGCCCGACGGTCCTGTGATCATGCGTGTGTTGATCACCCTGGAGTATGTCCATTGCATCGGCGCCACGCCGCTGCCCGGCCTTCTGGACCATGTGTTGTGGGACATCGCCCGTCTTCGCCCGGCAGCAGAAGGCAGTGGTCATGATCCTTCGACGGCTGTACGCCGGCTCGCCGGCAAGCGCCTGGCCGCGCTTCTTGATATTTCGGAGACGGACATCGACATCCGGCGGGTCATGGACGTAGATAAATGGGGGCCTCCAGCGCTCTATTTCGAAGGACAATCCATACCGTTTGATCTGAGCCTAAGCCATGACGGCGCCTTTGTCGCTTATGCGATGATCCCCGTCCCTACGCCGGATGAATGAACCGTTGACGAAAGCGGTCAAAAAAATACGCTCACCGAAGCGATAACCTTCTTAACCGTCCACGCGAAGGAAATTCCAGTCAATTCAACCGGGCGGCGTCTCAGTTTAAATAAATCATAAGTAATCCCGTTGTTACTTGCATGTTTTGCCGATAATGTTTTCAAGGGCTATATGATAAATCATCGCATCGTTCCTGATTTTCAGTTTGCACACGGAAAGGAAGTTGAAATCGTTGATTAAAAAGCCCTTGACATTTGCATTTTGCGGAAGTAATTTCACATTGACCTGATTATTTAGTTGAGGGGGTTGTATGATACTCAAAACATTCTTGACGGTTCTTGTCTTCTCCCTGTTCACCATGGTGGTGCAGGCATCAGATATGGTGGTCGGTTATGTCAAAACGGCCAAAGGAGATGCCTTAATTGTGAGAGGAAACGAAATTATTCCAGCGAGAATCAATGAAATCATATCGAGAAATGACATTCTGAAAACAGGAACGAACAGCACTCTCGGAGTAACAATGAAGGATGACACCCTGATTGCAATGGGGTCAAACAGCGAAGTGATCATAAGTGAATTCAATTTTTCCCCCGCTGAGGGAAAGTTAAACCTGTTTGTAAGAATGTTGAGGGGTTGTGTGGTGTTTACCTCCGGAATTATTGGTAAAATATCCCCCGAATCCGTCAATTTTTCAACTCCTGTGGGTGATATAGGCCTTCGCGGCACGCGATTTGCCGCCCGGCTTGTAGAGTGATGGTTGCATCGCTCATCGCTGATAGCCACCCGAACCGGGTATAGGCTATGAGAGGAATCCTTAATGTTTCTCCGGTTTTTTCTTATGATCTGTATGGTTACGCTGATGAATGCCTGCGTGAATAAAAGCCTGGTCGTCCTGTTGCCCGATCAGGACGGGAAAACGGGCGTCATAGAGATCCGCAATCAAAGTGGATCGCAAAAACTCGATGCGCCGAACCAGGCAACAACGATAGGCTCCATAAAGACGGCGCCCGATACACCTGTAATCATGCATGATAACCAGGTGAAAAAAATATTCGGCGAGGCCATGGCGGCCATGCCTCCCGTCCCCGAACATTATACGCTGTATTTTTTGAGTGATTCTACACAATTATCCCATGTATCCATCCGTATCTTTGAGGATGTCATTGCCTCGATAGACAAGATAAAGCCAGCAGAAATCTCCGTAGTGGGACATACGGATCGGGTGGGCGCAAGACACAAGAATTTCCGTTTAGGCTATGACCGGGCGACCCAGATCAAGCATCTTCTGATCCAGAGAGGGATCGATGCGGGGATTATCGAGGTCACATCCCACGGAGAGGATAATCCGCTGATCAAGACCATCGATGAAGTTGCCGAGCCGAAAAACCGACGGGTCGAAATTGTCATCAGATAGGTAATTACCTTTTCCGGTCACTTTTCCCCGCATAGCCTTGGGAATACGCAATGCGGTTTTTTAGTTGAAGAGATAAAAGCCGCAGTAATGATTCAACGTGATGACTTTGTGATAATTCTCAAGAAATTCTTCAGGGATCATTGTCAGCTGTTCTTTTGTGGGATCGCAGTAACGGTCCTGTTCTCTCTTTTATACCTCTTCGAACCCCCCTTCTTTCGTTTTCTCTCATTACGTTTCTACGACGCCGTTCTCAGGGGAAATCCGGTAGACAAACCTTCAAAAGATATTGTCATTGTGGACATCGACGAAAACAGTCTCAAGGAATTCGGCCAGTGGCCCTGGCCCCGCCATCTCGTCTCGCGCCTGCTGAAAAAGATCCAAGAGCAGGCTCCATCAGCCGTCGGTGTGGATCTTCTATTTGCCGAACCAGATCGGACATCGTTAAGTGTCGTTTTTAGGCATATCAAGGAAACATACGGTTTTTCTCCGCGCGTTGAGAATATCCCGCCTGTCAGCATGAACAATGACCGCCTGCTGGCGAAAACTCTTCACACAGGCCCTTTTGTCCTCGCCCAGAAATTCCTTTTCAATGACCAAATGGTAACTTCCTCGGAATGTGTTTTTCGCCCGGTTCCGCTTGTGATTATCGGTGCGGCCGGAGCCGGTCCGGAAAACATGCCCTTTCACCAGGCGTCAGCGGTCGTCTGCAACCTGCCGATTCTTGATTCTGCCGTGACAGCGAACGGATTTATCAATGCATCTTTCGATATAGACGGCCTGGTGAGGAGAGTCCCACTGATCATCCGATATAATTCTGACAATCGAGGTCCGGAGTATTTCCCCAGCCTCGTTCTGGCCACGATCATGAAGCAAAAAAAAATTCGGCAGCTGTCTGTTAGAATGAATTCCGGCAAGCCCTCCGAAATTCTCCTGGGGGATACCGCCATCCCGGTTGATGGTATCGGTAATATGCTCATTCGTTATCGTGATAAAGAGAGGGCATTCCCTTATGTTTCCGCGTCCGACCTCCTTGCCGGGCGACTTCCGGAAGTATCCATGAAGGATAAGATCGTTTTCGTCGGCACGTCTGCGACAGGCCTTGGAGAAAAAAGAACAACGCCTGTTCATCCCTTCCTGCCGGGGGTGGAAATCCACGCCACGGCCGCACAGAACATTCTTCAGTCGCACTTTGCTCAAAGACCTTACTGGATATCTGGACTTGAATTTTTATTCATCCTGTTCGCCGGCGTTCTGTCAACGATTTTGTTTATCAGAACGAATGCCAAATGGAGTCTTCTGCTATTGATAGCGGTATCGATCGGTCTGTGGTCCATTTCGTACTGGTCCTTCCGCAATGAGGACATCATCGTATCTCCGCTGATCCCCCTTTTAACCGTCGCGGCGAATTTCTCTCTTTTGAACCTTTCGAAGTTCTGGAGATCGGAACGGGCACTGCGCCGGAGTGAAAGTCAGTATCGTTTGATTTTTGATAATGCCATCGAGGGAATCTGCCAGTTCGCCCCCGACGGGAAAATGCTCGCAGCGAACCAGGCTCTCGCATGCATGATGGGATTCGCGACACCGGAAGACCTGTTAGCGAAGATACCCTCTGCCCAATCCATCCGGTTGGAGAACCCGGGCAGTTTGCATGCACTTGGCCAGATGCTTTCGCAAGGTGAAACAATCCGAGCCCTCGAAACGGAAATGCACTCGGAAAAAGGAACGAAGATCTGGGTTTCCATCAATGCCGGTTCCACAAAGAACAATGAAAAATTACCTCTGTATGAAGTGTCGATTGAAGACATCTCGGATCGAAAACGGTCAGAGGAAGCGTTACAGGAATCCCGACAAAGGCTTTCGGATATTATCGATTTCCTTCCCGATGCCACCCTCGTCATCGATAAGGACGAAAGGGTGATTGCCTGGAATCGGGCGATGGAATCGATCACTGGAATCAAGAAGGAAAACATGCTCGGCAAGGGATATCAAGAGTACGCCGTTCCCTTCTATGGAGAGCGGAGACCCCTGCTGATCAATCTGGCACTTCATCCGGACCCGGAGATGGAAAGTCGATATACAACCTTCCGGCGCATGGGCGATATCATTTTCGGTGAGGCCTATGCGCCGGGCTTATCTCCGGACAATCTGCATCTGTCCGCCATGGCCTCCGTATTGCGGGACGCTCGAGGCGAGATCATTGCCGCCATTGAGTGTATCCGGAATAATACGGAACGCAAGCGCCTCGAAGAGCGCCTGATCAGAGCGGAGAAAATGGAGGCGCTGGGAACCATGGCAGGGGGTGTGGCGCATGACCTGAACAACGTTTTGGGCGTCTTGGTTGGATATTCTGAACTGATGATGTTAAAGGTGCCGGAGAATGATCCCTTGCGGCGATATGCAGATAACATTCATCAGTCTGGTGTCAGATGCGCCGAGATTATTCAGGACCTGCTCACCTTGGCCAGAAGAGGTGTTGTCGTGTCGGATATCGTCGACCTGAACCATTTAATCTCCGCATATCTCATGACCCCGGAATTCGCGAAACTACGGAATGATCATCTTCATATCACCTTCCGAACGAAACTGAATCGGGATGTGTTGAACATCAAAGGCTCTTCCGTCCACTTGTCCAAAACGCTGATGAACCTTCTTTTAAACGCCATCGAAGCAATATCAGGACGGGGGGAAATCCTTATAAAAACAGATAATTGCTATTTGGAGATCCCCATCCCGGGATACGATGAAGTAAAGGAAGGAGATTATGTTGCCCTGTCCATATCCGACACCGGCGAGGGAATATCCTGTGTGGATATTCAAAAAATCTTTGAACCTTTCTATACAAAGAAGGTCATGGGGAAAAGCGGCACGGGGCTGGGATTGGCCGTTGTATGGGGGACGGTTAAGGACCATGCCGGTTATATTGATGTGCAGAGTGAACGGGGCGCCGGAACTGTTTTCACACTTTACTTTCCGGCCACACGGGAGGGATTGCCGGAACATAAACAGAAGATCTCTCTCGTTCAATACATGGGCGCAGGAGAAACAATCCTGGTTGTAGACGATATTGAGGGGCAAAGGGAACTTGCCGTGAGCATGTTAACCAAACTGAATTACAAGGCCGTCGCCGTCTCCAGCGGAGAGGAGGCGGTGTCTTATCTTGCTTCCCGGCAGGCCGATCTGCTGCTCCTGGATATGATCATGGAACCGGGAATCGACGGATTGGAGACCTATCGGCGTGTCATTGAAAACAATCCCTCCCAGAAGGCAATTATTATTAGCGGATACGCTGAAACAGAAAAGGTAAGAAAAGTTCAGGTGTTAGGGGCGGGTGGGTTCATCCAGAAACCCTATGTGTTGGAAAAACTCGGTCTGGCAATTCGGGAAGAACTGTCCAAGGCGCCTTCTTGTTAAGAGCTGCCATTTAATCACGCGAAAAAGGAAATTCTTATCAAGACTTACGAACCGAGTTGCCGGATCGTGTCGTCCACATATTCCGAGAAAAGTGGTTTCCACGGCACATGATCAGAACTTCCGAAAGGCAGCCAATGAATGAATCGACAACAAAAACGTCATAGTCGGCCCGCCAGTTTTTTCAAAAGATCAATCGCCGGGGAAGGGGCATGGGGTCATGGCCAAGGGTCTGATCAGACGTATACTTGGGATAATCCCGCTTCGATGTTACGGCGTCGAACATATCCGCAACGGCAATGATCCTGGCCTCAAGCGGGATTTGATTTCCGACCAAACGATTGGGATATCCTCCTCCGTTCATTTTTTCATGATGAAGGCAGGCGACTTCCGGCACGCGGCGAAGATAGCGCGGAAAGTGAAATTAATCCAGAATGACCTTGGTTTTCACGGGATGAGTCCTCATTTCTTCCCAATCCTGGGGTGTGTATGACCCATTTTTCTGCAGCACGTCATCCCGGATGCCAATTTTACCGATATCATGGAGAATGGCGGCATATTTCAATGTTTCGATATCCTCTTTACTCAATTTCATTTTGCGTGCGATCGCAAGCGAATATTCCTTTACTCTCTCTGAATGTCCTGCCGTGTAAGCATGCCGGGCATCAACAATGGTGGA
>CAVWGC010000011.1:0-29536 GCA_963754515.1 uncultured delta proteobacterium | reverse complement strand
AAATAACCACAGGACGCTTTTCCATCGATAACCGGGACATCCCGATTGACCGGCGCGGAAATGCCATTCTCAACTTTCGCGGCCCGCCGGGGACACATAAGACCTACAGCGCCGCTTCGGTCATTCAGAGCGAGCTTCGCATCGCGAACGGGGAAATGCCCACGATAACCGAGCCGGAACCGTTCAAAGACGCCTACGTTTTTTTCGGATTCTCCGCACCGGGGCTGTTTGATCTGCGTCCCACCCCGCTTTCGGGCGTTTACCCCGGCGTGGAGATCAACGCCACCATGCTCGACAACCTGCTGGCCAATGACTTCATCCGGCCCGTTCCCACAGCTGTTGTCGTCGGTCTGACCCTGCTGATCACCCTTCTTGCCGGAATGGCGACGTCCGCCGTTTCCGGTATCGTCAAGAGCGTCATGGTTTACGCCTTTTTTATCGTGGCGCCGGTTGCCCTTTTGTCTGATCGCCTATCGTGAGGGATTCTGGCTGCCGCTGGTCGTTCAGGAAGCGGGTGTAACCGTTACGCTTTTCAGCGCCGGCCTGATTTATTATACCACGGAGGGCCGTCAGAAGATGTTTATCAAGAACGCCTTCAAGCAGTACCTGAGCCCGGCGGTCATCGAAGAACTCATCCGGAATCCCGACCGCCTGAAACTGGGGGGTGAGCGACGGATGCTCTCCATCTTTTTCTCCGATCTGGAGGGATTCACCAGCATCTCCGAGGGCCTGGACCCGGAGGCGCTCACCACGCTTCTCAATGACTACCTCTCGGCCATGACCGATATCATTCATGAGGAGGGCGGGACCGTCGACAAATATGAGGGGGATGCGATCATCGCCTTCTGGAACGCGCCGCTCGACCAGCCGGACCATGCCGGCGCTGCGTCCGCGCGGCCCTGCGCTGCCAGCAGAGGCTGGCCGACATGCGGCCCCGTTCAGGGAACGGTTCGGCAAGGACCTCAACATGCGGATCGGGATCAACACCGGGCCGGCTGTCGTCGGCAATATGGGTTCCCACACCCGTTTTGACTATACCATGCTGGGCGATGCCGTCAATCTGGCGGCCCGTCTCGAAGGGATCAACAAGCAGTTCGGCACCTACCCGATGATCTCCCATGGCCATGGAGCAGATCGGCGACCTTTCCCGGTCCGCGAACTATCGAGACTCACCGTCGTCGGCCGCAAAGAGCCGGTCCTCGTCTATGAGCCCCTGCAGCCCTGGGACGTTGAGCAACGGCAAAACCAGCTTGCGAAATTCTCCGAAGGTCTGACGCTGTATTACCGGGGAGATTTTACCGGAGCAGTGGCCGTCTTTACAGAGCTTGCCGGGGAGGATCCGCCGGCACGCGCTTATGTGACGAAATGCCGTCAGCTGATCGACCATCCGCCGGATCAATGGCAGGGCGTCTGGGACATCACGACAAAGTGAAAGAAGTGTTCAAGAAATTGAAATAGTGACAAAATTCTTAATTTTTACAGCGGAATGGGCTTAGAAGTCAGGAAGAAGGGAAGCGTTTTTCAACCCACCGTTCCGCATCCTCTTTCGTCTGAATCTCTCCATTGAGCTGGGCGTCTTCAACGGCCCTCAGGATCTGCTTAAACAGGGGTCCCGGGAGATAGCCGCGGGCGAGCAGGTCATGGCCTGTCAGCAGGCGAGGCGGATTCAGCTGTTCCACGGGAAGGGCAGCGAGCTTTTCCCGGCAGAATGTGTAGTTGTCCAGCATCCCGTGGCTTCCGAGACAGTCCAGACGGTGGAGTTCCAGATGCAGATCGAAGGCCGGCTGGCGCAGGAAACGTTTCAGGCGGTTCGGACGCATGTCCTGAACATGCATGAACATCATGTGTTCACGAATGAGGGCAAGGATCGTTTCCGTCTGAGCACTCGAGAATTTCAGACGCTGCAGAATCTCTGCGGCCACCTCCCGCTCTTCTGAACATGACCGTAAAAATGCACGCCGGCGCAATCGACAAATCTTGTCAGGGCCTTGCCGACATCGTGGAGAATCACCGCCCATGGACAGGCAGGGATCCACGCCTCCTCCGCCGCCGCAGCCGGCAGATACTCCAGCATCCGCAGAACGTGCTGCCAGACGTCCCCTTCCGGATGAAACTCTTTCGGATGTTCAACACCTTTCAGGGCGGCAACCTCCGGCAGAATCTCCACCAGCAATCCCGATACGTCCAGGAGTTCCAGCCCCCGCCGCGCCCCGCCACGGGTGATCATTTTGGTTAACTCATCACGAATCCGCTCGACGCTGATCTGACGGATCGAGCCGGCGTGACGACAGACGCCGGCGAAGGTGGACGGGTCGACGGAAAATCGAGATCGCGAGCAAAACGAACGGCCCGCAGCATGCGCAGGCGGTCCTCCGGCGAATCGTTGCTCAGGGTCGCCAATCGTGCGGATGACGCGCCCGGCAATATCCCGGCTGCCGCTGACGAGATCGAACACATAGCCCGTGAGCGGATCCATCAGCAGGCCGTTGACGGTGAAATCGCGCCGCCACACATCCTCCCGGGCCGTGGCAAATTGCACCTTGGAGGGCCTGCGGCCGTCGTCATAGCCATCCTCTGTCCTGTAGGTGGCCACTTCATAACGCCGTCCTTCTTCGATGACCAGCATGACGCCGAACCGGGCGCCCACCGGAACCGTGTGCGGAAAAAGCCGCTGCACCTCCTCGGGGCGGGCGGACGTAACGATGTCGTAATCGCCGGGTTCCACGCCGCGCACAAGGTCCCGGACGCAGCCTCCGACGAAGAAGGCCTCATAACCGGCCTCCTGCAGCCGCACGACAATATCGGCGGCCGCTGCGCGCAGCGTCCCTGTCGCCTCTGTTCCCCCGATCATGCCATCCCTTTCATCTCGCCCCGAACCGTTGTGTATGTGCCGCGATTCATGCCGCTATCTCTTCCCGAGTCTGATCGCGCAGAATTCTCCGCACATCGTGCACCCCTCCTCCGCTGCGCTCTCGCTGCGCTCGAGCCAGGCCCCGGTCCGGTCGGGATCGATGGACAGGTCGATCTGCCCCTCCCAGTCGAAGGTCTTGCGGCACGGCGCCATGTGATCGTCCTGTTCCATGGCGCCGGGAAGGCCCTTGGCGAGATCGGCGATATGGGCGGCGATCTTCGCGGCGACGACGCCCTCGCGCACGTCCTCGAGTGTCGGCAGCCGCAAATGCTCGGACGGCGTGACGTAGCAGAGGAAATCCGCACCGGCCGCACCGGCAATCGCGCCGCCGATGGCCGAGGTGATGTGATCGTAACCCGGCGCAATGTCCGTCGGCAGGGGTCCCAGGACATAAAAGGGCGCGCCGTTGCAGATGCGCTTTCTGCAGCCGGATATTGGCCTCGATATCCTTCAGCGGAACATGCCCGGGCCCCTCGATCATGACCTGAACATCCCGGTCCCGCGCCCGCTTCGCCAGTTCGCCCAGCACAAGGAGCTCCTGCACCTGACCCCGGTCCGTGGCGTCGGCCAGGCATCCCGGCCGCAGGCCGTCGCCCAGACTCAGCACCATGTCGTATCGGCCGGCGATCTCAAGCAGCCTGTCGTACTGTTCGTAAAGAGGATTTTCGCGGTCGTTGCAGGCCATCCAGTTGGCCGTGATCGACCCGCCCCGGCTCACGATGCCCAGAAGCCGGCCTTGTGCCTCGAGGCAGCGGACGCTGTGTCGCGTCACGCCGCAGTGCACCGTGATAAAATCGACGCCGTCCTCGCCGTTTTCTTCAATCGCCCCGAACAGATCGTCGGCGGTCATCTCCACGATCGCCCGCCTTTCGGCCAGCATCTGCGCCGCCGCCTGGTAGATGGGCACCGTTCCGACAACCGGCAGCGACGCGCTGATGATCGCTTTCCGGATGGCCCGGATATCGCCCCCCGGTGGACAGATCCATGATCGCATCGGCGCCGGCGGCCATACAAATGCGTACTTTCTCGAATTCCAAAACCGGATCAACGCGATCCCTCGAGGTCCCGATGTTGGCGTTGATCTTGGTCCGAAGGCCACTGCCGATGGCCAACGGCAACCCCGTGCGATGGTTTTTATTGTGGACGACGACGATGGTCCCGTCCTCGATACCCCGGCGGATGAATTCGGGAGAAACCCCTTCCCGCCGGGCGCAGAGCTCCATTTCTCCGGTGATGACGCCTTTTCTTGCCGCTTCCAGTTGTGTCATGAAAAAATCCTTTTACTGATCATTTACGCTTGTCAGAACCTCTTGACACATCGTCGGAGTCCTTCCCCAAGATGTGGCTCATGAATTCCCTGATGTTATATCACAGACCTTTCAAAAATGGCTTCGCCGCTGCTCTGAATCTTTTTCGCATAAAATATTGTAAGATCAAAATGTTTCCGTAATCCTTAAATTACTCTGATTTCTGGAAAGTCGAAAAATCTTTCTTTCGCCGCTTGCGAACCATTTTTTGCCGGTTATGCAAAGCTCTCTATCCGTCTAACGCTGCAGGGGCAGACTTCAGCTCGGCCAGGCGGCGCCAGCGTTCAATTTCCTGAAAAACAGGGGCGAAGTGATTCGTCGGGCCGTGCCCCCCTCCGATGCGCCAGGCGTGTCGGATGGCCTCCTGGATGTACTTTTTCGCCGCAGCGACGGCGTCATGCACGGTCTTTCCGGCGGCCAAGCCTGTCGCTATCGCCGCGGAAAAGGTACAGCCTGTCCCGTGGGTATCCCCGGTCGCGATGCGCTCCGTCGTAAACTCGTGAAAGCGCCGGCCGTCGTAAAGGATGTCCAGGGCGGCACCGCTCAGATGGCCTCCCTTGACCACCACGTGCCGGGCGCCGAGTTTGTGAATAGCGACCGCTGCAGCCCGCATGTCTTTGCGTCCGGCGATCGGCATGCCCGACAGGACCTCCGCCTCCGGGATGTTCGGCGTCACGACACAGGCCAGCGGGATCAAATCTTTTACCAGCGTCTCGCGTGCATCCGCCCGGATCAGCCTGGCGCCCCCCTTGGCGACCATGACAGGATCCACGACCAGCTTCTCGACGTTGTATTGTTTAGCCTTCGCGACAACCACGCGCAGGATCTCTGTGGAGGCCAGCATGCCCGTCTTGGCCGCATCGATCCCGATATCGGAAGCCACCGCATCGAACTGCATCGCCACGAACTCCGCGGGAACTTCATGAATGCCCAGGACGCCGAGGGTGTTCTGGGCCGTCAGGGCCGTGATGACGCTCATTCCGAAACCGCCGAGCGCCGTGATGGTTTTCAGATCGGCCTGGATGCCTGCCCCGCCGCCGGAGTCGGATCCGGCGATCGTTAAGACTCTCATAACATTCATGTTTTACACTCCCCCGGGGAAATGGCCCGCCCTGAAATACCGCACGGCGAGCAGGTCGCCCGATCGTACTGAGATGACGCCCTGCGTGGCCGTCAGGCAGTTGCTGACACCGATCGGCCTGGCCAGGGTAATCGTCGCATCGCTGAGGGGATATTCAAACCCCGCCAGCGTCACGCCGGTCACATCGGCCCCAAAGGCAAACAGGGATACCGTCTGTCCGATGCGACCCTCGATGACCGCCCTGTGCCGGATCAAAAATATTTCACACCATTCATTGAGCAGGCGCGTCTCAATTCCTTTGTCCGCTGCCGCAAGCAGCAGCGACAGATTGGCCAGCGTGTGGTCAATCCTGGCTTCGAGCGCACCGTATATACGAATTTCATCCGGCACCATCATGAAGGCCATCTCCAGGGCAAGTCGCGAATCGGTCTCGTCTTTCGCCTGCGGGTAGCGCAGGATGCGGCTCCCTTTCTCTACAAAAATTCGTTGCAGCTCACCGTCGAGCGAATCCATATCACCGACGATCAAATCGGGTGTCAGACCCAGGGCGTGCACATGTCGGGCGCCGCCGTCGGCGCAGATCAGACAGACGGGCTCATGCCGCTCCCGCTCCGCCTGCAGGAAAGACAGATCGCCGATGGGGCCGCCGCAAATGACAAACACCATTTTTTTCAATTACTTGCCCCCGAAACAGCTACGAATTAAGGATCGCTCCCCCCACGTAAAAAGGAGCCCGCCCCTTCAAACCGGAACATGGCCCCTTCCAACTCTCACGCCAGATGAATCTGAATCAGACGCCACTCCCTACGCTGGCATTACCCAGGTCAGGTTCAAAGGGTATTCTCTCAGCCTGATCGGCACCCCTGTCCTATACTGGTTGTTGTTTACTCCGCTCGCTTCCCAAAATCAAGCAAATTCCTCGATCCGGCCAATCTTTGCAACAAGAGCCGGCATCATCCCCTGGCCTCAATATTTGGCAGAACCTCAATATATTGAGGGATGCGTTAGGTGAAATCTACTTGGATATCAAAAAGATTTTGGTCATTTGTTACCAGAAAGTCCTATGCCGGCGGGCCGAATCCACTCCATCATCCATGCCAGCTTCCGCTTAGTCATTATACCTCGTTTTTATGGTCAGACGTCCATTACCTTGTCTGGTAAAATAGTAATATTAACAGCTCCTTTAGCCTTTATCAATCGACATGGAATCACTGATGGCCGCTCGTAATCTTGCATACCTGATGAATGTCATCAAGTACGTATAGCAGGAAGAAGGGGGGGCTACTTCACGGTGTACCCGCGACCATCAAGACAGGCACTTTGCGCGCGGAGATAGTCTGCACGCTGGGATTCCGGCATGGATTTGATAATCAGGGTCCATTCCTCCATGCTGACTTTCCGGGGTTCGCGCCACACCTGACTTACAGCCCAATGGTGGCATTCGTAACGATCCTTCGCCTGCAGCTCTTCACTCTGGCCATGCCGGGGATAGACAAAGATTCTTTCACTTTCGGTCGGTGGCGGCGTTAGCGATTGTGCCGGCTGAAAATACTCCGGAGGCTGTTCCTGAATGATCACCGGCGGAGGTGCATATAAAAAAGGCGCCAGAACGGCTGCACCTCCAAGTATCGCCCAAGGCACCCACCAACCATGGTGACCACCCCTTGCTTCTCCGGGCAACGGGTTTATGAGAAAGATGGCCATTGTGAGAACGAGAACCGCGCAGGCAGCTTTCTTCATGCTTCACCTCCTGATTCCTGCGGCAAATGTGTGCATGATCTTTATACTCCCCTTTTCAAGTTGTTTCCACAAATAATGAGCAATCAATGCGACTAAAAAATGAGCGCAGCCGGTCCGCCCCCCACAACAGAATACTCACAAAAAAAGCCCCTCGAAGAATTATATTTCTTGCGAGAGGCTAAATGAGAGCCGCCTGTGCCGTCTTGTCTTTTACTGGAGTCCATTTTTTAAGATCCGGCCTTTAAGGGTGATAATCACCACGAAGGCCCTCTGGTTCTTTTTTCGTTAACATCCAGTAGGATAGACTCAATACGCGCACCGCAGCATCTCGTCTTCAGTTCTGTTATCGGCCTATTCCCCAAAATACATTGGTAAAGCCGTATTCATTCAAAGAGCATTTCCTTGGCCTTAACATAATGCTGCTCATGCGTAATGTCAAGGGGTGGCCGAAAGAGCTGGTGTCATTTGGTTATTAAACATCAGTTCTCGGTAGTCACATTCTTTGCTGATTTAAGAAAGATCCAGGTAACACTGAAGCCGCTCATTATGGAAGTATTGGTTTTCACCAGCGGGCTGTCTGCAAACGCAGCACCTTGAAGAAAATCAGCACTGACAAAGGTACTGAAAATAAATTGCTTATATTCTTTACTTAACCCTATGGTCAGCGTCGAACCGCTGTAGCCGGCACCTGCGGAATATGCGGGACGAGCAGCCGTCGCGTAAACCGGATTGACCGAATAAAAATAATCATGATAGCCGCTATCGGCAAACATCGGTCCCGCTGAGATTCCTAAATTTAAACCTGTCCGGGGGATTACATCTTTCTTTTCAAAATTGATTCGTGGACTGAACACCCACCCTTCACCACGCACAGAAGAAAAATCGGTAGAAAAAAAAGCACGCACAGGCAAAGCCATGCTTAATTTATATTTTTGCGCTTTGTTTTCCATAAGCTTTATGATTAGGGATGGACCCAATTCAAAGGTCGGATCCAAATCCGGCATGCCGGCACGGGCGGAGTTATCGGAACTCTTGACCGGTACAGCACCGAAGCCGCTAAAATCCAATGTAACCCTTTCCGTTTTAAAAATCCGCCCGGAAATACGCTGTTCTTCGACTTTCAGAATACCGCCGCGATAAACGACATAAGGGTAAGGAAGAACGTATAATCGGTTTTTATCAGAGCCGCGATAATCGGGCATTTGGAGAATGCCCAGCCCCACCCCTAATTCCCAGAGAGGCTTTTCTGCACATACAGCAATGCCGGGAACTGAAAGACATGCGAACGACAATATCAGCAATACACTGCGACGAATGCCCATATTATTACCCCTTCAGGGCCGTTGTGACCCATTTTTCAGATACCTGCAACATTTTTCTTCAACCGGAAATCAATGAACGCAACCGGTGAAGGACTGTGAAGCTTCTCCAGCTTCTCAATAGCCGGCCGGACCAGGGCTTTCCCATTCGTTGATCCTGCAGATGAATTCGGGCAGCAGCAGAATCTCTGCCTGTCTTTCCGCGGGCATGTGCTCGCGCGCCCGGATGTAGCAGCCGTTGCACACATGGACCATGTGCTTCGTTTTCACATTCGTGAGCATGTGGTTCAGGCCCTGCTCGGTGTGGCAGCAAGCCGGGGCGCTGATCCGGTTGACGGAGAGTCCCTCGATTTTTTCAAGGACGGCGTTCGTCGATTTCAGGTCCATCGGGGCCGGAGCAAGTTTTTTATGGAGCCGGTAGCAACCGGCATAGTAATCGATGGCGCCGGGCCACTGCATCGGCGGAAGCGCCTCCTGCATGAGCTTTGGATAGAAGACGATCTCTTCCTCCGGAAACGCATGCCTGTATATGGGATAGCAGGGCGAGCAGAAAATGACGATCCTGCCTGCACCGAGTGCTTTGGCCAAACGCAGGTTCATCTCGATGAATTCACTGGAAAGGGATCTGCATTCGGCGAGTGCCTCCTCGTCGCGGTGCTTGATCGCCGGCCGGTAGAGATAATTGCCGCAGCAGTACTCCTTCGATAGAAAGGAATAGCTGACGCCGCATCGCTCGAGAATCACGGCATACTGCTGCAGCACATGGGGGATCAGGAAGGGAATCTGACACCCGGAGATGATCACATTGTCGGCCTTTCGGTCATAGGGCAGCCTCCAGGCATCCAGGATTTCGACGCGATTGACCATGCTCGCGTCCGCATTACCCGTGGTGCGGATCGCCGCCACGGTCTGTTCATCAATCAGTGTGTGCATCGGAATACCTCCTCCAGAGAACCTTTGCAGGACAGGAATTTCTATCCATGAATATCTAACTGCTTTCCTTGAGAAAAAAGCGCCATTTGCAGAAGGCCTCCTCCGGGTGCGGGTCAGGCGGCGCAAAGAGACATTCCACCTGGATCCGCTCATCGATGACCCTGGCAAAAGTGGCGAATTCGCCGTAATGCATGTCCTTGCAGACGAATTCGCCGATGCCGCGCTGGAGCCGGGCGACCTGCACGGGGCAGGACGGTACGGTCAGCGTAACCTCTTGATCTGACTCATGTATATCATATCCAATCAAGATGGCCCACGGGAAGAGCCGCAGGGCCTGGACGAATCCCTTGAGCCCCTTTTCTCCAAGGGGAAACCTTTTGATAATATCTTTGGCCGCCATGCCGCCGATGCGATCCCAGACACGTTCATTGATGCGCTCGGCCGCCGGCTGGCCGAACTGTTCCGCCGTGTAAAGAAACCAGAAGGCGTCCACAACCCGGTAGTTCCAGAGCAGAAAGGCGATATACTTTTTAAGTTCCGGTGACTCCATATTCTCGAATATTTTCATGTCCATATGGGTATCTCCCTGAAGAAACCGGCGTTTGGCGCAAATGGAACTTTTTTATCAAAAAAGGAACTTTGCATAACCAGTGAAAAACGGTTCGCAAGCGGCGAATGAAAGATTTTGAGCCGCGGCGAAGCCATTTTTCAAATGTCTCGAAAAAGTAATTTACGAATAATGACTGTATGTCAATTGAAATAGTGGGCTATTTCATGCCGAAGACAGAACGTGCGTTTTGCGACGTCGCGGCGGCGACTTGCGCCAGCGTGAGACCTTTGATCTCTGCGATTTTCTTTGCGGTGTGGACCACATAGGCGGGCTCGTTGCGTTTGCCGCGGTGCGGCTGCGGCGTCAGATAGGGGGCGTCGGTTTCCACGAGCAGTCGCTCCAGCGGGACCTGTCGCACCACGTCACAGAGTTTTTCCGACCGGGGATAGGTCACCGGCCCCGGGATGGAAATGTAAAACCCCATATCGAGACACTTTTTCGCCATGGCGGCGTCGCCGGAAAAACAGTGAACAATGCCGCGTTTTTTTCCTTTCCAGGTCCTCAGCATATGGAGGGTCTCCGCATGGGCGTCGCGATCGTGGATGATCACCGGCAGGTCGAATTCGTCCGCCAGTTCCAGTTGCTCGCCGAAACGCCGGAGCTGGACATCGCGCGGCGAGCGGTTGCGGAAAAAATCCAGGCCGATCTCCCCGTAGGCCACGACCTTGGGTTCTTTCACAAGCTTTCTGATGTCGTCATAGGTTTTTTCGTCAATCCCCTTGACGTCATGGGGGTGAACGCCCAGCGCGGCATAAACGGCTTCATGCCGGGCGGCAATGGCCAGGGCCTTGCGGCAATCCCGGAGCGTCGTGCCAACGGTCACGATCGCCTCAACACCGGCCGCCAAAGCCCGGCGCACGGTGTCGTCGCGGTCGGCGTCAAATTCCCGCATCTCCAGGTGGGCGTGGGAATCAATCAGCATTGGATTCTTTTTTCGGGGCACAGGGTCTGTCTTCCATGACGACGACCACTTCTTCGGCGTTCTCCGACACATCGGGCAGTGTCACCAGACATCGGGCAAGCTGCTCCTCCGTCATCTGACCGCGCAACAGCCTTCTCTCCAATAGCCTCCTGTCCATTTCTTTTGGGATTGCATCCTGTCCTTTTACCATAAGGTCACCTCATGTGTTTGTATCTCATCGTTGTGCGTATTGATGTGAGTCGCGCCTGCATCCGTTCAGAGCGATACCTGGGACATCAGCGCGGCAAGCTCCGGCGTCATTTTTCGTCCCTGCCAGACCCCTTGGACGACGGAGACGACCTCGCCATTGGCGTCGGTCAGTCCGAATTCGAGTGTAAAGTCGGCTTTCCCCTTTTCTTCGAGTTCCGCACGAAGGGCGGTCACCTTTTCCTCACTCAACCCGAGCTCCAGCGTGATATCCGTCATCGCGGGACGACGGAAGCGGATATTCACTTCTTTGACGAGCGGATAATACCGGCCCATGTCAAAGGATACACCGAAGATGGCGCCGCCCATGACCTCCCCGATGGTAAACAGGGAGCCTGCATACATCATCCCGACATGATTGATATTTCCCTTCAGCGGCATCAGGAGCTTTACATGACGCTCACGCAGGGAAAGAACTTTCAAGCCCGTTCGCCGGATGCCTTCGATGCCCGATTCCACATAGAGCGCCAGCGCTTTATATTTTTCTTCGATCATGCCGTCTCGCCCTCCTTCAATGGAACCCCTGATTCCGGAACACCTGAAGAAACCGGATGCTCTCCTTCATCAGGAGGAAGAATGGTTTGGGATTTATTGAACCAGGTTTCTCGCCTTGTCGAGATGCTCGACGGCCTCTTTGGCCATCCGGTCCAGCAGCTCACGGCAGGTCGGAATATCCTGAATGAGCCCGATCGACTGACCGACCATCAGAGGGGCATAGTCCACATCACCCGTCTCCCAGGCGTCCTTGATGCGCTGGCCGGACAGCAACGGAATGAGTTCTTCAAAGCCGCCGCCCCGCTCTTCGATGGCACAGACTTCCTCGATGACCCTGCTTTTAAGCGCCCTTCCCTGCAGGCCGATGGACTTCCCGAACATCGTGGTTTCATATTCCTGCCGCCGGAGCAGCTCCTGTTTGATATTGTCATGCACCTCGCATTCCCGGGTCGCGATGAAACGGCTGGCCATCATGACCCCCTGAGCCCCGAGCACAAGCGCTGCGGCCACAGACCGGCCGTCGGCGATGCCTCCGACGGTCACGACCGGGATCTTCACGGAATCCACAATCCGGGGCGTCAGCACCATGGTCGTGACGTCGTCGTTGAGCGGATGGCCGCCTTCTTCAATCCCGGCGGCATAGATCCCGTCATAACCCACACGCTCGGCATGCACGGCGTGTCGAACCGCGCCCACCTTGTGAAAGAGTTTTGACGCCGGCTTTTTTCAGCAGTTCGATGGCTTCCCTGCCGGCGGCCTTATCAACGGGCGTCCCGGAAAACTCGATGCCGGCTACCTTTTCCTCCGCACAGACCTGAATGTAAATGCGATGGTGTTCCGGTGTGATGCGCAGGGACGGCAGCAGCGTTATGTTGACCATGAAGGGTTTATCCGTCCGTTTCCGGGTCTCCTCGATGGCGGCGCGAAACGCTGCTTCCGTTTCGTAGTTGCCGGCCGTGAGATTGCCCATGCCCCCCGCGTTGGAGATGGCGGCACAGAAGCCCGGCTTACAGAGCCACATCATGGCGCCGCAGATGATGGGATACTTGATTCCGAACATTTCCGTGATGGCCGTCTTAAACATGCATTGTCTCCTTCATGCGATTTTTTTGCGCTGAATCGTCTTATCGGACGGCCTCCCTAAATCAGAACCTCCTGCTTCTGTCAACCCCTTTTGTCATGACCCGCAGTCCGAAACTCCTTGACAGCATGCTTTTAATTCATTAATTCTCAACTTATGAAATACAGCGAAGCCGGGGCGGGGCGGATTTTTGTGATTCGCCTGGAAGACGGGGAGATCGTTCACGAGGCCATCGAGCAATTCGCCCGCGACCAGGCTGTCCGGGCGGCGGCGCTGATCGTTCTGGGCGGCGCTGACCGTGGCAGTAAAATTGTCGTCGGACCGGAAGCGGGGCGCGCGACGCCCATCGTCCCCTTGCAGCATATTCTTGCCGATGTCAACGAAGTATGCGGCACTGGAACCCTCTTTCCCGACGATGCGGGCACCCCCGTCCTGCACATGCACATGGCCTGCGGCCGGCATTCCGATACCGTCACCGGCTGCATCCGCACAGGGGTTAAGGTCTGGCAGGTCATGGAGGTCATTCTTTTTGAGTTGACGGGCGCAACGGGCAGGCGGATCATGGATCCCCAAACCGGGTTCAAACTCCTGATCCCGTGAGAGGCGTTCACGGTGAAGGCGCCTTCCCTGCGGGAGAATATTCCGCGGAAAATCGCGGAAAGGCAAATCGAAGCGGTGTGCCGGCGTGAATGTCTGCGGCGACTTTTAATTTTTGGTAAACTTTTTCATGGCAACATTTGTCCTCGTACATGGCGCCACGGCGGGAGGCTGGATCTGGCGCTCCGTCCCATCTCTTCTTCGGACGGCGGGGCACGAGGTCCATACGCCGACCCTGACTGGGCTCGGAGAACGCCTTCATCTGTTCCATCCGGATATTCCGATGGAAACCCATATCCTGGACGTCCTCAATCTTCTCGATTTCGAGAGGTTGCATGAGGTTATTCTGGTCGGCCACAGTTATGGCGGCGCGGTGATCACGGGCGTCGCCGAACGGGCTGCGGAAAGGCTGTCCCATCTGGTTTATCTCGATGCTTTTGTCCTGCAGGATGGCGAGGCCGTCAAGGACCTCTATGACCCGCCAGTGCTCGAAACCCTGGCTGAATACTATCTGGGTGGCGGCAGAAGCAATGCTGAAGATCGGTCAGGGTTCGATGATCCGCGCTTTACGGCGCACCCGCTCAAGACGTTTGTTCATGCCCTGCAACTGAAAGATGAAGCGGCAAAAGCCCTGCCCCGGACCTATATCTTCTGTACCGAAAAACAGGAGATGGGTCTGCGCGCACAGGGCATTATCCGGTCCGCTGAGCGGGCCAGAACCGCGGGATGGGACTATCATGAATTGAATACCGGTCATCACCCCATGTGGACCATGCCGGGGGAGCTGACGGATATCCTGTTGAGCCTTCCTTCGGGCCATGCAAACGGGCGCTCCGCGGGAAAATAACAGATAGATAAGTAAAACCAATGGTTTAGCATAAATGAAGCAGCAGGCAGACATTCTGAGCGAGGATGCGATAAAAAAACCGGTGGATTCAATATCCTCCGGATTCATCTGCTTCGCCCACCGGGGCGCAAGCGGTCACGAACCGGAAAACACGCTGCTGGCCATTGAAAAGGCCATGGACATGGGCGCGCCCTGGATCGAAATCGACGTTTTTACCGTGGAAGGAGAACTCGTCGTCATCCACGACGATCGGCTCAAGACAACGACCAACGGCACCGGTTATGTCACGCAACAGTCCCTTGCTTACCTGAGATCTCTCGATGCCGGCAAAGGCCAGAAGATCCCCTTGCTCAGCGAGGTTTTTGACCTCGTCAAAGGCAGGGTGGGCGTCAATGTGGAATTGAAGGGCCCGGGAACCGCGGCGCCTGTCGTAAAGCATATCGATGATTGTGACGCCTTACGGGGCATGTACGGCGGCCGGATCCTTGTTTCTTCTTTCCATCATCGCGAACTGCTCAACGTCCGCTCCTTGAACCCGGACATCCCGATCGGCGCGCTCGGATTCGGTCTTCCGCCGAATCATGCCAAATTTGCACAGGACCTGGGCGCCGTCTCCGTCCACACCTCGCTGGCTCATATCAACCGGGCTTTCGTGGATGACGCCCACCGGCGCGATCTTAAAGTGTTTGTCTATACGGTCAACCGGCGAGACGATCTGAAGCGCGTGCGGGCGATGGGGGTGGACGGCGTCTTCACCAATTATCCCGAACTCGTGCTTTCGGCAGATGACTGAACCAAAGCATTGCATAACCGGTGAAAAATGGTTCGTATGCGGTGAATCAAAGATTTATCGCATGCCCAGAAATTGGACTAATATTTTGATTTAATTCATATTTATACATTATTGTATTCTAGGCGAAGCCATTTTTCACCGAACTCAGGCGTTGTGCAAAGGGTTCCGGATATGTTCGATCATTTTGACTTCATCGCCCCCTGGTACGACCGGATCGTCCGCCTTCCTGTTTCACCCAGGCTCACAGAACTGCTCAAGTTGCCCCCAGACGGAATCCTGTTGGACGCCGGCGGCGGTACGGCCCGTTCGTCTGTCCACCTCCGGCCACTGGTGGGCTGCCTGGTCATCTGCGATTTCTCGCTCGCCATGCTCAGGCAGGCGCAGGCCAAAGGCGGCATGGAATTGACGCAGGCACGGGCCGAAGCCATTCCATTTAGAGACGGCGCCTTCGACCGCGTCCTGGTTGTCGACGCCCTGCATCACTTTTTCGACCAGCCGGCGGCCATCCGCGAATTCATCCGGGTCCTGAAACCGGGGGGACGTCTCGTGGTCGAAGAGCCGGACCGGCGGCAATGGCTCATCAAAATGCTGGCGGTCGCGGAGAAAATGGCCTTTATGCGCAGCCGCATTTACAGCATGACGGACATCCTGGGCATGATCGCCGCCGCCGGTCTTGAGCCCCGGGTCGAGCGGGGGAACCGTTTCACCTCCTGGATCATCGCCGATAAACATCCCCGCGCCTGATGCTCCGGGACCATTCTTGCATGGGTCGCCGGCCCGGCCCCCGTTCTATCTTCATTTGACTTGAGGATTTTAAAATGGTAGGGGTGGCGCCATTGTTTATCGAATCTTATTTAAGGGGAAAAATATGTTTCTGAAACAGATGCAGGTGGGCAATATGGCTGTTTTCGCATATCTTCTGGGCGACCCCTCCACGGGAGAGGCGCTCGTGATCGATCCGGCTGCCAATATTGACGGGATCATCGCCCAGACGGAGCAAAACCATTTAAAAATCAAGTATATTGTCAATACTCACGGCCACGTGGATCATATCTCGGGCAATCTGGATATGAAAAATAAAACAGGGGCAAAGATCATCATCCACGAGAGTGATGCGCAAATGCTCACATCCACCCCGGCCATGATTCTGAAGATGTTCGGCGCCAAACAGTCCCCGCCTGCGGACAGGACCGTTCAGGATGGGGACATCATCTCGATCGGCGGCGTCTCTCTGAAAGTCCTGCATACACCGGGACACTCACCGGGAAGCATGTCGCTTTATGCCGAAGGATATGTCTTTACCGGAGATACGCTTTTTGTCGGCGGTGTCGGGCGAACGGATCTTCCCGGAGGTTCCGGGCAGGTCATGACCCGTTCCATCCAGCAGAAGCTCTGTATCTTGCCCGACGAGACGAAGGTTCTGCCGGGACATAATTATGGCGGTGCGCCGACGTCCACCATCGGCCGGGAAAAGGCATCCAATCCGTTCCTCAGATAAGGGGTTGATCATGAAAAATCAAGAAGTCATCCATACGGATTTCAGTACGCTGACCCTGGTCAACAGGGGAAAAGTCAGGGATATTTACGACATGGATCAGTGTCTGCTCATCGTCGCCACGGACCGGATTTCCGCCTTCGATGTCGTTATGCCGGATCCCATTCCCGGCAAGGGGAAAATCCTGACACGGATGTCCGCCTTCTGGTTCGCCCAAACGCAGGACATCGTCAGGAATCACCTGGTCGCTTCCGATCCGGACGCCTACCCGGAATCCTGCCTGCCCTATCGCGACCTCTTGCGGGGAAGAAGCATGCTCGTTAAAAAAGCGAAGCCTCTGCCCGTGGAGTGCATTGTCAGAGGCTATCTGAGCGGCTCCGGTTGGAAGGATTACGTCAGGACGGGCGTGGTTTCCGGAATTCGCCTCCCCGGCGGGCTGAGAGAATCTGAAAGACTGCCCCGGCCCATTTTTACCCCTTCCACCAAAGCGGCCGCCGGTGAACACGACGAAGCGATTACAGAACAGGACATGAAAACACTGATCGGCGCCGACCTGACTGCAAAAGTCATCGACATCAGTCTGAAAATCTACGAACGTGCCTTCCGGATCGCAGACGCCTCCGGGATTATCATCGCCGATACAAAAATGGAATTTGGTCTTGTCAACGGCGAACTTATCCTGATTGACGAGTTGCTGACCCCGGATTCGTCACGCTTCTGGCCAAAAGATGATTATGAACCGGGAAGGGCACAGAAAAGCTACGACAAACAGTTCCTTCGGGACTATCTGTTGTCCATCTCCTGGAATCAAAAGCCGCCGGCGCCGGCCCTGCCCGCTGAGATCATTGCAAAAACAAGGGGAAAATATGAAGAAGCCCTTGAGCGTTTGATTAAATAGCGGCGCGTCCTTGACAGGGGCGCATAGAGACCTTATCTTAAACCCGGTTTTTACCCTTTGTGCATGGGAAAAGCAATCATGTCGCCTCCTGAAAAGTCGTCACGCCGGCAACAGCCGGTATTTATTTAATATAAATGATTGAAATATCTGAACATTGCCAATTTTTTCACGGTGTCAAACGTCGACATGACGGTTTTGATGAATATTTAACTTTTAGCGAAGTGGTTAAACATTGACGATGGGGTTGACGCAAAATCATCACATGATCAAAAGGTGTTATTACGAGGTTCTGGGCGTGGACCGAAGCGCCGCGGATGAGGATATCAAGAAAAGTTACCGCAAGCTGGCCATGCTGTATCATCCGGACCGCAATCCCGGTGATAAGGAAGCGGAGGAACGATTCAAGGAAGCGGCCGAATCCTATGAAGTTCTGAGCGATCGGGAGAAAAGGGATATATATGACCGTTACGGTCATGACGGGCTCAGAAACACCGGTTTTCAGGGTTTTTCCGGGTTCGAGGATATTTTTACCAGCTTCGGCAGCATCTTTGAGGATGTCTTCGGGTTCAGCAACGGACGTTCAAGGTCCAGAACGGCGGCGCGCGCAGGCAATGATCTCCGCTATGATCTGAAGATTTCTTTCATGGAGGCAGCCGTCGGTCTGGCCAGGGACATCGCGGAAACCGCCTAAATACGAAACGTGCGGCGACTGCCGGGGAAACGGCGCGGCCGCGGGCACCAGTCCGGAGATCTGCCGTCGCTGCCAAGGACGCGGACAGGTGACGAGTCCAGCGGATTCTTCAGTATCAGCAGCACCTGCCCGGGATGCCGGGGCGAAGGGCGCGTTATCACGGAACCCTGCACGCTCCGCATGGGCACAGGCCGGAAAAAAATACACAGAACCGTAAATATCAAAATTCCGGCCGGCGTCGAAACAGGTTCCCGTCTAAGGCTGCGCGGTGAGGGAGAACAGGGCAGCCACGGTGGGCCAAGCGGCGACCTTTATGTCTTCATTCACGTCGAACCCCATGATTTTTTTGAGCGAAGCGGCGATGACCTGTATTGCCGAATCCCCATCTCGTTCGTCCAGGCAATCCTGGGGGACACGATCGAGGTCCCCACGCTGATGAGCACCGAAAAGCTGAAAATTCCCAGAGGGACTCCGTCCGGCAAGACATTTCGATTGAGAGGCAAGGGCATTGCCCATCTTCGGGGCCTTGGACGGGGAGATCAGATCATAGAAACAGTGGTCACGATACCGACTCAACTCAATCGGAAACAGGAAGAGCTGCTTCGGGAATTTGCACGGATCAGCGGTGAGCAGGGATCACCATCCTGAGAGCGACGGACTTGCAAAAGTCTTGAAAATTTCGTAAGCAGAAAGTAGAATTATTTTTTCACCCGTTATACAAAGCGCTCAGAGAATTCAATAGGAGAAAGGAGAGACCATGTTGAAACAAAAGATGCGGTTGTCGTTGTTGATGATGGGTTTTTTCCTGATTTCCGCCTGTGCTCCGGTAGTCTTGGTGGGCGGCATTGTCGGATCAGGCGCGGGGACGTATTATTATATCGATAGCGAGCTGGTGACCGACTATAGCGCGCCCTTTGATCGTGTGTGGAGCGCCTGTGAAAAAACGGTCGCTGATATGCGCGGAAAAGAAGTCAGCCCAAAACGCGAGATCGGCAAAGGCAGCATCCAAACCGTGATTAACGAGGAAAAGGTTAAATTCAAGGTGACTTACAAGAGCAAGAATCTGACCAGCGTCGGCGTCCGGGTCGGCTTCTTCGGCAACAAGCTGTCTTCCCAGCTCCTGCATGACAAGGTTTATGAAAACATCGCCAAAAGTGACGCCTCCCCTCATCAATGACAGAGCGCCTGTGACTGCCAGCAGCAGGACCCGGCAATGAAAAAATTGATTGCGGGCATCCTGATAGGCATCGTCCTGGGCTACCTGTCGCTCCGCGGAATTGATTTTCAGAAAGTCGCAGACGGTTTCAACCAGGTCCGGCCGGATTATGTCCTGTTTTTTATATTCATTGTTTTTTGTGTTCAGTTCCTGCGGTCGTTTCGCTGGGGATTGATGCTTCGTCCCCTTGATCGGGTGGATCAGATTTCTCTTTTTTCCGTGACCAGCGTCGGCTTCCTGGCGATCGTCGCGCTTCCGGCCAGGCTGGGTGAGCTGGCCCGACCGTATCTGATCACCAAAAAAAGTCAAATCAAGATGACAGCCGCCCTGGGAACGATTCTTGTCGAGCGGGTCTGCGACAGTATTGCCATTCTGGCGATCTTTGGCGTCGTCCTGTTTTTTATCCCTTCTCTACCCCCGTGGCTGGTTCGATCGGCCCTGCTGGTTTCTTTGCTGACCTTCCTGTTTTTATCCTTCATGATCGTCATGCTCGTGAAGCGGGAAGCCTCCCTGGAGATATTGGCGCCGTTGATCCGGCGTTTGCCCGGACGCTTTGCCGGCAAAATCGATGGTCTGGTCCACCAGCTGATCGACGGGTTCAAAATTTTCAGCGATTTCAAACTGCTGTTTCAGGTCATGCTGCTTTCTGTGCTCGTCTGGACGGTCAATGCGATGGCCATTTACACCCTGTTTCATGCCTTTGCACTGGACCTGCCCTTTACCGCCGCAGCGGTTGTCATGATCATCCTGCTGATCGGCATTGCCGTCCCGACGGCGCCGGGATTCATTGGAAACTGGCATTACGCCTGCATTCTCGGCCTGATGCTCTTCGGTGTCTCCAAATCAGAGGCCTTGACCTTTGCCCTGATTTATCACTTCCTCTCGATTGGCATCGTCATTGTCCTGGGAATCATCTTCCTTCCCTTTAACAAATTTTCCATCGCCGACATGAAAAAGGAAGCCCTGTCCACGCATCAGGGTCTGTAAAGGAATAGCTGTTGCCTTAAGGCGCTCAGATTTGGGTCAGATTTGTCTGATCTGATTGAGCAAAACCACAGGAATAGCAGCGCTATTCCGAGGATTTTGCGATTCGGGCAAGATACCTAAGCTGAGATGCATGAATGTAATAGTTATTCCGTTACAGACCCTTAACATCGGCGGATTTAGCGTCCAAACCATAACTTTTTATTTTCCGGTGCAGATTGCTTCTTTCAAGGCCAATGGACTCCGCCGTCCGCGAAACATTCCCATCGAATTCCCGTAATTTGTTTTCAATGAAGCGTTTTTCAAAATACCACTTTGCCTCTTTATAAGAGTCAGGAAGGGGCTCCAGTGCGTTCGGCAGGCCCTGATCGTCTTCTCTGAACAGTGCGGGAACATTACCGGCCGTGATCACGTTCGCCGACGTCATGATGAACAGCCTCTCGGTGATATTTTTCAATTCCCGGACATTGCCCGGCCAGTTATGTTCCATGAGCAGGTCGACGGCTTCCGGTGTCATGTTTTTTTCAGGCTCCCCTTCCTTGACGGAGAATTCCTTCAGAAACCGGCTGATCAGCATCGGGATATCTTCTTTTCTTTCCCTGAGCGGGGCGATTCTCAGGGGAATGACGTTCAGGCGATAGAAAAGATCCTGGCGGAAACGACCCTCCTCCATTTCTTTTTCCAGATCCTTGTTTGTCGCCGCCAGCACCCTTACATCCGTAGGGATCAGTTTTGTGCCGCCGACGCGTTCAAATTTCTTCTCCTGCAGGATTCTCAGGATTTTTGCCTGAGCCTTGAGGCTCATGTCGGCGACCTCGTCCAGAAAAATCGTTCCTTCGTGGGCAAGGTCGAACTTGCCCCTCTTTTTCGCCGTCGCCCCCGTAAAAGCGCCCCTCTCATGGCCGAACAATTCACTTTCAATCAGGTCTTCCGGAATGGCCGCACAGTTGACCTCAATAAACGGCTTGCCGGCCCGCCGGCTTTGTCTGTGGATGGAACGGGCCACAAGCTCCTTTCCGGTGCCGTTTTCCCCCATAATCAGGATCCAGGCGTTGGTGGGCGCCACCAGTGAAATCATTTCCTTCAGTTCCACAATGGGCAAACTGTTTCCGGTCAGTTCATATTCCTGGGACAGTTTCTGGCGTAAAAGTTTATTTTCCTCCTCGAGCCGGAGCATGTCCAGGGCATGGTTCACCACGAGGATCACTTTTTCCAGAGAAAGAGGTTTTTCAATGAAATCAAAGGCCCCCAGTTTGGTGGCCTTGACGGCCGTTTCGATCGTACCATGGCCGGACATCATGATCACACAAACGGACGGATATTCAGACTTGATCGCCTTGAGGGTTTCCAGGCCATCCATCCCGGGTAGCCAGATGTCCAGAAACACGAGACTCGGGTAGTTCGTCTTCAACGACTTTGATGGCCTGCTCGCCGTTTTCGGCCATCAGAATCTCATACCCCTCATCGACCAGAATACCGCCCAGGGACTGCCGGATCGTCTCTTCATCATCAACAATCAGAATCGTTTTCTGCATAAGATCTTCAATATCCTTTTTATCGCTGCTGATGTGCAGGCTTCTTCACGCTTCAGTTCCTACCTTCCGGAACCGGTAATTCGAAGGCAACAACCGTTCCGCGCGGATGGTTGTCGCGAACGCTCAGGTGACCCTGATGATCGGCAATAATGGAACTGACAATGGCCAGCCCCAGACCGGTCCCGGATCGTTTCGTCGAAAAATAGGGCTCGAACATTTTTCCCTTGTATGCCGGCGGAATACCGCTGCCGTTGTCTGCCACTTCCACCAGTGCCCCGTGGCGGCTGCCGTCATAGGAGGTCCTGATTTCAATGCGACCATCCGATTTATTGACCGCAGCGACTGCATTGTCCAACAGATTGATCATGACCCGTTTGATCTGGGCCGGATCAAGATTCAGTTTGGGGATGTCCCCGCTCTTGTTAAAATCAAAGGCGATCTCCTTGTGGGCGTCCTGATACAGCGTCAGCGGCGTCGGCAATGACATCGTTCAAATCGCTGATGACGGGCGTAGTCACCGGCATTCGGGCATAACGCGAAAATTCATCCACGAGATTTTTTAAAACATCCACCTGGCTGATAATGGTATTTGTGCATTCCTGGAAGACCCCGCTGTCTTCGCCCACCAAACCGCCAAATTTTTTCTGCAGCCTTTGCGCGGACAACTGGACCGGCGTAAGCGGGTTTTTGATCTCGTGGGCCATGCGCCGCGCGACTTCCCGCCATGCCGCCGCCCGTTCGGCCTTCTGGATCTGCGTCAAATCCTCAAAGACGACCACCATGCCCATGTCATTCCCCTCATCGTCGCTGATCGACGTGGTGGTCATCAGGAAGGTCCGGACACTGCCCTGGATCGTCAATTCGATCTGCTTCTCAATGAAACCTTCCTTGATTTCATGGAGTTCCCGCAGAATTTCATCCACAAGGGTGAGATGTTCCGGGCCAAGCAATTCCATATACGGTCTCGCCAGAACCTTTTCGGTCCTGATATTGAGCATTTTTTCTGCTGCCCGGTTGATCGTGGTAATGACGCCGTTCTGATCAATGGAAATCACACCCGCCGACACATTGCGGAGCACCGTTTCCATGTATTTCCGTCGCTGTTCGAGGTCAAGGTTCGCCTGCTCCAGCCGCTCGTTGCTTTTTTTCAGATCGCGGGTCATCTGGTTGAAGGAATCCACCAGAACGCCAATTTCGTCGTCGGCAACGATATCAATCTGGTGATCCAGATTTCCCTGTGCGATTTTGCGCGTGGCGTCAGCGAGATCCTGAATCGGCACCGTAATCCCCTTGGCCAGAAAAAGCCCGAACCAGGTTGCGGAAAAAATAATCAGAAGGGTAACGAGAAACAGGGTAATGATATAACTGAATTTCAAAGGGGTTTTCAGAAGGTCCAGCTGTCCATATTGTTCTGATGTCTTTGAAATTACTGATATCTTATCAACAAGCTCCTTCGTCAGGAAAAAACTGGCAACGACCACGCCGATGACTTCCTGTGACGCGGTCAGGGAGTAAATCGGCACGGCCCCGCTGACCAGATCTCCGTTGCCGGCCTGGCTGACCATGGATACCTCTTTGCCGAGAAAGACATCCTCAAGGGTTTTCGGCGACAGGGGGATCGCTTCGAGGTCGGGACCGTCTGCGTCTTTTACGAGAAACCTTTGTCCGGAACTGTCCAGATAAACTTCCAGAATGTGAGGTCTGAAGGTTTTCTGGCGCTGTTCGATCAGTGCCTTCAAGTAAAGCGTCCGGTCCTTTTGATAGAGACGGTTCTTGCTGATATCTTCACTGATTTGCCGGGCGTTGAATTTGGCATGGTCTTCGATTTGACGATAATAGAGCTGTGCCACTTCAACGGTCTGATTCAATGCATCTCCGATCTTGATGCTGAACCAGGTGTCGATACTGTAGGAAAGAAAGTTGATGGAAACGATAAAAAGCACAGCGGTTGGAATCAGCGACAGGCCGACAAAAGCCGCCACAAGCTTTGTCCGGAGCTTTGAACCGATGACGCCGCGTCTTCGCTCAAAGATGAGCTTTACCACGTTGCGGACAATCAGAAAGACGAGCAGAATGATCAGGATGACATTGATGTTGATGAGTCCATAAATCAGAACATTGCCTGAGGCGGGCAGGATGGCTTCAGCGCGGAAAAGGTGGTACTCCAGGTAGGAAAGCAGCAGGATAACGGCAATGGTGATGACAATGATGATCCGTTCCCGTTTCCGTCGCATGATTTCCGCCGTATCCAGGCCGGAAGTCCTTTTCTGTGTTTCTGTCATCTAAAACATGAACCTCTGTTTGTACCAGTCCGTTTCAAAATCCCAGAGTGAAACAAAAAAGAAAACATATTCCATGCCCAAAGGCAGACGGACCTTATCCAGCTTTGCTTTGATCATGATATACGTTGGCGTGTATCGCTGCATTTGACTGACAGGCGCCACAACAACACCGTTTAATTCCGTTATGGCCTTTTTGGCGCTCTCAAAGTCCTGAAAGCCCTCCGGTTCCTCTCTGTTATGCAACCATATGTAAAAGGTCTTTTTTACCTTGTCGTATTTGATGGTCTGTTTGATGACAGAACTGGCGACCTTCCGGTCGAACCACAGGGAGCGCTCCTGGTATAAATCGACCAGAAACGTAATCGTTGTTGGTACTCCGGCCAGAATCGCGGTTTCCATCTCCTTGCTGATCGCATTGTTCACTTTTGCATATAGCTGAATGTATTCAATGCTTTGCGTTATCAGAACATCCTTGATCACGGCTTCATCAGCCATTACCGGGGAAGGAAATGAATGAAGGGAAAGAACGATAAACAACAAAACGGCGATGAATCGTCTTTTTTTCATGCGGGTATGCCGGACTTATATCCTGTACAGGTAAAATATTCCCTTATGATCAGGCCTTGCTGCCTGCGCAAACAAGCCATCACATGGTCAAACTTTTGATATACTAAGGAGGTGGTGCTCAAATTGCAAGCGCTATTTGCGGGAGAGAGCGTCGTTACGCGTTAATGACGTCAAGGATGCGAAAGGTAGGCACATATAGGGGATGGGGGGTATTTCCCTGATCCTGCTGCTGATATTGGTGGACGATAGACCAGCTTTCCGGCCTGGCGAGAACTTCCTGAATCAGCTGATTGTTTAAACGGTGTCCCGATTTATAGGCAACGAAATGGCCGATGATGGGCATACCTAGAAGCGAGAG
Organism: uncultured delta proteobacterium; assembly: GCA_963754515.1. Lineage (GTDB taxonomy): Bacteria > Desulfobacterota > Syntrophia > Syntrophales > Fen-1087 > JAPLJM01. Next base: position 4,628 of record CAVWGC010000011.1, on the reverse strand, counting down.
GTCGCCGATGGCATCGAGGATCTTATGCTTCACAAATTCATTCGGGCATCGCAGCCCCTCCTTGTTTATGATTTTCTTATCGTTTAAGACAACCGCATTTTTCAGAGAGCCGCCGAGGGCCAGCCCCCTGGCCTGAAGGTACTCAACGTCCTTGAGGAAACCGAATGTACGGGCGGCACAGATCTCCTCTTCATAACTGGCATCGGAAAAAGTCATATGGTAGGTCTGCTGGCCGATGGCGGGATGTTCAAAATCTATCTTATACGTAATCTTGAACTCAGAGGCGGGCAGCAGCATCGCCGATCCCACATCATCTTCGACGGATATCTCTTTTTTTATCACCAATAATTTCTTGCATTTACCCTGGACCCTGGTTCCCACGGTTTTCAGCATCTCGACAAACGGCCGCGCGCTGCCATCCATGATCGGCACTTCCGGCTCATTCACTTCAACGATGGCATTATCGATCCCCATGCCGCTGAAGGCGGACATCAGGTGTTCAATGGTGGAAACCGCGGATCCGTTGTTGCCGATGGTCGTCGCCAGCGTGGTATCGCGGACATTTTTGACATCCGCCTTGATCTGGTGATTGCCGGGCAGGTCTGTGCGCACAAAGACAATGCCCGCATCCACGTCGGCGGGCTTGATCTTCATACTCACCTTGCGACCGGAATGCAAACCGGTGCTTTTGCATTCAATTTCACCGCGTAGGGTTCTCTGGAGGTACATGGTTAACGCTTTAATCCTTGATTTTATTCATGTCACTGGCTCCGGGGCAGTCCTCCGATCTCTGATGCGAAAAGCCGAACCCGGAGCCCTGTCCGAGGACAGAAACCAAAACGAATGTTTAGACAGCAATATATATACCACTTAACCCATCGCTCGCATTAAACTTCATAAATTCTTAACCATTTAAAATAATTTATTTTTATCTTGCATGTCCGGATGATCCGACACCGACAGAACCGGAACTGAAATGATCTGTGTCATAATCAACACACCCTCAAAATAAATCCTGCCTGCCCGGCCGGGGCTTAGGCCAGTAACGATCCTTCTCGCTGTAAATACAGCCGCAATAGGATTGCCGGTACATTCCTGCCTCCCTTGAACGCCTGACCCCTTCCGGCCAGCCGGCCCGGAAATCCTGATAATAGAATAAAACCCCGTATTCCTGCGCCAGGCTCTCTGCAATTCTTTTGATCCATTCGTGCTGTTGATATCTGCTGTACAGAAGCGTGGTGGTAAAGCCGTCGAAGGCCTGGCTGCTGGCTATTTGGGCGGTATGACGCAACCGGAGGGAATAGCAGGCATGACACCGGTCCGCTTCCCGAAAGACCACACTGCGCAGGAAGGTTTCCATGTCATAACCTTCCGGCCAGAGAACCTCAAGGCCTTGCTGCTTGGCATAGTCCTCCACCGCATGGAGGCGCTTTTGATATTCGCTGCTGGGATGGATGTTGGGATTATAAAAGCAACCCTTGAGCTCATGGTTATCCTGTTTGAGTATTCTCAGAGGATAAATGAGGCAGGGCGCGCAGCAGATGTGAAGCAAAAGTTTCATGATCGACCCGGGAGTCTAAAAAACGAACATAAAAAGTCTAAAATGAGCTGAGACCTTTGAAAAATGGTTTCGCCGCGGCTCAAAATCTTTTTCGCTTGAAATATAATAATACTTAAATATGAATGTAATCAACAAGATAGTCTTATTTCCGGAAAGTCGAAAAAACTTTCATTCACCGCTTGCGAACCATTTTTCATCGGTTGTGCAAAGCTCTCGAGCCAAATCCGACGGCTGCGTAAAGCGCTCCGCAGGCAAAGCGCACCAATTCTGAGGAGTGAGGCGTACTTGCGCGTACGCCGTAATGACGAAAGATGCAGCGCAACTTGAGCATCCGGACTTTTTACGCAGCTGTCAAAAAAGATCTTTCTGGTTTGTCCCCGCCCATGGTTTTCCAAAGTGATCGTAGGCAATCCTGGTGGCCATCCGCCCCCTGGCCGTGCGCTGAATATAGCCCTCCTGAATCAGAAAGGGCTCGTAGACGTCTTCGATGGTTTCTTTTTCTTCGCCGATGGCAGCGGAAAGATTATCGATACCGACCGGCCCGCCGTTAAACCGGTCAATCAAGGTCAGAAGGATCGTGCGATCCATGTGATCAAACCCCCGGTCATCCACTTCCAGCAAGGTCAGCGCATCCACCGTCACTTTTTTATCGATTTGCCCGTCGGCTTTGACCTGGGCGAAATCCCGGACCCGCCGCAGCAGGCGGTTTGCGATTCGGGGTGTTCCGCGGGACCGGTGCGCCATTTCCTGTGCCCCTGCTTCATCCAGGTCCACCGACAGAATCCTTGCCGACCGCTTGAGGATGATGGACAGCTCCGCCGGTGAGTAGAAACCGAAGCGAAAGCTCATGCCGAACCGGTCCCGGAGCGGCGAGGTCAGGAGCCCTGCCCGCGTCGTGGCGCCGATCAGGGTGAATTTGGGGATTTCCAGCTTCATGGACCGTGCCGAGGGCCCCTGGCCGATCAGGATATCGATATGGTAGTCTTCCATGGCCGGATAGAGGATCTCTTCGACAACATGTGGAAGCCGGTGAATCTCATCGATGAAAAGGACGTCGTGTTCATGGAGGTTCGTCAGGATGGCCGCCAGGTCACCCGGCCGTTCAACAACCGGGCCGGAGGTCACCTTGACATCCACGCCCATCTCTCTTGCCATAATATAGGCAAGTGTCGTTTTCCCGAGCCCGGGAGGGCCATAGAGCAGCACATGATCCAGCGGCTCTTTTCGGCCTTTTGCGGCCTCGATGAAAATGGCCAGGTTATTCTTGATCTTTTCCTGTCCGACATATTCACCCAGGTTTCTGGGACGCAGCGACAGTTCAAACCCTGTCTCCGTCTCAATCGGGGCCGCACTGATCAGGGGATTTTTTACGACCTTATCCGTCATGGGAACAATCTCTTTCGTAAAGGGATCATAAACATACGCTTGAGACCTTCAGCCCGTTACCGGCCTTCATCAAACATTGCCGCCTTTGCGCTCAGACGGATAAACCCTTCAGGGCTTTCTTCAACAGCTCATCGAGGTTCAGGGCGCCGGGCGAGTCGGCAACAACCCTGTCTATGATTTTTTTTGCCGTGGCGCTCTTGTAGCCCAGGTTCACGAGCGCCGACAGGGCATCCTCCCTCATGGCCTCTTCCCCCCGTCTGCCCGCAGCTCCTTCCGCCGCGACGCCCGCGGGGTCCATTTTAAGAAACCGGTCCCTGAGTTCCAGGACCATGCGTTCGGCTGTCTTTTTGCCCACGCCGGGGATGGCCACGAGCCGGCTCAGATTCCCCTGCGTCACCGCCGGAATAAATTCCCGGGACGGGATCCCCGAAAGAATGTTCAGTGCGAGTCTGGGACCAATGCCGCTGACGGAAATCAGCATCTGAAAGATGCTCTGGTCCTCCGGGGTGTGAAAACCGAACAGGTGCAGGGCGTCTTCTTTAACATGCGTGTAGATGTTCAGGCTGATGGGCTGGCCCGTTTCCGGAAGCTCATAGAAGGTTGTCAACGGAACGAATATCCGGTAGCCGATCCCCTGAACGTCAACAATTACATAGCCCACAGACTTATGGGAAAGAATGCCTCTGATGCGTGCAATCATTTGACGAACTCGCAAAAAAAGTTTGGACGGCCTCGTAAAAAGTTCCGCAGGCAAGGCGCGCCAATCGTGAGGAATAAGGCGTATAGTGACATACGCCGCAATGACGAAGGATGCAGTGCCACGCAGCATCCGGACTTTTTACGAGGCCGTGATCTCAGATGGATTCCACCTTCATAAAGTTGGCGTGACAGATGGCGACTGCCATGGCATCCGCCGCATCCGGCGGCGGCAGCTCCGTCAGGTTCAGCATCGCTTTGACCATGCTCTGAACCTGCCCCTTTTCCGCACGGCCATAGCCCACGACGGCCTTTTTGATTTCCAGCGGAGAGTACTCAAAGATCGGTACACCGCTATGGGCGCCGGCCAGAATGACAACACCCCGCACATGGGATTGCCGGATCAGGCTTTTCACATTTTTCCCGAAAAAGACATCTTCCACGGCCATGCAATCGGGCCGTGTCTCCCCGATCACCTCCAGAAGGCGCTCATAGATGGTATTCAGGCTCCCGGACAGGGAGGCCTGTTTGTCCGGACCGATTTCGCCATACATCACATAAAAGAACCCCCGGCGATGCTTCTCCACGACGGCATAGCCTGTCTTGCGGCGGCCGGGATCAATGCCCAGGATTCTCAATGGATAAATATCCCCGTTTAGGCGCTCAGGCGTTCCATAATATCATCGGCAATGTCAAAATTGGCGTAGACATTCTGGACATCGTCATTATCTTCCAGCTTTTCCATCAGCTTCAGCATCTGTTCGGCCTTGCCCGCCTCCAGTTTGACCGTCGTCTGGGGAATCAGGCTGATCCTGGCTTCAATGTATTTTATCTTTCGCTGATCGATGGCATTTTTGACCGCTTCAAAGGAGGCCGGATCCGTAATGATTTCAAGCTCGTTTTCCTCTTCGAGGATATCCTGCGCCCCGGCTTCGAGGGCCAGCTCCATAAGCTCGTCTTCATGGACCGACTTTTTCTCTACGAG
>CAVWGC010000010.1:0-75357 GCA_963754515.1 uncultured delta proteobacterium | reverse complement strand
GCGCTGGAGAGGCTGGAGCAGATCATTTAGAGGAGAGAGACTCTCATCCGGAACTGATAAAGAGAACCCATCATCGTGCGCGTCCGGGAAATCCTCGCCAATCCCGACGGCCCCGCCGTCTCTCGTCTTGAAGCGGAGATTGATCGCTTGGTTTATGAACTTTACAGCCTGACAGCGGATGAGACAGGAATTGCGGAGGGGAAACGATAGCTATGCTTTTGGTGCGGGCTTTCATGGTTAGGAGCTCTGATGACGCAACCGGTGAAACGGAAAAATCAAAGAGGCATTGGAAATGAGTTCATCGAAGTCCTTTTTTGAAGAGAAACGAACGTGGTCAAGAATCAAGGATGAAGTGCTGAAGACATATCTTGCGCCTTACTTGGCCAAAGTTTCCAAAACAAAAAGGCCAATTATTGTCGCAGACTGTTTTGCCGGGAAAGGGCGGTTTGACAACGGCGAACCCGGGTACCCCGTGATTATTGCAGAGGCCATTTCCCACCAATTGAATGATTCACCTACACCCGAAATAAAAGGTATCTTCATTGAAATGGAATACTTCGACAAGTCAAGTCTCGTTCAGGACAGATTGATCAATTCCGCTAAGAATAAACACGGTAAGGTTCTTCAGTCAGGGCGGTCTTGATACCCGCCCTGTCTGCATGGATGATTATCGAGAGTGATCCTTATCATCTTCGTATCTCAGATACGTATTCAAGGGCGGTTGATAGATCAGGACGGTCTGATCGTCCAACATCTTTACGGTGGTCGCCGCGCTGAGAATGGAATACCAGGCGCCGATGGGACGTCCTTTATCGTCGATGATGGCGAAACCGTGCAGGGATTGGCCAATGCTCAAGACCTTGGATTGCATCTGTGAAATCATGTCTTTGAAGCCTCCGGATGTGGTCTCTATTTTCTTCCAGAGATCCGGCTCAATCTTATATTTTTTGTCAAGCCCGATCAGCGCATTGGGATATACGTCGGAGCCGGAGTAAAAATAATTGTAATCCGGATTGATCTGAAACGTTTCAAATGCCCCGGTTACGAACCGATCCGGATTGATGGCGCCGTAACCCTTGAGGAAACCGGCGCAACCCCAGAAAGAAAACACCAGGAAAAGTATAATGATAAACGATAAAAATATCTTGCGCATAACTCTCCTCCTTCCAGCTATTTCATTTCTTTCATTTTATTGCAGCATCAATATATAATGATCGGTGCGTTCAGCAAGCATTTTTTTGCAAACGGATCAATCCCGCCCCACATCTGGATTGGATAAAAGTTCATAAATATTCGTATTGACGAAACAAATTTATTATCGGATAAGAAGATTGTTATCCCTGCGGTTACGGGCGCTCACATTTGTATGCTTCGCCGTGGCCGGTTTCATGTTCAAAAGGGAACAGGCGGTTCATTATCCGTATATTGTTTTTTCTGATAAGGCAAGCCCATGACTTTAATCTGGCCGATCGGCGGGGGCAAGGGCGGAACGGGAAAAAGCTTTTTCACCGGCAACCTGGGTGTTTCGCTGGCGGCGCTGGGTTACAGGACATTGATTGCGGACATTGATCTGGGGGCGCCGAATCTGCACACCATGATCGGTTTGACGGAGCCGTCAAAAAGCCTTTCCGATTTTATCGACAGGAAAACAGCGACGCTGGCAGAGACGGTCGATGAAACACAGATACCCCAACTGTATCTTATCAGCGGCGCCAGAAACAACCTGGATATTGCCAATCTCGCCCACGAACAGAAGGTGAAGCTCATGCGGGCCATTGCAAAGCTGCCCTATGATTTCATCCTGCTGGATCTCGGGGCGGGAACATCCTTCAATACCATTGACTTTTTCATGATCTCCGACTCCGGGATTTTCATCACCACGCCGGAACCGACGGCCATCGAAAACATTTACCGCCTGATTCGTTCGGTCTATTTCCGGAAAATCAGGCAGGTCCTCAAACATCAGCATTTCGAGGTGCTGGCGGAAGAGGCGAACAAGCGAAACCGTGACGCCACCATCAACAACCCGGAGATCCTGCTGGACATGGTAAGGGAAATGGACCCGGAACAGGGTGACAACCTGGAAGAAGCCTTGAGGTCCTTTCAGTTCCAACTGGTCGTGAATCAGATGCGCCGGCAGGACAACCCGAACCTGGGATCGCTGGTCTGTAAAATCATACAAAAGCATCTCGGCCTGCGGATTGCGTTTGCCGGCAATATCAGCTTTGATGATCGGATCCACGACGCCGTTTGTCAAAAGGTATCCTATCTCCGGAAGTATCCTTATACCCAGGCGGCGACAGACATCCGGGACATTTGTAAAAACATGCTTTCGCTGATGGAGACGCCGCCGGCGAAACTGGGACAGGAAAAGGCCTCCGGGTCTGAATGAAATGAGAAACATCCGCCGATGACCCTTTTTAAAAAACAGAATTATTATGAAAGACTGGAGGTCGAGCCCTCGGCAAGTCCGTTCGAGATCTGTCAGGCCTATCGCAAAGCCTTGCAAATCTACGGCGACGAATCGCTGGCAAACTATTCTTTCTTCAGCGAAACGGAACGGAAGAAAATCCTGGCGCTTCTGGACGAGGCCTTCTCGACACTGGTGAATGAACAGGCCCGCGATGAATATGATCAACATCTCATAAGGATAGGGGGCTTGAAGGAAGAATGCTGCTATAAAAAAGTGATGAGAGAGCCGGTGCCGATCTTTGCACAGCTTCAATCAGGGGCCGTGCCGATGCGAGCCGAAGCGAGGTCGGATCCGTCCAGCAGTCCAAATCTGAAGAATATTTTGGAGCAGGGCGTCCTGGCCGGAAGGGATTTGCAGAAGATCAGGATGGAACTGGACCTGTCGCTTGAACAGATCGCCGCCAGGATCAAGGTGAGGACGGCATTTCTTCAGTATATCGAAGAAGATGAGTTCGACAAGCTTCCTTCCCGCCTTCATCTGAAAAGTTTCCTGACCCAGTATGTGCAATGCCTGCAAATCGATACGGCGTCGGTCGTGGAGCGGTATTTGAAAAGAATCAGGGATTGACGAGCAAATAAAAATACGCCGGCGCTGATCCGGCATTCAGGAGCACCGCGTGGAACCGGAAGAAAAGACAGAAGAACAATTGGCGGCGGAATTGGAGGCCATGTACAAGTGGGTTGCAGCCATCGAAAAACCAGATGAAGCGAACGATCAGGGCTACGAAATCCAAGTTCCTCAACCGGACGAAGCGCGCGCGCTTACATTGTCCACGGCCGCCGCCGTGGAAACGGCGGGGATCCATGCTGCCGAAATCCCGCTTGCTCCGCCGCAGTCGCCGCTTCCGGATAGCGACCGCCGCCGTATTATTCCCGGCGCCCTGGCGGCCGTCATTGTCTGTGTCTGTGTTCTGTTATACGGCGCGATTTTCTGGCCGACGCTTTACGATACCGCCTCGATCAGTACGGGCGATAAAATTTATCCCATCCGGATCAACAGGATCACGGGGAATGTCTTTTATTTCGACGGGGAACAATGGCGCAACGCGCCTGTTCCTGCGACATACGTGCCTGTTGCGGTAGCGCCTGCCCCGGAAGCATCCGTGCCTGCTCCGGCAGCGCCTGTTGCCGTGGCCCCCCTGACGGCTCAGACTGCGACTCTGCCGCAGCAAGCAGCGTTGCAGGATCGTCGGCAGGCGCCCGCGCCCGTTGCATCCCAGGCGAAGACACAGGCAGCATCGGCTCATCCGTCAAAACAGACGACTTCACGCGGGGCCGCGACGGACAGCCTCTTTGCCATCCAGATCAAGTCGTTCGACAATCCGGCCGATGCCTGGAAGCTGGTTGAAGATTTGAGAAAGACGGGAATGGAGACAGATTCTGTTGCCGTACCCGTCGGTGCTCGCGGAATCTGGAACCGGGTTCTGATCGGGCGGTTTAAAGATCCCACCGAAGCGTTGAAATTCATGCAGAAACATAAAATAAAAGGGGCTTACCCGGACAGTTTTATTCAGAAACGCTCTCCCTGAGAACGGGTGGCCTCCGCGTCAATTCATCTTGAATATCAAAGCGTATCGTGGTATGTAGCAAAGCGCATTCGATCATTTGAAAAATTAAGAAAGGGGGCGCCGACGTGAGACGTTTCAAAATTGCAACTTACAACGTCAATTCCATCCGGTCACGACTGCCTATCGTCATTCCCTGGCTTAAAGAAAATCGTCCCGATGTCATGTGCATGCAGGAAACCAAGGTAGATGACGCGCAGTTTCCCGTGACTGAATTCACGGCAGCAGGCTATCATGTTGTCTTCAGGGGAGAAAAACAATACAACGGTGTCGCCGTTGCGTCTCTGAAAAAACCCGATGATGTGTCTTTCGGTATGGCGGATGAAGGCCCGGCCGATGAGGCGCGCCTGATCCGTGCTGTTTTTTCCGGCATTTCCGTCATTAACACCTACGTGCCGCAGGGCCGCGACCGCGATGCGCTTCAGTTTATTTATAAACTTGAATGGTTCAAGCGTCTCAGGCATTATCTGGAACGGTTCCTGAAACCCGACAAGCCGGTGATCTGGCTGGGCGACCTCAATGTGGCGCCGGAAAACATTGACGTCCACGATCCGAAAAGACTGATCGGGCACGTGTGCTTCACGCCGGAAGTCCGGGAAACTTTTGCCGACGTCAAATCCTGGGGGTTCGAGGATATTTTCCGCCGGCATCATCTTGGCGAGGCCGGACAATACACCTTTTTCGATTATCGCGTTCCGGGGGCTGTGGAAAAGGGGCTGGGCTGGCGTGTCGACCATATCCTGGCGACGGCGCCACTGGCGAAACGGTCCCTGGACTGCCAGATAGATCTGCGTCCCCGGCTCATGGAAAAACCGTCGGACCATACGATTTTAACGGCTGAATTCAACATGCCTTCTGTGAGGTAACCGAAATGGAAGAACCAGAAGAACCATCTGAGACCATTAAGATAAATAAAGAGATTGCCGAAAAATTCGCCCGGATCGAGGCGGAGCTGCCTTTGTTTTCGGAACCGGGAGAACTCTTTGAAAAACTGCTGCTACGACTGCACGAGGAGTTTGCCGTCCCTTTTGTCTGGCTGTCCATTGTGAACCGGCCCGACGCCGGCAGCCTTGTCCAGGCCCTGCGTGCCTCCGGGATTCTGGCGGATCGCCTGAACCTCATCGATGAGGCGCCGTTTCTCGAACTGGCTTCCCAGGGCGAGACGCCGGTATTGGCCAATAAGGATCTCCATCCCTTTTACAAACTCTTTCCCAAAAACAAGAAATTCTTCATCAAGTCCATCGCCGTTGCCCCGATTACGCTTGATGGGCAAATTATCGGCAGCATCAATTACGGGGATGCGGAAAATAAGCGTTATGAGCCGGGCATGGACACGGGCCTGCTCCAGCATCTGACCGGAGCGGTTTCAACATGTCTGACCCGTCTGTTGAAAGCGAATTCCTCTGACACCTGATTCCATTTCTGACGACTTCGTAAAAAGTCCGGATGCTGCGTTGCGCTGCATCCATCGTCACTGCGGCGTACGCTAAGTACGCCTCATTCCTCAGTCTTTGCGCGCCTTGCCTGCGAACTTTTTACGAAGCCGTCGAATTTGGCTCATTTTCCGACTTTTTACGAGTTCGTCATTTCTAAATCAAAGTGCTGTCTTTGTTGGCGTCGTCGGCTTCCTCGACGTATGTGCAATACGCCTCGTCGCCTCCTTCTTGCCGCCTCGATATCATCTCTGATTTAGAAATGGAATGACCCGGGCGCCGGGCGCAATCTCAAACAGATCGTCTGATCAAATGCACGGCAGTGGCCTTGAAAGAGGCGAAAATCGATTTGCCTTCCTCAAGGGCGAGGTTTTCCACAGATAGGATGGTCACGTAGGCCGTGAGAAAAAAGCCGCAATCAAGGCTGATCTTGTAGAACAGACCCATTGACGAGATCTTGACGATTCTACCGGAAAAGGTGTTGCGGGCGCTGACGCCGCCCCCGGACAGGGTTGTGGAGAGCGTCACCTGTTCCGGACGAATGCAGCAGACAACCCTTTCTCCCGGCTTTGCGTTTCCGACGGCTTCAATCTCCCCGTTTTGAACCCGGCAGATCACCGTGCCGGCGCCCGTCTTGACAATTTCACCGTTGAGAATGGTTTCAACTCCGACGAACGACGCCACAAATTCATCGACAGGATGGTTCATGACCTCCTCGGGAGTGCCGATCTGGGCTATCTTCCCCTGATTCATGACGGCAATCCGATCCGACAGCCGCAGGGCTTCCGTCTGATCGTGCGTCGCCATGATGGTCGTCGTTTTTGTTTCGCGCAGGACGCGGTCGAGGTCTTCCATCAGAGACTCGCGCGCAGGCGGGTCGAGGGACGAAAAAGGTTCATCGAGAAAAACGATTTCCGGTCTTACGGCAAAGGCCCTGGCAAGGCTTGTGCGCTGAGCTTCGCCGCCGGATAGCTTTTTGGCGGAGCGGTCGATAAGGTGACGAATGCCGAATCGCTCCGCATATTCCTCTACAATGTCTGTGGTCTCGTTTTTATTCATCCCCCGGATAGTCAATCCTGAGGCGATATTTTCAAACACCGTTGTATCGAAAAGGAGGGGCTCCTGGAAAACCATGGAAAGATTTCTCCGATAGGTCAGCAGGGAATGGTTCGAAACGATCCTTTTGCCCATGAAGGCAATGTCACCTCTCGATGATTTCAGAAGGCGGGCCAGTGTCAGAAGAAGCGTCGATTTTCCCGCACCATTGGGCCCGATGAGGCACAGGATTTCCCCCCCGGCAAGAGACAGTCTGGAGATATCCAGAACCGCCACCCCCCCGCGTTTGACCTGAAGATCTTTGATCTCTAGGATGGGCGTATCGGCGCTCATCGCGGTCTTTCCCTCTGCTGGATGTGTGTCAGGATGGCGTTGATGGTAAAGGCGAGCAGCAGGAGAATGATGGACAGCGCCATGGCGATGTCGAAATTCCCTTTGCCCGTCTCCATGACGGTGGCCGTTGTGAGTACACGGGAATAACCCTTTATGTTTCCGCCGACCATGATCGAAGCGCCGACCTCGGAAATGACGCCACCGAATCCGGCCATGACGGCAGCGAGAAGTGGAAGTCTGGCCTCTTTGACGAGTATCCATACCATCTGAAGACGGGTCGCGCCGAGGGCCAGAATCTGCAACTTGAGATTCGCGGGCAGTTGCTGGATCGCGGCAAGGCTGATCCCCATGACGATGGGCGTCGCAATGATGGTCTGGGCGATCACGATTGCCGTCGGTGTGTACAGAATCTCCAGAAAACCAAGTGGGCCGTGACGCCACAGAGAGATCGTGACAAAAAGGCCCACCACTACGGGCGGCAGGCCCATGCCTGTATTGATCAAACTCACCACGAGCCTTCTGCCGGGAAACTGGCTCAAGGCCACGGCCGTCCCCACGGACACGCCGATGAACATACTCAGAAGGGTCGCAGTTCCCGAAATCTTGAGGGAAAGCCAGGTAATGCCAAGCACTTCCCGGTCGAGGGTGAATAGAAGAATAAACGCCTGCTTTATTCCTTCAACAATAATATCCACGGATTTCGTTCCTCATTTGCCCAACTGTTCTTCTTCCTTGCCCGCATCGGGGAAAAACAGGGGGGAGCCGAACTTATCCACGCCAAATGTTTTGATGATGTTCTGCGTCTCTTCGGAAACCATGAAATCCGCAAAGGCCCTCGCACCGGCGGCATTCACTTTGGGCCATTTTGCCGGATTGACTTCGATGACGTGATAGATATTCAGCAGAAGGGCATCTCTTTCCGTGAGAATATCGAGACCGAGATTCTTCTTCAGTGCCAAATATGTTCCCCGGTCGACAAGGGTATATGTTTTTTTCTCGGCAGTAACGCTGAGGGTCTGCCCCATGCCGAGCCCCGTTTCCTGATACCATTTCTGTCCTCCAGGCGTGATACCCGCAGCCTTCCAAATAACTTTTTCTTTCGAATGGGTGCCCGAGTTATCCCCTCGGGACATGAAAATCGCATTGGCGGAAGCAATCTTTTTAAAAGCCTCGGCGGCTGATTTCATTCCTTTGATCCCGGCAGGATCCGATGGCGATCCCACAATGATAAAATCGTTATGCATGATGATTCTTCTGTTGATGCCATAACCCTCGGTAATGAATTTTTTCTCCGCCGCAGGCGAGTGAACCAGAAGCACATCCGCCTCCCCTTTCTGTCCCATGGCCATGGCCTGGCCGGAACCGACGGCGATGGTTTTCACGAAATAGCCCGTTTTCTTTTCGAAGCTGGGGATCAGCACATCCAGCAGGCCGGAGTCCTGCGTACTGGTCGTTGTGGACAAAATAACATTTTTCTGCTTGTGCGATGCAGCTGTGGCGGGTGACACACTGAAAACGAGGGCAAAAACCGCCATTAACCCTAAAACGAAACCGATGCTTTTAAAACGTCTCATCATTTACCTCCTGATACATAAATTATAAACATTGAAAAACATATTTATTTTCCGCCCTGCAATTTTACCCACTCTCTGGAATTCGGGAAAAATAGTGGCGACCCATATTTGTCTTTGCCGAAATCACGGATGATCTTCTGCCCTTTCTCCGGAGACGTCAGCCAGGCGATAAAAGTCTTTACATCTTTTTCATTCACACGCGGGAATTTTTTCGCATTGACCGGAATCATAGAAATATAGTTCAGAAGGGCCTCATCCCCCTCGACAAGAACGGCAAGTTTTATCTGACTTTTGATGGAAAGATAGGTTGCCCTGTCGATAAACGTATAGGCTTGCTGTCCGTCCGCATATAGAAGGGTCGACGCATTGCCCTCTGCCCCTTTTTCGTAAATTTTATACCATGAGCCGGACGGTTTCATCCCCGCCATCTGCCAGATATTCATTTCCGCCACATGCGTTCCTGACTTGTCTCCACGGCTGATAAAGGGCACTCCCTTTGCAGCAATCACCTTGAGGGCTTCCGCCGCGCTCTTCATACCCTTGACGCCAGCGGGATCACCTGCAGGTCCGACGATGACAAAATCATTGTACATCAGAGGAATTCTCTCCGTACCGTACCCTTCCTGGACAAATTTTTCCTCGAGGGATTTCGCATGGACGATTACCATATCGATATTCCCCTTCTGTGCAATCTTCAGGGTTGCCCCTGTGCCGGCGCTCACATGCCGCACCCTGATCGCTTTTTCTTGTTCAAACTGATCTTCCAGAACACCGATAATACCTGCATCAACAGGCCCGATGGTGCTGGCCAAAAAAACAAACTTGCCGTCTTGCGCCGCGGACAAACCCGGAATGAGTACGAAAATGCACAATAAAACGATCCCACACCACTTTTTCATATTCATATTTCCTTTCTGTAAGAAATTTTTGGACAAATTAACCTGTCGCATACAAAATCCTCCCCGAATGGTTAAAATCGTAGCTTCCTAACTTCTCCACCCCCTTTCGAAACTCCCTCGAATTAAGAACATCCATGATGGCCTGCACCCCTCTTTGAAAAAAGGTTGACTGATCGAGGACCATATCGAAACTCTCCTGCGTAATCGTTGTAAATGAAAGCCCCAAAAGTTTCGATACCGCCGAGGTGGCGATTCCCACATCCGCTTCCCCTGATAAAATGGAGAGACCCACTTCAAAATGGGTATACACCTCCGTGTCATACCTGGCGATGCGATCGGGCGATATCCCCAGTTGTCCCAGATGGTAATCCAGAAGAACCCGCGTCCCCGACCCTTTCTGCCGGTTGATGAATCTCAAACCCTCTTTTGCCAGATCATCAAACCATTTGATGTGATGAGGATTGTCCGGCGCTGTGATAAACCCGATTTCCCTATGAAACAGGTTGACCACAACGGGCTTGATTTTGGGCAAAAGCGTGGATAGATAAGGAATATTGTATTGGCCACTTGCAGGATCCAGAAGATGTGACCAGGCGATGTCTGTATGGCCGTTATTCAGGGCGGCAAGCCCATTGACGCTCCCCATGTTTGCGGAAAACAGATAAAGATCGGGATAGGCTTTTCGCACCCAGATATGCAGGATGTCCAGGACAGGGTCGTTGCTGCCCGCTGCCAGCAGCGCACCGGCTATTTTATTGCTCTTCTGTTTCGCCAGCGTGAGCCCTTCACCGGCCTTGGATTCGACCCATTCATCGATCAGCTTTCTGGGAAAGATCCACTTCCCCGTGGCCCTTGTCGCGGGAATCCGACCCGACTTGATGAGTGCATAAACCTGCTTTTCGTGAATATCCAGGTACTTTGCCACTTCTTTTGTATTCATGAGCTCGACGGACATACCGGCGCCTCCTCAATTTTCCTTGTCTTTATACAGGATCAGAAGTTACTTTTCAACATAAATAATTACTTATAATTACTTATTACTACTTACAGCAACTTCATTAAGAAGAGAGCCTGACCGCCGAAAAAAGGTTGTTAAGCGGCGAATCAAATGTTTTATGTCCTTCCGGAGATTACTTTAACGGTTTACGGGGAAAATGGGGAAATGGGAAAAACGCCCCTGTCTTTGTCCTCGGAACGTAGGGGCGCTGTCCTAATTTTCTAAGCTGGTCGTTTTTTTAGCGGAAGAGATTTTTGCGCCGCGGCGGAGCCATTTTTCAGCGGTCTCCAGCCATAAAGGCTGGTTGCAGAACGGCCCGCAGATGCTGGCCGGTAAAGGAGGCTTCCGTCGCCGCAATGGTTTCCGGCGTTCCCGATGCAACGATGAATCCGCCCCCGGGCCCGCCTTCCGGGCCGAGATCAATAACATGATCGGCGCACTTGATGATATCGAGGTTATGCTCAATAACGACGACAGTGCTGCCCATCTCCACCAGCCTCGCGAGGACATCGAGCAGTTTCTGAATATCGGCAAAATGGAGGCCGATCGTTGGCTCATCGAGGATGTAAAGGGTATTGCTGTTTGTCCGCTTTGCAAGTTCCCGGGATAGTTTGATCCGCTGCGCCTCGCCGCCGGACAGAGTCGTCGCCGACTGGCCGAGGCGGAGATAGCCCAGACCCACATCAAACAGCAGTTGAAGCTTGCCGTGGATTGCAGGGATGTTTTCAAAAAAAACGAGGGCCTGACTCACGGTCATATTCAGAACCTCGGCAATGTTTTTTTCCTTGTAACGGATTTCCAGCGTATCGGCGTTAAAACGACTGCCGCGGCAGGCATCGCAGGTCACATATACATCCGGCAGGAAATGCATCTCAATTTTTATCAGACCGTTGCCTTCGCAGCTTTCACAGCGCCCCCCCTTGACATTGAAGCTGAACCGGCCGGGTTTGTAACCCCTGATCCTTGCTTCCGGCAAACCCGTGAAGAGATCGCGGATCGGGGCAAACGCCCCGGTGTATGTGATGGGATTGGACCGGGGGGTCCGGCCAATCGGTTGCTGACTCATGAGGATGACCCGTTCGATCCCGCCGAGATCCACGACCCGTTTGACCCGTCCCGATACGCTTTTCTTCCGGTCGAGACGCCGTGTCATGACCTTGTAGAGCGTTTCAATAACCATGGTGCTTTTTCCCGAACCGGACACACCGGTTACGGCGGTAAAAACGCCGACCGGAATCCTGATGTCGATCCCCTTGAGATTGTGCTCGTGGGCCCCCTCAAGATGAATGACCCTTTTTGAAAGGGGCCGGCGCCGGCGCGAAACAGGGATGGCTAATTTTCCGGACAGGTATTTCCCGGTAAGCGATTCATCCGATCGGCAGATGGCTTCCGGGGTGCCCTGAAAAACCACTTCGCCGCCCTGCATGCCCGCTCCCGGCCCCATGTCGATGATCTGATCGGAATTCATCATCATATCCGGGTCATGTTCCACGACCAGCACGGTGTTGCCCATGTCGCGCAGTCGTTTGAGCGTCGCAATCAGGCGGACGTTGTCCCGCTGATGCAAACCCACGGTCGGCTCGTCCAGGACATACAGGACGCCGACGAGTCCCGATCCGATCTGCGTGGCCAGGCGAATACGCTGGCCTTCCCCTCCGGAGAGGCTGCCGGCGGAGCGGTCCAGGCTGATGTATTCCATCCCCACATCCAGCAGAAAGCGCAGGCGCTCCTTGATTTCCTTGAGGATTCTTTCTGAAATCTGGGTTTCCTGGGGCGTCAGGCGCAGGGCTGTAAAGAACGCCCGGCACTCCCCGATGGACAGCCGGCAGATATCGTATATGTTCCGACCGGCGATTTTAACGGAAAGACTCTCTTTTTTCAGCCTTGCCCCATGACAGGTGGGACATTCCCGGAGATTGATGTAACGCGACAGGTCCATTCTGACGGCATTGGAGAGGGTCTCCCGGTACCGCCGGTCCAATTGATTCAGAATGCCCTCAAAAGGCTTTTCGAAAAAAAACCGCCGCCCGCCCCGGTCGAGAAAGAAACGGATCTTTTCCGATCCGGACCCATTGAGAAGAACCGCCTGAATGTGTTCGGGCAACTGATGAAAAGGTTTATTGATATCAAATTGATAATGCTGACACAGGGCTTCCAGCATCTGAAAGTAGGGCATGGAATTCCGTCCCGCCCAGGGCAGAATGGCACCTTCCCGAATAGACAAACCCGTATCGGGAATGACCAGTTCCTCGTCAAAGTACATGCGCGTTCCAAGACCGCCGCAGTCCGGGCAGGCGCCGTAGGGGCTGTTGAAGGAAAACATCCGGGGCGCCAGCTCGGATACACTGACACTGCAATCGGGACAGGCGTATTTCTCACTGAACAACATCTCCTCGCCACCGGCGACATCGACGCGCACGAGCCCGCCCGCGAGATTGGCTGCCGTCTCCAGGGAATCCCGCAGCCTTTTGCGGATTCCGTCCTTGACGATCAGTCGATCAACCACGACATCAATATCATGCCGCCTGTTCTTATCCAGGCTCAACGCTTCCGTCAGCTCTTTGATCTGGCCGTCGATGCGCACGCGGACATAGCCGTCTTTGATCAACTTTTTAAATTCTTTCTGGTATTCACCTTTCTTGCCCCTGATGATCGGGGCCATAAGGTGGATTTTTGTGCTTTCAGGAAAAGCGAGAATGGTTTCCACCATCATCTCGATCGTCTGGGACTGGATTTCCCGGCCGCACAGATGGCAGTGCGGAATGCCGATTCTGGCAAAAAGAAGCCGCAGATAATCATAGATTTCCGTGACGGTTCCTACCGTAGAACGGGGGTTCTGACTGGAGGTCCGCTGTTCGATGGCAATGGCGGGGGACAGGCCCTCGATGGACTCGACATCGGGTTTGTCCATCTGGCCGATAAATTGCCGGGCGTATGTGGACAGCGATTCCACATACCGTCTCTGCCCTTCCGCATAAATCGTATCAAAGGCCAGCGACGATTTTCCGGAACCGCTCAGGCCCGTGATCACGACAAGTTTGTCACGGGGAATATCAAGGTTGACGTGCTTCAGGTTGTGCTGGGAGGCACCCTTGATGCTGATGTAACTCAAAGTCTAATCTCAATATGGGATCGCTTGCGCAGATCAACCATCCATTCTTCGTAGCTTTTTTCCATTTTTTCTTCTTCCAGCCTTGCCTTGATCTCTTCGCGGATGGTTCCGATTGGCTTGACCCCGGCCCCCCTTCTGTCCATGACTTTGATGATGTGAAGACCCACCGGAGAGACAACGATCTCGCTGATTTCATCTTTGGCCAGGCGGAAGGCAACGGCATCCACTTCCGGCAGCATGGTTCCTTTTTCCAGGAAGCCGATATCCCCGCCTGTGGCAGCCGACGGCCCCTGCGAGAATTGCGCCGCCAGCATATCGAAAGACTCTCCGCCGATCAGTCGCTTGTGTATGCTTTCGGCATCCGCCTGGAGCCTGGCCTTCACCGCGTGGTCGGCGTTCTGGGGCAGAAGGATCAGGATCTGCTTGATCCGAACGGCTTCCGTGCCTTCATATTCGTCACGGTTCTTGACATAATTTTCACCTATTTCATCATCGCTGACGATGATTTTCGTTTTAAGTTCCCGTCGCAATAACCGAATCCGGGTCATCTGCTCTTTCATGTCCTGCCGATAGGATTCGAGGCTGGAGCCCTCCCGTTCCAGGGTTTGCATGAATACCTCCATGGAAATATTCCGCCGGCCAAGTAGATCCTTGATGGTACCCATGATTTCATCATCTTTGACGACAATCCCCACTTTTTTGGACCACTGTCCGATCAGCCTGCTGTCAATCATTCTGTTTAAAACCATGATGCGGCCTTCGGCAACGACTTTTTCCTTATCCTCGCCCCTGTAGGTGGCGTCAATCCTTCTCTGATAAGGCAGAAAAGTATTTTCCAGATCTGACAGCGTGATGATGTCATCATTGACGACGGCAACAATCCGGTCAACAACCGTGCTCAATCCGGTTGCCGGCGCAAGGATGCCAACGAGAATAATCCCCAGAAGCAATCTTCTTCCTCTCAAAATGACCCTCCTCGTAACAGTATCGTTCTATTCTGCCTGCTTTTCATTCCCGTCGTCAAGTGAAAAGATTGTCCGCAGCAATGTATCAGGCAAAATAATGTCTTGACTTGTTTTCCAAAGCAGATATAGACGTGCATCGCTGAAAGCAATTCATATCAACAGGAGATCAAGGCATATGCCGAAAATACTTAAAGAATCTTTAATGACTATAGAAGCTTACAAAACAACCAGCCCACATTATGTGGAACTTTTGGATATTCTTTCGGATATATTGATCCTCAGGGAGGAATACCGCAAAGACATGGCCGACGTATTTACGGCCGTGGATGAAAGCCTGATCGCCAAAAAGATGGCCGGCGGGCTGCCGCTGATCGACTTTTCTAGCGGTCGCTTCGACCTGAGCAAGCCCAGAGAATACTTTCTGGCTCTTCTGGACATTGCGGAAAAAAGGGCCTCCGGAGAAACCACGGAACTGGCTGAAAAAATCAGGAATGGCTCCTATGATTTTGAAAAAATGGTCCTCAACTCCCTTTCCACGCAGGATGATGAGCCGCCCGCGGGGATGGAGGAAGATTATTTTGACCTCATCGAACTGTTTCTTGAGGAGAGTCTCCGGCCGTCCCTCGAAATTGTGGCACAAAAATATGTCGATGTGATTGCCCGTTCCGAATGGTCCGAAGGCTATTGCCCGATTTGCGGTAAGGAACCGAAAATCGGGCAGATTCGGGGAGAAGAAGGGCGTTTCCTTTTCTGTAATCAATGCGGGTTCGAGTGGCATTTTCTCAGAATCAAGTGTCCCTTCTGCAGCAATGAAGAGCAGCGGTCCCTGGCCTACTTTACCGTCGAGGGGGATGAACAATACCGCGTCGATGTCTGCAACGAGTGCAAGCGATACATCAAGATCGTTGATTTCCGGGAATCCAAGCGGGAACCTAATCTCGACGTTGAAGACATCGCCACCCTGCATCTGGACATTCTCGCCAATGAAGAAGGGTACGAATGACGGCTTTCAGGCGTTCATGAATGACGAGCAGATTCATGCTGTCATCGCTCTGCTTCAGGAAAACCTGAAAAATTGGGACATGCCCGTTGTTTCCCACCTGGCGGAAATGGGTGAGGATCCCTTCAAAATCCTCATTTCCACACTGCTGAGTCTCAGGACAAAGGATGAAACGACGACTGCCGCCACCGCCAGGCTGTTTGACTTGGCCCGGTCTCCGGCGGAGATGCTGCAACTTCCGGAGGCCGTCATCATCGAGGCCATCTATCCCGTTGGATTCTATCGCAACAAGGCCAGAACCATCCATCATATTTGCCGGGAATTGATTGACCGGCATCATGCACGCGTTCCGAACAATCTCGAAGCGCTGCTTGCCCTCAAAGGCGTGGGCCGGAAAACAGCCAACCTGGTCGTTTCGCTGGGGTACGGCAAGCCCGCCATTTGCGTCGACACACACGTCCATCGGATTTCCAACCGCCTGGGATACGTCGTCACAAAAACTCCGGAGCAGACGGAGCAGGCCCTGAGATCGAAACTGCCCGTGCGCTACTGGAGGGATTACAATACGCTGCTGGTGGCTTTCGGACAGCAGATCTGCCGACCCGTCTCTCCGTTTTGCAGCTGCTGCCCGGTGTCCGGTTATTGCGATCGGATAAACATCGGCAAAAGTCGCTAATTTTCAATTTCCGTCAAGAGGACGACCGTACGTCATCATAATTCATGACAAAACGGAAGCATCCTCCCTCAACATTTTATTCGCCGCTGGCGAGCCATTTTTCAGCGATTTTGTAATCCTCTCGAAGGGTTAAAAAGGTGTTAAAAAGGTGTTGACTTAACTGCTTTTTTGTGGCTATGATCCGCCCGCTTTCAGCATCGGGCCTTTTTACAAAATCGTCAATGCTCAGGAGACGAATCATGGGAATAAAAGCAGACATGATCAAACCGATTCTTGCGGCAAACTGGAAGATGAACAAGACTGTGGGCGAATCGCTTGATTTCGTGAATCGCCTGAAGAAGCTCGTCACCGGCATCAACGACAGGCAGGTGGTGATTGCCCCCCCATTTACAGCGCTTTATCCTGTCGGAGCAGCTCTGAAAGAGTCGGGAATAGGGCTCGCGGCGCAAAATCTGAGTGACAACAGGGAAGGCGCCTATACGGGTGAGGTGTCCGCAAGGATGCTTGCAGATGCGGGCTGCACGTACGTGATTGTCGGTCATTCGGAACGCCGCATCCTTTTTGGGGAAAACGATGACATCATCCATGACAAGATCGTCATGGCCCTCGAATTCGGAATGCAACCCATTTTCTGTATCGGGGAAACCCTGCAGGAGCAAGAGGCAGGCAGGACTTTTGATGTCATCGAAAAACAGATCAAAGAAGGATTGAATCAAATCACGGCACATGATATAAGGAAAATGGTTGTCGCCTATGAACCGGTCTGGGCAATCGGTTCCGGAAAGACAGCGACGCCGGAACAGGCCGGGGAAGTGCATGGTTTTATTCGTAAACTGATGGAGGAGCGCTATGGAGCAGAGTCGGCCCATAGGTTACCCCTCATTTACGGCGGGAGCGTCAACCCGGATAATATCGGTAAACTCATGGCTCAGCCGGACATCAACGGTGCCCTGGTGGGCGGGGCCAGCCTGAATGTCGATACATTCGGTAAAATTATCGCATTTTGATTTTCAAAAAAAGGGGTTTATTAACGTGCAGATTTTCGTTACCGCATTACATGTCATTGTTTGTATTATCCTTATCCTTGTCATTCTGCTGCAGGCGGGGAAAGGTGCTAATATGGGGGCCGCTTTCGGGGGGTCCAGCCAGACCGTCTTCGGCAGCAGTGGTCCGGCCGGCTTTCTAGGAAAAATGACAACCGTTGTTGCCATTCTTTTTATGATTACCTCACTGACCTTATCTTACTCGGCGCTCCATAAAGGAAAATCGGTGATGGGCGGCGCTACCAAGGCCGGAGTCGAGCAGCAAGCGGCGCCGGTCCAACCCCAGCAGCAGGCGGCGCCCTCTCCAGGGGCCGCGCCAACGGGCGCGACCGGACAGCCTTCAGCTGCCGCTCCGCAACAGGCCAAATAGCACCGGGATTGTACCGGTCATGGGTTTCATGTTGACAAGCCCGCCCGGCCAGGTGTTAGCCAGGATCGACAACGCGTCATTCTGCAGCCTGATCCGTTTGCCGCCCCTGTCAGGAAAAACGAAAAATGCCGAAGTGGTGGAAATGGTAGACACGCTATCTTGAGGGGGTAGTGAGTTACGCTCGTCCGGGTTCAAATCCCGGCTTCGGCACCATGAATAATAACGGCGTTAGCTTCCATGCATAGAATGCAATACCTTATCAAATAACATCGCGAAGGAGAATTATTCTATGAGCATCAAAGTGGGAATCAACGGCTTCGGGCGCATTGGACGCCTGGTTTATAAAGCCGGCTTTAAAAGATCTGATATTGAATTTGTCTGCATCAATGATATTACCGATGCGAAAACGTTGGCCCACCTGTTGAAATACGACTCGACTCATGGGCGGTTCCCCGGCAAAGTGGAGGCGACGGCGGACAGTATTGTTGTCGATGGCAAATCCGTCAAGATAACGGCGGAAAGAGACCCCGCCCAGATTCCTTGGGGTGCGTCGGGCGTTGATATTGTGATCGAATCGACAGGCATTTTCACGTCCAAAGAGAAGATCGAGAACCACTTCAAAGCCGGCGCGAAAAAAGTGATCCTGACCGTGCCTGCAAAAGGAGAAATTGACGCCACCATCGTTCTGGGTGTGAATGACAATCAGTTGAAGCCGGAACACCGCATTGTTTCCAATGCCTCCTGCACGACCAACTGCCTGGCGCCCATGGCCAAGGTGTTGCATGAGCAGTTTGGCATCGTCCGCGGCTGGATGACCACCATCCATGCCTATACCAACGACCAGAGAATACTGGATCAGCCGCACAGCGACCTGCGCCGGGCCCGTTCCGCCGCCCTGTCCCTCATTCCAACGACGACAGGCGCTGCCCGCGCCGTTGGCCAGGTCATTCCCGAACTGAAAGGGAAGCTGGACGGCATCGCCATGCGCGCCCCCGTGCATAATGGATCTGTTGTCGATCTTGTTGCCGAGCTGAAGAAGAATACCACCGTGAAGGAAATCAATGAAGCGATGAAGGCCGCGGCGGCCGGACCGCTCAAGGGTTACCTGGAATACTGTGAAGATGAGATCGTTTCCGCCGATGTTATCGGCAACCCGGCATCGTCCGTTTTCGACGCCAAGTCCACCATGGTCATGGATGGAAATTTCATTAAAGTCCTGAGCTGGTACGATAACGAATGGGGTTACTCAAATCGCGTCGTCGACCTGATTCCCCTGATGATGAAATAGCTTTCCTTATATATCAAAAAAAATCCCGGGCCTTCACTTGGTCCCGGGATTTTTAAATGTTTATTTTAGCCCCTCCGGTATCTTCGCCGGGACATCCACAGACTTTACGTACTGCCGCACTACATCCACGGTGTTCCCCGCATTGAGCTTCCCGAAGAGGAAGGCAAATTGGTTCTCCAGTTCCCGGCCGATCGCCTGACGGGTTTCTGCCGGAAGGGTCCAGAGATCTTTTTTGAAATGGCCGAAGCCTTTTTTGCGGGTCTTGTAGATGAACTGTTCCTGCGTATCTGTATCCTTTTTCTCGCCGGCAAATTCAAGGGTCAGATATTGGTAAATCTGGTCTTTCAGCTCTGCCGGGAAATGAGCGCTGTCATAGATGATGTTCTGGAAACCCGTAGCCAGATGGATCTCCGCCGTCCTGACGGCGGGGAACCGATCGAAGGCCTCGTTGGGCAGGGTTGAAGCCCCATGCTGGACGGCCCCTCCCAGCCCATAGTCTTTGCGGGCGGCATCGGAGAGTTTCTCCAGGGTGTCAAAATCCAGCTTCACCTTGGCAACGGACCCATCGGGCATAGGAACGCCACCGTGGGTCGTCCCTGTCTGGACGCTGATCTTGCTGATTCCCCGGAGATCTTTCCCCCGTTTCTTTAACGCGTCGAGGTAACCATCCATAAAGGCCTGCAGCTCCTCCACCGTACTGTTCTTGCCGCCCACCTCGCCGATCTCACCGCCCACGGAAACGGTCACCCCCTTGGGCTCGATCTCCCGGATCATCGCCGTCAGTTCCGCCGCCAGGGAATAGTTCTTTTCCTGCTGCTCCTTCACCGTCGGATGCTCCAGTTCTACAAGGGTGGACGTATCGATATCGATATTGAAAAATCCCGCCCCAATCCCTTCCCGAATGAGATCTTTCACGGCCTTGACCTCTCCCGCAGGATCCTTGGCGAACTTCTTCGCATTAACCTGAAAATGGTCACCCTGGATAAACAAGGGGCCGTTGAATCCTACCTTGATGGCCGCCGCGGTTACGGCACAGGTGTATTCCTCGGGGCGCTGGATGGTATAGTCGACTTCCGACCGGGCGATCTCGAAGATGACGGCGCCGACACTGCCTTTTAGAGCGGCACGAAAGACCGCCTGGGCCGTATCATAGGTCATGGCCCGGATGTTAATGGCCGGAACGGTAATGCCGGAAACCTTGCCCTGGCCCATGGCATCGTACAAACCCTGTATGGACGCGGATACGGCTCCCACGGCGGCTCCGGCCCGGCGTATCAGCCACCGCGCCGCCTTCATCGTTGCGGGGTCGGTACTGAAAGTTGCCGTAAAGATCAGGTCGTCGATCAAAGCCGTCCTTAAGGCCTTTTCATCGAGAATTTTAACGTCTTCCATTTCAATCGCCAGGATACCCGCGATTCCCTTCTTCAATTGCTCCATTGTCTCGTAAATCATTCCATCCACCTCTTTATTCTATGTCATTGCTGCATCATTGTGCTGCTGTGAGAAATGCCCTTGCCTTTTCGACCTCAAAACGGCTCCCGATGTAGATGGGGCTGCGCTGATGAAGCTCTTCAACCTTGATGGACAGGATATCTTCTCTGCCATTTGTCGCCATCCCGCCTGCCTGCTCGATAATGTAGGCCATGGGCTGGAGTTCAAAGAGAAGTCTCAGTTTCCCCTTGGGGCTTTTTTTCAACGCGGGATAGGTGAAAACCCCGCCCTTTTTAATGAGAACCTGATTGATATCGGGGACGAAACCACCGCTGTAGCGGAGCTTGTAACCTTCGCCCTCCAGATGTTCCACAAATTTAATGTGCTCCGGCGTCCAGTCCAGCCTCAGACCACCCACACTATAGATAGAGCCTTTGTCCTTCATTTTCATATTTTCCTGGGACAGGACGTACTCCCCTTCCCGGTTCAAGACAAATTCATGGGTGCCCTTCCCCGCCGAATAAGCCATGGTGATCAGGGGTCCATAGGTAATATAGAGGGCGGCCACCATGGATTTTCTACCTTCCGTAAATACCGATTCCTTGTGGATGCCGATGATCGTGCCGATAGCCAAGTTCGTATCAACCAGGGATGATCCGTCAAGGGGATCGGCGGTGACAATGTATGTTTCTGTACCCTTGCCGATGGGGATGATCTCATCCTGTTCCTCTGAGGCATATTCACTCACAAACCCGGAAAAACGGAGCTGGTTCATGAGGATCTCGTCGGCGCTCCGATCCAGGGCCAGTTGTTCTTCTCCGGAGACGTTTTGAGATCCCGCCAGCTTCCGGTTCGATTCATTGATCTTGGCAGAAATATACTTCCCCGTCACGGCGATCTGCCAGATCAGCCGCCGCAATTCCGGCTCCACTCCGGCCATCCACATGTGCCGGCGAAGGTCAACGGTAAATCTTGTATAGTCCGAAATCCCTTCTCCCATAACTCACCTCTTAAAAATATTAGATATTTCCACTGAAACCCTCTTTTCCCGGAGGAATACTTGACGGTTGTCTTGGAAAAGCATCTCTTCCAAACAGCCGTTACAACGCTTCCATCTGGCCACTTCCAGCAGGGGCCGTTTTCGATGTTAACCGAACATGCGCCATCAGGCAATACGCTGACCCTCTAAACCATTTGATGGTAAATTGCAAGGGGGAAGTCATGAAGTACCGACGAAATCGATCTAAAAGGCAAGCGGGGCGGAATTGGACCCGGTTATGCTTTTCATGTTGACAAGCCCGCCCGCCAAGTGTTAGTTAGGATCGACAACGCGTCATTCTGCGGCCTGATCCGTTTGCCGCCCCTGTCAGGAAAAACGAAAAATGAAGAAGTGGTGGAAATGGTAGACACGCTATCTTGAGGGGGTAGCGAGTTACGCTTGTCCGGGTTCAAATCCCGGCTTCGGCGCCATTCTTTATTTCGCGATGGGGTTGTTTTCGTGATATTATCCATACTTGCCGGCGTTTCCTTCATCTGCAGTCGCAGGAAGGATCTCGGCCCACACTGGAGAAAGCGAGGGGACAGACATGAAAAAATTACTGCTTGTCGTTATGGCGTGCTTCTTTATTGCAGGTTGCGGGGCGGCAGCCCGGCAGTCGGAATTCTGGGACCACTCATCAATGTATGAAAACTTGAGTCATTTGGGCTTCAGCTGGTGCGGATATAAGAAAGTAAGCATTGAGGAAGCTCGAAAAAGCCGGGAACAGAAATGGTGGGGCATCCCAATATCGGCTGATCAATCCAAATAATCATCCATGAGGCAGCTATCCCTCAACAGGCCGGATGGTTCTGTTAGGGGATGGCTTTTATCAATCTCAAAATATTCCGGTAAACCACGTTTTCCAGATCTTCCAGGCCGAGCGCAAGGCGGGTAAGTTTTTGCAGCTCCTGGCCAGGCGTCCCGAAGGGGAAATCGCTGCCGAAAAGCAGCCGTTCGCTGCCGTATTTTTCCAGAAATCGGGCAATTTCCCAACTCGACGCCAGCGCCGTATCGGCATATACGGTTTCATCGTCCCAGACGCCGGAACGAAACAGCGCCTCAAAGCCGCCGTTCAACATCCCCAGGTGAGGGATAATGACCGGTGTCCGCCCTTTTATCCGCCCAATCAGATAGCGTGTATTTTCGAAAGATTCCTCTAACAGAATAGGCAGTTGCAGGTTATAAACCTCCTGCAGAAAGGCCTCGCACAGGGGGTCGTCGTAATGATAGACGGGCTCATCTTCATGCCGGTGCCATTTCACGCCCTTGTATCCCTTCTTGAGCTCCTCTTTTTTGAAATTGTTCCAGACAAAATAGTAGGCAAAGACGTCTGTCCGTGACTGCTGGAGGTCTAACAGATACTGATTGGCCTTCTGCCGGCAGTTTATCCAGGGTAGGCTGTCCTGAAAATGATAGTCATAGCGGTCATAGATGTCTTCGACCGGTGCAAAAAGGCAGACGCCGTCGATGCCGCCCTCCCGCATATAGCTCTGAACCGTCTCATATGGAAGGCGGACATTCTGAACGCCGCAATGCATGTGGGAATCAATAATTTTCATGATCTCAAGGACATTCGCCGCTACGCCGTCCCCGCATGGATGAGGCAATATGACCCGATGAAGGCATAAAATGCTTTTTTTAGCGCTTTATCGACAGGCTTCACAATGATTCGATGGCTTTCTGAACGGCTGACAGATAGTCCTTTCGCGTTGCATCCTTGACATAGGGCACCGCTCCGAAAAAGTGATGGGAAAGAACCTCCATCCCGCAAAAACCGTAGATTCCCGTATCCGACGTTTTCTTCATCGCATCAAACATGCCGGCCTGTTCATATATCTTCTCAGGCGTTCCCTGTGAGTTGAAAACAATCACCTTTTTACCCGTCAGCAGCTTGATGATCCCGTTGGCGTCAGCGCTGTAGGCAAAGCCGTAGCTGAAAACCCGGTCGAAATAGCCTTTGATCATGGCCGGCAGACCCGTCCACCAGACGGGATGGATGACGATCATCATATCCGCCGTCGCGATATGCTCCTGTTCGGTTTTGATATCTGCAGGGGTATTTCCCGATTGAAGAGCCCCAAAGTCACCGGCCTTGAGAACTGGATCAAAACCGAGGGCATATAGATCCCGGACAACAAAATCCTGTTTCTTTGCGGTCAGCGTGTTTGTGACGGTTTCCAGAATGGCGTGGCAAAAGCTCTTGGGGTTCGGATGGGAATAGACAATTAGATTTTTCATGACGGATTCCTCCTTAATCTCTATTTATTATTGCCCGCCATGATATGCAAGAGCACCGCAAAAGGCAATACAAATCCGACATCGGGGCGCCTTCAGTGTCTTGCCCATGTGTCGTTGTTTTTCGATCTCTTCCCGGCCGGCGCGGGACAGGCGGCGGCGCTGATCCGGGAAATCAAACCGGTAAAAACAACCTTTAAAGAGATGGTTACGTTAAGTAACTCTGGATGTGGTCTGTCAGGCTGAATGAAGGAATGGCAGCAATCGCGAACCGGAAGGCCCGAATTTGAAGAATCAGCGGCGCTCAATGAAATATTTACATCTATCTATTATGACTGACGTATATGGAATACGCACGCGAAGGATTTTCTACGAAACCGATTTTCTATCGGGCGCATTCGCAGGCATAACCGCGCATAAGGTTCGCTGAATAAAGGCGCCGGCGTGTCTCACGCAGGCGACCTGAACGTCCATGACCTTATCAGCCAGTGTCACGATCACAGGCTCCGATAGCGGCATCTCCAGTCTGTTGAGGAAATCATCAAATCTGTCTGACACGCTTCATGACTCCTTTCGATAAGAAATTTTCTGAATTCACGAATCCCGTCACGGGCGCATATGTGATGTGCGGCTCGATATCATAGATTCGCTGGACGGTAAAGAATAATTATTTCATCTGCAAAGGCGCAGGCTGTTACAGATCATCCTGCCAATGGCGACGATTACAGAATAGTACAGACTTCCGTAACGCATCTGGAGTTATCAGGCGTAAGAAAGCGGATGGACTTGCGGGCTCAAATAGGGTATGAGAAAGCCCGATGTCCATCAGAACAGGACCATTTTGAAGCTTCTGTACTTTCCGGAGAATAAAATTATGACACAAACCCAGAAATGCCCGGCCATCACAATTTTACTGGGAGAAAATCGTCAAGGATTTATAGTCCGGCGGGTTGAACAGATCCCCGAGATTCGCGTCACGGCCTACGAGATGGAACACGAACGGACTGGCGCCAGAGTCCTGCATCTTCATTGCAACGACCGCGAAAATCTCTATGCCATCGGCTTCCGCACCCCGCCGCCGGATTCAACGGGCCTGCCGCATATTCTCGAACACAGTGTCCTGGCCGGTTCCGAGCGCTATCCGCTCAAGGACGCTTTCAACGAACTGCTCAAGGGCACATTGCAGACCTTCCTCAATGCCTTTACCTATCCCGACAAAACCATCTACCCCGTGGCCAGCCAGGTCCGGGTGGATTATTTCAATCTGGCCCGCGTCTATACCGATCTCGTGTTGCGCCCGAGGCTGCTGCCGCAGACCTTTGCCCAGGAAGGACACCATTTCGAGTTGGCCGATCCGAAGGATCCGGGCAGCGACCTGATCGTTTCTGGGATCGTCTATAATGAAATGAAAGGGGCCTATTCTTCGCCGGATAGCCTGATGTATAAAGCACTACAGGAAAACCTCTACCCCGATACGCCTTACGCCTGCGATTCCGGCGGCAGCCCGGAGGCGATTCCCTCGCTGACCTACGAGCAATTCAAAGCGTTTCACCAGACCTATTATTCCCCGTCGAATGCCTACTGGTTTCTCTATGGGGATATTCCCACGGCGGATCATCTGATCTTCCTCGAAGAAATCTTGGCCGGTTTTGAGCCCGTTCAGGTTGATTCGGCCATTCCGAGCCAGCTCCGGTGGGCGGCGCCATCGGCAGTGTGCGGTTATTATCCCGTGGAAAAGTCGGAAAACATGCAGAAAAAGACCACCGTCAATGTGGGCTGGATGCTGTCGGAAAACACCGATCATGATACGGCCCTGCTGCTGCAGATCACGGCCGGCGCCCTCGTCGGCAGCGCGGCCGGACCGTTGCGCAAGGCCCTGATCGATTCGGGCCTGGGCGAGGATCTGTCGCCCGTCACGGGCCTGGAGCGCGACCTCAAACAGATCGCCTTCGCCGTCGGGCTGCGCGGCACGGAGCCGCAAAAGGCTCAACAAATAGAAAAGCTTATCCTCGATACGCTACGGCGCGTGGCCGAGGACGGCTTCGACCGGGAGCTTATCGAAGGGACGCTCCACCAAGTGGAATTTCAGGGAAAGGAAATCCAGCGCGGGACCTTTCCCTATGGGATCACGCTCATGGGAAGGGTCTTTCACACCTGGCTCTACAACGGCGACCCGTTGGCCGGCCTCAATTTCCCGCGGCTCATCGAAGCGGTGCGCCTGCGCTGGGCAGAAAATCAGACGCTTTTTGAGGAAGTGGTCCGAAAATGGTTCCTGGACAACCCGCACCGGCTGCTGTCCGTCATGGAGCCGTCTCCGGGCTATCTCGACGAACAGGAAGCCTCCTTCAAAAACAGGATGGCCGGGATCAAAGCGGCTCTTCCGGCGGACGCCGTCGAGAAGATCCGCAGCGACGCCGAGACCCTGAAATCGTTCCAGGCGCAGGCGGATGGGCCTGAAGCGCTGGACTGCCTGCCCCGGCTCAACGTCCGGGATCTCGAAAGGGCGGTGGAGACGATTCCCACGGAGCGGCTGGGCATCGGCGGTGTTCCCGCATTGAGCCATGAGCTCTTCACGAATGGAATCGCCTATCTGGATCTGGCCTTCGACATTGCCGATGTCCCGGAGGATCTGCA
Organism: uncultured delta proteobacterium; assembly: GCA_963754515.1. GTDB lineage: Bacteria > Desulfobacterota > Syntrophia > Syntrophales > Fen-1087 > JAPLJM01. The sequence goes on along the minus strand of CAVWGC010000010.1, from coordinate 49,235 downwards.
GCCGTATCTGCCGTTGCTGGGAAAGTTCATGACCAACATGGGGGCCGCCGGCCTCGATTACGAACAGATGGCTAAACGGATCGCCCTGAAAACCGGTGGGTTTGGCAGCAGCCTCTCTGCCGGGCTGTTTGCCGACCGGGAAGCGCGAACCGATCATGAAGCAATCATAGTGTTTTCAGAAGAAAAACACTGGCAGAAGATGATCTTCAGGGTTAGCGCCCTTTACCGTCATATCGGTGACGCCGTGGATATTCTGGCCGATGTGCTCACCGCCGGCGATCTGTCCGATGAGACCCGCATGCGGGATCTGCTGGCGGAAAAGAAAAACAGGCTGCACGCGGCCGTGATCCCCTCCGGCCACCTCTTTGCCAGGCGCTCGGCCGGCGCGTCCCTGTCCGTTGCCGCTTTTCGCGATGAGCAGTGGAGCGGCAAAACCCAGCTTGAACTCCTCACAAACCTGATGCAGGCATTCGGCGACCGGAAGGAGGCCTTCCGGGACAAGTTGATCCGCTTGAAGGACCTGATCTTCGGGCGGGAGCGGCTCACGCTCAATCTGACCGCTGACGCAGAAGGACTGGCATTGATCGGTAAAGCGACGCAGGGTCTGCTGTCACGCCTGCCGGGCGGAGGACCGGCGGGGCGGGCTTCCATGCCGGATCTGCAAGCGCGGGACGCCGGCGTTGCGATCCCCGCACAGGTCTGCTATGTGGCCCAGGTCATGAAAGCCACCACCTACACCGATCCGATGGCCGCGCCCCTGTGGGTGCTCTCCCGGCAGCTCTCCAGCGGCTATCTGTATAAACATATCCGCGTGCAGGGTGGCGCCTACGGCGGCATGTGTCAGTATGACCCCATGAACGGCCTGTTCGCCTTCCTGTCCTATCGGGACCCGCATCTGCTTGAAACCCTTGATGTTTACCGCAGAGCCGTCGATAACATGATCCATGAACGCATAACGGCGGATGATCTCGAAAAAGCCGTTGTCGGCGCCATCGGCGCCCTGGACCGGCCCATGGATCCAGCCGGACGGGGGTTCACGGCCCTGATCCGCGCCTTTGCCGGTCTGACCGACGCAGATCGCCAGGCCTTTCGGGACGGGATCCTGAACGTAACGGCAGAGCAGTTGCAGAAAACGGCGGCCCGTTATTTCAAGTCGGCAGCCGCGTCGGCCGTTGTGGCCATTTACGCCGCCGAGGAACGCTTGATTCGGGCCAATGAAACGCTGCCTTCTAAACTGACGATCGAGAGGCTGCCTTGACGCATAAATTTCATGCTTTCTTTCAGCAATACCGGATCATAGCAGCACTGGTCCTGCTGATCGCCGTGGCCGTGTTTGCGAATCTGAACCTGCTTTTTTCAAGGGTCCGGCACTATCCGAATTTGCCGCAGGCGGACCCTGTGTCCATTCATGAAAAGCGCATTGAGCAAATCAGGAAAATCATGCCGCCCACGCCGGTGCTGGGTTACGTCACCACGGTCGAGAATGAAAAACTGTTTCTCGATGAGCGCAATCTCCTCAACGTCGAGTTCCTGGCGCAGTACTATCTGACGCAATATACACTGGCGCCGGTTTTTGTCTATAACAGCCCCGATTATCCACTGGTCGTCGGTAATTTCCTCGACGGGCCGGCAGACCCGGAGTGGATCAGAAAAAAGGGATTGACGCCGCTGCATGATTTCGGCGACGGCTTGATGCTGTATCGCAGAGAGGGACGCCGATGACTTTTCTGTTGTTGTTCCTGTCCATCCTGATCCCCCTGCTTGCCGGCCTGATTGTGACCGGGTTGTTGTTTCCGCCGCGTCGTCTCGACGCCGCAACAGGGCTTTTCCATCTGAGCCTGGCCGCTGGCGTCGGCCTGGGCGTCCTGTCCTGTCTCTATTTTGTTGCGATGCTGCCCACCCATGCGGGCGTGCTCGTCTATCTGGATGTGGCGCTCGCCGTCGTTTTGATTGCCCTGACGATATTTCTATATCAAAAGGGGTTCTTGCGCCGGGAAGGGTTCCTGCAGCCGATGGAAAACATTCCCCTGAAATACGGTCAGATCTTTCCGGTCCTGTTTGGTGGAACGCTGATTTCCGGCTTGATTGCCATCGCCATCGCTTTTTTGAAGGAACCCCACGGCAAATGGGACGCCTGGGTGATCTGGAACCTTCACGCGAGATTCATCCTGCGAGGCGGCGAGCACTGGCAGGATTTCCTGTCCAGCGGACTGGACTGGACACATCCTGATTATCCGCTGCTGGTACCGCTGTCCGTCGTCCGCATGTGGAAATACGCGGGCAGTGAAACCCTTTGCGGGCCGATTGTTTTGTCCGTCCTGTTTACGCTGGCCCTCGCCGGCCTGCTGGTTTTCTCGCTTGCGATCCTCCGGAGCCGTTCCCAGGGGTATCTGGCCGGGCTGGTCCTGATGGGCAGCCCTTATTTCCTGGATATGGGCGCCTATCAGTTCGCCGATATTCCACTGGCTTTTTTCTTTTTGGCCACGCTGGTGGCGTTCTTTTTCCACGATCGGTTTTCCGACCGGTATGACTATTCCCTGATGCTCGCCGGATTGACCGCCGCGCTGGCCGCCTGGACGAAGAATGAAGGACTCCTGTTCTTGCTTTGCGTGCCGCCGGCCCGTTTCGCCTGGATCGTCCGCAGCATCGGCTGGCGCCGGGCGCTTCGCCAAGCCGCATGGTTTGTGACCGGCGCCCTGCCGGTTTTAATCGTCATGACCGTCTTCAAGCTTCATCTGGCGCCGCCATCGGACATTTTTGCCGGCCAGGGCCTGCAATTGTTGATCGAAAGACTGACGCATTGGCCAAGATACGGACAAATTCTTACAGCTTATGTCCAGACGGCCCTGACCTTTACGCAGGGCATTGTCAACATTCGTGAAGGCTTCCGTTTCAATCCCGGCGTCGCCGGCGTTGCCTTGCTGGGCCTGTATCTGATTCTGATGGGCGTCCGGACTCAGGGGCAGGACCGGCCCGCCTTACTGACAGCCGCCACCGTTTTGATCCTCATGCTGGCAGGCTATTTCGGGATCTACCTGATTACGCCGCACGACCTGCGCTGGCACCTGCTGACCTCTCTCAATCGTCTTTTCATCCAGTTGTGGCCCGGCGCCGTTTTCCTGTGCTTCATGGTCGTGCGCACCCCGGAGCAGGCCCTGGTGCGCGGCGTTATCCGGAAGGTGGATCAGTTTTTGTTCCGGACGGATGGTCCTGCGGGGCCGAAAAAGGAAAGGGGCCGAAAACAGAAAAGGCGCCGCACATCATTGACTCATTCATAAAGTCGAAAAAAGAACCGTCATAATTATCTTGACTTATCCTTACGTCCGGCGTAGCCTGACATTCAATGTAATCGACATCACTGATAAAAGTTGATGACTCCTCTTCCCGAATAGGGAAACTGCGGAAATGATTGAAGCCCTGTCCATTACAAAGAGACAGGGTTCTTTGTTTTTACGGAGGATGAAACCTGAGCTTAAAGGGGGAACCAAAATGAAAATACATGTTATCGAAAAAATGAATAATTTTAAGAAGATTCGAGACAATATATGGGAAAGCAGCGGTTGGAAACTCAAAGAAAGCAAGGCCAAAGAGCTTATCGGCGGCAAAATTTATTTTCATAAAGAGCGACAGGAAGCTTCCTTTTACGGGGGGACCGTAAAAGGATTCAGGATCGAGCAGGGTGGTGTGAATCAGGGGAAAATTGCTTTCGAGTTCCAGTATCATCAGGAATGCAGAAATATCAGGACAGACCGCACCGGATGGTCGATGAAAATGAAAATCATTGCAGGGCCGGAGCCCGGAATGTGACAGGATAAGGGGTTGAAAGAGCCGGTCGTGAATGTTACAGCCTGCCCGACCGACGGATCCACACGAGCAACCAGATGCCTAAAATGCCGGCAAGCGCGTATCCCAGCAGTCCAAGCAGAGGAAGGCCAAAGAGACTGGGGCCCGAACGCACCATCATGATCAATGACGATCCAACGATCAGCGCCGCAATGATCAGCGCAAAGGATATCCGGTTCGACGAACGCTCCACTCCGAAAATCAAGGTTTCGAGACCTTGGTGATCTATCCCGATTTTTACCTTCCCGCTCTTGAACTGTTTGAGGAGATCGTATAGCTCAAACGGGACGCCCTTTAACATGGTGCTGGAGGCCAGAAAGTCGCCCATGAGTTTCCTCGGGTGGATGCGCGCCATCTGGAGGTCTTTGATAAAGGGCTCCACTTTCTCAACCATATTGAAGTCCGGGTCAAGCATCAAGCCAAGTCCCTCGACCTCGGTCATCGCCTTGATCATGAAGAAGATATCCGGCGGCAGCCGCAGGCGGTGCCGCGCAAACAACTCCATAAATTCCTTTAGAATATCCCCCATGTGCATATCCTTCAAGGGCTTGTACAGATAAAGATCGACAAAGCTGGCGATATCGCTTTCGAGGGCGCGGCGATCGGGGGGATCGTCCCATTCCACGATCCGCATGACGGCGTCGGCGATCGCCGCCTCGTCGCGTCGGACATAGCCGATGATGATATCGGCGAAGGTTTCCATGGAGCGCTTGTCGATGTAGCCCATCATCCCGAAATCAAGATAGCAAATGACATTTCCGGGCAGGATGCAGATGTTGCCGGGATGCGGGTCGGCATGAAAAAATCCGTGCTTGAATATCTGCTCAAAGGTAACGTCCGCGCCGCGCACGGCAATGATCTTGCGGTCCAGGCCCGTCTTCTCCAGCAATTGGACATCGGACGCCTTGACGCCGTCCACATACTCCATGGTCAGAATCCGTCCCGTCGTGGTCTCATTGAATATCCGCGGGATGTAAATTGATTCGTTGCCGGCAAATTGCCGTGCAAAACGTTCGGCGTGCTGGGCCTCGATCTTGTAATTGATTTCCTTTTCGATGCTGCGGGCAAATTCATCGACGACTCTGGTCGGACGGTAGATTTCCATCTCTTCGATGTTTTTTTCCATCAACGTGGCCAGATGAAAGAGAATTTCAAGATCCACTTCCATAATCTTGCGGATTCCGGGCCTCTGTATCTTGATGATGACTTCTTCGCCCGTGATGAGCCGGGCTCGGTGGACCTGGCCGATGGATGCCGCAGCAAGGGGCGTTTCATCGAAATGCGCAAACAGAACATTCAGGGGGGCGCGAAGTTCCTGTTCCACGATTTCCCTGACCTGTGAAAAAGGAAAGGGAGGAACGTTGTCCTGGAGTTTGGTCATTTCCCGGACGAGATCGTCGGGGATGAGGTCGGACCGCGTGGAGAGGATCTGCCCCATCTTGATAAACGTCGGCCCCAATTCTTCAAAGGCCATGCGCAGGCGTTCGTAGTCGGTCAGCCCTTCGACCCGCTCGCGGCGATTCCGGGAGATCATCTGTAAGCCCGATTCGAAATAGGAGCCCAGGTTGAGCCGGTTGAGCATGCTGTCAAAACCGTATTTGAACAGGATCGCCAGGATCTGCCGGTAGCGGTCCAGATTACGGTATGTCCTGGGGATGAATCCCATCTTGCGTATGCGCATGTATGACTCCTTTGGGTTCAGGGCCCGGATCGCTTTTTAACGCTTCTTCGCTTTCTTATCCTGAACGTCAGGATCTTCCTGTATCTGTTGTTGCGAAATAAAATGCAGGGCCATTTCAAAGGCGGCGCCGGTGAAATGCAAAACGCGCTGAAAACCCTCGTCAGACAATTTCCGAACCGTGTCCTGACTGCGATAGATGTTGATGAATTGCCTTTCTCTTTCAAAATGCACGGGAATCCGCCCGATGCCCCACTTTTCCAGCATGCCCCAGATCTCGGGATTATATGTTCGCGTGAACCGGATAATGAATGGAACGGGATCATGCCGGGCCAGCACAGCGGCCAGGCGCAGGATCAATTCAAAGGAAAGCGTGGCTGTTCCGTTTTCGACGGCTTCCAGCAGCGACTGGTCGGACAGATCCAGGGCCTCGGACAGTTCAGAACGGGTCAGTCCGGCCAACTCGCGGAGATCCTTCAGACAGGCCCCGGTTTCCTGCATCATCTTCGCATTTTCGGGAGATGTCGTCAGCAGGATCGCTTTGCCGACTTTCCATGAGGCGTCGCCTGCCTTCGCGGCAAGCTGGAAGGCGCTTGTCGCCAGCGATGCCAGTTGCAGCAGGAGGGAAGGTTCTTCGTCGGGCGGCGCGTTTGGCTTTATATCTTTGTATTTATTCGTTTTATCACGTGTCCTGTGGGAGCTTCCTCTCCGTTTTTCCTTGCTGTCCCCAGGCGCGGTCGTTTTTTTGGCAGGCATAAAGACTCTCCTTTTTCCAAGCCTCCCCGACGGCATTATTTATCGGATGATATTGTCCGTCGGCCCGGCTGCGATGAACTCCGCCATGTGTTTTGCCGTCACGTCGGGGTGCTCCTCCTGCGGGATATGGCCGCAGGACCGGATCACGGCAAGCGTGGAGGCCGACAGTTCCCTGCTGAGCCGCTGGCCGACGTGCAGGGGAATCCACCGGTCATTCTCCCCCCAGATGATGAGGGTCCTGGTTTTAATTTCCGGTATTCTGCGGATATATTTTTCATATTTTGTGAGGTCCAGGGCCCGGACCACGGAGATCTGGGCGTCGATGGCGTTTTTCGTTCGCAGCCGGTCATAGTAGGCGTCCACCTGTGCATTCGTGATCAGATCTCTGCGATAATAGACCTCCTGCAGGCTCCAGCGCACGATCCCGCGGCTGAAGAACAGCTTCGATATGCCGGCGGACAGCGGCAGGGCGGAAATCTTCATGACGGACGGCATTTCAATGGGGTAGGCGGCTGCATCCACCAGGATCAGGCTGTGGACCTTATCGGGATGCATCAGGGCCATGAGCCATGCCACGCCTCCCCCCAGGGAATTGCCGGCAATAACCGCGTCTTTGAGCCCGACGGCGTCCATCCATTTGCAGACCTCTTCGGTCAGCGTTACGGGATCGTAGGCGGCGCCCCTGGGTTTGTCCGACCAGCCGAAACCTTTCATATCCAGAGCCCAGACATGGTACCCGAGCTGCTGGAGCGAGGGGGCCACCTTCTCCCAGGTGTAAGTCGATGAGGAAAAGCCGTGGATGAGCAGCACATCCCTGCCGGGCGCCGGATATTCGGTGTAGTGATAACGGATGCCGTCGATCGTCGTGAAATGATCCCTGGACGTCTGTCCGACCATCTGCCCTTCGGGTATTTCATCGACGAACAGGCCGCAGCCCGCGACGGTCAGGCACAACAGCACGCAGGCAATCAGATACAGGCATTTTCGAGGACGGCGCATCCGTTTGCTTCCTTCTGACAAATTTTCCATGTTAATCTCGGTTCGGAAAGTTCTCCCCTACAGGATGACTTCGGTCAATATAATATTTTACCTCCGCAGGGAGGTTCAGCCTGTTTTGTTTGTCAAATCTTTTCTGGTTCATCCGGCTCATGCGTCTTTTTGTGTCGATAATCTGTTTTTAGCAAAGTTACATCTACTTATCAAGCATAGGCGGATGGAAGAATTTCTGCGAATATCGGGTTGAAATGCGCAACGGAAAGCTCGATAGGTCTCAGCATGTCGAGCGCATCTTTCTCCATAATCCAAACAGGGATGTTCCGTAACGTTTACTTGCGACAGCACGACGCCTCTAATGGCGCTAACTCATTCTGCTAAACGGGGCTGGCGAATTTCGCCAACTTTCGCACAATCTCCAGGTCTTCCGGAAGTTCCAACACATTTTCTGCTCTGGCAAGTGCCAGGCGGGAATGGTGTATCGCGGCATCCCGCATCGCGGCATCTTCAATCGAAGCCAACGACTCAAACGCCTTTTGCAGCCGCCCCGCGACTTCAATGGTACCAGCCCCGTCACGGGCAATCGCCGTAAAGGCATCATCAAACATGTCTCGCAAAGATAATTCGGGCACCTCCACGCGATCACATTCGGAAGTTCGCATGTCGCCTTCTTCCAGAGGCTCACTCCAGAGCGCAAAAAGTCGCACGAACGTTCCAATAATGTCGATTGCCGTACCGGGATCATTAACGGCAGGTGACAACGCTCGACTGGCAATTTCAGAAAGAACGATAAGACCAAATCGCGGATCCTCGTCAAATTGTCTGTCATCACCGATCAGAAATGCCTTTGCGATCTGACTTGTATCGATATCCGGCAAATCACCCGAGTCCTTGGTCATATACGCAAGAACCCGGCCCGGAGCGGAAAAAGTACCGGGCAAGGCTGCCAAAGTGATTCGGAACCCCGATTTTTCCGCATATGTCTGCAGTGCGGGGATATCTACGCGCTGTACATATCCAATCCTCCCCCCGTAAATGGCCTGACCCCCATTCTGACGCCACTCCACAGGGACGCCGCCGAGGGTTGGTGCGTTTCGCCTTCGCCGTAAAGCAGCAGCAGTCGCTGCCTCGACCTTGTCGATAGTTCCCCCGAGGCGCCCAAGGCGTGCGATGCGATCCACCCAACTCACAAATGTAATAATAATCATGGCAAGAATCATTAACGTTAGAGCAAATAACGCGAAACGGCCTGCTTTATCGTAATAGCCGTTCTTTAAGGCGATAAGCGCGATGATGCTGAAGATAAAAGCGCCAATAAAGGTTGAGAGAGCATTCTGAGAAACGTCGTCGGAGATGACCAAAGAAAAAGAGCGCGGCGTTGCGGTGCTGCTGGCCGAAGCATAGGCGGAGACCATCGATGCGACAGCGAAGGTGGCGATCACCAACATACTTGTGGAAATAATGGCAAGCAGGGTTTCTATTGAGTCTTGAGCAATCGCCGGAACATGCTGACCGATTTCGGGATTGTCCACCGTCTTCGCAAGGAACACTGCGGCTGTTGAAAGCACGCACATTGCGAGTGGCCTAACCCATAGCCGCTCGCTGATGCGACGTAGAAAAAACCTAAATCGATCACCCATTTCTTCACTCCACGTTGTGTTTAGAGTGGAATCTATCGAGAAGCCTGCTAATCCGTCAGATTTTTTGTGACCAACAGGATTGACGGATCGTCAGGGATATTAGTTTCTACAAAGCCCATCTGCTTGACGAACTTGAGCATGACCGAGTTTCTTCTAAGTACGGAGCCGGAGATTCGTTTTACCCCACTTGCCTGAAGGTGCTTTATCAATGAATTCATCAGTCTCGTCCCAATGCCTCGCTTTTGCCACGTATCAGCAACGACAATCGCAAACTCACAGTTCGCCCCATCCTGATCGATCACATATCGTGCCACTCCGATTTCTTCTTCACCTGTTTCTCCACTGCGCAGGACAATCAGGGCAACCGCGTTTCGCGAATCAGGTTCCGTAAACTTCTCCAAGTCTTTCTTGCTAAGGTCTTTGATCGTACCATGAAAACGGAGGTAACTTGACTCAGGTGAAAGTCCATGTACGAACGCTTGCTCTCTGGCCGCATCGGCAGGTGCGATATGGCGCAATGTCAGCCTCTGGCCATCAGAAAGTGTCCAGTTTCCCTCATAATCGTCTTGACCCATGATATGACCTGATTATCCTTGTTAAGGTATTGATACGCCGCACCTTTACGAGAAAAAGTATTGCAAACACAATTCCTGTCTGTCAAGAAAAAAACTCAGAATATGTGAACGTTACGCGTTAGTATAGGAAGCAGGCGAAAATGTTTCCAGAGAATAGTCTTGATATTGATAATTTCCGCTTCAATTATTTGGCTGTGGGAACGCTTCATTTCCAACTTTCCTGATTAAAAGCCCAGTCGTGGATACCCTTATCTCAAAGTATGCGGGCTTGTCTGAATTGATGAATGAAGCAGAGCCGTATTCCGCATCCAGCAGCGGTTCGAGCAGAGAATAGCGCTGCCTCAGAGTGAACATGTCCACCGGTTTATCCCGGGAAAGGAGAAAGACCGTGCGGATACTATCCCGTTCCTCTTTGAGATCGATGTAACGGCCCGCGACACGATCGAGCTCGTAAGCCGTATGCAAACCCAATAGATTGAAAACGGGCTTCCATTTGAGAATGTGAGCATCCATGTAAAGAGCATCCCCGGCCAACCTGTATGACACTTCATGACCGTCAGGAAATCGAAAATGGGCTGTAAACTCTTTCGCTCCGGTCGGTTCTGTCTTAACGACCGCGGCTATCTCTTCATGTGTGAGAGCGCGATAACCCTCTGTTGCGATGACGATCATCCCCAATAATCCGGCCGATGATAAAGCAAGCAGCGCAAGCAAAAAACGAAATGCCGAACTGAAGAGTTTCTTTTTTTGTAAAGCTGCCACAGTTGCAATAAAATAAATAAGACTCAGAAGAGCAAAACATGCAATCAATATAACAAGTATGTTTGGCATCGTCATCATGTTTATACATTACCGGTTGAAGCAGCAGCATCACAATAAATCGGCCGCCTCGCTGACACGCCGCGCTTCCTCTGCAAGAGAAGAAATTAGGGCTGTTTCTTCGTCAAGGCGTGACAATGGTTCTTTCAAGTCATGCTGAATCTCAAGGAATAGTCGTTCAAAGATTTGCGTGATCTCCTGATTCAGCCGGTTGTTTGAATTGTAGTATTTAAAGGGGCAAGATACGGTTGCCTCAGAAGACGAGGGAACCGGAATGCCGCCTGTGCGGTGAAGGAACTTGGCCTAAGTAATCGGATTGCATACGTGTTCCCTTGACGGTGGCAAGGACAATGGTGCTTATGTATTTATGATGAATTATGATGCACCTCAATAAGATTTTATAATCCCGGAATGAGGTCTAAATCGTGCCACAATAAATCCATCCGCTGAATGGCTGCCGGCAAATTGAGGTCAATTTCCATCTTTGTTTTACGGAAACTGGCCTGAATGCCTTCGAATGATTCTTTCCAGGCGGGAATTTTATCAACGCCTGCTTTTGCAAAAAGCTCTGACGCCAAGTCCAACTCCTTCTTCGCTGTATCAAGATTCTTCAGAGAAAGTTCCATCCTCGCCCTGAGGATGCGACTCCTCACCAAAAGGATGTTCCTTTCCAAAGCGATCTTCTGATTGAGCCGATCTGTTTCCTCGTTAACCTTTACGATGCTCTTTGCCTGATCTGCGAGGTCCGCTCTTAGTTTGTCCGTTACTTTTTTACTGTAATCTTCAATTTTTGCTGTTTCATCTTTGAAGAAAGTTTCCCTTTTCTTCATGGTTTCTTCAATGATTGCCAACATTTTGGTCGTTGCATTGATTCTATCGACAATCTGGCTAAAATTGGCATCTTTCGTTAATTGACTTGCAACGCGTCCCTCCTCTTCTGCTTTAATAAATGTTTCCGCTTTCTGCACTCTTTCATCGAGTGCCTTCAGAGCTGTGCTTATTTCAGCCGTTGCAGCCTTTAGATAGTGGGGCAGGCCAAAATAACCGGCGACTGCAACCAGAAGCAGGGCGGCGATGAATCCGGTGATTATTGAAGGAATGTTTTTCATGAGTCCTCCTTTCCAAGGCAAATGATTAGTATTTTTTATACCTGAAGCCATTGTCGGTTGCATCTTTTATTTTTCTGCATGGAATAATGACCATGCAACAACGACTGAGGATTACCACTCGAAGAAAGGTTTAGGGCATGCCAAATTTACTGGATGCTCTCTTTCAAGAATGGTCATCCGCCGGAATTGCTGTCTGCAACTCGTTAGCACATGCGTTGTGATTATACCTATGATTACGACTTTACCCACTTTAAAGTTTCTTTTACTTTCATTTCAATTCTCTATTTAAAATGCTATTGAGAGCTCCCTTGGGTACTGTCAAGTTATTACCGATTCATTTAGCTGTTTTCTTCAATAACCAATTTATAAGCTTTTGTTTCTACATAGATTTCATCTTTCAGTGGATTGAGTCTGTTTTTACGAATCTTATTAAACTGATAGGCCGCTAGTGCAACATTTGCGATTAAGGACAACAAGCTTACGATAAAAAACGCGCTTGGATTATGCGTGGTAGCAACAGGCGCAATGCGATCTGCAAATGAAGGTATCGTCATGACAAACATAATCCACAATGCAAGGGTTTGAGCACGATGCTGCAGCCATGCTCCTTTTTTGATAAAGAAAGCAGGTATGGTGCAGGAAATCAACAACGCTAAGCCACAGTAAAAAGAATGATCGGCTATGCAGTTGTAGGTATAGGCGAAGTTCCATAAATCATAAGCGATTATCCAGGGCCAGATCATGTCCGGCCAGATCATATCCTTTGTCCTGTCTTTAGAAATAAAAATTCCAAACCAGCCGCAGATGGTGATGATATTAAGCAGGCCAGCTATACCATTCATGATATTCCATGGTCCTGACATCACCCAAAGATTGTCTATATACGCTCCATTCCATGCGCCATATGAATAGCATTGAAAATCACGAATACAAGCTTCAAGGATATTTATTGCCAAGATGAAGGCAGGAAAGCCTAACGCCCACTTCTTTTTTGCAAGTCCCGGAATATAGCGGATAGCCATAAATCCAAGACACCCTGCAAGGGCTGAGTAGGTTTTTACCCAGTTAAACCAAGTACCCGTACCATATTCATTGCCTGGGGCTGCAGTTGTTGGCCAGACAAAGATAGTTAGCGCTATAGGAACAATTAGAAAGAGTACAAGCCCTCCCCATTTTGTAGTACGCCCAAGTTCATTGAAAGCCATTAAAGCAAAGACGACAAAAAGCCAAATCGCCCAACCATTGAAGCTAGTTACTTCATACAAAAAACCCATAGCACTCGCCACCTATAAAATCGCAAATTATTAAAATGGCATTGTTATGTTCAGTGCCATTTCCTTCACCTTTTTTCACACTCATTCTTTTCATATTTTATCATATCTATAGCAGACAGGTACGCTTTTGGGTTGGATGATCACGACCATAATAATGTAAATGCAAAGAATCGGCCAATAACCGAAGGAAAATTGTAATGTTGAAATCATCCTTTAGAACAGATGATTTAGGATAATAGAGGGCACAGAAGAAAAGCATGGAATAATTCGTTTGGCCTCAATATTTGGTGGAACCTCAACATATTGAGGGATACTTGGAGGGGAGCGGACAGTTTAATCTGGTTTTTTTGTCTCCGGTCGGACTATTCTGAGACGATTGAATATTGTTTGAAACAAAGTATGCCCGTGAAAATCGTTACATGCTTGACTTCAGTCAACTATCATGAGTTCGCCACATAGCAAAAAGATGTTTTTTGGGTGAGCATGGCATAAATGACCCTCAGAAGCTTATGGGCAGTGGCCAGAACCGCCTTTTTGAAAGGAAGGCCATCCTGCTTTCTCTTGTTATAGTGTTGTCGGAAACAATCATTGAACTGGATGACCCTGATGGTCATGAGCCAGATCACCCTCCTGAGATGACGGTTCCCACGCTTGGTAATCCTGCCGTGCCCATCATGCTTGCCGGACTGGTATATGGCAGGATCAAGCCCCGCCATGGCAATGAGCTTTTTGTGATCTTTGAACTTCTGGATATCACCTCCCATCTCGACGAGAAAGTTTGTCGCTGTTTTTTCACCAATCCCCCGCAAAGAAGTCATGATGTCAATGTCATTTCCCATGTCAGAGCGGCACAACTCAATCATCAAGGCTGTCAGTTCTTTCAGATGGCCCTCCAGATGAATCAAAACATCGGCCTTCTGTTTGAGGATCAGTTCCCTTGAAGGACTCGTCGTTCCGATTGAAGAGCGGGCCGCCTGGATAATGGCTTGTGTGGTCTTTGCAGCGTTTCTTCCCATGGAGTGATCCATCAGAAGTTGGTTTATCTCTGCCGGGTCTGCCTGGACGATGGCATGGGCAGACGGAAAACGGCTCACAAGCTTCAGAATGGACTTTGTGAAAACGCCCGTCAGTTTTTCCAGCTCCGGAAACGTAATCGTCAAGAGACGCTTCATATCGCATTTCAGAGCCGTCATCTGGCTGAGCAGACTCTCCCGCTGACGAGACAAATCCCGAAGGTCGGAGACGTGAGGGGAGATGCTTGTCTGTGCCAGTGTATCCCTGTGCATCAATAGAAACTGCGCGATGACAAGAGCATCCTTTTTGTCTGTCTTGGTCTTCCGCAACTGCATCTTTACGAAGTTGGAAATGAGCAGAGGATTGATGATAACCGCCGTATATCCCCCTGCAAGAAGGAACGAAAACAGATTCATGTGATAGCAGGCGGTCGACTCCATGCCGATCAGAAGACTCTCCTGGGGCATAGATAACGCTTCCAGGTGGCTCACCAATTTTTCAAATCCCGCTCTGTCCATGGGACAGGAAAGATAGAAATGTTTCTCTCCTGTGATGTCTATGCAATAGGCATCAAACTTGTCCTTTGAAATGTCTACACCCAGAAACCCGCTAAAAGATGTCTTGCTCATTTTTCACACCTCCTGTCATGAGATGGGAAAAGCAGAGAACCAGGGCCTTCCGAACCAATCCTCCATCGTAACAAGGATTCAAAAATCCAATCAACTTATCATGGTTTAGGAAGGCATGGGACACACTGTAGTAAGGATTCGAAAACCCAGGAAGTAGTAAGTCCTCCCGCCTTTCCATGGTTCATTCTTAAATTTACAATACCACAGTAAATTCTCTTATACATGAACTCATGGTAGGAGGAAGTAGCAAACGCCCTGACAACCCCCAAAATCCGCCCTTCAAATACCGAAGGGTTCAACTAAATTATACTCAAAACTTATTTTCACCAGACAAATCTCAAAAATTCCTTCATGATTTAGATCAACCAAAGCGGGGGGGGAGTCTGCACCTGCCGTATAAAACGAATGCAAACCGGCAGCGAATATTGGTTCAACTGCAGTTCGCAGCCTCGGCCAAAACATGGGCGGCCCACTGGTTAAGGCTTTTGCCCTCGCTTTCGGCCACCATTATAGCTGCGGAATGAATTTCAGGCGGCACTCGCAGCAATATCTTGCCGGAAACCGGTTTATTGGGTTGTTGTCCAAGTTTGGTGCAAGCGGCAAGATAATTGTCAACTGCCTCATGGAATGCGGTTTCAAGCTCTTCAACAGACGCTCCGTGAAACCCAACAATGTCACGTATACCGACCAGATGACCTACAAATATGCGGTCATGGGCATCATACTCGATACGAGCTGCATATCCTTTGTATTTCATGGCGTTCATGGCTTCACTCCGATAGATTCAAGAAAATATCTGGCATCTGTCACCCTGTAACGCAACGACTCTTTTTGAGGATGAGGACGATGGAAGTATGCCCGTCTTCCGTTTTTCTCAAAGGTAACGGAAGAACCGGAACCCTCCACAACAATACATCCCACGGCAATGAACAACGCCTCTATCCTCGACCATTTAATGTTTCCGTTGACAGGGTTGGTAAATATGGCTTCAAGGGTTTTCCTATGTTTGCCAGTCATGATCGAATGATAACACAATATGATATCATGTCAATGTTTTTTTGACAGGGCGGAATAGCGTAGGTTTGTTCATTATTACCGAAAGAAACAAAGCATATCCGTCAAAATCATCGGATACTTGACTACAGAAGATATGCATCAACCGGATGAACCTTTATTTGTATGCCGATCCTCTCCATTCAATGGTCTTGATCCACACAATCTCTTGCGCATCGTCAATCTCGTAAAGGATACGCAGATCGCCCATGCGGAAACGATGCATGCGCTTGAGGTCCCCTTTCAATTTTTTGATATGCCCGTCCAGATTGGGATTCCGGGCAATGACATCAATGGCGTCTGCTACTCTTTCTTCAAGGCTTCATCGGCCTACCGGTAGAATTTAGCGGCGTTCCGATGAAGAATGATCTTATGCATTTTTCAGATCATCCCAGGCGACAAAGGCGCCTTTTTTTCCGGCTGCCCTGTCCATATCCGCCTGCCGGATCTGCCCCATCAGCTTGCTGTCCGCCATGATCTCGAAGGTCTCCCGCCAAACCTCCATATCTTCGGCGATCGCTTCATGGATGACGTCCTTAAGCTCATCCACCATCAGATCCGTTATTTTACGTTTTACGGCTTTCATAATCTCTCCCTCATACGGAAATCCCTTGATTATTGTTGAAAGGCCTAAGGAAAATAATTATGTCTGTCAAGAGAAATCACTTTATCGATAAATGCGGTTGAAACATTGTAACGAGAAGAGGAATCAGGAAAATTCTCTTTTATCCGGCGCTCCTGCCCAAATTCTTGTATATCTCATCATCATTACGTTTGCCGACCAGGACTATTCTGAGCGCGCCTTCCTGGACATCGTAGATTATCCGGTATTCACCGATGTCATTACGCAGGAAAGGATATCCCTTCATCTCCTGTGAATCGTGCGGCAGGGGATTCTCCATCAAAGAGAAAACCTTTTTGACGATTTGTCGAAATTGTTTAGGCGGCAAGTTGTCCAGGAACTTTTGTGATGCTCTACTTAGCTGGAGTTTCAACACTGAATTGCTCCTCCAGCCACTCTTTGGATTCCTCCTCGCCTAAAAAGCCCTCCTTGACGGCATTAAGCGCCTTCTCGCCCCAATAGCGATCCTCCATATCAGTCAGGCGCTGATATTCTGAAACAGACAAGACAACGGCGACAGGTCTTCCTTTCTTTTCGATGATGACAGGTTCCGACATGGCATTGTCAAGGAGTTCACCAAACTTATTTTTTGCAATGGTCGCAGATTCCCTCATAAATCGCACCTCTTTTGTTTAAATTGTCTATTATAGACAAATTAGTCATTTATAATGGAAAATGTCAAGAGAAATTCAGCATGGACAAACTTCGTTCAGTCGTCCCGGTCGAGTGCGAAAGGACGAGGGTGCGATATGCAGATGCGGTCCAGGATTAGCGTTTCCCGCATGACAATCGTGTCGAGGAATTCATCGGCGCCCTGCATGTGATGGAATGCCTCGAAGCCCCTCTCCAGGAAATTCTGCAATGCGGAAAACCCTGCCAGCAGGGCCGGTATTTTCAGCATGCGCACGGTGTTATAAACAAGGGGTTTGAATACGATCGCATCGAGATCTTCACCCATCATTTTAAGCAGAGCGATCTGATGTTTTCTGAGATCGTAATTGTCGCAGCGCCGGTAAGCCTCAGCATAGGCCTCCTTCGTGATCGCTTCTGTGACATCAAGCTCCCCGACGAGCACGCCCAGCAACGCGAAATCAAGTTCCGCGCTCAACGCGTTAAGTTCGGCGGCATAAGCGGCGGTGCCAATCAGGTAATCGGGGAGAATCTTGACCAGTGTTGAAAAGAGGCGTTCGATATCGTCATCGCGCTGGCTAAAATCATTCGGCCCGTAGAGGTCGCTCAAGAAAAAAGCCGTGGCCGGCTGGTACCGTTTATGGGCGAGCAGATCTGCATAGGTCGCGCTCAGGCGATCCGACTGCCATTTTCTGAGCAGCGGTATTTTTGAGGCCAGCTCTGCGTCGGCCTCCTGTTTCAGGCGTTGCGCCTTTCCCCGCTGGATCTGCTCAAGCAGCATGGATGCATGTTTGTCCTGCATGGTTCGTCTTTTTACGAAGTTGTCAAAGATAAAAAAGTGACACAAACTCAACGTGTCACTTTTTTGTCCCTTTTCAGGGCAGGTTTGAAATTATTTAGACGCTTTCGGAGCTGCCGTTTTCGGGGCCGCTTTCTTTGCGGGCGCTTTCTTCGCGGGCGCTTTCTTCGCAGGCGCCTTCATCTCGTTGACGGCTTTGGATAGCGCGTCGATCTTCCTGTTCAGGCCATCAATTTCCTTTTTGGTGGCGACGCCGAACGTCTTGATGACAGAGGCAAATGTCTGCTCAACCTTAAGTTTATCCCACATGCCCTCTCTCTGCTGGGTGATATCGTCGATCTTTCCCTTGACGGACCCGACGCCCCCTTTGACAATCTGGCCGATTTTATCAAGCTGCCTCTGGCTGATTTCCCTACGCACGGCCTGAAAATCAGTGCCCTTCTCGACCAGTGACTTGAACAGCTTGGAACCCTCTTTTTCTGCCGTCTGCACGGCCCCCAGTCCGGCCATCCAGATCTTGTTCGCCGCATCCAGAATCGAATCGTCCACTTTTGTTTTCTGTTTCTTGTCCGTCTTCTTGTCCGTCATAAAACCCTCCTTTTAGTTTTTTAGGTTAAAAGACTCCTGATCGAAAATACCTGACGATCCCTTATCGTCTCATAGGCTTACGCCGTCCTGTGGGCGCCCGCTGGAGAACGTCCATTCGCGCCAGCCTCAAAAGCTCGCCAAATTCCCTGGTGAAATATTCCGTGATTTTCTCAGGGTCCGGCGCCACACGGCGATCCGTGGCAATACCCAGGGTCACGGAACCGGCATAGCTGATAATGCTGACACCGAGAGCGACCTCGCCCGAACGGGGCACCCAGAACATCATATTCCTGATTTTCTTGTCCGTGAAAAAGAGGTGTTGCCGGGGTCCCGGGACATTCGAGAGGACGCCCGTAAATTTACTGGAGAAAAAATCCGCACCCCGCTTCGTGATGCTTTCGGGAGGGATGCCCATGATTTTCATCATCTGAAAGCCGACAAAGGCGTCGGCGGATTCCTTGAGAGTGCGCATGCGTTTTCTCGTTTCCCGCAACCGGCGGACGGGATCGTCCAGATTGACGGGAAGTGACAGCAGAACCAGGCTGAACTGATTCCCGAGCTCAATGCCGGAACTTTCCGCCCGGACGTTCACCGGGATGGCCACGCGCAATTCCGCATCCTCCAGGTCGTCTCCCCTGTCTGAAAGATAGTCGCGAAGAGCGCCCGCCACGGCGGCCATGAGCACATCGTTAATCGTGCATCGGAAATACAGGCCGATCTCCTTGACGCTGTCCAGCGGTATGGGCAACGACCAGCAGACGCTTTTCTGGATGCCGAGCTTTCCCTTCAGGGAGGTCTTCGAGTCCGACGGCATCAGGGCCAGTTTCGCCAGGACGGTTGAACTTTCAAGGCCGATTCTGCCGTAAAGCTTGATCAGGCGGGCCAAGTGCGGAGGATGGGCCGCGGTCTTCATGATTTCATCATAGACCACCCCGGCGGTCCCGGCAGTCGTTTTAAACGTCGTTTTGGCGGCCCGCATGAAAAGGCCAAGCGTTCCGGCGACGGGCGCAAGCGGGCCCTTTTTCCGGATACGCCCTGCTTTTCCTGATTCGGCGGATTCCCCTTCACGCAGGAAAGAGAGATTCGGCTCCACATCGGCCATCGACAGCAGCAGGCGGATGAGGGCAATCCCGTCGGCAATGGCGTGATGAATGCGGATGAAAAGCACGCAGCCGGCACCGTAGTTTTCGATGATATGAAGCTGCCAGAGCGATTTATTCTTGTCCAGGGGGACGATGGAAAGGTCGCTGATCATGCGCTGCAGGGCCGCCTGATTCCTCGGCGACGGCAGGGCCACCCGGATAACATGATTCTGAATGTCAAAATTGCGGTCTTCATCCCAGAAGGGTCTTCCCAGCGTGGATGTCGGCCATACCACCTTCTGCCTGAACCGGTTGTAGCAAAGCAGGCGCTCCTTCAGCAAGGCGCAGACTGCGTCGTAATCGAGCATCTCATCAAACGCCATAAGGCCCGTGATGACCATCAGATTAGTGGGCTCGTCCATACTCAGCCAGAAGCTGTCGATGCTTGACATGGGTTCCAGCATTTTGTTCTGTTGCATGATCATGGCCCCGTTTCGGTAAAAGAATGATGCGGCTCGAATGATAAATTAAAATCCCCGCATGTCAAGAAAAATGTCCCTGAAATAAAGTGAATGCGACCCATCAGAGCTTATGTATCCATCGATCGGTGCTCGCGGCAATGTCGCGAACCGTCTCATGATGAAGGATGAGGCCGAGATGCCCCTGTTTGTATTCCTTGATCTTCTTGCCGGCCGAGGCAATCCTGTCATGACCGGGACGGATGGTATCGGGAGGGGCGATGACATCGAGGCTGCCCATGATATGAAACACGGGCAGGGTGATGTTTTTCAGGTCCTCGGTATAGTTGATACGGCCGTCAAAAGACTGGATGTTGTGGCCGAAAAACTGTGAGCGGAAAAACTGGATCATGACCCGGGTCGATTCCTCACAGATAATGTCCTCCATAAGCAGGTAGACCTCCGGGGGCGTCACCTGCGGAAAGCCGATGAAGTCCTGCAATGAGAGAATGCGGGTGCTCACGTCAAAGGTGAACTGGCGCATCGAGTCGTGGATATCGTGTAGAAACGTGAAAAAGGTTTTTAAATTGACGGTGGGAATCACGGTCGAGATGGACCCTGAAAGGACCCTGTTGAAAATATTACCGCTGATGGTGTTGAGGTCGAAGGCATCGGGGATGATCCTGGCGCCGAGTTTCAGAAGATCAGCACCCGGGATGCCGAGCTTTACATCCAGATAATCCGGCGAGGCGATGGACACGATGCCGGCTATATGCGACGCCGGCTCCGGCAGATCCTCACGGCCGGTCAGAGCCTGAATCCTTTTGAAGGAGCCCGCATAAAATCGGGCGATGATGCCGCCCATGCTGTGGCCAAAGACCACGACGCGATCGTCCGGATATTGTTCCCTGATCCAGGCCAGCGCCTTTGGAAAATCTTCCTGTATAAAATCGTCGATGGACCAGGCCTTGTAGAAACGGCCTTCTGGCAGTGTGTGTCTGGACCGGCCGCGGTAATCGAGAGAGATGACTTTGTATCCGCAGCGAAAGGCCATTTCCCTCGCAAGCAGGTCAAAGAGGGAACGCTTGCAGAAGAAACCCGGGATCATCAGCAGCGTCTTGCCGGTTTCGTTTTCATGTTCGGGCAGAAACCGCTTCAGGCTGATCGAACAGCCCTGCGATGTCGGGACGATGTAGCTCGCATCGAGCCGGAAATTGCTTTTATAGCGGGTCGATCTGCCAATGATCGACCGCACGGGCGTCGATTGCCCGTCTTGCCGCGTATAAAACAGATTGATGATAACGGCGTTGGTGTCGAGTTTTTCGATATTCATGCGGGCGGAACGATGGTCGTGGCGGCCCCCGTTGAATTCCAGGGCCATAATGGTCGATATCCCGCTGATTAAGGAACGCAACTGGGGATACAGCCGCGCTCTCTGTTGCGTGCTCAAGGGTTCGGAGCGTATCCCCCAGAGGACGCCGATGGGGCGCTCGCCGAAGAATAACGCAATGCCCACGGCATAGTTCATGTCTTCAGCGACGATCTCCTTGAGCCGGGGGTGAATGCGCTTGTCCGTTTTCAGGTTAACCAGGACGATGGACGGTTTCTTACCCATACTCCGGTTGATGACGGCTTCCCGCAGGATGCGGGCAGTGAAATTGGACGGATAGCAGACGGGGGTCGGACGCGTCTTCTTTTTGAATTCCGCAAACTCTTTCGGAACCTTTCTTTTTGCGATATCGTCAAGACGAATCTGGCTCGAGACGGCGGCAGTGCGCATAAATTTACCGTCTATGACTTCAAACAGGCCGTATTCAAAACAGTAGTCCCTTTCCGTGAAGGCCAGGGAAACCATCTTGTTGACAAACGCGTGCCAGATCTTCTGGATAAACTCGAAAACGTGTCCCTCAATTTCCGGAATGTATATATGCGCCTCTTCCGGATCAAAGGTCTGTCTGGACAGTGTCACGGGTGTTGCGTTTAACAGTGCCGTTTCCCCCCCCTCAGGATGAAATCTTTTTAGGTGCTCGCGGCGCCGCTTTGCGGGCCGGTTTTTTTACCGCGCCGATATCTTTTTTCGCAGTTTTCTTCTTCAAGACCTTTTGTTTTTCTTTTTCAGTTTTCTCTCTTGCCTCAAGGGCCAGTTTCACCACATTTTTGATGTCTTCATCCGTATAGACGCCATTGACGCCTGATATCGCCGCGAGCCGCATGCCGTGCTTGAGGCCCATCGTGTAAATCTCCTTCACTTTTTTCCACTCAATCTCGCGGCCAATCGTGAAGACTTCAAAACGCCCCTCGAGGGCCAGAACGATGGTTTCGGCGAGGCAGGCAAACGCCACTTTCGGCGGAAGCCCGATGTCCTTGAACCGGGGTTCTCCGGGCAGCAGGATTTCTCCGGATTCGATCACGAGCACATCCGGCCGCTTGGCCACGTCTGCGGGCGACAGATCCAGCGGACGGGCCACATCGGTGATGACGCATCCCGGCTTGACTTTTGTGATGTCCAGGATGGTTTTGCCCGCTGCGGATGTCGCCGTGACGATCACGTCCATATCGGCCAGATACTTGTCGGGTCTTGTGGCGATATGGATTTTGACGTCCGGCGTCTCCTGCAGGATCGATTCCTTCAGGGCGAGCAGCCGCGCATCCTGAAGGCCGATCATGTAAACCTCCTCGAATGCCAGGGCCAGCAGGCGGCAGCAGACGGCGCCGATTGCCCCGTAGGCCCCGATGACCATCGTCTTGGCCTTGATCTTCTTTCCCTGTTCGATCTTGATGAGCCCCATGCGGCGCACGGCGTCGGCCGCGGCCCAGAGGGCCCCGGAGGCGCTGTAGCTGTTTCCCGTGGTAATCGGGATGTCCGCGAGCTTGGCAACGGTCACGCCGGCGTCGCCGACGACCTTGGTGAAGGCCCCCAGGCCCATAATCTGGGCGCCCAGTCTTTTGGCCATAGCAGCCGCCGCGAGCAGCCGCTTGTAAGTGAACTCGGCCGGATGGGAGAGCATCTGCTTGGGCGTTCCCCCGACGGTGATGAGCCATCCCTCCGCCTCCACGCCCGTGGGGGACTTGATGCCGGTCACCTCGGAATAAATAAAGGGCGGCGCATAAGCGATGATCTTCTCGACTGCGTCCATGACCGGGACCGGCGAGATGCTTGCGATGAGCTCGACGGTCTTCTCCTTCTTCAGATATTCCTGGGACAGGGGGTGGATGACAAATGCAAACCGGTTGATGCGTCTCGGTTCTCCGGAGGGATATACAATTCTCGGACGGATTCTCTGTTCACTGATAACCTCGAGAAGTTCATCGCCGGTCAGTTCCCCCTCTTTCTTGCCCAGGGCAACCATGATCATGGCTTCAAGAACATCGACCTGGACGACTCTCGGCAGGATCCTGGGCGTCGCATCGATGATCACATCCACACCGCGTTTTTTCAGGAAGTCAACGCGATCGTCATAGGCCGTCGACGTAATAATGGTTTTACCCCCGAGCTCTTCGAGCGTGCACGAATCCAGATACTCATAGAAGCCTTCATAGGGAACGATAATCACCGTGGCCTTCTGCATGGCCTTGCGCAGGATGTATCTGTTCCATTCATTCAGCAGGGGCAATGAGGTGGCGATCACCTTGGTGGGAGACAGCGACAGGACGTCATGAATCCCTCTGGCGTAGCGCTCCATATCCTTCAGGGAATGCAGGAATTTTGGAATGCCGTGTTCAATGACCGGATCGGCAAATTGTAAATTGTCCGTGTATTCCGAAAGGACCGCAGCGATGCTGTAGTCGGTCATTCCGGATAGAACCAGGACGCGGGCATTCGTGAAATAATCCTTCTGGGTTTCCTGAACATAGCGGGCAACCCACCCCTGCGCGACATTTCTGATTGCTTCGCCGGTGGTCACGGGGATCTTCAGGTCGGCGCTCAATTCCTTGAGCCGCAGGTCACGTTTTTCCGCGGTTTGCCGAAGCCCGATCTTGCTCGGAAACTTCACGCCGGAAAGGCCGATGGCGTCGGCGCTTGTTTCCCAGTCATAAAGCAGCTCGACGATTTCTCTTGTGTCGCCGTCCGTGCCGATGCGCCTGATAAAAAAGTTCTGCCCCAGAAATTTTGCCTTGATCTGATAGTCCCGCTGGCTGCTCCCCAGGCTGATGCTGATGATCTTTTTCATGCCGCCCCCCCTTGTGAATGCTCGAATTCGAGCCCGTCGTCCTGAATGGCATCTATCGGACAGGCCTCCCTGGCCTTCCTGCAAAGCGTCTCTTCCTCCTGTGTCTCCGGCTGCCTGAACACAAAATCAACCCCCTCTTCATCATTTGTCCGAAAGTGGGCGGGAGCGGTTTCATGACAGAGTGTGCAGCCGATGCACCGCTCATTGACATAAAACTTTCCTGGCGCATTCCCCATAACCCTGGACCTGTTCGCAGACATCTGCCCCTGCCCCCTGCCAGATTCTATGACATGTCGAGGTGTCCCAGTCCTTTTGCTTTGAGGAATCGGGGATACATGGCATAGGCCGGTTTCAGGATCGGCAGCAGTTTGACGGTCTTCGGCACGTTTCCCCTGGCCACGACCTGCCTGCGGGTCAGCGCCGTGATCAGATTTGCCTTGCCATGCCAGAATTTATGCGCAAAATCCGCATTCATGGTCATGGTGACTTCAGGTTTTCCTTCAAAAACGCCCCGGTGAACGACAATCTCGTCCCCCGTCGCATCGATCGTAATTGTGGCCGAAGGATTATTGTAGATGAACTGAATGCAGAGATCCGTGTCCGCCAATGCCGGTCCGATCTCCGGATCGTCTTTGAGCTGCTCGTAAAAATCGGCCAGGACATCGTAGAGCATCCCGGAGTCTTTGAACACATGGGTCATCTCCCCGTCCCCTATCTTGGTGTCCAGGGGATGGAGGTCGTCATCCGAAACGGGAAGCGGCTTATCCTGTGCGTCGTAGATTTTCTTCACGATATCGGCGACCATTTCCCGCGTCGGTTCCACGGGGTTGTACAGCATGGCGCCGTCCTCCATGGCCGTCGTCACGACCTGATCGAGCTTCGCAAGCTCGTCGCGGACACCCGCCTGCGCCAGATTGAGCGGCATTTTGGTCAAATAGGCCAGTTGCCGGTTCAGGATGCGGATCTTTTCGACGCCCGCTCTGGCGGCCTGGAGCCTGAACCACTGATCGATGAATCCCAGATTGCCGAACGCATTCGCCGCTGTCCCGCGCAGCCAGGACGATGCATCGACGAACTTGTCCCGCAGGTAGGTAAAATCCATCTTCCGGAACAGCATCGAAGCGATGTCCATAGAGTCTGATTTAAGCACGTTCTGGCTTTCCGTGACCAGCTGCGGGAACGTGACGCCCAGCGCGACAGCAATATCGGCAAAGCGGTCCGGCCGGGATTCGAGGTTGTGCGCCATGACCTCCGGCAGAACGAGGGCATTGGCGAGCCCGTGCGGAATATGATAGACGCCGCCCAGGGCATGGGAAATCCCGTGAGCCATTCCCACCATCGAGTGAGAGAAGGCGACCCCTGCCAGGAAACTCCCGATCAGCATGGCCCCCCGTGCCTGCAGGTTGTCCGGGCGGGCACAAGCCAGCAGGATGTTGCCGCTGATGAGCTTGACGGCATGCAGGGCGAGTGCGTCGGAAGCCGGCGACGATTCCTTATCCACATACGCCTCGATCGCATGCGTCAGGGCGTCCATCCCGGTCGTGGCGGTCAGCATGGGTGGCATGGACAGGGTCACCTCAGGATCGAGAATGGCCAGATGGGGCAGGAACTGATCTTCCGCAAAAGGAAGCTTTACGTCGTGGTCCGGATCTGCAATCACAGCAACCTTGGTCACCTCGGAACCGGTGCCGGCCGTCGTGGGGATGAAGATGGCGGGCAGCAGCGATTCGCTCTTGTCCAGCAGATAGGCGCCCATATGGTCATTGACCCTGCCGCCCTTGCAGATCAGGATGTTGGCCACCTTTGCGGTATCGATGACGCTGCCGCCGCCAACCGCAATGATCATGTCGCATGCGTTTTTCTTAGCCAGGCGGGCGCAGGCCTCCACGGTCTTGATCGTCGAATTCGGCGGGACTTTATCATAGACGCAGACGATGGAAATGTTGCTGTCCTGAAAGCCCTCCTTGACTTTATCCACAGGCCCTGCCTTCACGAGGATTTCATCGGTTACAAGAATGGCCCTGCGCTTGCCGAAAGGTTTGAGAGCGCCCTCAAGTTTCCCGAGAATTCCGATTCCGTAAATGAGTTTGGTGGGCAGAGTAAATTCAAAATATTCCGGAAGCATGGCCTGTGTTCCTCCTTCTTGCACGGGTAAAATTAAACGAACAACGCATTATACAAACTTTTTCGCACAAATAAACAAAATTGTGCGGAGTGTGGATGATTATAACAAAGACCTTATTACAGTCGCTCGCCGAAGATGGATCGGCCGATGCGCACGATCGTGGCGCCTTCTTCTACGGCCACCTCGTAGTCCTGGGACATACCCATGGAAAGCTCCCGCATCTGGACGCGCGGAAGGTTTTCCGCCGCAACCCTCTGACTGAGCTCCCGCAGGGCGACAAAAAAAGGCCGGGCTTCCTGCGGGTCGTCAAACCAGGGGGGCATCGTCATGAGCCCCTGAACGCAGAGATTTTCCAGGGTAGAAACCTCGCGGATCAGCGGCAGGGCGTCCCGATGGGCAATGCCGCGTTTGGTTTCCTCTCCGCTGATATTAACCTCGATGAGCACTTTCATAACGACACCCGTCATGCGGGAGCGCCTGTCCAGTTCGCGGGCGAGCTCAATGCGGTCCAGTGAATGGATCATCTCGAACAGGCGCACGGCATACTTCGCCTTGTTTGTCTGCAGATGGCCGATCAGGTGCCACTGAACGGATTTTCCCATCAGCTCGATCTTGCGCCGCGCTTCCTGGACATAATTTTCCCCGATCATGTCCACGCCGGCGCCAATAGCCTGCATGATCCGTTGGTCGTCCACGGTCTTCGTCACGGCCATGAGCCGCACGGCCGACGTGGGTCGTCCGGACGTCCGCGCCGCTGCAGCAATGCGCTGTCGGATCATGTCAATCTGTTCATTGATGATGGTGCTCATGGCTCGGCATTACCTCTTCCGTTTCTTCTTTCATGCCGCAAATTTGATGGCTCCGACCTTTTTAAGCACATCCACGACTTCGCAAAGTGGCAGCCCCATCACGTTTGTGTAGGATCCCTTAATTTCCTTGATGAAAAAGGCGCCTATGCCCTGCACGGCATAGGCCCCCGCCTTGTCATAGGGCTCCGGGGAATTGATATACCAGGCCATTTCATCCTCGGAGATCGCTCTGAAAAGGACCGTTGATTCAACCACCCCGCTGACGGCGATTCGCGCTGCCCGCCGGGCGAGGGTAAAACCCGTAAAAACGGTGTGCGTCCGTGCGCTGAGCTTATTCAACATCCACCGCGCCTCTTTGGGATCTGCCGGCTTGCCCAGCACTTCCCCGTCAATCACGACAATGGTATCGGCCCCCAGAACCCAGCTTCCGGGGTGCGCCGCTGAAATCAAACC
Organism: uncultured delta proteobacterium; assembly: GCA_963754515.1. Lineage (GTDB taxonomy): Bacteria > Desulfobacterota > Syntrophia > Syntrophales > Fen-1087 > JAPLJM01. The sequence continues at coordinate 22,114 of CAVWGC010000010.1, read as the reverse complement.
CGCTTTGTCCGCCGACAATCTCAAAGTATGCGCCGGCGGCGATTCGCTTTGTCGGAAGGTTTCGTCGGCCCCGCTGGGCATATCGGTAAAATCAAGCCCCAGCAGCCGCAAGAGTTCGATGCGTCTCGGGGAAGCGGAAGCCAGGATGAACGGCGCAGATAGTTGAAGCCCCATGCAACGGGTGCCCTTTCATTTTTTGGTTTTATAGAATGTTCTGAGTATTTTTGCAATGCCTGCGTCCGGATCACGGCCATGATGTCTGGCACGAAAGAGCAAAGCAGAAAAAGCAAGCGCTCATTCCGATGCTGCTTCCAATTCCGGGAGAGGCGCCCGGCGCCAATATTTCATTGACACAAAACAACGCTCATCATATATACTTTTATACCTGCGTCGAAAAAGCAATGTCTGATCAAGCAAGGGTGAGCGGGATTTCCATGAGTTTCCTGATTGGTTTGACTGCCGGTGTTTTTGGCGGCTTGGTGGGACTCGGAGGAGGCGTCGTCATGATCCCCCTTCTGGTCGGCCTCAGGAAACTGGGACAGCACAAGGCTCATGGCGCCAGCCTGGTCGCGCTGATATTTACCGGTGCAATCGGCGGCCTGACCTATGCCCTGCATGGCGCCGTGGACGTTCCGGCCGCCATGATTCTGGCCGCCGCCGCGCTCCTTCCTGTCAGATGGGGAGCGAAATATTCCTGTGAAGTTCCGGAAATTGCGCTGCAGAGGGTTTTTGGCGTCTTTCTTATCATGGTGTCTTTGCTTCTTCTGTTGAAGCCGTACCTTCCCCAATTTGCCCATCTCGATTCGGGGGCGCCGAGGGTGCTGGTTCTGCTTGCAGCAGGCGCGGTGACGGGATTCGTTGCAGGACTTCTGGGACTCGGAGGCGGCGCCGTGATGATCACCGCCATGGTGCTGCTGGCTGGATTTGATCAACACACCGCTCAGGGAACTTCCCTTCTGGCCATGGTTCCGATAGGTATCGTGGGCGCCTGGACGCACTGGCAAAGGGGGTACGTCGGGAAGGATATCTTGCGCGGCCTTATTACCGGGATCGTTTTAGGAACCTTTGCCGGTGCATGGTTTGCCCATTTTCTTGTCGAATCAGGCCTCAGGATCCTTTTCTCTGCAGTCCTGATCTGGACAGGTCTCCGATTTACGTTTAAGCAGGCAACCCGATAGGATAACCTCATGACGTTGGAAATGCTGATTGTACTGGGCATGATCATCCTTGCCGTTATCCTTTTTGCTTCCGAAAAGATCCCTGTTGACCTCACGGCGATCCTCGTCATGTCCATCCTCTTACTCACGGGCATCCTTACCGCGCAGGAAGGCGTATCGGGTTTCAGCAACAGCGCCACAGTCACCGTCGGAGCCATGTTCATTCTGAGTGGTGCCCTCAAGAAAACCGGAGCTGTCAATTACCTGGGAGCCCTTTCCTCACGGGTATTCAAATATAATTTCTGGGTCGGTCTGATCGGTGTGATGATCGTGGTGGGCGGCGTATCCGCTTTCATCAACAACACGCCGGTCGTCGCCGTATTCATCCCGATCATGCTGGGCCTGTCGATGGAAAACAAAATAAGCCCCTCCCGGCTGCTCATGCCCGTTTCCTTCGCCTCCATGTTCGGCGGTGTCTGCACACTTATCGGTACGTCCACCAATATTCTCGTCAGTTCCATCTCCGTGCAGCACGGTTTGCCGGCCTTAACCATGTTCGAGTTCACGTCCCTCGGGCTTGTTTTTTTTGCCACAGGCATTATCTACATGATCCTCTTTGGCGTCAGGCTGATCCCGAAAAGAAATAGTGTGGGTGATCTGACACAAAAGTATCAGATGAATGACTATCTGACGGATATCATCCTCCTCGAGAATGCAAAATCCGTAGGCCTCAAAGTTAAAGAGTCTCCCCTGGTCAAAGAACTGGATATCGACATCCTCGAAGTCATCAGAGATGGGCACCGCGTCCAGACGCCCCTGTCGGAAACCATTTTGCAGGAAAATGATTTGTTGCGGGTCAGATGCGACGTTAAGCAACTTCAAAAACTCATGAATCGTATGGGAATCAAAATGTTATCCGAATGTGAGCTTCATGACGAGGATTTCAGGTGTGAGGACCTGGTCCTCACGGAAGTCATCATCGCACCGAATTCAACGCTTGTCGGCAAAACAATCAAATCGGCAAGGTTCCAGAATGTTTTCCAGGGCACGGCCCTGGCCTTGAGACACAGGGGGGAATTGCTCCATACCGGTTTCAGCGAAACCCACCTGAGCGCCGGCGACGCCATTCTGGTCGAAGCCCGGAAAGAAAATCATGAGTATCTTAAAAACGACCAGAATTTCGTTATTGTTTCGGAAATTGAAAGGCCGCAATATCGAAAAGAAAAAATCATTCCCACGTTGCTGATCATTGCCGGCGTTATCATCACGGCGACGCTGAGCATTCTCCCCATCATGGTCGGGGCGATCATCGCATGTCTGCTCCTCGTCGCAACCGGGTGCATCGACCTCGAAGACGCTTACAACTCCATAGAGTGGAATGTTATCTTTCTGCTCGGAGGCATTATTTCGTTGGGGATCGCCCTGGAAAAAACGGGGACCGCCATGTTTATCTCGAATATCATGATCGAACTCCTCGGCGATCTGGGACCGGTGGCCATCGTTTCTGCGCTCTATCTACTTACTATGCTGCTGACGGGGATCATGTCGAACAACGCCACCGCCGTATTGCTGGCGCCGATTGCCATCACGGCTGCGGTCTCGATGGGCGTCAGTCCGAAACCTTTTTTGATGGCCGTCACTTTTGCCGCTTCCTCAAGTTTCATGACGCCCGTGGGTTATCAGACCAACACGATGATCTACGGCGTCGGGCAATATCGGTTCGCCGATTTTCTGAAGGTCGGGACGCCCCTGAGCCTGATCTTTTGGGTCATTGCGACACTGCTGATTCCCGTCTTCTTTCCCTTTTGATGGAGGATTCCCATGGAAAAGATCACCGTACTTATCAATAAAATCATCGAATTTCTAAGCGTCCCTTTATTCTCTGTCGGCGGGTCCCCGTTAACCATCTGGATGCTGATCTATCTGATGCTTTTTTCTTTTCTGCTGTTCTTTCTGGCCGCAAAAATCAATAAAATCGTAGTCTATCGCCTGCTTGCCAGAAGCCGCATCGAGCTTGGCGTCCGCATTGCCGTCGGTTCCATTATGAAGTACGCCGTCATAACCGTCGGGTTCATCGTTATTCTGCAAACGGCAGGCATCGATTTGAGCAGCATCACGATCCTTTTCGGAGCGCTCGGCGTCGGCATCGGCTTTGGCCTTCAGAATATCATCAATAATTTTGTAAGCGGGCTCATCATCCTGTTCGAAAGACCCATCAAGGTCGGCGACCGGATCGAGGTATCCGGCGTTGCCGGGGATGTGATCGATATTTCCATGCGGGCGACCACCATCGTCACGAACGACAACATCTCCATTATCGTCCCGAATTCGCAGTTTATCTCATCGACCGTCATCAACTGGAGCCACACGGATCGCAACGTACGCTTCAACTATCCCGTCGGGGTATCCTACAAGGAAGACCCCCAGCACATCAGAAAACTGCTCCTGGAGATCGCCCTCGATAATCCCGGCGTCCTGAAAGATCCCAAACCGGACGTCCTGTTTACCGATTACGGCGACAGCGCCCTGAATTTCAATCTGCGGGTCTGGACCAGCGAGTACATCAATCGCCCCGGCGTGCTAAAAAGCCAGCTTTACTATGAAATCTCCCGCCGGTTCACAGAAGCGGGCATTGAAATCCCGTTCCCCCAGCGGGATATTCATATCAAGGAAATGCCTCAAGGAAAGCAGGTGGTTAACGATGAGTAGAAAAGCAATCCATGTAGCGGTCCTGTTTGCGATCATGTTCGTGTGGATCCTGAGCGCACCGCAAACGGTCCTGGCTGCGGAAAAGGCCGTGCAGATGACCGTCCCCGAGTGCAGCGCCTGAAGCACGCGGGCGAGGATAGGTTCTATCCTCAAACAAACGGGCGGCGTTGTGAAGTTCGAGACGCCAAAGCAGGATGCCCTGGTCATAACCTACGATGATGAAAAGACGACCCCGGCGAAAATCATAGAGGCCTTAAGGAAAGGCGGCATCAAACCCACGGGAAAACCCGTAAATCTCAACTGAGGCGATCAAGCATTAGATTTCCCCTTGATCTGCAAAAGCACAACGGAGGCGATCACGAGGACGGCGCCGAGGAGCTGCCAGACTTCCATCGTTTCCGCCAGCAGCAGCCAGGCGATGAATCCGGCCGTGATCGGCTCCAGCGTGGCTGTAATACTGGTCCGCACGGCGCCGATGCGGTTGATGCCTTCGTTGTAGCAGATGAATGCCAGCACCGTGCCGAAAAAGGCAATGAAAAGGACCCACCACCACTGCGCGAATCCAGACGGACGCAGGAATGCCGTAAGCGGCGGGTGAAGGATATTCCAGACAACGGCGGCAAACAGCAGGCCGTAAAAGACCACGGTCCAGGGAGGATAGCGCTTCATGCCGTACTCACACCGCACGGTGTACCAGGCAAAGGTGACGGCAGAGCTGAAGGCCACCAGCACCCCTGCGCGGTTCATGTGCAGCAGGTCCAGACTGTATCCCCCCACGACAAGGTAACACCCGAAAAGCGAGCCGGCCATGGCGGCAAATACAACGGGGGGGAACTTCACGCGCAAAACAAGCAGTGTATGCAAAGCGACGAATATGGGTGCCTGATACTGGATCAGAATAGCCGCAGCCACCTGGATCTTGCTGATGGCAAAAAAATAGGTGAACTGGACCGCCGCAAGCCCGATACCGAGCGTGACGAAATAAGGCAGGTCGCGCCGTTCAATGGCCAGCAGGGAGCGGTCGTGGAACAAGAGCCAGCAAAAAAGCATGCCGGTCGCCAGCGTTGTCCGCATCTGCACGAGCTCAAAGGCGGTCATACCGCTATTGAAGAGGAACTTCGCCGCCGTGCCGGAGGAGGCCCAGAGGACGGCTGCCAGGGCGGCGAACAGATAGCCGGACCTTGAGATACTTTGCTGCTTCACAAATCCGGCCCCCTTCTTTTTTTTGCAGAAGCCTCAAAGGTGCTCGTTCTTCTGTTCTCTTTCGAGCCGGTCCACCACTTTCCGGACATCCTGGGAAAATCCTCGTTTGCAGACCAGCAGGGCGTCCCCGCTTTCGACGATGATCAGGTCCTCGACACCCACCAGGGCCACTGTTTTGCTGGGGCTGTGGACGAGACAGTTGCGGCTGTCGATGACGATGGCCTCGCCGCGGACGGCGTTTCCCTGTTCATCGCGCGGGGAGACTTCCCACAGGGCGTCCCAGCTTCCCACGTCGGACCAGCCGAAATCGCCGGGAATCACAAGCGTGTTGCGCGCCTTCTCCATGACGCCGTAATCGATGGAAACGGACCGGGCCTTTCGATAAACCTGCTCGACCACGGCGGCTTCGCTCGCCGTTCCCAGAGCCGCTTCGATTTGCAGCAGGCCTTCATACAGATCGGGCAACCACTGCGCCAAGGGCCGTCAGGATTGCGGAAATCCTCCAGATAAACATGCCGCTGTTCCAGGAAAAACCACCCTGGTCCAGCAGCACCTGCGCCTGCGCCCGTTCCGGTTTCTCACGGACAGAGCGGACGTCATAGACTTTCTCGCCCTCGATGTCGGCCTGTTCCCGTCCCTGTTCAATATAGCCATAGCCGGTTTCCGGACCCGTAGGCCGGATGCCGACAGTCACCAGATAATCCCCCCGCTGCGCCACGGTCGCGGCCACATTCAGGACCTTGCGGAACTGTTTTTCATCGCGGATCAGATGATCCGAAGGCAAAACCAGCATCACGGCGTCCGGCGCTTTCCTTTTGATATGCAGGGCGGCCAGACCGATACAGGGAGCGGTGTTTCGCCCCACCGGTTCGACAATGATGTTTTCCTGCGGAATCTCCGGCAGTTGCCGGATCAGTTCCTGCGCATGGCTCTCGCCGGTGACGACAAGCATTTTTTCCGGCGGGATCATGGGTTTGATGCGGTCCACCGTTTCGCGGATGATGGTTTTGTCGCTGACGATGTCCAGCAGGTGCTTGGGCTTCTTTTCTCGGCTCCGCGGCCAGAACCGGGCGCCTCTGCCCCCGGCCATGATGACGGCATACATCGGGATACACTCCTTTGTCGTTGATATTTATCGCAGACCTTACCAAAGGGTTTGTAAACGCAACAGTTATTCCGTTACCGACCCTAACAGAAGGCCCGACGATTGGCAATAAAATTCGTTTGTTTGGCAACCCGCACCCAATGGCGTCAGTGAAACTTATGATCATCCGGTTCGATCAGCTTGACCGGTCCGAATTTATCCTCGTACTGTTTCAAGTTGGCCGTCAGTGCCTCGATGATTCTCTTTGCATGAGACGGACTCACAACGATTCTCGAAACCAGGTGGGCGCCATTGGGCGAATTCAGAATCCAGTCCAGCAGGAACTCATCCGGGCTGTGGGTGATTAGCAATAAATTGCTGTATCGGCCCCGCGACATTTCATCCAGGGTGCTGATCTGAATGGACGGGGGTTGCTTGGGATCATCTTTATCGGCCATTATTGCCTCCTTCGAATAGTCGGCATTGTAACATGAATTGAAAGGATCCGGAATAAGGTTGTTATATTTCCAGGGTCTTTGTTGCCGCGCTCACGAGCGCCCGGTCCCCTTCCTCGCGGCCCCAGGTGTCGTTGATGCGTTTCATGTCGTCGAGATCGATGAACAGCAGCCTCATTTTCCTGCCCGATCGTGCCGCCGCCTTCATCTGCTGATCGGCCAAGGCCATGTTCATGCCGATAAGGGGGGGGTGACCTCTTTTCTTACCATCAGGGAAAGCCATGTTCACCTCGCATCAGGCAGTGTCCATCTGCCCGCGCGAGCATAGGTAAGTAAAAACGGCATGTCAAAAAATAACAGGGCAATATTGACGCCCTTGTAAAAAGTCAATAATTCCCTCCCCCTCGAGACGGGCGAGGGTTCGGGTGTGGGTGATAAATGGCTGTCCCTTCGGCGGTCCCGTCAGGAAAGACGATGCTTCAAGTCGATATGGAAACATCTGTCCATATGGTGACATACCATCAGGGAGCCTTCATTACCACGCCCATCAACAAGCCTCGTTTCATCGCAGGGTTATGAATATCTGACCCCTTCCACCTGACTGGCACCGATCGTGCAGCATATCATGGCAATACAAGGCATGAGTGCCTTCACTTTTTTTCCAAAGGAGACAACGTTATGATTAACGGAACGGCTTACGCGCAATCCCTGGAACGCATGAACTCCGTTGTCTTTATCTACGGGAAGCGGGTTGAATCTTTCTGGCAACATCCCGTCATGAAGCCGGCCTTCAACTGCCTGAAGGAGACCTACGATCTGGCCTGTGATCCGTCCCATAACCCGGCCCTGCACAAATTGATCGTGACGGAAAGCCCCCTGACGGGGGGGCCCATCAGCCGCTTTCTGCATGTTATCCAGTCCCGGGAAGACCTCCTGGCCCGCATGAAGATGCAGCGCAGTCTCATGCGCCATACGGGGGGGTGCTTCGGCGGGCGGTGCGTGGCCGGGGCCGTCATCAATGCGCTGTGGTCGGTCACCTATGACGTGGACCGGGAAAACGCCGGAAAGACGGATTATCATGAGCGTTTCCGGTCTTTCCTGAAGACCGCCCAGCAACGGGATCTGACCGTGATGGGCAACATCACCGACGCCAAGGGCGACCGGTCGCTGCCGCCGCATCTTCAGGCCGACCCGGACCTGTTTGTGCGCATCGTGGAGCGCCGTCCCGACGGGATCGTCATCAACGGCGCCAAGCTCCAGCAATCAGGGGCGCCACTCGCCCACGAGTGCCTCGTCGTTCCCACCACCGCCCTGGGACCGGACGACGAGCCCTACGCCGTGGCCTTCGCCATACCGGGCGACACCGCCGGCGTCGTCCACGTAAACGATTCGGCCTGCGCGAATGCCAAATTCATGGCCATGAAACCCGATGACATCGGCAACGCGACCTTCGGCATGCACCAGAGCGCCCATGTCCTGTTCGATCATGTCTTCATCCCCAACGAGCGGGTCTTCCTGTGCGGCGAGTGGAAGGCCTCGCGGGATCTGGTCCACCGGTTCAGCGATTTCCAGCGCTTCGCCTCCGCCTCCTGCCGGTGCGGCTATATCGACCTGTGCATCGGCGCAGGCCTGGCGATGGCGGATTTCAACGGCGTGGCCCAGGTGGGGCATATCCGTGAAAAGCTGACCGACATGAGCATCGACGCGGAGACCCTCTACGGCCTCGTCGCCGGATCGGCGGCCCTGGCCGGGACCACCGCCTCGGGCGTGGTGCTGCCCGAAACGTTATCGGTCAATGCGGCGAAGATCTACATGAACGATGCCATCCTGAAGGCCGGGCAGCGCCTTGCGGAAATCGGCGGCGGCATCCTCGTGACGCGCCCCTCGTCCTGCGACCTGGAGATTCCCGGCGTCGGGGACCTGCTGCGGAAGTACCATCAGGGGAGAAAGGGCGTTTCCGTTGAGGATCGTTTAAAAATGGCCCGGCTCTGCGAATCCCTGTCCGGCCTGGCCGCCCTGACCCCTATTCTGTCTGTCATTGCCGCCGGCCCCCCGGCGACCCAGAGGCTGAACTTCCGGCTCATGACGGATTTCGACCGCGATCGGAAGGCGGCGGAAAGGCTGGCGGGCATTGTGACGCCCGCCCCCGGAGAGAAGATATAGCCATTTTTGACAAACTTTTATCAACCCCACCCTAACCCTCCCCCGTCAAGGGGGAAGGAATTTGTACGAACATACAGGAGGATATGCCGTGGATTTCAAGCTGACGATAGAACAGGAACTCATCCAGCGCTCAGCCCGGGAGTATGCCGAAACGAGACTTCTTCCCCGGGTTGCAAAGATCATCGAGGAAAACAAAGTCCCGGATGAGGTGATCCGGGATCTCAAGGAGCTGGGCTTCTTTGCCCTCTTCATGCCGGAGACCTACGGCGGCGCCGGATCGGATTACCAGAACTACGTCCTCGTGATGGAGCAGATCGCCCGGATCTGCCCGGCCGTGGCCGTCATCATGTCGGTCAACGCCGTGGGCCTGGCAGCCGTGGAAATCTTCGGTACGGAGGCCCAGAAAGAGGCCTTTCTGCCGCCGGGATGCAGCGGCGACGGCGCCTTGTCCTTCGCCTTCACGGAACCGGGCACCGGTTCCGATCCCAAGCAGATCAAGACAACGGCAACCCGAAAGGGTGACGCCTATATTTTAAACGGAACCAAGCGCTTCATCACGAATGCGAGCCTTCCGGGCCCCATCGTCATTATCGCCCGCGACAAGGAGGCCGGCGAGATCAGCGCCTTTATCGCACAGAAGTTCTGCGACGGCTACACCCTCTCCGAACCCTGGCGGAAGATGGGCTGCCAGGGGGCGCCACTGTACGATGTCTATCTCAAGGATCTGGCCGTGCCGGTCGAAAACCTGCTGGGCGATCCGGGCAAGGGCTTCTGGATCCTCAAGGTGGCCCTCGCCCTGGGCAAAATCGGCATCAGCTCAATCTTTCTGGGCACGATGCTGGCGGCCTACGAAGAGGCCCTGCACTATGCCAGGGAGAGAACGCACCGCGGGGATCCGATCACGAAGTTCCAGGCCGTGCAGACGGCCATCGTGGACATGGCTATGAAGTACGAAGCCGCGCGCTGGATGACGTACCGCATCGGCTATCTGGCGGATCATGCCAAAAACAAGGGCTCCATCCTGAAGGATTCCGCGATGGCAAAGATCTTCGTCACCGAGACGGCCGTGGACCTGGCGCGCATTGCGATGGGCATTCACGGATCATACGGCCTCATGCAGGAATACAAGATCTCACAGATCTGGCGCGACGTCATCTTCGGGCCGCAGGTCGAGGGGGTGTCCCATCTGCTCAAGGCCCTGGTCGCCGGCGAGATCCTCCGGGGTTGAGAGCTCAATATTGACGAACTCGTCAATAAGTTAAAAAGAGCAGAAATCGACGGCTTCGTAAAAAGCTCCGCAGGCAAGGCGTGCAAATCATGAGGAATGAGGCGTACTTGGCTGTACGCCGCAACGACGAAGGATGCAGCGCAACGCAGCATCCGGACTTTTTACGAAGTTGTCAATATTAACAATCGCGAAAGGAGAAAAGAATGAAGGATAAAGCCGTCATCACCGCAGCCATCACGGGAAGCATTCACACGCCGACCATGTCCCCCTATCTGCCCATCACGCCTCAGCAAATCGCCGATGAGGCCGTGCGGGCCTACGAAGCCGGCGCGGCCGTCTGCCACGTCCACGCCCGGAACCCCGAAACGGGCATGCCCGTTGCCGACACAAACCTGATGCAGCAGATCATCATCAGTATCAAGAGCCGCTGCGACATCGTCGTCTGCATCACCACGGGCGGCGGCATGGGCATGACCGTGGAGCAGCGCGTGGCCCCGGTCACGCTTTTCAAGCCGGAGCTGGCTTCCTTCAATGCCGGATCCGTCAATTTCGCCCTGTTTCCCGTTATTCCGAGATACAAGGAATGGAAATTCGAGTGGGAAAAGATGTACCTGGGGATGTCCGAGGATTTTATTTTCCCTAATACCTTCAAAACAATGCGCGAGTACTGCGGGTTTTTCGAACAGAACGGAACGAAGCCGGAGTTCGAGATCTACGATTCGGGTATGGTCAACAACGTGGCCTACCTGATCCAGGCGGGCCACGTCAAAAAGCCCGTTTACATCCAGTTTGTCATGGGCGTTTTGGGCGGCATCACGCCGGGCAGTAAAAACCTGCTGTTTCTCGTGGACTATGCCAGGGAGCTCATCGGCGATTTTGAATTTTCCGTCTGCGTGGCCGGGCGGGCCCAATTCTCCCTTTGTACGCAGTCGCTGCTCATCGGCGGCAACTGCCGCGTGGGCCTGGAGGACAACCTTTATCTGGACAAGGGGCAGATGGCGAAAAGCAACGGCGAGCAGGTGGCGAAGATGGTGCGCATCGCCCGCGAACTCGGCATCGAGCCGGCCACACCCGACGAGGCAAGAAAGATCCTCGGCCTGAAGGGCATCGCCCAGGTCAATTACTGATCACTGTGTCCGGGTATCGGCGGAGGATGGTTGAAGATTTCCACCAGCGCCCGGCAGATGATCAGGTCCTGTTCCACCTGATCATTATGGGACCAGGGGACCTTCTGCCGCCATTTCTTGATATAGGCGCCGGAGATCATAGGTCGGGCTCCACTTCCGTGTTCACAAAAACCCGCCAGCGGCTCTCCATCCTCGCCCCCTTGATGCCGAGGGTAGGCGCCAGAGGGGTGCGGACTGGCCGCTTTTCCCGGATATATCCGGCAATTCCTTCCGCCTTTTCATGGGCGCCGACAAGATCGAGCAGGAAGCCAAGCCTCTCCACCCAGGCAATTGGCGACAATTCTGCGATTTCCAGCAAGCGCCTGGCATCGATCTTTTCCGCAAGCTCGGTCAGAACCGTTGCCACATTATCCAAACCGGCACAATGCCCGACGTACCCGATCAAGTCCAGCGTCGTCGCCTCCGGGGTTGCGATCTTCAGAATCCCGGCCGGGGTATTCCTCGGCTCTGTCAGAATTATGGCCACATTCTTGCGGAAGATGAACTCCACCCGCATCTTTCCGCAGCGAATGGGTCTGCGGCCTTTGGCCACGACGACCTGAAACACCTGGGGTCGTTGATGAGCGGCGCCATGATACTCGGCGGCGCTTAACAGACACGCATAATAAACCTTGCCCAGCTTGTTCATCAGGAAGTGGAAATTGCACCTCAATGTATCGCCGGAGGAACTTTTATCCGTAGTGGGGACATAATGATACCTCTTGACATAAGTTAACATGCAGGTTAACATGCAGCCATGAATAGAACGATCATCTTCTATCGGACGGTGGACGGGAAATGCCCTGTTGAGGATTTTCTCGATGCCTTGCCCGGCAAGGTGGCCCAAAAGGTGGCGTGGGTGCTCCGCCTCTTGGAAGACCTGGAGAGGGTGCCGGCGACATATTTCAAGAAGCTGATCGGTACAGAGGACATCTGGGAGTGTAGAATCCAGTACGGTTCCAATATCTATAGGATATTTTGCTTCTTTGATAACCATTCTTTGGTTGTGCTGACCCACGGTTTCGAGAAGAAGAGCATGAAAACGCCCAGGCAAGAAATAGAAAGAGCCAAATCATATCGGCGTGATTATTTGAATCGGAAAGGAAAAAAGCCATGAGTGACCTGAAAAAATATATCGCAAAACGCAAAAAGACGGATAAGGAATTTGCGGAGGGTTTCGAGGAAGGCTACGAGCAGTTCAAGATCGGGGTTGTTCTTCGTCAGGCTCGGGAATCCGCAGGGTTGACCCAGGAAGAACTTGCTGTGCGTCTCAAAACCAAAAAGACGGCGATTTCAAGAATCGAAAACCACGCTGAAGACATCAAACTGTCCACCTTGGACCGGGTTGCCAAAGCACTGGGCAAACGGTTAGAGGTGAATATCGCATAGTTTTCAGTAAGTTCGTCGCCTACCCTGTAAGACCCGATTATAATCGGTTGGCCGGGGCACACCAAAAGGATGAAAAAAGTTTCGGACAAAAAGCGGTCGGGATTATTTTCGTCGCTTGGCGGAACCAGTGCCTTTTCCCTGTCCGGCCGGTCGGGCCAGGTAACTCTGCACGTTCTGTATTTTCCAGAGGATTGCCGGATGTGCGGCAAGGCGACCGGCAGCCTCCGTATCGTCCGGAAAGAGCAGCTCCGGTTTCAGTTCTCCCTGTTGTACGGCGGCTACGAATGCCACTTCTTTGGGCTCCAGGGACAGAAACCCGGCAAGCGTACTCCATGCGCGCTCAATAAGGACGTTCCGGACGGGCGTGGCAACAGCCAGCAATGGGGCAAGACGTTCGGCAACATCCCGCTCGGTCATACCCGCTTCGAGACGCTCACGGGTGTAAGTTGACAACGGATGTTCCAGAATAGAGGATAGGGCAATGAACCATCGTCGCAGCCGTAACGACCGAATTATTTCGGCCGTCGGTTGCGGCGGATAGGCTATATCCCAGACATCCCTAACCGCGCCACGATCGAGCAAGGCAAGAAACTTGCCGATAAGGATCTCTTCCAGGTTGACCACCAGGACGCGGGGGCGATCCAGTTCGCCGGGCTGCCAGAGGTCGCGCAATTCGGCCCCGGCGATGGGCATCCGAAAGAGAAAATTCAAATCCACCTCAATCCGTTCCTCCGGTCCCAGGACAGACCGGTAGAGCAGATAATACTTGCGCCCGGCAAAGGCGTCAGCCGATTGCTGCACACGATAGCCCTGGCGCCGGGCGAGATCGGCAACAGCCTGTTCCACCGTCGGTCTGGCTTCCAGCATTGCCGCCCGGTCGAGATGTCCGATGTAATTATAGTCAAGATCAACGGAAAGCCTCTGCGGCGCGCCGAAACAGAGGTTGAAGGCTGTGCCCCCTTTCAGGGCAAGGACAGAGCCAAGAAACGGGTGCCGCGCCACATCCGCCGCCATGCCGCCGAGCCGTACCACCTTTTCCAGCGGTTCAATCCGGTAGCCGGTTTGCGCCGCGCAGCGTTGCAGGTATTCCAGGCTAACGTTCATCAGGCTCTCCCAGAGATAAAAGCGTTTGTGGGAGGATCATGTTCCATCTCCGGACAAGGGTCCCACCCCGCTGGTTACGTTCGGCGTAGAGCCGTGAACGCGGACGGCGTTCCTCCATGCGGGCCAGAAGCGCACCGGGCACATGGAAACTTTTCTGAAATCTCTCCAGGAACCAGCCTGTCGTCGCCCATAGTCGCGCAAGATCATACCGGCGCAAGACCTCTTCCAGAAGAACAAGGTCAAGTGTCGTAAAGCCGGCGGCAGATCGTATGAGTTCCTCCAGGCCGCCCGCCAAAGACGGTCGGTTAAATCCCTCGACCAGCGTCCGCTCGGGACCGGTCACTTCCAGCAGCATTCCCTGACGCTCGACCCTGCGCGTTCCGAACTGTTTTCCGGAGCCGGTCTGCATGGAAAGGGGAGTATCCAGGAAGCGAACGACAAATCCATCCAGAAGCAGGGGACGGTGGCGCCTGGCAACATAGAGGGTGCACTGGTTCCACACGGAATAAGCAGCCCCAAGAAGTTCCAGGGCGCTGTGATGGGAAAAGACGCCGGCAGGATGCATCGCTTTCGCCACCAGAAAAGGATCCGGACGGAAATTATCAACTGGAACCGCCGGCGGGACGACAGCATATACCTCCCGGGTCACGCGTTTTAACCGGCCTGTCTTGAGATGGTATTTGAGCCGATCCACGACACCCGGACGCTCCCCATCCGCTGCCAGTGCCACGACGGCCTCATCCAGAGAAAATACCGGATGGCCGGCAAAAAAGTCAGTACCCCTTAGTTGCTGTTTCGTGTTCATACGGGTAAATTAATCCCTTGTTCCGTAGCAAAACGTCAACAGAGCAAAGACAGATTAAGTTGACGTTTTGAGTCGCTATGGGTAGTTATTTTACCTGTTCAAGCACAAAATGTAAACAATTAATTGCTCTACCTCGCCGCTCTGCCTTGCCACGGTTCGCCCGTATCAAACATTCGACTCCACCGTGTCATTTACCAGAACCCGCCAGCGCGGAAGCTGGTTAATCCCGGTAAAAGGCTTCGATGGTACGAGCGGCGACGGCGCCGGTTTCTTCTCGGCGATATAATCCGCCAATTCCCCTGTTTTATCCTCAGCCCTAACCAGTTCAAGCAGATAACCCAGCCGCTGCGCCCAGGCGATGGGTGAAAGCTCCGCCAAGCGGACCAATTCCTTTCCATCAAGATGTTCAGCAAGCTCCGCGAGAATGGTGGCCACATTGTCCAGTCCCGCCGCATGGTTCGGATATCCCACCAGGTCAAAGGCGGTTGCCGCCGGTGTGGATATCTTCAGGCATCCCCGGGGGGTCTTGAAATCCGAGGTGGGAATCCGCGCCATGTTTTTTCTCGCCACAAAGACCACCCGGACCTTCCCGCAAGTGATACCCGGTTTGTTCCTGGCCACCACAAACTGGAAGACCTGAGGGCGTTGGTGCGCCGCGCCATGATATTCGGCGGCGCTGAGCAAACCGGCATAATACTTTTCTCCGAGATGTTCCATCAGGGACGGAAGGAAATGGCTTCCCGGCAGACATCCTATATTTCTGTACTCCGGAGGGACAATGACATGGAAGCCCTTGTAGGGTCGCCCTTCTGGCGCAAGCGACGGAGCGCCGCACGAGTTGCAACCACACTCGTCCCTAATGCCTTGACTGCTTCTTCGGTGCTAAAGCAGTATCGCCCCCTTGAGACCAGATCTGATATGTATTTCATTGCGGTCACGGGTGTTCCTTTCAAAGTAATCGCTCAGGCAAAGTAACACAATATGTTACTTTAGTAGAGTGATTTATGTTGAATTGAATGAATAAAGGTCCACCGCGGCTATCCGGTGATCGTACATTGTGTTAAAGGATTTCTGTCGAATATACATTTTTCGCCGAATTCATACTTGAAGCGATTTGATCCACCATCGAAGAAGCTGTGACGAGCGAGCAAGTAGGCGATCATGTAACGGTGAGGCGACCCGCCTCGATAGTGCTGCTGACCCGGCGCAGGTGAATCGTCTTCATGAAGCCGGAATTGAGGCTGGGCGTTCGGACCAGACCGGTGCGGAAATGATCAATGGGGAAATCGAGAGGCATATATGGCAATGCCGTTTAATCGTTCTTTGCAGGTCTTAATCCTTCGAGCAGGGGCTTCAACTCCGGCAAGCGCTCTTGGGCAACCTTCCAGACGGTCTTCAGATCAACCCCCATGTAATCATGGATGAGCACGTCACGCATGCCGGCCATTTTACTCCAGGGAAGGTCGGGATGTTTTTTTCTAAAGGATGGTGGAATGTGCTTGGTTGCTTCGCCGAGGACTTCGAGAGACCTGAGTACCGCATTGACCGTCTTCTTGTCCGCTGCAAACATTTCGTAAGACATTCCTTGGGTGAACTCAGCGGTATCGGCAATGGCAGTTATAATATCATCGAGATAATCGGAGAGCTCCCGCCCCTTAGACATATTCGACCTCGGACAGAATACGTTTACCAATGGCCGGCTTTAGAGCGGATTCCATGACCAGATCAACCTTGACATGGAGCTGGCCTTCAAGATATTCGCGCAGGTCCAAAAAGTCGAAGAGATCGATATCACGGTTGAAGGCAACGAGTATATCGATATCACTATGCTTTTTCTGCTTCTCCCTAACATAGGAGCCGAACAAGCCGAGCCGCTGGACTCCGTAATGGGCTTCCATCTCGGGCTTGCTGTTTCTGATGATTTTGATTATTTCTTGCTTTCCCATAATCGCTTACCTGTAACATTATACGTTTATAAAGTGTGGATTACACGAAGTTTCACGTCCGTCGTACAATGATCCATTATTCTTTATTGAATTAAGATGAATCGGCACGGCATGATTATCAGTATGTGTTGCAAATCAGCCTTGATCAGTATTTCCTTTTATGCTGGCAATATAGGAGAATTTTTGTTGCATGTCAATGTGATTTAGGGTTACGTCCTTGATATAGGCGCCGGAGATCATAGGTCGGGCTCCACTTCCGCGTTCACAAAAACCCGCCAGCGGCTCTCCATCCTCGCCCCCTTGATGCCTACGGAGGGTGCAAGAGGCGTGCGGACCGGCCGCTTCTTCTGGATATATTCGGCAACCCCTTCCGCCTTTTCATGGGCACCGACCAGCTCGATCAGGTAGCCGAGCCGCTGCACCCAGGCAATCGGCGACAGTTCCGCTATTTGAAGCAAACGCCCGGCATCGATCTTTTCGGCAAGCTCGGTCAGCACTGTAGCTACATGGTCCAGACCGGCGCAATGCCCGACGTACCCGATCAAGTCCAGCGCTGTCGCCTCTGGGGTTGCGATCTTCAGAATCCCGGCAGGGGTATTCTTCGGCTCGGTCGGAATCATGGCTGCATTCTTGCGGAAGATGAACTCCACCCGCATCTTTCCGCAGCGAATGGGTCTGCGGCCTTTGGCTACGATGACCTGAAACACCTGGGTCCGTTGATGAGCGGCGCCATGATACTCGGCGGCGCTGAGAAGGCCCGCATAGTAAACCTCGCCCAGGTGATCCATCAGGTCAGGGATGAACTGCTCCGGCGGCAGGCAGCCGGCCGCCCGGTATTCCGGGGGAACGATAGCATAGAAGCCCCGGTAGGGCATGGCAATCTCGCCTTTTTTTCGCAGACGGCGGAGTGCCGCCTTGATGGCCAGAGGGGATGAACCTTTCAGCTTTTCAATATCTTCGAAGCTGAAGCAGGAGCGCCCCAGCGCGGCAAGATCTTGAATAAACGCAGCCAGCATGATGTCACCTTATGTATGTATCGTTGGCGTAAACTAACATTATTTGTTACTTTATGCAAGCAATTCATACAGGCTCAGGCTGATTTCGGTCCTTCCCACCCACCCGCAATGCCTCCAACTGGCTGGCTGAATCCAGGAACCGGTGCACGACTCCCAGTCAATGTTTTCGATCCGGTCGTAGCGCGTCTCGCAGGGATGGCTTTTCGGCCCGGCGTCGTGGCGGAAACCGTATATATCTACATAGCGACGATATCGATCATATCCGGTGCCCATCGCTAAGGATTAAGTGGCAAACGTAAGCCATCGGGATTTAAGTGAACCTAAAAAATATTTAAATCACCGTAAAACCTATTTCTTTTAAATACTCAAAAGTTGGATCATAAAACTCTGGTGGTCTCGTACAATCCTCTGTATCACCCGGGGGAATAACAATCACCATACCTTGACGAGCGCGTGTTAGAAGTACGCGATAAGCATTCTTTAAATAATTTTTTCGTTCTTCTTTTCTTATCTGGTTCCATCGGTTTCCAACAAATGACCAATTATCCCAACCTTTTTCAGTGTATCTGAAGTCAGCATCCCATGTTACACAAACCCAATCTAGTTCTAACCCTTGAACGTGAAATTCCGTGGCTACATCTTCCAGATAATATGAGGAGCGAATATCTTCTTTCCCCTCAAGGAACCAATGTATTGGATCCATTGGTGATTTTACAAATATTGCATGTGGTTTTAACCGTTCTGCTTGAGATGAGACTACGATTCCATAACGCTCTGAGCCGACGAGCTTGCTCTTTAAGCCATTGTTTAGCTTTTGCAAGATCACGGGTTAAAACAATCGGATATTGTGCTTTAACTTTTTCAAATGTATTTTTTGCATCATCAATGCTGCGATCGAGCAATTGTTTCACTAGTAGTGAAACATGCTCAGCGCGAAACGAGCGCATAGAAACCGCAAGATGTAATGACTCATTATACTCTACATTGCGACGAGCTTCTAATTTTTTCAACATCTCTTCTGCGCTATATTCGCTATCGGTTAGCCGATCAGAGATATAGATATCCCAATCAGCAAATGAGCGTTCCAGAGATTGAATCCATTCGCTGATTCCTGCCTCGCCAGTATTTATTTCCTGACCGCCTCCAACTAAGCACACAACCACAGCCCAATCTTTATGTCGATCAAGACATGACATCAGAAACTCCGGCTCAGACTGATTGAAATTATGCCGATTCTTTTTGCGGCTCATGAAATTTGAGGTTTGTTCTAAATTCCAAGCGCGCTGAGCTTCGTCAAATAGAGCAACATGCTCGATAGGGGCTGATGTTAAATCAACAAGACATTCATCGCGGAAATTATGTACATTCTGGATAAACATCTTAACCTCACTCATCGCCTTGCCTTTCTTGATATTGCCGCCCTTCTCTTTTTCTCGTTTAACTTTATCACGCGCCAATGCTTCGCGCAAAATTGCTACGAGAGGGCCATTTCCAGAAAGAAAAACGCTGTAGAGATCGTTGGATCTGTCAATGTGTGTAGTAGCTATGTGGAGTCCGACCAATGTTTTTCCAGCGCCGGGGACACCGGTTACGAAACAAATGGATTTGCGGGAATTTTCTTTTGAGGAACCAATAATGGAAGATACCGCATCAGATGTTTGACTGAGATTTATAGCGCTAGCATCACTGCGGGAGATGTCCTCAACAGAATGATTGTTGTAGAGAGCCATCGCTGCTTCGATGATTGTTGGAGTTGGACAATACCGTCCTTGCTCCCATTGGGTTCGGTTAATCTCGGTTCCTTCACTAAAATACAATACGTCTTCGATTACTTTGTCCAGTAATCCAATATTACTCTTGATAGGAAGAAGTAGCTTGTCGTTTTGTGGTGTTGTTGCGACAATCGAATAGACGCTTTTCGCTTTTGTTGCGATTAGAATTGGGGCAATGAATTGTTCGTGACTTGATTCGTGGAAGTTCTTTAAATCCAAAGCATAGTCCATAACCTGGTCTGTCGCATTTGAGCTGTATTCTTTTTCACCAATTTTGAATTCGAGAATAAAGATTACCGACCCAATAAGAATTATCACGTCAATACGCTGCCCCATGCGAGGAATAGAATATTCAAAATAAATTGATCCTTTATAAGGAAGTAAAACTGCTTTCAAAATGATGATTTCTGCTAACCAAGCATCCTTTTGAGTTTGTTCCAAGGAAAATTCGTTTTTTAGTGCTATTTTTCCAATTATCTCTTCAGGAGAGGTAATCAGGAAATTTGTGATGGAGTCATCGTAATATGCGCGCTTCATAAATATATTCCTAATTCTCTAAGCTTTTCAGCGCATTATCAAACTTTTCTTCCAGTATTTATGAGAAAGCTATAACAAACGCGATCAGTCACTATCACCCCTCTGCAGAATGTGGCGCGAGGAGTAGCGATTGATTATAAAGGCAAGAAATTTTTTCCGGCTTCAGCGGGATTTCTTTCCAGCTTGATCCCCAGTTTTTTCATGCGGTTGATGAGCGTCGTGCGCTTCAGGCCCAGCAGGACTGCGGCGCCGTCTTTGCCGCCGACCTGTCCGTTCGTCCGCTTCAGGGCCTTGAGGATCTGCAGCCTTTCCGCATCCCGAAGGGTCAGCGGCTCGCCGGCGGCCGGATCGGCGACACGCCCGGCGGCCAATTCGACGAACCGGATTCTCGGGCCTCCGAGGATCACGGCCCGCTCAACCATGTTGGCCAGTTCCCGGATGTTCCCGGGCCAGGAATAGGCCCTGAGCTTTTCCATCTCCGTCTCGGTGATTCCGGAATACCGCTTGTTGTACTGGGCGCAGAACTGCTTGAGAAAATGCATGGCCAGAAGCGGAATGTCCTCCCGGCGTTCGCGCAGCGGGGGCACGGTGATGGGAAAGACGTTTAGCCGGTAATACAGGTCGTCCCGGAAGCGCCCCTTCGCGACTTCCTTCTGCAGATCCTTGTTGGTTGCCGTAATGAGGCGGAAATCGGCGTACAGGAGCTTAGTCCCGCCTACGCGTTGAAACTCCTTCTCCTGGAGAATTCTTAGCAGCCTGCTCTGTGTGGCCGGGGGGAGTTCTGAAACCTCGTCCAGAAAGATGGTGCCGTTGTGGGCCAGCTCGAAGCGCCCCGCCTTGGTCTGGAATGCCCCGGTAAAGGCCCCGCGCTCATGGCCGAAGAGTTCGCTGTCGATCAGGCTGTCCGGCAGTGCGGCGCAGTTGACGCGGATGAAGGGCCCTTTCTGCCGCGGGCTTTCCCGATGGATGGCCCGGGCGATCAGTTCCTTGCCGACCCCGGTCTCGCCGCCGATCAGGACGGTGGACGGGGTGGGCGCCACCCGGGCGATGAGATGGTGAATGGCCATGATGCCTTCGCTGCCGCCGATGATATCGCCAAAGGGCCTGAATTCCTCCTTCTCCTCGCGATAGTAAACGTTTTCCTGGATGAGCCGCTCGTTGAGCCGCGCGATCTCGTCGTAGGCCTGGGAGCGGTCGATGGAGACGGCGATCTGCGACGCGATGGCCGACAGGAGCTTGCGCCGGTCGGGGCTCATGTCGAGCGAGAAGAAACGGCTGTCCTGATACAGGGCGCCGATGACGCGTTTTCCCAGCAGCAGCGGCGTGATGATCACGCGGCGGAAATGGATATCTCCCGGGACGCTCACGTCATACTGGATGATCCCGCCGCCCTGGTCCTCTGTGGCCGTCCTGATCCGTTCGATCGTCTCCCGGAAGTTTTCCTCTTTCAGGGATTCCTGGGTCAGGTTGCGGGAGGCCGCCATCTGCAGGGTTTTGGCCTCTTTTCCCTGGATGAACAGCGCGGCTCGCTCCGCTCCCGTCAGGCGCGAAATGGCGGAGATGATATTGGACAGGAGCTGTTCGATCTGCTTCTGGTTGGTCAGGGCTTCCCCCATTTCAATGACCAGGTCAAACAGGCGGTCCTTTTCAAGCAACTCGTCGTGGGGAACCAGTGCAAGCAGGTCCCGCGGGAAGACGTCCTTGGCGATGGGTTTGAGGATTTCCCAGGACTTCTCGGCGTAGGATTCCGCCTGCTTCCAGTTGTTCACCTGCAGGAACAGCCGCGTGAGTCCGATCCGGATTTTGGCCAGCTCCAGGACCCCGCCGCTGCGTTCGATGGAACGCTCGATCTCGAGCAGTTCCCGGATCTTCTCCGCCGGCGGTTTGTCCTCTTCCAGCATCTGGATCTGACGGTGCCGGATGATGCCGTAGAGATAGGGATTGACGTGTTCCTTTTTCAGCGAATACAGGAAGTTGACCACGGAGTCCAGTTGCACCGGGGAGACGGCCTTGCGGTGGAGGGTGTAGCCGGCCTCGAAGACGTGCGGGCTGTTGAGCGTATGATACCAGCTCGATTTGCGCAATTTCCACAACACCTTGAAATGTTCGGCGGCCGCTTCATAGTTGCCGTCGAGGCAGCAGATGTTGGCCAGGCCGATGCCGGCCATCACCTCCGCCATGGGGATGTTCTCCCGCCGCGAGACGTCAAGGGCCATTTCGAAATAGGTTCTGCTGTTCTTGAGCTGGCGGATTTCGAGAAAGATGATCCCCGTAGTGGCCAGAGCGCAGGAGACAAGCGGCCCATTCTCGTTTTTTTTCGCCTGGTTGTAGATCGTCTCCGATATACCCAGTCCCCGCTGCGGCATCCCCACCTGCGTGT
>CAVWGC010000009.1:0-279401 GCA_963754515.1 uncultured delta proteobacterium | reverse complement strand
CTTCCTGTAATGTTGTTTTTCAAAATTACCTCATCCATACAAGCTTTCAAACGGAAATAGACGAAAAGTTTCCCGGAAAGAACTTGATTTTTTAATCCCACTTGATGAAAAATGTCAGAAATCTAACTTTTAAATTTGATACAAATAAAGGGGAGAGAATACTAACCCCGTCGTCTTTGCTTCCGGATGCCGGCGATCCACGTTTTGCAATGACCTTTATAGAAGAGTAAGAGGAGGTCTCATGAGGAGGTTATTAAACCGATGCGGATTTCGTCCATATCACAGCCAACTTGTGAGCGCTACCCTTTGCATTGCACTGCTGTTTCTCATTGCGGTCACGGCACGCGCGGACGTGCCCGAGAGTATTGACGAATGCGTGAAAATTGAGGACAATACAAAAAGGCTGAGGTGTTACGACGAGCTGGCCGGGCGCAAGACAGCGCCACTCGAGCCGGCGACTACAGCTATTTCCGAAACAAAGCCTGCCTCACAGACGAAACTCTCATATCTTCAGCGGCTCTGGGAGCTGGACAAAGAATCCCGGCCAGGCAGATTTTCCATATCACCTCACCGGTCGATCTACATCCTCCCCATTACATATGTCGAATCGTTAAACGATCAGCAAGTGCGGACGGCCGATCCCGGGAAAGAGCTCAAAAACACGGAGGTGGCTTTTCAGCTCAGCTTCAAGGCGAAGCTATGGCAGGACATCTTTGGACAAAATATGGATCTATGGGTTGCTTACACGCAGCGATCTTTCTGGCAATTTTATAATTACGCACACTCTTCACCTTTTCGCGAAACAAACTACGAACCGGAGATTCTTTTGAACTTCCGGACTGACTATGAGCTGCTTTGGCTGAAGAGCCGTTTCATCAATGTGGGCATCAACCATCAGTCCAACGGCCAATCCGATCCTCTGTCGAGAAGCTGGAACCGATTCGTGGCGAATTTCGGGTTCGAAAAAGGCAACCTTGCCCTGATCCTGAAAACCTGGTTGAGGATTCCGGAGAGTGCCGAAAATGACGATAATCCGGATATCAAGGACTATCTCGGATACGGTGAACTCTGGGCTTATTATTTCTGGAAGGGCAACCGGTTCGGCATAATGGTGCGAAACAATTTCGACTTCGGTAATAATCGCGGTGCTGTGCAACTTGAATGGAGCTTTCCTCTTTTTGAGCGGATCAGTGGATACATCCAGTACTTCAATGGTTACGGCGAGAGCATGCTCGATTACAAACACAACATCAATCGAATTGGTTTCGGTTTCATCATAAGAGATTGGGATTAATCACGATTTTTTTATAACAGGGTTTGTATGGTTTTTAAAAAGGCTGAATTAGTGTGATGTCTTGAAATATAAGATTTCCGATCGGTAAATAATCCACACATAACGCTCTTTCCCCTCTACTTCTCCATCGAAAAAACAAGATTTTATTAAAAAATCAAACGAATTGACAATGGCCGAATGATTTTGTATTATTAAGTAAATGGCCTATAATCGGGAAAAGATAGACACAAGGAAACAAGGAAAGGGAGGTGCGAAATATGAGAAGGCGTATTTATGGATTTCTTGCGGCGGGGGTAATGTCTTGCTTACTCTTTGCGGGCTGTGCGCCGAAAATGGCATATACGCCGTTTGATCTCAACCCGCAAATCAAGTCAGGACAATTCGTTCAGAAGACAGACAATTTCATCGTTCTCTACGACACATCCGCTTCCATGGCTGATAAGTTTGGCGCCGGCAGCCGCATGGCCTTTGCGGAAGATGTCACCAAGAGAATGGTAGCGACGATTCCGGATATCAAGCTGACGTCGGGACTGAGGACCTTCGGGGGTATGAAGGGATCAGAACATACCGAGCTGGTTTATGGGGTGACGTCATTCAACAAAAGCGATTTTATCAAGGCCGTGGAGACGATCGGATCTCCTGTCGGCCGAACGCCGCTGGGCAGAACCATAGAAGCAGCGGGTGGAGATCTCAAGGGACTGCCTGGAAATTCGGCCATCATCATCGTTAGTGATTTCGAGGAAATCAAAGATGTTGACGACATCAGGCCGAAAACCGCCATCGAGAATGCAGCCAAAGTCAAGGCGCAATACGGCGACAGGGTTTGCATTTATACGGTTCAGATCGGGAATACTCCTGCACCGGGCGGGCAAGTACTTGCTCAGGAGATTGTCAAGAAAGGCAATTGCGGAATTGCCGTGAATGCAAGTGATCTTGGAACCCCGGCGGCCATGTCTGCTTTTGTCGAGAAGGTGTTTCTTGGTCCTCCACCGGCGCTGAAAGCTGAAAAAGCAAAAGTGGAACCGGCCCAGGCGCCGACTCAGGTCCTGGCCCCGGCATCGACCGCTATCGCGGAGGTGGAAAGAGCCGCAGTTGCTCCTGCAGCGGAGTCGGCAGCGATAGCGTTCGAGGACATCCGTTTCGACTATGACAAATATAATTTGAAGCCTGAGGCACGGAAAGTGCTGAATAAAATTGGCGAATTCATGAAGGCCAACAAGAAAGCCGCGGTCCTGATTGAGGGCCACTGCGATGAGAGGGGCACGACGGAATACAACCTTGCCTTGGGTGAGAGACGGGCATCAAGCGCAGCGAAATACCTCATCGATCTCGGTGTTGATCGGGCACGGATCTCCACGATCAGCTATGGTAAAGAGCTCCCGTTGGATCCGGCTCATAACGAGGAGGCCTGGGCGAAGAACAGGAGAGACCACGTTGTCATTACCCTGAAGAAGAAATGACGCGGTCCTCACGTTTCTTAATTATAAGGCACTTGTCGCATTCCGTTTGCAACGTTCGGACTGAAACCTCAGAAGTAGAAAACGATGCGGCTTGTAATCGCAATGGCCACAAAGTTAGTAAAAAAGAGAATGACCCACCCGAGGCATGAAAATGTTCCCGATGATCTGCCCCCGCAACTCCACATTCAGGATCATCACACCGCTTTTTGTGATAAAATCTCGTTAACATACAAGACTCCTTTTTTATCCTCAACCATGCAAAGGAAGATTATTTATCAATTCAATAAATTCAAATAAATTTGGGAGAAAGAGACGGAAACGGTGAAGATCCTCTCCCAAACGCTTGCCTCGGGGTCATTACCGTTGAAATTGCTCTCAAGAAGGATTTTTTCATATCCTTGCGCTGATCGTTGTACTATCTCTATTTGGTTGCGGAAAAGGTGACTTTCTCGACTACCGGGAGAAGCTCATCCTATCCGTCGAATGGGGGGCTAAAGCCGGTAAGTTTGGTCTAGCGATTCCTGCGGAAGGCGAAATTGTCGGGCCACGGACATTCACGATAGACGATAACGGGCACATCCACATTTTTGATTCGATAAAGAGAAATATCAAGGTATTCAATCGAGAGGGCGTTTTTCAAGGAAGTGTCGGCAAGGATCTCCCGGGATACTCGTTTGTCGTCTATAAAGAATACTATTACCTTCTGGACGGTGAAACCGTCTATCAGTACACCCTTTCCGGAACACCGGTAGAGACGTACCCAATCGCGCGGACAATAACCCTTTACGAGGGGTATGGCCAGTGGATGCGTATTGTGATGGCTATGGAGACCTCTGTGTAAAATCTCAGGGAAGGACCTATCGAATCTGCGAAGGCATCGGGAGAAAAAATACTGTTCTTTCCGAAGAGGCTCAGACTAAAAGCGAACGGCGCGGCACTCCCAACAGTTCCGGAACACACTGGTTCAGGCTGACCAAGGAGAGCACCAAGCGTTTCCGTCTCAGTATACATGACAAACGCGGGAACCTGGTGAATGAATTTCTGATAGAAACACCAGATACCTTCGGTTCCGTTATTTTTCTTGACCAGGACGAAAAAGGTATTATATACTTGGAAACACAAAGAATTTTGGAAGACGGCATTGTCCACCTTGAAATCAGGCGGTACCAGGGTGACGGCAGACTTGTCCAGAGTGTGGAATTACCGAACAGTTACTACACCAACGTCTACAAAAAGATCGTTGTTGATAAAAAAGGGTCCTTATATCAACTTCAAACGGTACTATCGGGCGTAAAAATCGTAAAATGGGGAAAATGATGACAAGCAGGAGCATATCGTCCACGGTGATGATTTCCGCATGCCTCTTTCTCTTGACGGCAACGGGTAATACCGAGGTCCTTAAAAGAGACGAGGTTATCGCGAACGCATCAATGTATACAAATCTCGAGTGGTTCTGTGCAAAGAAAAATGCCAAAAAAGACTATAACCTCTTGACTCCTGGGAAACAGTACAAAGGGATACCAGTACAACTGGGGCGGCTTCGATTCAACGAACAAATTTGTAGAAAAAGTGAAAAAAGGCGTAATTGCGGGTAATTACAGGAAGAGGTGCGGCAGTAATCTCTGTGTCCGCGAAGACTTCGCTGGCCTTGATTGCTCCGGCCTAGTCTCCCGCAGCTGGGGAATCGGCAGATACTCAACAAAGACATTTCCAGGCATCTCGATAAAAATCCCTCGTGAATCCCTTAAGCCCGGCGATATTCTTAATTCGGAAAACAAGCACGTCATGCTGTTTGACAAGTTCGACGACGACAACCAGATATGGGTCTATGAGTCCTCAGCCTGGGTAAGGATCAAAAAAGCCCCTCCTGCCGGTGTCGTTTACCGGTCAGTGGATGCAGGCGACGACTATGTGCCCCGTCGTTATTACAAGTTTATAGAAACGGGGGAGCAAATAAAAACCGATAAAATAATTGTCGCCCTTCGTCATCTGAACGGCAAGGGAAAATTTTACATACCGGCCGGGACGACGGGTGAAATCCTTAAGGGCCCAACACTCAGAAGCAAGGTTCGGAAATCGCGGACGCCTTCTGACGTCTGGGTTTACGTCAAATTCAGCAACGGCAAGGAAGGTTGGGCCACGATAAGACATCTAATCTTGGTTGGTGTCAAAACTTGATAATGTGCGACCTCCAGATATGTTCGAGGTCACAAAACTTGCGGACCGGCTTATAAAATAAAGTATGTCAACGATCACGTCAGCGTAATCGTTTTAAGATATTTGGCTTACCTGCTGGACAGTGTCTTGCCCTACATGCCTCCGAGTTTTGGCAGAACCGCCGTAGCGAAACTCAAAACAAAAAAGAAACCGCACATGTCGGTGACTGTTGTCAGTAGAGGACTGGAAACCAGGGCTGGATCCAGTTTCAACCGCTTGAGTATGAGGGGCAGCATACCGCCGAGGATGACGGAAACTAGTGTGTTGGCCGCCAAAGCTCCGCCAACCACCACTCCGAGCCACGGGTTTCCCTTCCAGAAAAAGGCGACCCCGCCAAGCAGCAAGCCAAGCACCAGACCGTTGATGATACCGACCTTGGCCTCTTTTACCAGCACCCAGAGTAGTTCGCCAGGCCGAACCAGGCCAAGGGAGAGTTCACGCATGGAGACCGCCACGGCCTGGTTGCCTGAACAGCCGCTCATGTCGCTGACCATGGGCAGAAAAACAGCCAGGGTAATGACAGCGGCGAGGGTATCCTGATACAGGGCAATGACACTTGCGGCGATGATATTGAGGACAATATTCAAGATCAACCAGGACAAACGGCGTCCGGAACGGGAGAGCATCGGCATGGTCCGGAACTCCTCACCGCCAATGATACCGCTCAGCTGCAGAAAAGTTTTTGTTTTCTGCTTATTGACCGCCTCCTCAACGGCATTCGGCAGCACCACACCGACCAGCCGTCGTCCATCGTCCACAACAGGCACGGCGAAAAAATGATGTTCCTCGAATAATTCCTCAAGCTCCTTAAGGGAAGCCTTGTCCAGCACACTGAGAGGAGAAGATATCATTACCTGGGCGAGCGGGATCTCCTTGGCAGGAAAAAGCAGGTCGTGTATGCGAAGCACGCCAGCTAGTTTCTCTTCACGGTCAACAACATAAAAATACTGAGCAGGGTAATCGACGTATTCGCTCCGATTGGCCTGCAGGTCATCGAGTACATCCTGGATAGTATTGTCAATCTTATAGACGAGGAACTCGGAAATCATGAGTCCGCCGGCGCAGTCAGGTGCATACTCCAGCAACATTCTTGCTTCTTTGGCGTCTTCCCTGTCCATTTTCGCCAGAATTGCCGTGCTTGCATCCTCATCCATCTCACCCAGCACATCAACCAGATGATCACTGGATAACTCCTCCATAATAGCCGCCGCCTGCTCCGATGGCATATCCTCCACCAGATCCGCGGCCTGGGCTTCCGGAATGTCCTCAATTACATCGGCAGCATCCTCAGGACTGAGAAGGCTGAACAGATGAAGCTGTTCCACCTCTGTCAGTCGAGAGATGGCCCTAGCCGTCTCCGACGGGCTGAGAGTTTCAATAAAATTTGTTAATTCAACGCTGTTTTCCGCAGCGATCAGTTCGCTGAGCGTTTTCCAGGGGGGAGTTATGTCACTCATATACAACCTCTTTAAATTCTCCTGAGTAATTCACGGCTCGGCCGGGGACACATAGAGTTTGACAATTCCGGGAAATAAGAAAGTCTCCCGGCTGTGAACCGCTCAAAGCTTACAGGACGGGAAGCAAATTTGTCGATTATAAAAAGAGCCTAACCCATGTGAAATGAGAATGCAAATATCATGCGGACAGTGGCGGGCATAAGACAGATTTAGATGCTTTCGACCCGTATTGTATATTTTATCCTACCACGGCCAGCAACAGTTGTAGGGTATGCCGTGTAAAACGTATGACTTGTCGGGTATGCCGTTTAAAACGTGTGGCCAGTCGGTTAAAGTCCGACCGTGGGAGTTCGGTAGTTCGCCCACGTAGCTTGAGGGAGGTGTAAAGGGTAACCTGAAGCATTAAGTTTCCTGACAAAGACTCCGTAAGGGAGTCGAGCAAACCTGCGGGTTGCAGCGCAAGCGAACCCAAATGTAGCCTCGAAAATCGCAATGGAATTGTCGACCCTCTCCTACATTGGGGAAGACCGGAGCATCTATCCTGACGAAAACTACCAGAACCGATAGCTGGACTCCCGGGGTAACAGGGGTGACACGCAGGGGCAGCCATACGACAATGAACGCGGGAGGCCCTTGTCGATGCTCTACAGGAGGGCAACCGGTAGATATAAGGAAACGAAATTTTACCGGGTCGGCAAGGGAGTCGGATTTGCCCATATTACCGCTTGTATCCCAAGGACAGCATAACCTTGGGAGAGGGAAGGGGCAATACCTTCATCATGCTTCTCAGGGAGAGAAGGAAAGGAGATTGCGGTAACGCTATAAACTCCAAACGTTCCGGGAACTCCGATGGAAGCTATACCAGAAGGCCAAGCGAAAGTGAAAGCCTCTGGGAGAAGATGATTGGAAAGCCGTATTCGGGAAAACCGAACGTACGGATTTGATGAGGGGGAGCTGGAGATAGAGCAATTAGCCACTACGCCAGCTCTCTACTCTACTGACAGCGATAACCAGCACAGTTCACATTTCCCAGGATATTACCTGAGCATTACGGGCAGAAAGTTACTATGTAAGCCTCACAGCCGCTAGAGCACTACTCTTTTTACACCCAGCATATTCCTGTCCGCAGCGCAGTGCCACTTGATCAGTCTGTATCGAATTTTGTCATCGAACCATATTTCCAGGCCGGTAATGCTTAGAGGATGCACACACGATCCGGTATTGTAGTAGCGTGGATCGCTCTTGGCCTGGAAATGGTCGGCGTCGTCGACTCTGAACCTGATTGTTTGCAGATGTATCTCCGACAATGAAAGGTTCTCGAATACCGCCCGGTGGGTGTGGCCGGCGATGATGGCGGTGATGCCTCTGTCGTTGCTGGTTGACCATTTGTGGAGGCGCACGTCCACCTCGTTACAGAGGCCGGGATCCGTGGCAGTACGGGTGGGGTCTTTTACACCGAGGCGCTGGAATTCCGTCCAGAAGTGATTGACGAAGAACTGGCTTACTGCTGCGACTGGTCCGCTGCACATGGGGTCGGCTTGGTGGCCATGGAGATCATGAGGAATGAAAAATCGCACCTACGCGCCTGTTGCTTTTATTTGTCGCAAATGTTAAAATTAAAATCATATTGGGAGAAAAAGAAGTTACCACAAAGGAGAATGACCATGTCACAAGTCGAAATGCTTGAGCAGACTGTCAAGCAGCTTAGCCCCGGTGAACTGGCCGTTTTTCGTTCCTGGTTTGTCGAATTTGATTCAGCCGAATGGGATCGTCAGATAGAAATGGATAGCGAGACAGGCAAACTGGACAGATTAGCGCAAGGCGCCATCGAGGAACATAGGGCGGGAAAGACGAAACGCATTTGAAGCACTTTGCCTCATCGGACTTCTGGGAATGTTACCGGAGACTGCCGCAAAGCATTCAATCGCTCGCCGATGCACACTTCGCTCTGTTAAAAGAAAATCCATTCCACCCATCCCTCCACTTCAAAAAAACCGGTAAATATAGGTCAGTCCGTATTCCGTATTCCGTATAGGGATGCATTATCGGGCATTGGCAGTTGAGATACATGAGGGCCTGTTGTGGTTCTGGATAGGGAGCCACGCTGATTACGACAAAATCATCAAATGACATCCTAAAGAGCTGAAACCTACTGGCGTTGTTCTCAACAATAAGCGGGAATCCACGCGATTGACCCGGGAGGAACTTGCCCTGCTTTACATCTTGCAATTTCAATGATGACGTCGGCATCGTCCTCGAACCACATCAATCATTAATTATTGGATTTCTCGTCTCCCGCTTCAGATCCTGGTACATTTCATAGCTCAGAAGGCTGCTCCGGCATGGAAGCAGGGAGTTGTTATGGAACAGAGGTTCTTCGGCGATCGGATAAGGTGAAGCTTTAACGGAAGCATCCCAGAGGGCCGTGCCGGGAATGGGCGAATATTCGGCGATGACGGGTCTTGCGCCGCAGCGTTTTACAAGATTTATCGCTTCATGGAGTTCGATCGCCATTTGTCCGGGCAGGCCGCAGAGCAGGTAGATTCCGATATCTTCAGGCGCATAGCCGGCCTCCCGCAGATACGCCACGGCGCGTTCGAGGTCTTCATTGTCGACTTTTCCTCCTGTCTCCCGTTGACGGTTTCCATCGGCTGTCTCGAAACCGAAGCGTATCGTGCGGAAACCCGCCCGGAACATCAGCCTGGCCAGTTCCGGGGTCACCTCCCGCAAATGCAGGCCGTTGGGGCAGTGAAATTGACAGGTCGGCGTTCGCCTGATGATCTCTTTCAGCAGGGGGATGGCCATCCCTTCCGGATCAATCAATAACGCATCGTCATAGAAGGAGAAATGGGATACCCCATACCCCTCATGCCAGGATGCAATCTCGTCGGCCACCTTGATCGGGTTTCGCCGCCTGTAGTCGGGATTGATCCGGTGCGAGGCGCAGTAGCTGCAACGGAAAGGACAGCCCCTCGAAGTCATTATGGAAATCTGTTCGAGGCGGTCATACAGGTCATAGGCAGGGCAGGGGTAGGAATCCAGATCAGCAGGATTAACCTTGAAGATGATATCATCTCCAAGGAATTTTTTCAATATTTCAGGCAGTTGAGGTTCACCCTCGCCGACGACGAGCAGATCCGCTCCCGCCTTTTGCGCGTGTTCGGCGCAGAGGGTGACATAATTCCCGCCCAGGATTATCGGAACGCCCGGAAATTCTCCCTTCAGTATTGCAATGGTATCAAACACGGCAGGGTACCAGTAGGTCATCATGGATGTCACGAGAATCAGATCCGGATTCCTGATTGCCTGCAGGCCCTTGAGAAATTCCGCCTCCGTTATGCCGTAACGGTTGTACCGCTTTGGAATGGCGTGAAGCGAAGCAGGCTTCGGAAGAGGCTCTTTGAAAAAATGGCCATGACCGGCAGGAAAGCGCCTGGGTCGTTTCTCCAGCCGAGGAAGGAGTGAAGCCTGCACAGAATGCCGCAGGCAATCAATCATCCGGAGTTCATAACCGTTTTTCCTGAGAAAAGCCGCCAGGGACAGCAGGCCCAGCGGCGTCAGCCAGAAGTCATAAGCGGCAAAATCATATATCCAAGGATTAACCAGAAGGATATTTTTTTTCATTAATGAGAGGCTAACACAATCTTGATTTTGTTACAAGGAGTTATCACTTGCAGCGAACAACATCAATGCTAAATTAAATTAAAAAGATGAACTGTCCAAATAATTTATTTATAATATATAGCAAAATAATATATAAATAATTTTATTCTATTTATACTGTATATTTATACTTGACAACAGTATATTTATACTGTACAAGCCATTCGCCAAGGGCAATTATACCGGTTTTTTTGTCAACTTTTTGAACGGACGCAAGAGGTGAGCAAAATGATAGAAGAAAAAAGAGTTCAGACAGGATGGGTAAGCAGCCTTGATATCATCGAAAAAACAGGCATATCCAGAGCAACGCTGAATAATTACATCAAAATGAACATTCTACCTCGGCCAATGGTCAAGAAACCGGAGGGGGTGGCGATCCGTGCGCGCCTGCTCGGCTTTTTTCCGGAAAGTGTCATTGATACAATTGAACAGATCAAATTGTTGAAAAAACAAGGTCATGCTATGGACGTCATAATTGAAATGTTAAATAGACCTGATTTGATCGAACCTTCGGGGGAGGTTCTGATGCGGGAAAAATCCAGATTGCTGGAGGCAAGCAGCGCAGGCATACACATTCAATCTGAAAAGACCAATTCCCAGATGATGACACAGGAAATAATTGAGCCCCTAAGCCTGACAATCAATGAAATCAAATATCCCGCCTATTTGCTGAACAGCGCATTTGAAATCAACTGGATTAACGCACAGGCCGAAATCGTGGTCTTTCAGTCAAAAATCAGCGTCATTATAGAACCTTCCGCAAGAAATATCTTTCGCCTGATCATGCGCAGCAGTCATTATGAGCAGGAGAATATGCAGAATTTGCTCGATTTTCATCTGGGTTTCGTGAAGGAGATAATGTCGGATCGGGGCGGACTTTATGAGGGAATATCTCAAGAGGAAGTACGGATCCTTGAAAAAAGATGTGATCAAATTGAAAGGCGCCAATTGTTTTCCAAGCGTACAAAAATCGTTAATGACCTGCGCCGGGATCGCATGCAAACCCTGAATATTGCCGATTGTCAGGCCATTAACAGATCCCCCCTTATGATATACAATCACGAAGGGGTGCCGATCTTCGGGCATATCCAATACATGCTCTTCCGTGAAGGCATGCTCTTCATTCATACCCCTATTGAGGAGTCCGTTCATGTTCCCTATTGCGTACTCGTCGCTGATCTGCAGAATTCTGTCCGCATCTGCGCCGAACTGCCACCGGAGGAATACTTCGAACTGATCAATCAGATATGGAGCTGTGTGGAAGGATTTTTCAAACAGTATTACGGCACTCACGGAAAGCACGTGGGTGACGGGATGGTCTATTACTTTCTCAAGGAGCGGGACAATCAATATATGATGAACGCTATTTTGTGCGCTCTGCAGATCCGCGAATGCATGAAGAAACTAAATATGGAATGGAAAATGCGCAAGGGCTGGTTCAATGAACTGTACCTCAATATCGGCATCAACGAGGGACAGGAATATTTCGGCACGATCTGCGCTGCACCCGGAGGAGAATTTACATCCCTGGGCGACACCGTCAATCATGCCAGCCGTCTGTCCGATTTTGCACGATACGGAAATATCTGGACGGCAAAAAATCTGATCAACAAGCTGAGTGCAAAGCAAAAAGAAGACTTTCGCTATGGAATCAGGCATATGGACCAAGACCGTGAAGTTCTTATTGAAAACTCATTCAGCCGTATCATTGACATGATGCCGCCGGATAACATTAAAAACAGTAAATTCATGGATATTGCAACGCTCGCCGTAACTGAAATTCTTGGCTGGCGGTAAACGCTTCCCCAGCCCTCAGGAAATAATGTTTCGTCCTGCTTCAGTTTTTTGTTGAACAAACGTGGGAAAAAGAGTAATGGAGCAAGCATAATCTTCAGTCAGCTCGTCCCTATATCCCCGGCTATATCCGGAGCATGTGACGGTTATGACCCATTCGCGCTTTGAGGATTTTCAGATCCTGGACCGGAGACCCTGCACGGCTTTGTGCAGGATCAAGGGGGATATTGTCCTCTTCGGCGGATTCGCAGGGTACCATCAATACATCATAGAGGAAAATCTTCCCTGGCCTCAAGTATTGGTCCACGGCGGCATGAATTCGTACGAGGACCGTCTTTTAAATCCCTTTGACTTTGTCTTTCTTTGCAGCCTCTTTAAAGGCGGATGCTTTGATCTCGGCACCATGACGATCGCAAACAGGATCACCCTGCTCGCCACGAAAAAAGAGCTGGAACGATCCATGAATCTGATTGAGTTGTCTTTTCAGGGGCCAGGGAAGGAATTTCTGGAGTCTGCAGGCGTTGATCCCGGATGGTCAGGGCAGTATCTCAAGGAAAAAGATTTTTTCACCCTCAAGGATAAGCAAGGCGCGCCTTTTCCCCTTGATCGGCTGTTATCCTGCTGTGAATTCGGCCATCCTATGCCGAATCAGTGGTCGGTGGAAAGAATAAAGAACATGTCCTATCTCATCCGGGACATTGAAACAGGAGCTTGTTACGAACTGGACATTTCGCCGGTTGAAAATGAAACAATTAAACCAGTGTGGGAGCCTCCGCCTTACTACGGCGGATTTCCGGCAGCGCTCGCCTTTTCTCTCCAGGTCCTCGGATATGGATCGCCCTTTCAGTCAAAGGGACCGACAACGTGCATGGTTTTCCGCCTCAATGGCCTTGCCGTGCTGGTTGACTGCTGTCCCTTCTGGGATTTGCTGGCGCTGAAGACCGGCATCAGCATCGCTGAAATTGACGCCCTGATCCTGACGCACTGCCATGAAGACCATATGGGAGGGTTGTTGAAGCTCATCCGACGGGGAAGAAAAATCAGAATCTATACGGTGAACGAGATCTTCCAGATGATGCTGCACATTTTGTCCTTACAGCTCGATGTATCGATGGAGGTGGTCCGGCAGTACTTTGACTTTCATCCTGTTGTGACAGAAAAATGGACGACCATTTCCGGCATTGAATTCTTGTTTTTCTACACGGCGCACCCGGTTCCCTGTATTTCCGTAAAGGCACGAAAAAGACACCGGCGGGAACTGCCTGCGGAGATTCAGATCACTTCTGATACCGTCGGAATATCCTGTGCCCAAAAGATGCTGGCGCAGGGCGTCATCTCGCAGGCCAGATACAAGCAGCTCACAGGCATTTTCGAGGGAGACATTACCATCGCGGATGGCGGGGAAGCCGGATTGCATCCGGCGTTGCAGGACTTCATGGGACATGATATCCGGGCGACATTCCTAGGTCATCGGCAAAACGAAACGACCGATGCGCCCCTGCATTTCTCTTTTGTCGAGCCGTACCATCTCTTTCCCTATGATAACCTCAGCGCGGGGTCCATCATCAGCAGGGCCATCGACAGTTTTGTGAAGCCGTTTCCCAACATTGATGTCGGACGATGGGCTCAGATCCTGCGTGAAGCGGCGGTCTTTCGTCCCATTGCCACGGGGCAGCTCATTCTACAGGAAAGGATGGAAGAAGCGGAATTCCTTTTTGTCATCTGTTTCGGTCTTTTTTCGGTTATAGTAAACAACCAGGAGGTTGCCGTCCTCCATTCGGGAAACTTCTTCGGAGAAAATGTGTTTGTTTCCGGCGACAAAAAGAGGACCGCCCACGTCAAGGCCTTAACTTATGGGATTGTTATCGGGCTCAATGCCGACGTGATACATGAATTCTTGAATGACAACCCCGATGTCAAAAGACGATTTTATCATCTCGCAGAAGCGCGGGAGCTGCTGAGCAGGACCATGATATTCGGAAAGCTGGATGTCATGGAAAAAACCAATCTCGCCCTTTCCTTGAACAATATTCACCTGAATGCAGGAGACTACCTGATCAGAAAAGGGGAGACGGAAGACTGCGGTTATGTGCTGGCCCACGGCGCCCTGGAGATTCCCGGGACAGAAATCGTATTTACCCCACCCGCCATCGTCGGCGAATTCACCGCAGCAGGCTTTACCGAACGCCGGAGCGCTGATATCAAGGCCACCGAAGATTTTACCTCTGTCTATAGAATCACAAGCAACGATCTTAAAAGGCTCATGGAGTCAAACCCGGACATTGAAATGCAGTTGAGGGAATTGGCCCGCGCCCGGGGACTCAAGGTATAATCCGAAGCTATCCGCCACATAAAATCAGCCTCCCCTTGCAGCACCTCATGACGCCCGAACATCCATTATTCCATAATGCGAGAAAAGACTTGAAGCAGCCTGTCTTTATTGCTAACATGCATTGCATCTGAGGAAGAGCGACGTATGCGGTTGGTGGTCCAGAGGGTCGATAAAGTATCGGTATCTGTGAACAATCAGGTCATTTCAGGCATCGGTTCCGGACTTCTGGTGTTCCTCGGTGTCGAAAAGGGCGACACCACCGGGGATGCCGACTTGATGCTTGAAAAGGCGATCAGCCTGCGCATCTTTGAAGACCGGGACGGGAAGATGAATCTTTCCCTGCTGGATGTCGCCGGCGATCTGCTGGTGGTATCCCAGTTTACCCTCCTGGGCGATTGCTGGAAAGGAAAAAGACCTTCCTTTATCCGCGCCGAAGATCCCAAACCTGCAAAGGATCTATATGAATATTTCATGAAAAAGGCGGCTGAAAAGGTTGCCTGCGTGGCGGGCGGCGAGTTTCAGGCGATGATGAAGGTGGAGTTGATTAACGACGGTCCGGTGACGATGCTGCTTGACAGCAGGAAACGATTTTAGGAGTTTTTTCATGGACATTGCGGGCGATCTCCCCCTTTGCCAGATCCGGATCGACAAGGAGGGGGTGTGGTATTACAAGGGATCGGAAATGTTCAGGAAAGAAATCGTGAATTTCTTTTATCAGAACCTCCGGCAGGATAAGACGGGAAATTATCTGATCGAACTGGAAAATGACCGATGTTATCTGGAGGTTGAAGACACGGCCTTTGTAGTCCGGTCGGTCCGGCAGGCGCTTTCAGAAAAGGATGGAAAAAAGGTCTTTTATCTGCTGCTTTCCGATGACACCATCGATCTGCTGGACCCGGCAACGCTTCGGATCGGAAAGGAAAGCGTGCTGTACTGCACCATCAAGGATCATCGTTTTGAAGCGCGTTTCCTGCGGCCGGCCTATTATCAGTTAGCCGGCGAGATTGAATATGATGAGGATCGGGATAAATATTTCTTTCCGCTCAATGGAGAACGGTATTATCTGAAAGACGAAAATCATCAGCAAATCCAACAAAGATAAATTCGCAAAAAGTCCGGAAACGGACAAAATCGACGGCTTCGTAAAAAGCCCTGCAGGCAAGGCGCATGGGGACATGACAGAGTCGTGTCTCCATCCGAGTATGGCGTACTTTGGCGTACGCCGCAACGACGAAGGATGAAGCGCAACTTGAGCATCCGGACTTTTTACAAAGTTGTCATCAAAGGGAGGCGTAACATGCTCGAAGACAACGTAAAAGAGGCTCTGACATTTGACGACCTGCTGCTTGTGCCCGCGGCATCGGCCGTCATGCCCAGGGATGTGGAGACGTCAACGCTGCTGACGAAAAACATCCCCCTGAACATTCCCATTGTCAGTGCGGCTATGGATACGGTCACTGAATCCAGAGTCGCGATCTGCATGTCCCAGGAGGGGGGAATCGGAATCATCCACAGGAACATGAGCATTGAGCGACAGGCCCTGGAGGTGGACAAGGTCAAGAAATCGGAAAGCGGCATGATCGTGGATCCGATTACGATCGGACCGGAACAGAAGGTAAGCGATGCCCTGAATCTCATGAATCAGTACCGCATCTCCGGCGTTCCGGTCGTCAAGAACCGCAGACTCGTCGGGATCCTGACCAACCGCGACCTTCGTTTTGAAACTAATCTGGACCAGCCGGTATCAAAGGTCATGACCAAGAAGCGTCTCGTCACTGTAAAATCAAATATTTCCCTCGATGAATCGAAAAAACTGCTCCACAAACATCGCATTGAAAAACTGCTGGTGGTTGATGACGATTACAATCTCAAGGGCCTGATAACGATCAAAGACATTGAAAAGATCAAGAGATATCCGAATGCGTGTAAGGATTCCCTGGGCCGTTTGAGGGTCGGTGCGGCAGTCGGCATCCTGGACCGGGAACCGCGGGTGGACGCCCTGTTGAATGCCGGGGCGGACGTGATCGTCATCGACACCTCCCACGGGCATTCCGCCGGTGTTCTGGATGCCGTTCGGGATACGAAGCGGAATTTCCCCAAATGTGAACTCATCGCCGGTAATGTCGCCACGGCGGAGGGGGCCAAGGCCCTCATCGAGGCGGGCGTAGATGCCGTCAAAATCGGCGTCGGCCCCGGCTCCATCTGCACGACGCGTATCATTGCCGGCGTCGGGATTCCCCAGATGAGCGCCATTCGCGACGCCTATAAAGCCGCGGCGCAGCACGGCATCCCCGTGATTGCCGACGGGGGCATCAAATTTTCCGGCGATATCGTCAAGGCCCTGGCTGCGGGCGCCCATGCCGTCATGATCGGCGGCCTCTTTGCCGGAACGGAGGAGAGCCCCGGCGAAACCATTCTCTTCCAGGGGAGAAGTTACAAGGTCTATCGGGGAATGGGCTCCCTGGAGGCCATGAAAATGGGGAGTCGCGACCGCTACTATCAGGATGACATCGAGGGCGATCTGAAGCTTGTCCCCGAAGGCATCGAAGGCCGGGTCCCGTTCCGGGGATCCCTGTCGGCCAGCATTCAGCAGCTTATCGGCGGCCTCAAGGCCGGCATGGGCTACGTGGGATGCAGGACGATTCGTGACATGCGGGAAAACGCGCACTTTGTCCGCATCACCTCCGCGGGTCTGAGGGAAAGCCACGTGCATGACGTCATCATAACCAAAGAAGCGCCGAACTACTGGCTTGATTAGATAATTTTTATAGCAATAAAAGATTTTGAGTTGCGGCGAAACCGTTTTTCAATGGTATCGGTTTGATAAAAATATAGAGCAGCCCCATGAAACATGCCGACTTTGTTCACCTGCACGTCCATACGCAGTACAGCCTGCTGGACGGCGCCATCCGCCTCGATGATCTGCTGAAAAAAGCCAGGGAATGCCAGATGCCGGCTATTGCCATGACCGACCACGGCAATATGTTCGGGGCTATCAGTTTTTATCAGCAGGCCTACAAGCATGGGATCAAGCCCATCATCGGCTGTGAGCTTTATGTCGCGCCGAAGAGCCGTTTCGATAAAAGCGGCCACCATGCCGGCGAATCGGCAAAGCATCTGCTGGTGCTTGTAAAAAACATGCAGGGATATAAGAACCTCATGAAGTTGACCACGGCGGGCTATCTGGATGGATTTTATTACAAGCCCAGGATCGACAAGGAGATTCTCAAAGACCATCACGAAGGCTTGATCGGTATGAGCGCATGCCTGCATGGCGAAATTGCCGACTTTCTGCTGCGGGGCAACCGGGATGCAGCCCGTCAGGCGGCCCGTGAATACCAGGCGATCTTTGGGCCGGGAAACTTTTTCCTTGAAATAATGGAAAACGGTCTGCCGGAACAAAGCATTGCCAATGAGGGACTGATTGCATTGAGCTGCGAACTGGCCATCCCGCTGGTGGCCACAAACGACTGCCACTATATCAACCGCGAGGATGCGGAGGCGCACGAGGTGCTGCTGTGCATCCAGACCGGCAAGACGCTCGAAGACAAGGACCGGATGCGCTTCGGAACCGACCAGTTCTATTTGCGCTCGCCGGAGGACATGAAGCGCCTGTTTCACAAATGCCCGGAAGCCATCGAAAATACGATCCGGATCGCGGAAATGTGCAACCTGACGCTTGACTTTGGCCAGATTCTCCTGCCGCATTTCGAGATTTCCCCGGGTGAAAATCTCGATGATGTGCTGGCACAAAAGGCCGAGAAAGGTCTTCAGGAGCTGATGCCCAGGATTCTCAAGGGAATACAGAACGGAACGACTTGGGAGAAATACGAAAAACGCCTCATGGAAGAACTCGATATGATCCGATCCATGGGGTTTGCCGGGTACTTCCTGATTGTCTCCGACTTCGTGAATTATGCAAAACAATGCAGCATTCCTGTCGGTCCGGGTCGAGGCTCTGCGGCCGGAAGCCTCGTGGCCTGCGCCCTTGGCATCACCACCATCGACCCGATTCGTTATGGTCTTTTTTTCGAGCGCTTTCTGAATCCGGACCGGATCAGTATGCCGGACATCGATATCGACTTCTGCCAGGAAGGGCGGGATGAAATCATCCGATATGTGACTCAAAAGTACGGGAATGACAGGGTTTCACAAATTATCACCTTCGGCAAGATGCAGGCCAGGGCGGTCATCCGGGACGTGGGCCGTGCGCTCAATATGCCTTATGGGGAAGTGGACGCCATTGCCAAGCTTGTACCGAACGTACTGAACATTTTACTCGATGACGCCGTTAAAATGGAACCCCGGCTGCAGGAAGAGGAAAAAAAGAATCCGAAAATTGCGAAACTGCTCTCCCTTTCGCGAGCATTGGAAGGTCTGAACCGTCACGCCTCCACGCATGCCGCCGGCGTCGTGATTTCAGACGTGCCGCTGGTGGAAAGGGTCCCTCTCTGTGCACCGAAGGACGATACGGTCACACAGTTTGCCATGAAGGACATCGAGGCCATTGGCCTGACTAAATTCGATTTTCTGGGTCTCAAGACACTGACTGTGATCAGGAATGCGCTTCGGTTGATCAAAGAGGGCAGGGGGGACGAAGTTGATATGGGCGCGCTGCCCCTGGACGACGAGAAAACCTATCAACTGCTCATGCGCGGCGATACGGACGGTGTCTTTCAACTGGAAAGCGCTGGTATGAAGGATATTCTCGTCAGCATGAAACCTGACTGCATCGAGGATGTGATCGCCCTGATCGCCCTTTACCGCCCGGGACCGATGAGCATGGTGCCGGAGTTTGTCTCGCGCAAGCAGGGCAGGACAAAAATAGTCTATGAATTGCCTGAGCTGGAAGCCATCCTGAAGGAAACCTACGGGGTCATCGTTTACCAGGAACAGGTCATGCAGATTGCCGGCGCCATCGGCAATTACACGATGGCCGAAGCCGATACACTCCGGAAGGTCATGAGCAAGAAAGAGCTCGAAAAGATGGAAAAGGAGAAACCGAAATTTCTCTCGGGAGCAAAAACAAAAAAGATAGCAGAGCCTAAAGCCAGAAAAATCTGGGAGCAGATGGAGAAGTTTGCGCAGTATGGTTTCAACAAGTCCCACAGTACGGCTTACGCCATGATCTCTTACCAGACGGCCTACCTGAAGGCGCACTATCCGGCGGA
This sequence comes from uncultured delta proteobacterium, assembly GCA_963754515.1. Taxonomy (GTDB): domain Bacteria; phylum Desulfobacterota; class Syntrophia; order Syntrophales; family Fen-1087; genus JAPLJM01. The sequence continues at coordinate 260,013 of CAVWGC010000009.1, read as the reverse complement.
ATTCATGGCTGCACTGCTGACCAGTGAAAAAGACAACCGGGATAAAATCATCAAGCATATTGCCGGCTGCAAGGACATGGGGATATTTGTCCTGCCGCCCGACATCAACGAATCCCATCGTGATTTCAGCGTTTCGGGAGATCAAATCCGTTTTGGTCTTTCCGCGGTCAAGAATGTGGGGATCGGCGCCATCGACACCTGGATCGAAGCCCGGGACCGCCTCGGAAAATTCCGCTCCTTCTATCATTTTTGTGAAAATGTGGATCTCAGGAAAGTCAATAAACGCGTCGTCGAAAGCCTGATCAAGTGCGGCGCTTTTGACAGCATGGGTTACAAACGGCGGGCATTGATCGCCTCCAACGAGGAAATCATTGAACTGGCGCAGCGCCGCCAGCGGGAAAAGAGCAGCGGCCAGTTCAGTATTTTTGATCAATTGGAAAAAAAAGAAGGCACCGATCCCGATATGGCTGAGAAGGCCGTTTTGCAGCAACTTCCAGAGTGGGATTCTAGAGAACTGCTTGCCCAGGAAAAGGAAACGCTGGGTTTCTATATTACCGGCCATCCGTTGGCCGGATTTAAAGATCGATTGATGAAGGTCGTCAATACCGACGCCGACGCAATCCTGGAGAAAAAAGATCAGGAAGATGTCCGTTTTGCATGCGTTGTCAGCCACATCCGTGAGACGACGACCAAGAAAAAAGACCTCATGGCCTATGTAACCATTGAAGACCTCAAGGGGTCAATTGAGGTGGTCTTTTTTGCGGATGTTTATCGAAAGGCCTATGATTTGTTGCACGGCGAGGAACCGCTCCTGGTCAAAGGCACGGTCGATGCCGGCGAGGAAAGTATCAAAGTCATTGCAGCGGAGGTCTTGCTGCTTTCCGAGGCTCTCGATCATCCTTTTCAGACGGCCAGTTTCCGTTTTGATACGCTGCGCCTGGCGGATCATGACCTGAAAGCGCTCCGGGCAGTATTGAAAAAGCAACCGGGCAAGGCCGAGGGCTTCATTCATCTGCTGGATGATCAGTCTGAAACAGTGATCTATCTGGGTAAAAATGTGCGGTTTGCTCCCACCGAGCAACTCAGGCAGGAAGCCGATCGGATCCTGGGCGACGGCGCCACCCGCTTCATCTGACGAACTCAGGCTTTTTCCCCGTGCAGGTCTCTTCTTTATGCAATATCTGGAAAGAACCTATCGCCGCCATATCTCAAAAAATAACCTCCTGTCCTATCAGGTCACGGTGCGTGAAACAGACCTGCTGATCCGTTCCGACATTGAATTGAAAGGGCCGGCGCTCGCATCCGTACATCGCCACCGGACCCACCTGGAGACCTATATTGCTGGTCATCCTGCGTTTATAAGCGCACTGATTCCGCTTGAGCCGGACGACCTGGCGCCCGATATCGTCCGGGACATGCTCAAAGCTGCCCGGTTGGCCGGCGTGGGGCCCATGGCGGCGGTAGCCGGGGCCATTGCCGAACACGTCGGGAAAGACCTGCTGTCGCTGACCCCGAACGTGATTGTTGAAAATGGAGGCGATATCTTCCTGAAGTGTAACGAGGAAATAAAAATCGGCGTTTTTGCCGGTGCTTCTCCTCTGAGCCACAGGCTGGCTATCCGCATCCGGCCCGAGGAGACGCCTGCAGGCGTCTGCACGTCCTCGGCAACGGTCGGCCCGTCGCTGAGCTTCGGAGCTGCGGACGCCGTTTGTGTGAAGTCCGGGTCCGCATCTCTGGCCGATGCCGCGGCGACGGCGATCGGAAACCGCGTGAAAACGAAAAAGGACATTAAAAAGGCATTGACTTACGGCGCCCGGATCAGGGGTGTGCTCGGCATCCTGATCATTGTCGGGAACGAACTTGGCGCATGGGGAGAGCTGGAGCTGGTTTGAAAGAACGGCTGAGGCCTTTTCCGATCCTCGTCTCATCGCACCGCTGAATATCCGCTTTATCTCTTCTTTGTGCTTCGGATCATGGACGCGATTCATGCATCCTGAAATCGCACAGAACGCTCTGTAAGGAAATGGATGGTGGATTATAGCCTTGACACGCTTTTGTAATAATAATATGTGAAACGGCAATCATGACAAGTGCCTGGATGGCGGAATTGGTAGACGCAAGGGACTTAAAATCCCTCGGTCCTTGTGGCTGTGCCGGTTCGACCCCGGCTCCGGGCACCAAGTAAAAACAAGAGGTTGCGGCTTTTTAGGGTTGCAGCCTTTTGTTTTTCTGGATTGCTCAAATGTGATTCTGTCCCCACTTTGCAAAATTTCGCCCTTTTTTTCCACCTTGCACCCCTGGTTCGTCCCCGGCGCACGATCGTCCGGTGTCTACCAAAGGCGCCGTTCCGTGTTTGAGGACGATTTTCATGATGACGGTCACATTCCTGTGCTCCCACATTCTGAACAGTGGATATGGCAGGTTTATGCTTTTACCCTGGCTTGGGCGATTGCTTCCGTTGTTCTTTTCAAACGCAGCACCAGTGCTTTTAAAATCAACTGGAAGCTGCCGTTCAGTCGATTAAATTCTTCATCCAGATATTTCCGATCGATGATTCCCACAGTTGTCGGACTGATCGCCTGGGCCGTCGCTGTCCTTGAAATTTTGGCAAGAAAGGCCATCTCACCAAAGACATCCCCTTCACGTCGCAGCACTTCGATGACGACCTTCGTTTCCCCGATCATCTTGGACAACTCCACGGCACCTGACTCGACCACATAGACCCAGTCTCCCGAATCCCCCTCCTTGAATAAGATCTGCCCCTCCTGATATGACTCGTAAGACGCAATCTGCAACATATCCCCCCTCCTTTAAAAAAATGAAATTTCGATCACTTCCGAATTATGTGCAAGATAGCAGGGAAAAGGTGTTTTTGTCAATCTGAAGATAAATAAAATACTTAATCCGCTGTTCGCCTTTTGCCAAATGTGATAAGAAATATTTCCGCATATGGAATATCTTAGAAGGAATGTCTCGAACACAAGGAGGGCGGTATCGATGGCAAAACCAATCATGGGGCAGAAGGAGCTCACGGCGCAGGTCCGGGATGCGGGACTGTGCACAGGTTGCGGGGCCTGCGTCAACCTTTGTCCTTATCAGGTTTTTTACCATGACCGGACGATTATTCTGAATTCCTGCGATATTACATCGGGGCGCTGCTATGCTTTTTGTCCCAGGACACCGGTGGATCTCGAAGCGATGCGCCGGCGTTTCTTTGAGGAATCCGATTTTACCCCGGAAATCGGGCCGGTCAAGGCTTTTTACATCGTCCGCGCCGCCGACGCCGAGCTCCGCCGGCAAGCCCAGCACGGCGGAACGGTTTCAGCCTTGATGTCCCTGGCCCTTCAGGACGGGTTGATTGACGCCGCCGTTGTCGCAGAGGGCCGGGAGCGTTTTATGCATGAAGGGGCGACGGTTCACCAATCGGAGGAGCTCCGAAAACATACAAAAAGCAAATTCATCGTTTCTCCAACGATTGCCGAATTCAACCACGCGGCAAGGAGCCAGGCTGAGAAGATCGGCGTCGTGGCCACGCCCTGCCAGACCTTTGCCCTGGCAAAAATGCGATTCAAGCCGGAGCTGACCTCTGGTGACAACCCGATCGACAAACTGAAGCTGGTCATCGGCCTGTTCTGCGGATTTACGCTTTCCTGGGCGACGCTGATTGATCTTCTTCAGACCAGGACAGGTCTTAATGAGATCACGGGCATGGAGGTTCCACCGGGTGAGGGCGTTCTCGAGGTTTTTACCGCCAATGGTGTACTCAGGTTTCCCATGGAAGAGGTCGAGACCCTGGTGCGCGAAGCCTGTCGTTACTGCATCGATACGACGGCTGAGTATGCCGATCTTTCCGTCGGTTCGGCGCGTTTTTCCGAGAACTGGGAAGAGACGCGCTCATGGAACCAGGTGATCGTCAGAACCCGGACGGGTCTGGAGCTGATGGAACGGGCTAGAGAAAGCGGCATGCTGGAATTTCGCGATGTCCCCGCATGGAGCCTGAAAACATTGAAAGAAGCCGCCGTGAAAAAAAAGAAAGCCGCCGTAAAAAACCTGGTGGAAAAAAGCGGCAGCGCCGATGACCTGCTCTATCTGGACGCACGGGATCACGTACTTGCCGCTTTGAAATAGGGAGGTGATGATGTCAAAATTGCTGGATGTGCGGGAGGGGATATTTCATCTGTTGATGGGCAACGAAGCCATCGCCCGCGGCGCCCTCGAGGCGGGGATAAATGTGGCGGCCGGCTATCCTGGAACGCCTTCATCGGAGATCCTGGAAAACCTTGCAGGCGTCGCGCGCGCGCGGAATCTATATGTCGAATGGTCGACCAATGAAAAGGTGGCCATGGAGGTTGCTGCCGCCGCCTCCTTTGCGGGCTTGAGGTCGCTTTGCGTTATGAAACAGAACGGGGTCAATGTGGCCTCGGATTTCCTGCTTCATCTGGCCGGATCGGGTACACGCGGCGGAATAGTGCTGGTCACCTGCGACGATCCGGGTGCGCTGTCCAGCGTCAATGAAGGAGAGGCGCGCCATTTTGCCCGGATGATCGAAATTCCGCTGCTTGAGCCCGGTAATTTTCAAGAGGCTAAAGATATGACCAGGTGGGCTTTTGATCTGTCTGAGGAGCTCCGGACGCTCGTCATGCTGCGCAGCGTCACTCGCCTGTCCCACGCCAGCGGGAATGTGCGCCTTGGAAAGCTTCCGGATCAGGTCCGGCGCGCCGAATTCCGCCACGACGGGTTAATCCTCGATCCCAACGAAGGCCCCATAACCAGTATGCCCGTCGCCTATAAGCATGGCCTCCAGCAGAACAGGATCAGAAAGGCCAGGGATATTTTTGAGCGGAGTCCATTCAACACCTATGAAGGCCCGGAAAGACCGGAGGTCCTGATCATCACGAGCAGCGCCTGTTCGCTCTACAGCCGCGAGGCCATCCACATGTTGAGTCTCGGTGGACGCGTCGGGCTTCTGAAACTCGGGACCACCTGGCCCCTGCCGCCGAATCTGATCAAACGGCATCTTTCCGGCACGGATAAAATCCTGATTGTGGAGGAGGTCCTGCCTTTTCTGGAGGAAGGTGTCAAGGTCATCGCCGCCGAGACGGCAAAAGAAGTCGGGATCAAGACCTTTTACGGGAAGAATGACGGGACGATCCCCATGCTGGGAGAGCTGTCACCGGATCTCGTGGCCGTTGCGCTGAGCCGGATTCTGGATATTGCTTATGCGTCCGTGGACCCGGCTTATGAAAAAGCGGCGCAGGCAGCCGCAACACGCAACTCGCCGCAACGCGGACTGGCTTTCTGTCCCGGCTGTCCTCACCGGGCGTCCTACTGGAGCATCCGGAATGCCCTGAAACTTGATGACCGCCAGGGCTTTGTCTGCGGAGATATCGGCTGCTATACGCTGGATATTTTTCCGGGCGGCGCCAATACGCTCAAAACCCTGCATTCGATGGGATCCGGAACGGGCGTTGCCAGCGGATTCGGGCAACTCGCCCCGTTCGGTCTCGATAAACCCGTGCTGGCTGTCTGCGGCGATTCGACGTTTTTTCATGCCGCGATGCCCGCACTGGTCAATGCCATTCATCACCGTGCAAACATCACAATGGTAATTCTCGATAACAGCGGTACGGCGATGACGGGATTTCAATCCCACCCCGGTCTTAGGATCAACGCAATGGGGCAGGACTCGCCGGATCTGGATATTGCAGCAATCTGCCGGGCGATGGGGGCCAGAGTGGAGGTGCGCGATCCTTTCGACCTCGCCCAGACACAGAAAACGCTCAACGGGCTGATGGAGAATCGGGACGGGGTCAATGTCTTGATTCTGCGTCAGAAATGCGGTCTTTCGCCGGAGAAGAAGAGCGTAAAGAAATATGACGTTCATGTGGATGAAACCCTCTGCATCGGCGAGGATTGCGGCTGCAACCGCCTCTGCACGCGTATTTTTCGTTGTCCTGCGCTTGTGTGGGACAAGCAGAAGCGCAGAGCCGTCGTGGATGAGGTCCTGTGCGCCGGATGCGGCGTCTGCACCGATATCTGCCCCCGTGAGGCCATCCTGAAGGAGGTGGCATGATGATGGAAATACTGCGGCTCACAAAGGACCCTTACAATATTATTATCACCGGCGTCGGCGGTCAGGGAAATGTCATGGCCTCCCGCGTGTTGTCCACGATGCTCGTAAACAGAGGATTCATGACCACCATCGGCGAGACTTTCGGCGCCTCCCAGCGGGGCGGCGCGGTGATGAGCCACATCCGGGTTTCGTCCAAAGGAACCTGGAGCCCGCAGATCCCGAGGGGAAAGGCCGATGTCGTGATCGCTCTCGAGCCGGTCGAGGCCATCCGCGTCCTGGCAGCCTATGGTCATCCCGGCATTGTTGTTCTGGCTAATACCAGGCCTGTTTATCCCGTGGGGGTCATTGCGGGGGAGCTGGCGTATCCCTCGGATGAAGAAATCAGAGCATCGCTCAGGGAACTTTCGGCGCAACTCTGGATGATCGACGCGACCGATCAGGCCATCCGGCTTGGGAATCCCATCCTGGCCAATATCGTGATGCTCGGAGCCCTGGCGTCTTGGGGTGAACTTGCCGTAACCCTTAACGATTTCAAGACGGTCATGCAGCAGACCCTTTCAGGAGACAAACTGGATATGAACCTGAAAGCGTTTGTCATCGGCATGGAGACAACCCAATCATAATGGAGGTTACCGATGCAGAATATCATCTATCAACCAGGCGCCGGCCTGGGGGACGCCTCCCTTCATGCCCTGCGGATGCTGCTGGCGCAACAGACACATCCATTCAGGAAGGGGGATCGCATCGGCGTGAAGCTTCACTGGGGTGAAAAGGGAAATCACAGCTTTCTGCCCCCGGCTTTTGCTAAAGAAATCGTCCAGTGGCTTCTGCAACTCGGCGCCAGCCCCTTTGTTTTTGACACAACGGTGCTTTATTCCGGGAGCCGCCGCAACGGTGAAGAGAGCCTGAAAACCGCCGCCGGACATGGTTACAGCGCACACGCACTTGGCTGCCCGGTCATCATAGCTGACGGTCTGGACGGCCGCGATACCATTAATATTCCCGCCGGTTATCGGCATTTCAAAAGCGTTCAGGTAGCTCCGGTGTTTGACCGGGCCGAGGGATTTGTTATTTTTTCGCACTTCAAGGGACACCTGGCTTCGGGTTTCGGCGGGGCGATCAAAAATCTTTCCATGGGGTTTGCGTCACGGGCGCAGAAACAGCGCATGCATGCCGACGCCCGGCCGAAACTCAAAAAGAAAAAATGCTCGCAGTGCGGCCTGTGTGTCGAGGTCTGCCCCACCGGTGCGGCCTGCTTAACCGATGACGATTATCCCGTTTATGACATGGATATATGCATCGGGTGCGCCCAGTGCATCGGCCTGTGTCCGGAGCTGGCCCTGGACATATGCTGGAACACGGACGACCGGGTCTTTCAGGAAAAGCTTGTGGAAACGGCAGCTGCGGTGTGGCGCAAGATCAATGGCAGGACGATCCTTATTAATGCCCTGCTGAATATTGCCTCCGAGTGCGACTGCCTGCCGGGTCATCATCCCATGATAGCCGCGGATACCGGTTTCATCGGCGGTCACAACCCCGTGACGGTTGACGAGGAGTCGGTCGGAAGGGTAGGGGAGGCTTGCTTAGACAGCACCCATCCCCAGGCGGGCTGGCGTCGTCAATTCAGCTATAGCCGGGAAATCGGGTTTGTTTAGAAGATTTCTTACGTGTTCGTTTTGCCGCCGCTGCACGAATGCGCCAGCAGATAGTACGCCAGATCGTCAAAAGGGTCCACGCAACAGCGATGCTCACGCAGGACCATGCCGCGCCGCTCCAGTCGTTCGATATGCTTTGTTATGAGCGCCCGTTCGCAGAATTCAAAAAATTCCCGGGGTTCACGCGGCCGCCCATAAATCAAATACAGGTTGACAATTTCCTCAAAGCATTTCGGTCGATCCATCGCCTGCATGAGCTTGCTTTCCCGCTCGTCAATCACGCGTTCGTATTGCTCCCAGAGGGCAGCCGACGGCTGTTCAAAAATTCCGGTCTCGTGACTGGTCAGAAGGACGCGGGCCGGAATCTGCCTGAGACGCGCGAGCGAGGCGATCGTTTCTTCGATACTGGAGTGGACGTCGCCATACCAGGGACCAAAGCGCGTGAGGTCATAATCTCCCAAAAAGAGTACGGAAGGCTCCCGGAAAAAGAAGGCCAGATGGCCAGGGGTATGTCCGGGCGTTGCGATCAGATCCACGGTCAAATCCCCGAGGTGGATCTCTTGGCCGCCCTGCAGGTAGCCATGAGGCAGGCGTGGACGGAAGTTGAACTGTTCAAGCATGAGCCTTCGCCAGTATTGACGGTGCTCGTCATTCGCAATGCCGTACCAGTCCAGCAGGATCTCCAGGTCGGACAGGGGCGGGGCGTCGGCGCGGGAAATCCACAGGGGAATATCCTCGAAGAGATCCAGATACTTAAAATGATCCTCATGCCAGTGGCTGAGCCAGATCGCTTTGACGCCGTGCCGGTCGCGGATTTCCTCAAGCCGCTTGCGGTCGGAAGCGGGATCGATGAGAATGCCAGCACCTTCAATATAAACTGAATGACAGAAGGGATATTTCCCGTTGTTCTCACCGGGGATTAAACAGATGGGGCCGAAATGTCTTTCTTTCATTTTATGACTCTGTCAGGGGAGTATCTGCTCTGGATTTATGACCTGATGACTTTGTAAATCTTTAATTTGTGCTCCAAGTTTACATAACATATCTTATATGACATTAATGCATTTGTGAGATCGTTGCGCTAAAGGCCTTCTTCGGCAAGCTTCCTTGACAAGCTGGGATTGACGTTCTGTGAGTTTTTTCGGGACGTTGACGGATATTTTTACATACTGATCGCCTTTGCCACCATCCTTTGAATTGGGGACGCCGTAACCCTTCATCCTGATTTTGGTATTGCTCTGCGTTCCGGCGGGAATTTTTATTCTCTTGATTGCCCCTTCGACCGTAGGAACATCGATTGTCGCGCCAAGGGCGGCCTGGGAATAATTGACTGCTTTTTCGACGTAAATATCGACGCCGTCCCGGGCAAAGATCGGATGCGGCAGGACATTGACGTTCAGAAAAAGATCGCCCGACTGCCCTCGGTCATATCCGGGCGCACCCTTACCGGCCAGACGTAGTTTTTTACCGCTGCTGATTCCCGGAGGAATTTTGATGTTGATTTCCTCGACGCGGTCCTCCTTCTGCAACGACAGTTTCTTTTCGGCGCCGAGAATTGATTCTTCAAGTGTTATTGACAGGTTATACTCTAAATCCTGGCCTTTTTGCGGCACCTGCTGTTGAGCATAGCCCTGAGCGCCGCCGAAAAGGTCGGCAAAGGGATCACCGCCGCCCTGTCCGAAGGTAAAGGTGCGGTTCCGCCCACCGCCAAAGCCCCGTGACCCGCGACCGCCCAGGTTGAAACCAAATTCTTTAAGAATATCGTTGAAATCAAAGTTTCTGAAAATGTCTTCCTGGCTGTAGCGCTGCCGGAAGGCGTCGGAACCGAAGCTGTCGTATTGCTTTCGTTTTTCCTGGTCGCTCAGGACGGCGTAGGCCTCGCTAAGCTTTTTGAATTTCTCTTCGGCCTGCTTGTTGCCCGGATTCCGGTCCGGGTGGTATTTCATTGCCAGCTTGCGATAGCCCTTTTTTATATCCTCTTCCGATGCGCTTTTCTCAACGCCCAGTATCTTGTAATAATCTTCTGACATAACGCCCTCCCCTCACGGCCTTTGCGTTGCTAAATTACCCATGAATGATTGTTTGTCAAGCTGTCCGGCCTTGTTCCACCAGAAATCATTGGCGCTGACGGGATCTGAAAAACGGGCATCGCCGTGAACCATCACAACCGGGGCCAGTTCCATTTCATCCATTTCGTGCAGCAAGCGGTCGATAGTCATCAGAATGCCCATGATAAATCCATGTGTTTCAATTGCTTGCAGGCTATAGACACTACAGGTGGGTAACATCCGGCAGCGGTCGCCGTCAACTGCGCCAACCGTCTCCCGAAATCCCTTGACTCCAAGCCACAGAAGGCGTCCGGGCATGGACAATGAGCGTCCTGTATCTGACAAAACAGCATCGCCGGTTGAAATGACACTGAAATCCCACGGATCGAATCGAGGTATCTCCGCTGACGTGCAGGTGCCGCAGAAAAAAAGAAATATCAACAGAATTAGTATATATTTAAACATGTTGTGAAAATAATATCATTCTTTAGATGAGATAATGCGGGCTTATTTTAAAAAAAACAATATATAATAAATGATTACGACTAAAACATCAGACTGTACATGATATAATTTACCCCCATCCGATCCCGATAAAGGGATATGCCGCTTTTCTCCTTCAAGCCCTGCAGGAACTCGTCCTCGATGCGTTTGTTGTACTTGTGGGCGCTGCCGACGGCGCTATAGATGTTTCCGCCATACCAGCCCAGTTCAAAGAAAGCGACAACCCCGCCGGCGACATTATTGTTGTTACGGAAGAGTTCCACGGCAGCCCATATAAAGGAACCGTTGAGCAAAAAGGAAACGAGAGCGTCACGCGGTCTTTCCGCGTAGAGATGGCCGGCGCCGGGGAGAACTGTCGCCAGCGTTCCCGCCAGAGCCGGTGACTTGCGCGGAAGTCCATCCATGCGGCCAAGTCCATCTGAATAAAGCTTTGCCACCGGATGAAGCGTGCTTTCCTGCGGCAGCGATGAAAAGGCCTCGCGGGCCCTCTGCCAGTCCTGCTGCGCCAGAAGGACAAGCGCCTGTGCGTACAGGGCCCTGTCGCGATAGTCGGTGCCGCCCGTCCGGATCAGCTCGTTAAAAGTCGTCAGGGCGTCCGCGTAGCGTTTTTGTTCATTTTCGGCCTGTCCTTTAAGATAAAGCGCATCAGAACGTAGGGCGCCTTTGGGATATTGAAGGATGAAAGCATTGAAGGAATCGATCGCTTCAGCCCGGCGCCCGGCCCTGAAATAACACTCGCCGATGCGAAAATCAGATTTTTCAACCAGAATATCGATGGGATAGAGATATTTGAACCGCTTGTATTCGGTGATGGCCCTGTAATAGTCCCCTTCGGCAAAAAGGGCTTCCGCAAATCCGAACAACCTGTTGCGGTCCCCCTGCCCTTCTGGCGCCTCCTGCGCAACAACAAGGGAAAGACACAGGGTGTTCATGACAAACAGCGTCAGAATTATGGATGTTACACGCTTCAAGATTGACGACCTTATAAAAAAAGTCGGATAATTGTCCAAGTTCGACGGCTTCGTAAAAAGTTCCGCAGGCAAGGCGCATGGGGACATGACAGAGTCGTGTCCCCATCCAAGTGATGCGTACCGGGTGTACGCAACGACGAAGGTTGAAGCGCAACTTGAGCATCCGGACTTTTTACGAAGTCGTCAAGATTGTTTTCCAAGGTTAAACGCCTGCAGATTGGCCTCCAGCGTCTTCTGCGGGAAGGATTCCTTCAGGATCCGGTTCCAGACCTCATCCGTTATCTTCAGCTCGTTGGACAAAGCGCCAAGCAGAGCAGTATTAACGGCCCTGACGTTCCCTGCCCTGCGGGCGATGTCGGGTGCGTTTACGCATTTGACCTTTTTGAAATATCGGGACGTCAACGCCTCGATCTTGCCTGGATATACGACGTCTCCGAGATTCACCGACGGCGGATAGATTTCCTCTTCATTGATGATCACGACGCCATCCGCGTTAAGATAATCCAGATAACGCAACGTTTCCAGCTTTTCAAAAGAAAGCAGGATGTCCACGTCCCCCTTCTTGGCAATGGGGGAGAAAACCTTTGCGCCATAGCGGACATGACTCGTCACGCAGCCGCCCCGCTGGGCCATTCCGTGCACTTCGCTTTTTTTCACGTCGAGGCCCGTAGCCATGAACGCCCGGCAGAGGATATCACTCGCCCGGAGGATGCCCTGGCCGCCGACGCCGGCCAATAAGATGCTTTTAGTGGCGTTACTCATTTGCCGATACCTCCTCTCCGATAGCGCCCACCTTGCAGAGCTGCCGGCAGACCGTACAGCCGTTGCAGAGATCCTGATCGATGAAGGAATGGCCCTCCTGTTTCTTGGTATTCTTCCGGATCTGGTCTTCGGGCATGTCATCGAATTTCTTCCAGGCAATCGGCGGGCAGCCAAGCCCCAGACACATTTTACAGCCGATGCACTTCGCCGGATCGATCCGGAGCGGCTTCGCCGGTACTGTCTGAAAACGTTTGAACAGAACGCAGGGACGGTTGGAGATCACAACCGATGGTCCGGGTTTGGACAGCTCCTCCTTCATGACAGTTCTCGTCATTTTCAGATCGTAGGGATCGATGACGCGGACGTTCTCCACGCCAAGCGCCGTTGCCAGGGCTATAAAATCCAGCGTTTTGGTCTGTTCGCCCTGCAGCGTGAATCCCGTGGCCGGATGCTCCTGCATCCCGGTCATGGCCGTCGTGCGGTTGTCGGCGATGACGATCACGGCCTCGCTTTTGTTGTAGGCCATATTCAACAGTGGTGTGATTCCCGAATGGATGAAAGTGGAATCTCCAATGACTCCGACGACCTTCCCCTTCCCCTTTTCCTTCAGGGCCTTGCTCATCCCGTGGGCCATGCCGACGCTGGCGCCCATGCAAATGCAGGAATGCAGGCCTTCCAGGGGTTTCATGTAGGACAGCGTGTAACAGCCGATATCACCGGTAACGAACGCCTTCAGCTTGCCGAGCACGTAAAAGAGGCCGCGGTGCGGACAGCCCGGGCAGAGGTTGGGCGGCCGCGGTGGAATCGTGAACGCCGGCAGATCAACAGGTCTTGCCGTCTGCCCCGTTACGGCCCTTTCAATGACGCCGGGATCGAATTCATGGGTGTACGGAAAAATCTCCTTGCCCGTGACGTCGATTCCCATGGCCCGCACCTGTTCTTCGATAAAGGGATCCAGCTCTTCTACAACGTAGATTTTCTTCACACGTGCGGCAAATTCCCGTATCATCCCTGCCGGCAGCGGATGGACCATGCCCAGTTTCAGGTAGGAATATTCCGGAAAAACGTCCTTTGCGTAATGATAGGGGATGCCCGCCGTAATGATTCCGATCTCCGGGCTGTTGATTTCCATGCGGTTTTCTGGAAATGTCTCAGCAAATTCCCGTAATTGCTGCATTCTTTTTTCCACTTCCACGCGCCGGGCCCGGGCGTTGATGGGCACCATGACGTATTTTGCCGCGTTGATCCGGATGGCTGTTTTATCCTCCGGCAATTGCAGCTCGGAGAGGGTCACCAGCGATTTAGAGTGGGCCACGCGCGTGTTCGGCCGGACGAAAACGGGGGTGTCGAATTTTTCGCTGATCTCAAAGGCCAGTTTAATGAAATCCTTTGCCTCCTGGGAATCGGCCGGCTCCAGCATCGGGATTTTCGCGAATTTGGCGTAGTTGCGGTTGTCCTGTTCATTCTGGGAACTGTGCAGGGAGGGATCGTCCGCCGAAATGATCACAAGCGCCCCGTTTGTTCCTGTATAACTGGCCGTAAACAGCGGATCCGCGGCAACGTTGACGCCCACGTGCTTCATCGTCACCAGGACCTTCGCGCCGGCGATGGCGGCGCCGATGCCCACTTCGAGAGCCACCTTTTCATTGGGCGCCCACTCGGCATAGACGCCTTCATATTTTGCGAACTCCTCGAGTATCTCCGTGCTGGGTGTTCCCGGGTAGCCTGTCCCGAAACGCACGCCGCATTCGTACGCCCCCCGCGCGATCGCTTCATTTCCCGACATTAAAACCGGCATACTGTCTCCTTATATCCTTACCTTTCAGCTCAAGGTAGCGATCTTCCTCTTCAGCAACAGCTCCGTAATCGGATCCGTGCTGTTCGTAAGCGCTTTTCTGTAATATTCCAGTGCCCTGGTCCGGTCATTCATCGCTTCGTAAACGCGCGCGAGATTCTGATGGTTCAGGCCTCCGAAGACCTGTCCGGCTTTGCCGCCCGTCGCTTTTTCAAAGGCGGCAAGGGCGTTTTTGAAGTCTTTCTTTGCCTCATGGCTGTACCCCAGCGCCATGTAGGCAATGGTTTTCAGATCGCCTTGATCCGGCATCTGTTGCAGGAACGCTTCGTAGTGCCTGATTGCCGCGTCGAAATCCTTCTGTTGATAGTACAGACCGGCCAGCCGGTAATTGCTCAAGACCGCCGCCCGGCTGCGCGGATATTTTGCCAGAACCTCCTTGTAAATATCGGCTGCTGCTTTACCGTCGCCCGCTGCCGTATAAAAGCTGCGGGTATAGGTCTTCTGCGCGCTCTTCTCCATGTCCAGATCATAGACATACCAGCCGCCTGCGATCAACAGGACCGTAACGAAAACCGCACCGGCAATGTAGAGCTTCGTTTTGTTTTCCGCAAGGTAAGTCAAAACCTGGGAAAGCATGACCTGTAACTTGTCCGGTTCCTTCAACTCCCGTTTGCTTAATTTTGCCGCCATTGAGTCTCCTGATAGACTTATTTATCGGACTGATGAATCAAATCCGTTATATCCTGCGGGATTCGGACAATTTTTCCCTCGCTGTTGGTGCAGGCGTGGACGGTGTAACCCTCCACAAGCTTGTTTTCCTGCGTTTCGTCCCAGATTACGCAGTTGAATTTCATGCTGGCGCGTTTGACGTATTCGAGTTCGGTCTCGATAAGCAGCACCTGATCATAACGCGCGGGCAGAAGATAGTGGCAGTATGCCTTCGTCAGCGGCAGGTTGAAGCCCCGCGACTCGAAGGCCGCATAGTAAATCCCCATATCCCGCAATAATTCGGTCCGGCCGATTTCAAACCACTTGATGTAATTCGTATGATAGACGATGCCCATAGCATCCGTATCTGCGTAGATCACCCTGATCTTACTGACGTTTTTCTTCAACAAACCTTCTCCACTCCCGGATGAACAGATTCATGAGGCGATAACCGGGGGAAACCAGTATCCCGCCCGCCCGGGCTTCTGCCTCAGTGAAAGCCGCGCCGCGCCCCAGGTTTTCGTCCTTGACACTGGAGAGAACGGCGAAGGCGCTTGGATCGGACGCATGGGTCCTGATTGCAATCGGCGTTGGATGATCGCTTAGCACCAGAACGCGGTAATCATCGATTTCCGGCAATCCCGCCAGAACAGTCCCCACCACTTTCTCATCAAAATCCTCGATGGCCTGGATTTTACCCTCGAGATTTCCTGCATGTCCCATCTCATCGGGCGCCTCGACGTGGACAAACATGAAATCCATGTCCTTAAGGGCTTGCAGGGCGGCCCGCGCCTTCCCGACATAATTGGTATCGATATAGCCCGTGGCGCCTTCAACACGGATTACTTCCAGGCCGGCATAAACCCCGATGCCGTTTAGAAGATCCACGGCTGAGATCACCCCGCCGCGAAGATGATACTGATCTGTAAGCCGGACCATCTTCGGCGCCCTGCCCTGCCCCCAGAGCCAGATGGATGTGGCCGGCTTTTCGCCTTCGGCCTGCCGCTTCTGGTTGACCGGGTGGTCCTTTAAAAAAAACTGCGACTGCCGCATGAGCCCGGCGAGCCTGTCGGCGCCATCGCCCTTGATCCGATAGGCAGCCGTCGGCTTTCCCGTGATATCATGGGGCGGTGTCGTCTCCACGGCGTCTTTGCCATTACGCCAGACCAGAAGATGACGATAGCTGATGCCCGGATAAAACTGGAATTCCGGCGTGCCGATGGCTTTGTCCATATCCAGGACGATCCGGGCCGCTTCCCCGGAGGAGATGTGACCGGCGGAATAGTCCACCATCACGGGGTCGGCTTCCGGCCCCAGCGTTACGAGATTGCAGCGGAAGGCCACATCCTCGGGACCGATCGGCACGCCCATATTGGCAGCTTCGAGCGGGCCGCGGCCCGAATAGCAGATCCCGGGATCATAGCCCAGCACGGACAGGTTGGCCACGTCGCTGCCGGGCTTGAAGCCCGAAGGAATGGTGTCCACGAGCCCGATGGTTCCCTCGCCGGCAATGCGGTCCATATTCGGAATGCGGGCAACTTCCAGCGGCGTCTTGCCCCCTAGTTTTTCAATGGGATAATCCGCCATGCCGTCACCGAGTAAAATGATATATTTCATAAAGTTAATTCACAACAATCAGTTTATAAAGTATGCACTTATGGAACGGCTTTGTTAAAATGTATTGTCTTCGATCCGGATGAGCACCGTCTTTGCCTGCACGATGTCCAACTGATCAATTTCGCCCAAAGCGCAGCGGACGTCCCGCTCCCTGGCCCGGTGCGTAGTCATGACCACCGGGACCGCGCCGCCGCCCTGCTTCCGGCCTTTCTGGATCACCGTGGCGATGCTGATGTTGTTCTTGCCCAGGATGCCCGATATCTTCGACAGGACCCCCGGCTGATCCACGGCAGAGAAGCGGAAATAATAATTGGTTTCAATCTCATCGAAGGGCATGAGTTTTATGTCTTCAATAATAGCCTCCCGCAGCGACCGTGCAGGAACAAGGCCGGAAACGCCCTTGAGGATTTCCCTCGATATATCCACGATATCGCTCATCACCGCGCTGGCCGTGGGCATCATCCCCGCCCCCTGGCCGTAAAGAAACACGGAATCCGAGGCATCGCCCGTGATGTGAAAGGCATTGAAATTGCTGCCGACGCTGGCCAGCAGATGGTCGAAGGGGATCATCGTTGGATGCAGCCGGGCCTCCACGTAGTTCTCATGGCGGATGGCGATGGCCAGCAGCTTGATGCGGTATCCCAGTTCCCGTGCAAATTCAATATCCTGTTGGCTGATCCCCGAAATGCCTTCGCGGTAGAGATCGTCGAACTTCACACGCTTTCCGTATGCCAACGACAACGTGATGGCCAGCTTATGGGCCGCATCCACCCCTTCGATGTCAAAGGTGGGATCGGCTTCCGCAAATCCGAGGGCCTGCGCTTCCTTAAGGACCTCGTCGAAGGGCTTGCCTTCGTCGGTCATTTTGGACAGGATATAATTGGAGGTGCCGTTAAGAATCCCGAAGATGGATTTGATCCGATTGGCCACCAGCGATTCCTTCAGGGTCCTGATGACCGGAATGGTTCCGCCGACGCTGGCCTCAAACCCGATATTCACTCTCGCCTTCTCCGCGGCCCGGAAGATCTCATCGCCGTGCATCGCCAACAGTGCCTTGTTGGCCGTCACGACATGCTTCCCGTTCCGCATGGCCTTGAGGATAAAGGACCGCGCCGGCTCGTATCCGCCCATCAGCTCAATCACGATCCCGATGTCCGGGTCGTTCAGGACGGCCTGGGCTTCCGTGGTCAGCAAATTCTTCTTTACGGACACGACACGTGGGGTTTTGATGTCCAGATCGGCAATCTTTTTCAGAACGAGCCTGGCCCCCAGGCGTTTTTCAATCAGCGCCCCGCTGTCCTGCAGAAGCTTCACCACACCGCTGCCGATGGTGCCGAAACCGATTAGACCCAGGGAGATCGTTTTCATGGTCTGATTCTCCTTGATGAATGCTTGTTTGCTTTTACCCGGGCCGGAAATCTTGCGCCGGACAAAAGAATGCCCGCTTCTATAACAGGTTTCGGGGGTTTGTCAAACAAATTGGACATGGAAATACTGCTTCGGTAGCGAGAACCTGAAAGACACAGGAGACATCCGGGAAGAAATCCGGACGGATAGAATCAATGATGGTCCGTCCGGTTGATTCGTACCTTTGATTGAACAATTCAATTAGCCACGGTATATTTTTTTCACCTTGGCTTCTTTCCAAATCTTATTAAATGGTTATCTGATATTTATTGAAGTCAACAAGGGAGGCCAATGTATATTTATAGCAGATTACAACCCGTACTTCACGAGCGCGATAGCGGGAAAAATGAAATTTGCCGGTTATTGTCTCCACCTTGTGCAACTTTGGGTTCATCATTGCGGTGCGGATTACCGTTTGAACTGTGGTTTCTGACGGTGTTGCAGAATCAGTGGCCCTGCTGATTTTAAACTTTTACTAATCGCTTCTTCTTGATTGCAAGAAACCTGTCAATGTCCTTGTCTCCGGAGCGAAGGAAATCGAGAAAATCCAATCCTCTATATTTACATGTCTGGCAAATGCTCAAAAGCGTTAAGTACTCATCTGTTCCTTTTTCAGTAGAGGAACCGCCAATGACATCTCGCAGTCCCGCAAAAGCTTTTAATGCATGTTCAGCATTGTTGTTATTCCAGGGGACGCCATCATAATTTAGAAAAGTGAAAAGGGTATCTCGATTTCTTTCAAGCCGGTCTTTACATTTCAAAGCAATTTCGCTTTGGTAATCGGAAAATTCAAGGGCTTGGTAAAATCGATCAACACGGCTCAGGTGCTTCTTCAAAAAATATTTTTTCAAACCGTACCTGTCAACCGTCTCAATCATGGGCTTTAGCAGGTTGCCAAATTCAATAATGATCTGTTTCAGTTGATCATCGAAAGGACTATTCAGAATTTCATCATTTAAATCACGCATAAGGTGAATCAGGCATTTTTGCTGTGGGCTA
This sequence comes from uncultured delta proteobacterium, assembly GCA_963754515.1. Lineage (GTDB taxonomy): Bacteria > Desulfobacterota > Syntrophia > Syntrophales > Fen-1087 > JAPLJM01. The sequence continues at coordinate 241,474 of CAVWGC010000009.1, read as the reverse complement.
CCAATGGAATCATAAGCCGTATAGAAGTCGGATACCAAAACCCCCCTGAAATCGGCAAGGAGTTTTTGGGCGATCTCACCCTCCCGGCTTTCCGCAAGGAAGTAGAATACTTCATGAAAACTTGTCAATACCCAAACGAAAGCAGCTTTCCCTTTAATATTTGCGCGAGTTTCGTCTGCATGAACAACCTCACTATGAACAATTCGTTCAAGTATCTGCTGTTTGGTTTCTTTGTAATAGTCGGCAATCCTTATCTTCAAGTTGTGCAGGGTGCTACGGTGCAATCGAAAACCGAACAATCGGTTAAAGTTTTGTACGACTATATGTTGCGGAATGCATAACTCTATAATTTGATAGCAGAAATAAGATATGAAATTCCATCCATACTTGCATCTTTGTTGAAATTTATCTGGGATGCCATATGATTTCCAACACTTCCTGCAAGTATAGGTTTGAAATACATATTTCACAAACCTGAGTTTCATACTACGATGACCAAAGATAATGTCATGAAAGGTCTTTGTTCGCTCAGGACCTTTGGTGTAATATGTTCGACTGCATATAGGACAGGTTCGTGAACACTCCCAATTGATAATTTTTTCCACATGAGTTGCAGATCTGGGCTGCTTCCGCTGTTTCTTAAAAGTCTGTTTAACTTTTCCAGACCGTACATAAACTCGATCCCTCTGATAGTTCCAGTGTGCAGCAGTATTGATATATTCAAAGCTCTTAACTGGGCTTTTGAATATTTGCCATCTTGCTTTTTTAAGGAACTTTTCAGAATCCGCACGAACGATGCTTGGCTCGCCACCCTGATTTATTGGATCGCCTTGGATGTGGTCGCCGATTTTCTGGATGGTTTCTGTCAGAAGTTCCAGCGCATCACAGTCTTGGGCGTTGTATCTGATAAGCTTTTCCTTAATTGATTTGTCATGCTGCTCCTCCCAAAAGTGTCGCCATGCAATAGATAGAATGCCTGCACAGTCAGTATCGGTCCAATTGAAGTTTAAAAAGCCTGCCGTGTCCTTTAGGCCGTTAGAAAAACCGGGGAAATAAATCTTTGCATAAATTACCGACAGGAGGTTTAAAGACTCCGTAATACTTTTTTGCGCCGCAGTCCCTTCAATCAATTCTCCGTACCGTTCACACATCCGTTTCAGAAAAGACGTCTCGAAGCTGCCATAGTGTATCAGAACCGGATAATCAATCGCTGAGATTATCTCAAGAAAACGATTCCAAATTGTTTTCTCGTCTTCTTGGCTGTCTGCCCATAGACTGTGCTGAACAATAGACTCTCCTTTCTTGATCCTTATCCCAATAAGATAATAGAAATCGATGTCTGGCAGACCCTCAACATCCAGATAAACCGGAGTTCCTTCGATTTTTATTGCCAGGCTTCCGACAATATGGATTTTCTTTTCTCGAATCGCGAGCGCTTTGAGTGAGTGGTGATATTTTTCATGTTTGTCTCTCAAACGTTTGGGGCGCCGTCGAGGCCGGAAGGTGTAGGAAAGTTGAGTAACAGTAAAAATGCCTTTACTGATGAATTTTTTTCGCTCCTTCTCAGACATGCCAGCCAGCAAGCTAAGATCGTCTTTCTCTATTGCCTTCTGCTGACATCGGGCTTGGTACTCACACTCGGCACAATGCCGGTTAAGGATGAGGTCAGGCGGTGATTCGCTTGTAATCAATTTTACGATCTTTCCCGTAATCTTTTTCACATCACCCATCAGGGCTGATGTCTTTATCTTCAACGTTTTGTAGCCGTTACCATAAATAATTTTTCCATGACTAACCTCTGTTCTGAGCATTTCAGAAAGAACAAGGACATCAAATGCCAGCATCAGCTTATCGCTTTTGGTAAGTTTATTTGTGAAGATGAAACGAATCGGAATGACTTGAACTGGTTTGCCTTGACCGTCAGTGGGCACACGCTCCACTGCATGAAGGCGGGATTCTAAGGGTTCTTTCATTGCTACAAAATCGACCGCCAACAACCATGTGGCTGTCTTCATGTTCACTGGTACTGACGGCTTAACGACGCGTTCGCTTGGCTGGATTGTAGCCATCAATCGTTCGAGCCCAGCGGTTCGGTACGTATTATTCTTGTCCCTGACGAAATCTGAGTAAATATTTGCATCACCACTGTTACCAAGAAACAGGAACCAGCACTTGGATGGGCATTTAAGGTAGGCTTCGAAGATAGGTGCGGAAATGATCATTGGGGAAATAGACGGGGACTTGCGGTAAAGCCTTTAAATGATCTTTGTGGTTTTTTATCTTTTTAATAGAAACGCGTCATCATCAATGGCACTTTGCAAACAATAACGAACTGTGCGCTACTGCTTATTGCTCTCCTAAAGATGGCCAGACACTACTCTTTCTTTCCAGTAATCAGGTCGTCTGTGTAGATTGGCAACAGCGATGATGTGAAGGTTGTTGTTCTTTATTCGATAAATAATCCCGTACGGGAACCGGTTCGTTAAGCACCGTCGCGTGTTTTTCGACATCGGCGACCAAACTTCAGGATACTCTGTTATTCGTGCGATTGTAGCGTAGACTTCTTCCGCAAATTCAAGACCAAGACCAGACTGGCAGCTCTCGTAATACTCAACAGCTATGTCAAACTCTTTATCTGCAGCAGGATGAAATAGGAATCTCATCGCTGGTACTTTCGGCGGATCTTAGCGAATACTTCGTCTCCTGAAATGAGCGCCGCATCGCCTTGATCAATCTGAAATACACGTCGCTCGGCTTCTTCCGCCCATAGAAGGTCAATATCGGCATGAGTAGGCAGATTGAGACTGGCAAGGAGCTTCTCAACCAAACTCATCCGCGCATCCGATGGTAACGAAAGTGCTTCGTTAAATACCTTATCGGCAACGACAGTCATAGTTTCACCTCCCTTTTTCCTTGATGACATTAAAGCACAGAAAACGAGGAGGTGCAAGCCATCATTCTGGTATCGTTTTCACTGCCTTATATGAATGGTCCGGTATGAATATTGTTATGAGGTTACGAAATATGCTGCAAGCATCTTGTGGAGAAGAAATATATTAAAAATGATCATTACCGTTCGAAAGTATCAATATTTCAGCAAAAAAACATAATGCCGACTACAGTCAACTATCATGAGTTCGCCACATAGCAAAAAGATGTTTTTTGGGTGAGCATGGCATAAATGACCCTCAGAAGCTTATGGGCAGTGGCCAGAACCGCCTTTTTGAAAGGAAGGCCATCCTGCTTTCTCTTGTTATAGTGTTGTCGGAAACAATCATTGAACTGGATGACCCTGATGGTCATGAGCCAGATCACCCTCCTGAGATGACGGTTCCCACGCTTGGTAATCCTGCCGTGCCCATCATGCTTGCCGGACTGGTATATGGCAGGATCAAGCCCCGCCATGGCAATGAGCTTTTTGTGATCTTTGAACTTCTGGATATCACCTCCCATCTCGACGAGAAAGTTTGTCGCTGTTTTTTCACCAATCCCCCGCAAAGAAGTCATGATGTCAATGTCATTTCCCATGTCAGAGCGGCACAACTCAATCATCAAGGCTGTCAGTTCTTTCAGATGGCCCTCCAGATGAATCAAAACATCGGCCTTCTGTTTGAGGATCAGTTCCCTTGAAGGACTCGTCGTTCCGATTGAAGAGCGGGCCGCCTGGATAATGGCTTGTGTGGTCTTTGCAGCGTTTCTTCCCATGGAGTGATCCATCAGAAGTTGGTTTATCTCTGCCGGGTCTGCCTGGACGATGGCATGGGCAGACGGAAAACGGCTCACAAGCTTCAGAATGGACTTTGTGAAAACGCCCGTCAGTTTTTCCAGCTCCGGAAACGTAATCGTCAAGAGACGCTTCATATCGCATTTCAGAGCCGTCATCTGGCTGAGCAGACTCTCCCGCTGACGAGACAAATCCCGAAGGTCGGAGACGTGAGGGGAGATGCTTGTCTGTGCCAGTGTATCCCTGTGCATCAATAGAAACTGCGCGATGACAAGAGCATCCTTTTTGTCTGTCTTGGTCTTCCGCAACTGCATCTTTACGAAGTTGGAAATGAGCAGAGGATTGATGATAACCGCCGTATATCCCCCTGCAAGAAGGAACGAAAACAGATTCATGTGATAGCAGGCGGTCGACTCCATGCCGATCAGAAGACTCTCCTGGGGCATAGATAACGCTTCCAGGTGGCTCACCAATTTTTCAAATCCCGCTCTGTCCATGGGACAGGAAAGATAGAAATGTTTCTCTCCTGTGATGTCTATGCAATAGGCATCAAACTTGTCCTTTGAAATGTCTACACCCAGAAACCCGCTAAAAGATGTCTTGCTCATTTTTCACACCTCCTGTCATGAGATGGGAAAAGCAGAGAACCAGGGCCTTCCGAACCAATCCTCCATCGTAACAAGGATTCAAAAATCCAATCAACTTATCATGGTTTAGGAAGGCATGGGACACACTGTAGTAAGGATTCGAAAACCCAGGAAGTAGTAAGTCCTCCCGCCTTTCCATGGTTCATTCTTAAATTTACAATACCACAGTAAATTCTCTTATACATGAACTCATGGTAGGAGGAAGTTCTAAATACCGCATCCCGCAGAAAAAATCACGCGCAAAAATCTGCACATTTCGATTGGTTATCATTGATCCGGACAGACCATCCAACCGCTCGACTTGTATTTGAACCTCAGATCACCGATCATGATGGATTCCGTAATTCTCGACAGGCGCTTTCTTTTGGTTATATCTTTGCATCACCATCCCATTCTTTCCTGAGTAGTCCAGGGAAGGAGATTTTCGGTAGGGTATTTATTGGAGAGGATAAGAACAGGAACGGCTCCTATAATGGTTATTATGCCTTGTAAGATATCGGTTTTAATCCGGGATAGCAATTTGATTTAACTTTAAGCATGATAAGGTTCGGATTTGCAACAAGATGTTTCAGATTTTCTCCCGCAGAAACAGCTTCCTCCCAAGTCTTAAACTCCCAATGATAGTCTCTATGACCCTGATATTCGGTGCTGTCTTCAAGATCAAATGTTGCTGTCAGCGATTCTATTTCTTTTTCTAAATGTTTACTGAATTCGTTTACTTTGATATGAATAAAAACTTCATACTCGGGTAGTCTAAGCACGAGGTTTTCCATGATGGCAATCTCCTGAAATTATATTCCTTTAGAGGATTTCCGTGCAGGTCTTAATGTCCATCTGTGGATCAAGGAGTGCAAAGAGCCTACCCATGGATGTCATCAGGTTCGCCGAATGCAGCTTAAATGCATCCTTGTCGGCGTATTTCTCATATATCACTATTGTTGTGCTGTTTCCTTCGCCCTTCACAGTGTGCGGGATATATGTTAGGCACCCCGGTTCGTTCTTCATAAATTTCGGAACATCTTCCTTCAATATCTGGATGGCCTCATCCATTTTTCCCTCTTTAACCTTGAGCGTGGCGATTATGGTGTACATTGGCTTCCTCCTTATGGATTTCATTTATCTCTAATTGACTTGAACATTTGTGTTTGCAACTGAATGCGTGCGGTTCATGAAAAAATGACATCTATCGGTACTTAACGCTATCTACAATGAGTTGATATCGTGGGGAGATTATCTTAGTGATTATCTGATTATTTTTATCAAGCGTTTGTTATGCTTCCATTCACAACCCAAAAAAGGGACATCCGTACTTAGGAACCCATACCGGCTAACCCAAATTCATAAACAGGGGTTTCGATCACCTTGATAGGCTTTCTCTGTCCCCAGATGATCTTCTGAATTTTTTCAACCGTCTCCGGGGCAAAATACTGTTCCCCCGTCTCCAGGCACACCCTGGCTGGCACATGCTCCACGATGTAGAATTTCCCATCCATTTCTAGCGTATACGTCACGTACTGCTCACTGTATGTTTCCTTGATTGAGCTTCCCATCGTTACCTCCTCCTGATCTTATGGTCGATCCATAGGTCTTTATCAGGCTCATAAACTGTTATGATTTTAACAAGCGGCCTGTCTGGATAGCTGCACTGGATATGCAGCGCACGACCTGCTTCCGTAAGGCCAAATATCAAGCAACTCGGTCCGTACTTGTCATCCGGATAATCCTCAATGATCAGACTTTGTGACGCAATAACCTCGGCTACCTCATGGACGGCAATGCGCCTCTTGATGGTCTGATCAACCGCATGTTTTGAATATTCATACTGTCCGCTTGCGGCCTTCTGCTTGATATCATCGATCATGGAATCAATTTGCCTATTATTTATATTTATATCAAGAATCAGATGATTTGTCAAAATTTGAATAAAAAGAAGGAAAGCGCCACAATACTTCTTCATTGCCGAGAACGATTTCTAAACAAGGAGCAATATAACAATCTATACTGAAAAATTTTAACTGCATTGACATCTATATGTATTTACGAACCCCAAAGATCTCTAAGTTTCGACTATTGTGTCGGACAAGCCTACTTCCCATGCAGGATGTCCATCCATCGGATTGCCTCTGAATCGTTGATCTTGCCGAGATAGACCTGCGTGTTTTTTAAATCCTGGTGCCTCAGGATAACTTTCGATACGACTTCCAGGGGCACACCATTTCTACTGGCGTAGGTGGCCGAGTATCTTCGGAGATCATGGGGCGAAATACGGACATTCACTTTCTCTCCCAGTCGCCTTACGAGAGCCCTTGCTGTTGAATAGCTTATGGGAAATGGGCAGTCATCAGACTGAAGGGCTTTATCCTTGATGTATTCTGCCAGCTTTTTCGACACATTCTCCGGCATATAGGCAAGCTCTGATTCTTTACCGTATTTTGGTTCCCGCAGAGTAATGGTTCTGTCCGAGACATCCGACACCTTTATCTTCAGCAATTCACCGATTCTCAATCCACATCTTGCCTGAAGTTCCAGTATCAATCGATCTCTCGCTCTTTTCGTGTTGTAGATCATTTCATCCACCGTTTCCCGTTCGAGCATCTTGCGCAAGACCTGCTTTGGCGTTCGATAGGATTTCCTAAGCAGTGACGTATTACATGGATTTTTCATGTTCAGTGAACAACGGTCGATGATGAAATTGTAAAAGGCTTTTAACTGGGCATATCGGAGCCTTCGAGTTGATTTGGCAAGATCCTGTGTTAGCGTTTCCAGAAAGGTGTAAATTTCATCGTGACCAATGGAATCCAAGTCTGAAAAGAAAGGCCTCTACAACAAACAAAGAAAAGAACTGAAACATGGGTGGGTCACTTTTCTGTGATCACAGTGGGTCATTTTTAGATTGTCATTTACACCACCTCCACATTCTTTGCTTTTGAGATCTTTGGGGTTTCCTGGAATTATATATCAGGTGGACCAGAATTTGCTGCCCTGATTTCTGCACCTTTCCATCGGAAGTCAGTAAAGTCGACCGGCAGGCCACAGTGCAGACTTGGTATTTAAGTCACAGAGCTTGGAATCTCAAGAAATGACCTGCATGTTGAGTTGCGATGCCTGGATGGCGCGATGGAGGTCAATTCTCATAAAGGCGGCGATCTTGCTTTCAACCGCAAGCACCAGGTTTTTGTTTTGAAGGATCAGGCTTCGTATCTCCTCAGAAGCGCCATACCGCTGGATCAGGTCATGCACTCTCTCCTCAATGGTTACAATCCTGTCGTGCATCACCCGCTTGTCGGCATAGTATATGATCTCCCGCTCCTCAAGCCGTTCCTGCAAATTCAGATTCTGGAATACAACGTGCTGCTCCACAATCACGGCGATGCGCATGAACCCCATTTCTTTCAAAAGCGCACCGCCCGATCGATCGTGTCGTTCCCTTGTTTCAAGGGATCTTGTTTTGGTGATGTCGTGCAGGAGCGCTGCGGCGATAACCAAGTCCCTGTTTATGGTGACGTCGCTTTTCAGATTGTCTGTGATCGCCAGTGAAACACGCATGACCTGCATGGAATGCTCAACGATGTGCGGAAGCATGGCGTGTTGTGCCATGAGTTCCTTGCATTCTGCTATGGATGGAATTCTATCGCGAATGCGTTTGGGCATAACCATCTGCGATGCTTTCTTTTTAAACGATTTATCCGAAGTTTATGAATGGCTATTCCGGGGATCGCAACGGTATGTCGGGATGGTTTGTCCGCTTTGCAGCACAATTCAGACAGTAATAAACGGGCCAGGCGGAGACGCAGCCAAAACCGTCGAGTTCCATACGGCAGCAGTTTTTACACACGGGGATGCCACACCCCTTGCAGGAAGCGAAGAGATTGCCGGTGGTGCAAAGTTTACAGCGCTTCATGGTCACGCCTTCAGGGTTTTTGTCACTTCTTTTTTGATCTTCTTCAGCTCAGCGATGATCTTCTTGTCCGGCTCCCCTTTGGCCTCCTGTAACTGTTCCCCCCATCTTTTCACAGCATCCGTATCAATCTTTCTAATGCGGTTATCTTTTGCCCATTCGTTGCCAATCAGCTTCCCGAGTTCATCAAGAATTATTTCGGCTTCACCCTGCCCTTCCATAGAGGCAAGCAATTCCTTCTTCCTGGCCGTCCACCCCTTAACCAGGAAGCTACCCTCATAGAACGTCTTCAGCCATTTCCGGTATTCCCTGTCGTCACTCATACGATCCGCCCTTCCCTTTCATCCGTTCATCGGCCCACCCATAACAAGTCCGGCGCCAGTGAAATCAGTCAATCCACAAAATTTTTATCTCGCCCTGTATTTGCTTGAAATCGTCATCCCCGGTCATCCCGTGCGGCCTTTCGGGGTTCGGCAATGGCAAATGCGATACAGTCGGCGCAGGACATTATTTTTCGCTCTGATCCCTTCATCGGTTATCCCGTCTTGGCCAAATCCAGGCGTTCCTGCCAGCGGTGCAGCAGGACTTCCCGCAGCAGGGTGTGATCGGGTTTGTTGAGAAAGGGGTCCTGTTCAACCAGGGCAAAAGCGTCCGTTTTAGCTTCGTTGAGGATCTGGCCGTCGCGGGCGATGTTGGCAACGCGGAAATCGGGAAGGCCCGATTGGCGGACCCCCATGAACTCGCCCGGCCCCCGAATCGCAAGGTCTTCTTCGGCAATCCGGAAGCCGTCGTTGGTTTCCTCCATGATACGCAGCCGCCTGCGGGCTTCCTGGGATCCCCTGTGCTGGGCCAGAAGAATGCAATAGGCCGGGATATCGCCCCGGCCGACGCGCCCGCGGAGCTGGTGCAACTGCGTCAGGCCGAACCGTTCGGCATGTTCGATGACCATCACGGAGGCTTGAGGAATGTCGATGCCCACTTCAATGACGGTCGTCGATACGAGAATATCCTTTTGTTTTCCAAGGAATGCGGCCATTATCTCATCCTTTTCCTGAGCTTTCAGGCGGCCATGAATGAGCCCGATCCGGTTGTCGGGAAATATATCCTGCTGCAGGTGCTGCGCCATGCGCGTGGCGTCCTTGAGATCGAGGGCTTCCGATTCGTCCACGAGCGGGTAGACAATGAAGATTTGATGTTTCTTGGCCAGTTCCTTGCGGATGGCCTCATAGACCAGTGGGCGCTGGGATTCATAGAAGACCTTCGTCTTGATGGGTTTCTTTCGGGGCGGAAGCTCATCGATGACGGAAACGTCGAGATCTCCGTAAACGGTCATGGCCAGCGTCCTCGGGATCGGGGTGGCCGTCATGACCAGGACATCCGGCGCCGCACCCTTTGTCCGCATGGTCGCACGCTGCAGGACGCCGAAACGGTGCTGTTCGTCGATGACGACCAGACCGAGATTTCCATAACTGACGCCATCCTGGATCAGCGCGTGCGTCCCGATGATGATATCCGCGCGGCCGCTTGCCATGTCCTCGCGAATCTCATTGCGTTCGCCCGTTCGGCTGCTTCCCGTCAGCAGGATGACCTTGAGGCCCAGACGCTCCGCCCAGAGCTTGATGGTGGCGTAGTGCTGCTGGGCCAGCAGTTCGGTGGGGGCCATCAGGGCTGCCTGATAACCGTTTTCACAGGCCGTCACCATCGCGGCCATCGCCACGACGGTTTTCCCGGAGCCCACATCCCCCTGCAGCAGGCGATGCATGACGGTCTGCCGGGCCATGTCTTCTTCAATTTCACCGATCACGCGGGTCTGGGCGCCGGTCAGTGAAAACGGAAGCGCTGCATAAAATTGCTGAAGCAGACGCCCCCCTGTTCTGAAGGCAATCCCCTGATCCAGCAGATGCCCTTTGCGCTTCAGCGCAAGCCCCAACTGGAAAAAGAAAAATTCATCGTAGATGAGCCGGCGATGGGACCGCGAACGGAGGTCATTATATGCGACCACATCGGCGTCCGTCCCGGGAAAATGGACGTTGCGCAGGGCGTCGTGGATGTGGACCAAATTGCGCTTTTCGCATAATGCCTCGGGAATGGGACTCGTAACATAGCGCGTGTAATCGGTCAGCACGCGCATGGCGATCCGCCTGAGCGTCTTCTGATGCAGGCCCTCCGTTTCCGAATATATGGGAACGATACGCTTGAAATGCAGCAGGTCCGTTTCGTCTTCATCGAGGATTTCGTAGTCCGGATGGATCATATCCTTGCCGGCTTTGAAAATGCGCACCTCGCCCGTCAGGATCACCTGGAGCCCCGGCTTGAATGTATTTTTCAAATAGGTCAGGTTCCCCCTGAACCATTTGGCCGTGAGCGTCCCGCTGCCGTCGTCGACGGCGACCTCAAAGGCCCTGCGCCTCTGATAGGGCCTGACCTGGGCCTGGACAACAGTGCCGACCACGGTTTCCTTGACCCCGACGCGCGCCTGAATGATTTTCTGCACGCTCCGCCGGTCTTCATAGCGTCGCGGGAGAAAATAAAAGACATCCTCGATGGTCCTGACTCCCTTTCTGGCAAGCAATTGCGCGATCCTCGGTCCCACGCCCTTGATGAACTGCACATCCGTCGTCAGCCTGTCGGTGGCCTGATTGAGGTCCTGCAGGCGATCCGCCACGGCCTGTTCATGCCTGTCCATCGAAACAGCAAAGGCGCCCTCCAGCACATGCCGGAGTTCCTTCGTGGAAAGAAGTGCCTGATGAATAATGTCTTTCTTTTGTTCATGGGTCAGAGCGTCATAGCCGATGAAAAGGCGCCTGGTCTGATCCACGAGAAGTCCGATGTCCATGCCTGTCAGCGTATCGGCCTCGGTGGAAGGCACGGTTTGCAGCAGTATTTCCAAAAGGTTGGATAGCGTCGCTTCCAGCTCCTTGATGAGGTGCAGGTGCTTATAGCCCTCACGGGAGGAAAAAAGCAGCGGCTGTTCGATTTTCGTCAGGATGTCGATCAATCTGTGCAAAGCGTTCCTGTCCTTATAAATACAATGATTTCAAACATAATCCACCTTACCCGCTAACAAATCAAAGGCAATTAAGCAAGTGAAATATGGGGACACGATGCCGCATAGTGTCCCCATAATGAAATGCCCATTATGAAATCAGGATTTGACATTTGAAGTCAGTTGCATTAAGAAAAGCGACAGCCCATGTCTTGCTTTGAGGCAGGCGCCGGATCGTTCCCATTACACATCTACCTATTTATATTCACTGGAGTTATTATGAATGAAAATGCTACCTACAAAGGCGCGGGGGTAGATATCGACAAGGCGAATCTCTTTGTCGAGAAAATCAAGCCCCTGATAAAAATGACTGCCCGCAAGGAGGTCATGAGCGGTATCGGTGGTTTTGGCGCGCTGTTCCGGCTCGATGTGGGAAAATTCAAAAACCCGATTCTGGTGTCCTCCACCGACGGCGTCGGAACAAAGCTCAAAGTGGCCCAGAGCATGAACAAGCACGATACCGTCGGCATCGACCTCGTGGCCATGTCCGTCAATGATGTGATCGTGCAGGGCGCGGAGCCGCTGTTTTTTCTGGACTATATCGCCACCGGGAAAATCGGCATCGAGCAGAGCGTGCAGATCATGGAGGGCATCGTGCGCGGATGTCAGGAGGCCGGCTGCGCCCTGATCGGCGGCGAAACGGCTGAAATGCCCGGATTCTATGCTGAAAACGAATATGACCTGGCCGGCTTCTGCGTCGGTGTCGTGGATGCGGATAAGCTCATTGACGGTGCCGCCATCCGCGTGGGCGACCGAATCATCGGTCTTGCCTCGAGCGGTCTGCACAGCAACGGCTTTTCGCTGGCCAGAAAGGTCCTTTTCGAAGACGCCCGGCTCAATGTTCATGACGCTGTTTCCGGTCTGGACGAATCCATCGGGAACGCCCTGCTGCGCCCGACAAAAATTTATGTCAAATCTCTGCTGAAGCTGATAAAATCCTTCAACATCAAGGGGCTGGTGCATATTACGGGCGGCGGTTTTCTCGATAACATCCCGCGCATCCTTCCCGCACCCTGCTGCGCGGCCATCCGGAAAGACGCCTGGGAGATTCCACCCCTTTTTAATGTGATCCGGGAAATGGGCAAGATCGAGGAGCAGGAAATGTTCCGCGTCTTCAACATGGGCATCGGCATGATCGTGATCGTTTCCGAAAAAGAGTCGCATGATGTCATGGAAAGACTTGAAATGCTTGGTGAAAAGGCATATATGCTGGGAAGTGTCGAAATGAGAGGGGCCGACAGGCCCCACGTGGTGTTGACATGACGGCCATCAGAAGGCTCAAACTCGGCGTCCTCGTATCGGGCAGCGGTTCCAACCTGCAATCCATCATTGACCGGATCGAAGCCGGCGCTTTGAATGCCGAAATCGGCGTGATGATCACCAACAAGCCTGACGCCTACGCCCTCGTGCGGTGCGAAAAGCACGGCATTCCGGTGGTCGTGATCCGGCATCAGGACTTTCGGACGCGCGAGGATTTCGACCGGGGCATGATCGAAGTTCTGCAATCCCATGCTGTGGAGCTTGTGGTCATGGCCGGCTTCATGAGGGTTCTGACACCGGTCTTTCTGAAAGCTTTTCCCATGCGAATCATGAATATCCACCCGGCCCTGCTGCCCGCCTTTCCCGGCACCCATGTCCAGCAGCAGGCGATTGACTATGGCGTGAAATTCTCGGGATGCACGGTTCATTTTGCCGATGAGGGCGTCGACACGGGACCCGTCATCATTCAGGCCGTTGTGCCCGTGCTCCCACAGGACACGGCCGACACGCTGGCAGCGAGAATCCTGAAGGAGGAACACCGGATTTACCCGAAGGCCATCCAGTTTTACGCCGAAGGGAGACTCCTTGTTTCAGGCCGGAAGGTCATCGTCCAGGACGGCCCGGTCATGCCGGAGATTACGGTCCACAATCCACCCTTAGTGGGCTTTTAGGAGCAGACACGATGAATCAGAGCAACCCCAATCCATATGATTTTACAATCCAGAGCCTGGGCGAATGCACCATCGATTCACCGCTGGCTGTAAGCTATTATACTCCCGACAACCGGAGGATTCTCTTTAATGTCGATCTTCATCATTATGCGGATTTAAAGGCGCCGGACGGCCTGCCGCTGTCAGTCGAAGTTGCCGGGCCGAGAGCGAAGATTTTTTATGATCCGGCAAAGACGAAAGCCGCGATTGTCACCTGCGGCGGGCTCTGTCCGGGGATCAACGACGTGATTCGCGCCGTCGTGATGGAGCTTTATCACCGATACGGCGTGCAGAATATTATCGGCATCCGGTACGGTTTTCAGGGTTTCATCCCGAAATACCGGCACGAGGTCGTTGACCTCCTGCCGGAAGTGGTAAAGGACATCCATGCCATCGGCGGGAGCATCCTTTCCTCATCGCGGGGCAGGCAGGAGACCGTGGAAATCGTCAACGCCCTGAAGCGCATGAATATCGACATCCTGTTCTGCATCGGCGGAGACGGGACCATGCGGGCGGCTGAATATATCACCGACGAAATCACAAAAAGAAACCTCAATATCAGCGTCATCGGCATCCCCAAGACCATCGACAATGACCTGAACCTGATCCAGAAAACCTTCGGTTATGATACGGCGATTTCCGAGGCGGTAAAGGCCATCGAATGTGCCCACGTGGAAGCGAAAGGCGCGCCTATGGGGATCGGCCTTGTGAAGATCATGGGTCGCCAGTCCGGCCATATCGCCACAGGCGCGGCCCTGGCCCTGAGCGATGTGAATTATGTCCTGATTCCGGAAGTTCCCTTTGACCTGGAAGGAGAAAACGGCTTTCTAAAGGTCCTGGAACACCGCCTTCTGCTGCGGAATCATTGCGTGATTCTCGTCGCCGAGGGCGCCGGCCAGGGATTGATGCACCGGGAAGGCGAACCCGCCGAAACGGATGCTTCGGGAAACCTGCGGCTGCATGATATCGGGCCTTTTCTGAAAACCCGGATTGAGGATTATTTCAAGAAGAAAAACATGGAAGTCAATCTGAAATACATCGATCCGAGCTATACCATCCGCAGCGTTCCCGCCAATGCCAGCGACAGCATCTACTGCGGCGCCCTGGGACAGTACGCCGTACACGCCGGCATGGCCGGGAAAACGGGCATGCTCGTGGGGCTCATGAAGGATGAATACGTTCACCTGCCGTTGAACCTGGTCGGCTCAGGATCAAAAGTCAATCCGGATGGGAATGTCTGGATGCGCGTGCTGGAATCTACAGGACAGCCACCTTCCATGAAAAACTTAAATATTCTATGACGAGGGCGCAAAAAAGACTTGCATATTTAATCCTTATGGTTTAGAAGCCCACCCAATCTGTTTCAAGGAGTTGTCTGATGTCCAGAATCTGTGAAATATGCGGCAAGAAGCCCGTCGTGGGCAATAGTGTCAGTCACGCCAATAACAAAACTAAAAAAGTATGGTTTCCTAATCTGCAGAAAGTGCGCTGTGTGGATGAGAAAACAAAGGCTGCCAAACGCGTGAAGGTCTGTACGCGATGCATCCGCTCCGGTTTTGTCAAGAAAGCCCGATAAGGTAACTTTTTGTCAGTTCTTTTTCTGCAAGGCCGGCTCGATGATCATTTTTTTCAGGTCGTTGAGACGGATCTGGAAGGTGCCGAACTTGGTCCGGCCGTAGGCCTTTTTGTCTTTGCCGATGATCAGTTCGATGCTGCTTCCGTCACGCATTCTTACCTGCCCGTTTAATTTCTCTGCATGTTGGCGAAAAAGAACGTCCTGGATGTTTTCAAAATCAACAGTGTAGATCCCCTCCCCCATTTTGCCATTCAGCGCGGTCCAGCCTTCGATGCTCACATCACTGCACTGGGTCGCAACATCCATCTGGTCAACAAAGGTCGCCATGAATTTCTTTGCCGGAACAGGGATTTTATCGGCCGGCGTCCCACCCTGTGACCCCATTCCCAGCAGAAAAGGAAAACATGCCAGCATCAGAATAAAACAAAAATGCCTTTTCATAACGCCTCCTGAACCTGAATCTGCGAGGACTACTTTTTGACAGGCTCTGAATTTTTTCGTAGCATTTAATAAGCTGCAGATCAAGCATAAATTATGACGCCTTCAATTCTCTGCAATTCTCTGCTTGACAGAAAGGTTCATATTTGTAAGGTATTGCGATACGATTTGTGAACCGGGAAGCTGGGAATATAGATGAGTATGACAATGCTGCCCTTGACTCAGTGGAAAACGTCGAAACCGAGTCAGGATATTCAAGATAACCTGATCAAGGAGCTTGGCATCCATCCCATTGTATCGAAGGTTCTGGCTAGCCGGAATATCCTGGATGCCGATGACGCAAGGCGCTACCTGTCCCCTTCCCTGGCGGATCTGCATAATCCCTTTCTGCTGAAGGGGATGCAAAAAGCCGTGGAAAGGGTCATCAAGGCCATCCATAACCGCGAGAAGATTACCATCTATGGCGATTACGATGCCGACGGCATCACCTCCGTCGCTGTCCTGGTCAAATTTCTGCAACAGTTTCATCCAGCCGTCGATTATTACATTCCCGATCGGATTCTCGAAGGATATGGCCTGAACAAGATCGCTGTGGACAGGATCCAGGCAGGGGGAACTCATCTGATTATCACCATTGACTGCGGGATTTCCGATTATGAGGCCGTCAGCTATGCCCGATCCAAAGGCCTGGATACCATTATCCTGGATCACCATGAGGTGCCCGGCACGATTCCCGAGGCCGCGGCCGTTGTCAATCCGAATCAGTCCGACTGTTCTTTCCCTTTCAAGTATCTGGCAGCCGTAGGAATTGCCTTTAATTTCCTGATCGCACTCCGGGGGCTGCTGCGCAAGGAGGGCTTCTGGACGCAGGGGCGGTATCCGAATCTCCGGGAATACCTCGATCTGGTTGCTATCGGGACCATCGGCGATATTTCACCCATGCTCGATGAGAACCGCATTTTTACGAAAGTCGGTCTGGAACTGATCACGGAGAACAGGCGGATTGGCTTGGCGGCCCTGAAGGAAGTCAGCGGCATTGAAAATCAGGTCATTGACTCCAGCAAAGCGTCCTATTGCCTGGTTCCCCGCATCAACGCGGCTGGACGCATCGGTTCGCCCCTCGACGCCGTCCGGCTGCTGCTGTCGGACAATATCGAGGAAGCCCGTGATCTTGCCCGAAAACTGGACCAGTGCAATCGCAAGCGTCAGGCCATGGAAAGGGTGATTTTTTCTGAAATCGCGCAGAGCATTGGAGAAAATGCGGGTCTTTCAAAAAAGAGCGTGCTTGTTTTTGCCTCGCCGAAATGGCATCCGGGCGTCATCGGGATTGTGGCCTCCCGCCTCGTTGACCGGTACTGCCGCCCGGCGATTCTGATCAGTCTGAAGGACGGGATTGGAAAAGGTTCCGGCCGGAGTGTCTCCGCTTTTAATATTTACGAAGGCCTGAAAAAATGTGATTTACACCTGATGAGCTATGGCGGCCACCGCTTTGCCGCGGGAGTTTCTATCAAAGAAGAAGAAATTCCTGCCTTTACTGATCAGCTTGATGCCGTCATCAAGGAGGAGACGACAATGGCTGACTTTGTCTCTGAGACCACCATCGACGCCACCTGTCAGCTCAGCGACGTGAATCATGCCCTGTTGTCGGAACTGGATATGCTGGCGCCCTACGGCAGCCAGAATCCCGAGCCCGTGCTTTGTACGCGAAACGTCAATATCAGCGCCCCCTCCGTTGTCGGCAACAACCATCTACGCATGAGGGTCAACGGGGATGGGGTTTCCTGCAACTCCATCTGGTTCAGCAAGGGACATTTTCTGCACACCCTCTCCGGCCCCCATCTGGATATTGCCTTCACGCCCCAGATCAACAACTACAATGGAGCTTCCGATATTCAGCTCAAGATGAAGGATGTCAACGTCCAGAAGCTCATGACGATATAAAAAAGCGCCGGCAAGGAATTCTCATCCCCACCGGCGCTTTTGATGACCGTCCGTTTGGCAGATATTCTCAGTTGACCCAGTTTTTGATCGCTTCCACAACCGGCAGGGTAAACAGGGCGATATACAGGGTGTACAGAGCAAATGCCCCTGCAACTTCGCTGGTGTAAATCTTCTGGAATTTGTGTTTCAGGGAAATCATGATCAGGCCGCCGATAATCAGGCACCCTAAATGGAAATAGGGAAAGTTCTCTCCACCCCCCATGGCATATTCGGCAAAGCTGAAACCTGCCGTCATCAGAATCACGAATCCGACCATTAAAATGGTTGTTAAAGTCTTTTTCATGTCTATCGCCTCCCCTCTGTGTATCGTTGATTAACGGTTCTCTTTTGCCGGTTGATATGAAAATACCGTGCCAGTTTGGTGGCGCCTGCTGTGATATTTATATCCTATTGATAAGACGCTCTATTTAAATATCAACCGCTGCCCTCAGACCGGAGGGACGGCTAAATTTTCCGGCGCTTGAAAGAAACGTGAAAAAAACTTTTAAACAATCGTTCATCGGCTATAAGGTGTTTCTGTAGGAGAGCACCAGGGGGACAGGCCGATCACCGGAAACGGGAACCTCGCCCACTGCCCCTGATTTTACCATGGAAGGGGGCCACGCCGCAGTCCCCAATATCTCCAGCCACCATACCTGGCGAGGTCCTGGTTGGAGTCCCCAAATTAGGGAAAACAATCCATTGGACTATTCTGAGGTTTGTTGATTGCCAGCTTAAAAATGCAATTTGGGGAGGGGGATTTTTCTGCTGATCGGGTGTGTGGCATTCGAATAAGCGTCGTTCTGTATAAGAATTTAAGGGCAGCAACATAAAACCGGAATGTCCCCTCGGACACATGCCCTTCCTTTATCAGGTGAAGCATGTACTCTTTGAGCTCAGCTTCCCCCAGTTCTTCTGGTGACCTGTTAAAATACTTTGCCGGATTGTCCACTTCTCTGAGGTAATTCTTTTGGGTACTTTTTGTGGCTCCGCTCAATTGAAGGTCTGCCGGCATCTGATCTCTTAACTTTTTCATCATACAATCTCCTTTGTTTTTGATATCCGCCGGTTCATTCCGACGGTATGACAAAAGAAATTGTATGGAGATTACAGATGATCAACAAGCGCTAACAAAAAGTCCATGTTGAATATTCAGGGGGATTGGTTTATCGTAAGCATGAAAGTTGGTAAGGGGAAGCTACCGCGCAGCGGTTTAGTTCTGCATCCTGTTATCCACACACGGACTTTTTGCAAGAATTTACAAGATTACAGATGGAAATGATGATCTCCAGCTCCGTCATATTTTTCAATGCATATAAAAACCCCTTGAAATTAAATAAGTTTAGGAGTATCAGTTGACCCATGCGGTAATTTATTAACTAATTTATAACCCAACACCCCAGGGAGGGTGCTATGGACTGATGATTGAACCCCGTGCCTCAAAAGAGTGCGGGGTTTTGTGTTTTAATCATCTCTCAAGTTTTGTGAGGGACTGACGCCTACAGACATATGTCACGGATCTCTCCGGAAACCCAACCATGAAGGGGAAAAAGTTCTTTGAGTCCGACAGCATCGGAAGATATCCTGAAGCGGCTACGTTTTTTTAGCAGGAAACGGATAACAGCCGGCAAGAAAGGAAAATGGAGGTAGCAAAATGTGGAAGGAATTGATGACAATGCCTCACGTGGTGTTCGGCGTATTCGGGATTATCTTCGCTGTCTGGGTTGCCGTGGAAGCGGCAAACAGCAGCGAGGCAAATCAGCACCGGTTGAAACTGGCCAGTATCGGGACAACGCTGTTCCTTTGGCTCTCCTATCTGATCGGGGGGTGGTGGTATGTTGTCTATTACGGCGCCGCCGTCAGCAACAGCGATAAATCGATCATCCTGGCCGGACCATGGAAATGGTCCCATTCTTTTTTCATGGAGGCCAAGGAGCATATCTTTTTCATGCTGATCCTCCTGAGCATCCTGCTCCCCATCGTCACTTTCCGCAACCCGGTTTTTAAAGACAAGAAAATCAGAAATCTGACCATCGTGATCGCATTGACGATCGTTGTTCTTGGGCTGGGAATGGAAGGTTTCGGTGCAATGATCAGCAAAGGGGTCAAAATGAGCCTGATGGGAGGGAAATAACATGAAAAAGCAACCTGAAAATCAAGCATTGGACAAATTTTCCATCGGGTTGGGGGTATCGTTTCTGATCGCAAGCATTTTTAACGGCCTGCTGATCGTTGCCAAAGAATCCTATGCCCCTTTGAAGAACTGGATGAAATCCCTTGCCGGTCATCACTGGATTACCCACGGGATTTTTATCATCGTCCTGTTTATCGTTCTTGGATATATTTTTTCCAAAACCGACATGGACAAGAAAATCGATGCGGACAAAACCTCCGGCCTGGTCATTGTCGGAACGGTGCTGGGGGGGTTGATCATTGTGGGATTCTTCTTCAAGCATCTGTTTGAATAGGCCGACCCCTGCGAAGGGATAGGGACAGGGCATATCTTCGGGTTGACCTTCAACCTTGTTTCAAGGCGGTCATGTTATCCTGGAGGCGAAGCAGATTCGCTGCCTCCAGGATAAGAGAGAAGACAAACATTTACAGAAGGAGGACAGGCATGATCAATTACGGCTTCACCAAGGAGTTGGATGGCCCTTATGAGACAGTCATTGAACTGGCAAGAGAGGCTCTGAAAAAGGAAGGATTCGGGGTGTTGACAGAAATCGATGTCAAGGAAAAAATGAAGGAAAAGCTCGACATTGATATGAGAAAATACATTATTCTGGGTGCCTGCAATCCTCCGAATGCATACAAAGCGATCCTTGTCGAGGAAAACATCGGGCTCATGCTTCCCTGCAACGTGATTATCTATGAGAAGGGTAGCAAGACGGTACTTTCCATTATACGGCCAACAGTTGCCATGCAGATGATTGATAATATGGAACTTCAAAAACTCGCGCAGGCGGTAGAGGGGCAATTGAAGAAGGCCTTCGATGCCATAAAATGAGGAGATCCCGAAGATGAAAAAATATCTTGTATTATCTCTTATGATGACAACTGGTTTGCTTTTGTCCTGCGCCGGTGAAGGTTACTATGGCTCGCAAGGTCCTGGTGGATGGGGGCCTATGATGCATTACGGATTTGGTTATGGAGGGATGTTCATGTGGATAATATTCCTGATCGTCATTGGATTTCTGATCTATTTCATTGTTCAGGCCCAGAAAACGAAGGGCCAGACGCCGACACAGACTGAAAGTCCCCTGGATATCCTGAAGAAGCGTTACGCAAAGGGAGAAATCGCAAGGGAAGAATATGAGAGAATGAAAAAAGACCTTGAAGGATAGGCCTTGATGACAATGAATCTCCCTGCTGCAGGCAGTGGGGTATCTTGATAGACCAGAAGCACTCTTTTCTTCGACGCAAACAACGGGGAATTTGACCCGGAGAGATTCAAATCCAGCGGACTCACGCGATGCGCTCACCGCTGATCTGAACCGTTAGCCATCAGCAAGGGAGATGCAGATATGAGTACAAAACTAAATACAGTAAAAGATCAGCATAAAGATCCTGTCTGTAATATGGTGGTATCGAGTGACTCCGAATACCATTACCATCATGCAGACAAAGATTATTATTTCTGCAGTGAACATTGCCTACACAAGTTTAAAGACCATCCGGAACAATATCTGGATAAGGAAACCTCGCCCCCCCTTGAAACGCATGGCAAGTTAATTACCTATACATGCCCCATGCATCCGGAAATTCAACAGCAAGGACCTGGCCATTGCCCCAAGTGTGGGATGGCATTGGAGCCAACGGGAGTTCCGGCGGCTGCGACTAAAACCGAGTACACCTGTCCCATGCATCCCGAAGTGAGACAGGATCATCCCGGTCATTGCCCCAAGTGTGGGATGGCACTGGAACCGGTTACGTTCAGCGTTGAAGAAAAAAATGAAGAACTCATCGACATGAGTCGTCGTTTTTGGGTCTGCACCGTGTTGGCTTTGCCGGTGTTTTTCCTGGCTATGGTTGCCGATATGATGCCTGCCTGGCTGCCGAATTGGCTTTCGATGCAAGCGGTTCAATGGGTTGAATTTGCGTTGGCAACACCGGTTGTCTTATGGGGGGGGTGGCCATTTTTTGTTCGCGGCTGGCAATCCATCCAGACCTGGAATCTCAATATGTTTACCTTGATTGCACTGGGTGTCTCGGTAGCCTGGGTATATAGCGTAGTGGCCCTGTTGTTTCCGACAGATTTTCCCACCCATCATGCAAATGGAAAGTGGCTTGGTTCATGTCTACTTTGAAGCTGCAGCTGTGATCACAGCCTTGGTGCTTCTGGGGCAAGTCCTTGAATTACGTGCCCGCTCACGAACCAATGCGGCCATTCAGATGTTGCTTAGTTTAGCTCCGAATGCGGCACGCATCGTGCGAAATGATGGAACCGAAGAAGATATCCCACTGGAGCGGGTACATCCCGGAGATACCTTGCGTGTTCGTCCCGGCGAGAAAGTGCCTGTAGATGGTGTGGTCATCGACGGTGAAAGTAACGTAGACGAATCCATGGTCACCGGTGAACCCATTCCGGTGGCAAAGTTAGCCGGCGAAAGACTCATCGGCGCGACGGTTAATGGAACAGGCAGTTTATTAATGCGGGCGGAAAAAGTCGGCTCCGATACCTTGCTGGCACAGATTGTTAATATGGTAGCCCAAGCTCAACGCTCGCGAGCCCCCATTCAAAAACTGGCGGATGTTGTGGCCGGTTATTTTGTTCCCGCCGTGGTTGGCGCTGCCGTGGCTGCCTTTATCGCCTGGTGGGTGTGGGGGCCGGAGCCGCGCCTGGCACATGCCGTTGTGAATGCCGTTGCCGTACTGATCATCGCCTGTCCTTGCGCACTGGGACTGGCTACCCCCATTTCGATCATGGTGGGAACGGGACGCGGCGCCATGGCCGGAATCCTGATAAAAAATGCCGAAGCACTGGAGATAATGGAAAAAGTAGACACTCTGGTTGTGGACAAGACCGGTACGTTGACCGAAGGCAAACCAAAGTTGGTTACAGTGCAAGCGGAAGCGGGGTTTACCGAAGATGAAATACTACGTATAGCCGCCAGCCTCGAACGCGCCAGCGAACATCCATTGGCAGAAGCTATTGTACGTGGAGCGGAAGAAAAGGGGATTGGGCTGGTTAAGGCCAATAACTTCCAGTCTGTTACAGGGAAAGGTGTCACGGGTGAAGTTGATGGATACACAGTGGCAGCCGGTAGCGTAAAACTGCTGGAAAGCCTGGGTATCAACGCGGGAGACTTATCGCAACAAGCGGACAAGCAACGCGTCGAAGGCAAGACAGTTATGCTGATTGCTATTAATGGCAAAGCAGCGGGTTTAATTGGCGTCGCTGATCCCATTAAAGACTCAACAGCCGAAGCCATTCGCGATTTGCATGCCGAAGGTATCAGGATAGTGATGCTTACCGGTGACAGTCAAACCACCGCGAAAGCCGTTGCCGACAAACTGGGGATCGATGAGGTACATGCCGAAGTATTGCCTGAACAAAAAGCAGAACTGATCAAGAAGCTTCAAGCAGATGGCCATATCGTTGCAATGGCAGGTGATGGTATTAACGATGCCCCTGCGCTGGCACAGGCTCAAGTCGGTATTGCCATGGGTACAGGTACAGATGTGGCAATAGAAAGTGCCGGTGTCACTTTGATTAAAGGCGATTTACGGGGGATCGTCAGAGCCAGACGATTAAGCCGGGCCACCATGCGTAATATCAGGCAGAATTTATTCTTTGCGTTCATTTATAACACGGCGGGTGTTCCAATTGCTGCGGGTGTTCTGTATCCCTTCTTTGGAATACTGTTATCACCAATGATCGCTGCCGCAGCAATGAGCTTCAGCTCAGTCTCCGTTATCGGAAATTCCCTCCGGTTACAAAGAGAAAAGCTTTAGATTATGCCATCCTGATTCGCTTATGAAGTCCTTATTAAGGAAATGTTAGAAAATTATGAGAACTTTGACAAGGAATGCTCACAATTCAAATAGTTAAAGGAGGGATGATGCTATGAAAAAATCAATACCGGCCTTAATTTTAGCTATCGTTACGGGTATTACCCTTATTTCCTGTGATACAAACACGCAAATGGGGTCTGGGCCAGGCTATGGTGCAGGACAGGGTATGATGGGTGGCGGAACGGCATGGGGAACAGGAGTCTTTCGTTCTAATGGGGAACGCATCTATTTCACCTCTACGAGCGAGCGCGGTACGGCAATCACCTACGCAGGTGGTCCGGCATCGAGTGGTTGGATGATGATGGGAGGGCGACTGACATGTGTTTCATGCCACGGTCCAAATGGGCGTGGTGGTAAACACAACATGGGCATGATGCAGGTGATGGATTCCAAAGACATACGCTGGTCAGTTTTGCAACGCGAGTTCGATGCCGAAAAATTTCGACTGGCGGTTGTAAAAGGGCAAGATCCCGATGGCACACAGTTGAAACAGGACATGCCGCGCTGGAATATCAGCAAAGATGATCTGGCTGACCTGATTGCTTTCCTCAAAACACTACCTTAGGTTAAGTACGCGGGCCATTGCGACAATTGGAAGTTTGAAGACATCATTTTCCATTATAGAATTATTGGCGTCGCTACCTGAATCAACATTAAAACATATTGACTTCGAATAAGCGTCATTCTGTGATGAAGAATGAGATAGGTATATTCCTATAACAAATTGATTCTTATTATGTTTTACAGCCATCTTTTACGCCGGCGGTAGGATTTAACATCCCGGTAGGATTTTGCGATGCCTGTCGCCGCCATACCGAGATAAAATTCCTTGACGTCCGGGTTCTCGACGAGCTCTTCAGCCCTTCCTTCCATGACGATCTTGCCGTTTTCCATGACATAGGCATAATGGGCAATCTGCAGCGCCATACGGGCGTTCTGTTCGACGAGAATGATGGTGGCCGCCTGTTCCTTATTGATTTTCTTGATGATCTGGAAGATTTCACGGACCACGAGGGGCGCAAGCCCCAGCGACGGCTCGTCGAGCAGCAGAAGCTGCGGGTGCGCCATGAGCGCCCGTCCCATGACGAGCATCTGCAGTTCCCCGCCGCTGCAATAACCCGCCAGAGCTTTCCGGCGTACCAGAAGGGCCGGGAAATAGTGATAGACCATTTCAAGGTCCTGCCGATAGGGCTTCCCCCAGCGGGTCGCCGTCCCGACCTTGAGGTTTTCCTCGATGCTCAGATATTTGAAGGGCTGGCGACCTTCCAGGACCTGGATGATGCCCAGGCGCGTGATGGTTTCGGGCGAGTGGTTGTGAATTGGCTGGTTATTGAATAGGATTGTGCCGTCGGTGACCTTTCCGTTTTCAGGCTTCAGAAGGCCGGAAATGGCCTTCAGTGTGGTTGTTTTGCCGGCGCCGTTACTGCCCAGCAGGGACACGATATGCCCTTTTTCCACGCTCAGAGACACGCCTTTGAGCACCTGAATCACATCCGAGTAAACGACGGATATATTATTTATTTTAATCATGCTTTCATTCATGGACGCTTTCCTTCAATATGAAAACGGCCAGAGCCGGAAGCTGGAACGCACAATCCGCCAGACTTCCGCCAGTCCCCGCGGTTCCAAAAGAATAAACAGCACAATGGCCAGGCCGAAAGAGAACTCGCGCAGCGGCGCCAGATTCAGGCCGGAGCTGCCGACAACCCCCATGTTCATGAGCATCTCCGTAAGCCAGCGCAGGATTTCATTGAGCCCGGTGATAAAAATGGCGCCGAAGATGGATCCCGTGATATTGCCCATGCCGCCGATGATGACCATGGCGATATACTCCACGGACAAACTCAGCGTAAAGGGTTCCGTGGTGATGCTGACGTTGTAATAGGCATAGAGGGCGCCGGCAAAACCGGCATAGAATGAACTGATGCCGAAGGCCAACAGCTTGTATCGAAAGATCGGAATGCCCATGCCTTCGGCGGCCCGGTCATTGTCTCTGATGGCGATGAAGGCCCTGCCGAATTTCGTGCGGATCAGGTTCACCGCGATCCAGGCCATCAGGATGAGGCACGCAAAGATCATAAAAAAGAAGGCTCTGTCTCCGCTCAATTCCCACCCCAGAATCGCGGGCTTCGGCAGGATCATTCCCATGGTCCCCTTGGTCAGGCTTTCCCATCGCAGCAGTATGTATTCGATGATGAACTGGCCGGCCAGTGTAGCAATGGTCAGATAAAGTCCCTTGAGCCGCACCGAGGGCGTGCCGAAAACCATGCCGACCATGGCCGTGATGACGGCGGCGGCCGGAATGGATAGATAAAACGGGCAATTCATGGTTGTTGCGAGAATGGCCGCCGCATAGGCGCCCACACCGAAAAAGGCGCCGTGTCCCAGGGAGATCTGTCCGGTAAAGCCGATCAGGATGTTCAGCCCGATCACGGCAATCGCAGCAATCCCAATCGTATTGAATATATAGATCATATAGGGACCGAAAACCCAGGGGACGATCCCAAAGAGCGCCAGAATCCCGATGACCAGCCAGAGCCGGCCGAAATCCGTCTCAAAGATGCTCAATTCCTGCGCGTAACGTTCGCGGTAATTGCCGCAGGGATGGAATTGCCACTTCTTGATCTTCATGCATTCACCCTTTGACGACTGCGTAAAAAGTCCGGATGCCGCGTTGCGCTTCATCCTGCGTCGTTGCGGCGTACGGCCAAGTACGCCTCACTCCTAAGGATTTGCGCGCCTTGCCTGCGGAGCTTTTTACGCAGCCGTCGAATTCCGTCAGCTTGTTGATCATACCCGTTCAATTTCCTTCAGGCCGAATAGTCCATAAGGCTTCACCAGCAGGATAACGACCAGTACGATATAAGGCACCACATCCCGCAGCCCGGGTGAAATATAGCCCCCCGTGAACGTTTCGAGCAGGCCGATAATCAGTCCGCCGATGAGGGCGCCGCCGATGCTGTCCAGGCCGCCCAGGATGACCACGGGAAAAACCTTCAGGCCGATGGCGCTTAAGTCATGGACATTGATCCCGTTGATAATGCCCAGCACGATGCCGCTCATGCCGGCCACGAGGGCCGCAATCGCCCAGGACAGCGCAAAGACGCGTTTCACATGCACCCCCAGCGACAGGGCAGCCCTCTGATTGTCCGCCACGGACCGCATATAGATCCCCTGTGCGGAATATTTGAAAAACAGACCAAAGAGCGACAGAAATATCAGACCGATCACCAGGGCGGCGACGTAAACGGGCGCGACATGGACGATTCCCCAGTCGATGCCCATCGCTTCCGGTAGAAAATCGGGAAAGGTATGGAGATTCCCCCCCCATACCAGAAGCAGCAGGCCTTTGAACATGGCCGCCAGGCCCACGGTAAGCATGATCACGAAGATCAGCGGCTCACCGATCAGCGGCCGCAGAAAAACGCGCTCGACCATGAACCCCAGCGCAAAACAGCCGGCCAGGGTTGCCAGGAAGGCCACCGGCAGCGGCAGTTGCGCCCACGTGCTGAGCGCCAGAAAAAGGAAAGCCCCGAAGGCCAGCAATTCCCCGTGAGCAAAATTCAAGACGCTGGAGGATTTAAAAATCATGACAAAACCCATCGCCGAGAGTCCGTATAAAAAGCCGATACTGAGCCCGTTGACGAGCAGCTGAATAAAAAAATCCATGACCGGGTTCTCCTTACAACAATATGATTTTTACTCTGGTTTCCACTTTGCCGATCTGACCGTCCCGGTACTGAACCTTTGCTTTCACATCCACTTCCACCTGATCCCGGTACATGGATTCAATGAGCTTGAGGTAAAGTCCATAGACGAAACGCCGGCGTACCTTGCCGGTCCGGGTGAGCTCCTCGTCGTCGGCGTCCAGAAGCTTGTAGAGCAGGAAAAATTTCCTGATCTTCATCACATCGGGCAACTGCTCGTTGACCTTTCTGATTTCTCCCAGAATCAGTTCCACCACATCCGGCTGCTGGGAAAGATCCATGTAGGTCGTATAGGGGATCATGCGTTCTTCCGCCCAGACCCCCACATTGCCGAAATCGATATTAACCATGAGCGTGATATAGGGCCGCCCTTCCCCGAAAACCACGGCTTCTTTGATATAAGGACTGAATTTCAATCTGGTTTCAATAAAATCGGGAGAAAAGGCATCGCCGCCCTTGTTGCGGATGATCTCCTCTTTGCGGCCAATGATGAGCAGATGGCCGTCCTTGTCGATATAGCCGGCATCGCCGGTCCTCAGCCATCCCTCCTGAAAGGCGGCCTCCGTCGCCTTGAAGTCCTGATAATAACCGCTGAACACGGCTTCACTGCGAACCAGCACCTCCTGATCTTCAGAAAGGCGAACCTGAACGCCCGGAATGGGTTTTCCGACCGTCTCGAGCTTGACCTGATCATCCGGTTGGATCTGAAAAATACCGCCCGCCTCTGTCAGGCCGTAGCATTGTTTGAGGTTCAGGCCGATCGTGCGAAAGAAGCCGATGACATCGGGACTGATGGGATGCCCGCCCGTAAAGGCGCTGCGCAGGTTTGCACAGCCGATGCGATCCAGCAGCGGGCGATAAATCGTCCAGGCGGCCAGGCGTTGCAACATATTCAAAGCCAACGGAATCCCGTTGTTTCGGGATGCGTGCGCAGCAATCATTTTCCCGATCTTTTCGGCCCCGTCGAAGCATTTTCGTTTGACCAGACCGGCGTCGGACATCTTTACTCTGATCCGGGAAGCGAGGTCTTCCCAGAACCGCGACGCGCTGATCAAAAGCGATGGGCCGATTTCGCGGAAATCCTCCAGGACAGTTTCCTGTGTTTCAGGAAAATTCATCGTCATGCCCCCGACGAGCGCAACACCCACACCCCACATCTGGTCGACAATCCAGGCCGGCGGAGACATGGAAATCCAGTTTTCACCCGGCGTGATCTTCATGGCCTCGACCCAACCGGCCGCGATGGCCGTCAGGTTGCGGTGAGACAGCATGGCCAGTTTCGGCATCCCGGTCGTCCCGGAAGTCAGGATCATAAGCGCGCAGTCATCCCTGCCGCCCCGGCGCAGTTCGGCGGCAAAACGATCCGGATATTCCCGGTCAAAGTCTTCCCCCATGCAGACCAGTTCCTGGAAACTCAAAAGCCAGGGATTATCCGCGTAGGT
Source organism: uncultured delta proteobacterium (assembly GCA_963754515.1). GTDB lineage: Bacteria > Desulfobacterota > Syntrophia > Syntrophales > Fen-1087 > JAPLJM01. Next base: position 213,031 of record CAVWGC010000009.1, on the reverse strand, counting down.
TCTCATGCAGGTGGGGTCGATATAAACGACGCGGCGGACATGGGGCAGCTTGTGCCTGACGTCCAGAAGCTTATCCACCTGCTCCTGGTCCTGCACCACCACGCAGGCGGCCTGAACCCGGTTTAGAGCCAGGCAGAGCTCTTCCGTGACCGAGGAGGTAAACAGATTCAGGCTCACCGCGCCGACAGACTGGGCGCCCAGTTCGCAAAAGAGCCATTCGGGATGGTTGTTTGCAATGATACCGACACATTCGCCGCGCCTGAGACCGAGCGCAAGCAATCCGGCGCCGACCTGCCGCATGTATCGGAAATAGTCCGGCCAGGAGTAAGTCTGCCAGATGCCCAGGGCCTTTTCACGGATGGCGATCGCGCGGGAACCGAGACGTTCGGCCTGAAGGGCCACAATCTGGGGAAGTGTATTTTCGGTTATCGTTGCTGTCATATCCGACTTATCTAAAGGGTTTCCGAATCGCCCAGATAGGCTTTAATGACCTCCGGGTGGCTGCTGACCTCTCCCGGGGCGCCCTCTGCGAGTTTTTCCCCGAAATTCAACACCATGATGCGCTTTGAGATGCTCATGACGATGGACATGTCGTGTTCCACGAGGATCATGGTCTGCCCCCAGGATTCGTTCAATTCGACGAGGAAGCGAACCATGTCTTCCTTCTCTTCAAGGTTCATCCCGGCAAAGGGTTCGTCCAGCACCAGCAGTTTCGGCTCCAGCGCCAGCGCGCGGCCGAGTTCTACTCGCTTCATGAGGCCATAGGGCAGAGATCCCACGTTTTTTTTGCGGATGGCCTGCATTTCGAGAAAATCGATCACCTCCTCGAGAATCTCGCGATGGCGAATTTCCTCCTTGCGGACAGAAGGCGAAAAAAAAGCCGCCCACCCCAGGCGGTAGTGGCAATGGAGATGGCGCGCCAGCAGCATGTTGGACAAGACGGTCATGCCGGGGAATAATTCAATGTTCTGAAACGTCCGACCGATGCCGAACTCGACCAGCACATGCGGGGGCAGATGCGTAATATCCCGGCCGTTGAAACGGATACGACCCGCCTGGGGCCGGTAAAACCCGGTAAGACAGTTCAGCAGGCTGGTCTTGCCGGCGCCGTTCGGCCCGATGATGGCCACCAGTTCTCCGGTATTGACCGTCAGATCGACCTGATTGAGGGCTTTGACGCCGCCGAAATGCAGGGACAGGCCCGTCACCTCCAGATCGGCAGCGGCATCCTCCCGGCTCCGGTTACGAAAGATCCCTAACTGGCCGCGTAATGATTTCATATTCCTTACTTGCTGAGCTTGATCTTTTCCTTGCCGGGCGTATAAAAGTTCGTCAGGGGAACATACGTCCCATCCTCCCGGACCTGTACCATTCTGGCCTTGAAAGAGGCGCCATGATCTGTTTTCGTATAAGTGATGTCCGGAACAAGACCATCGAATTTTTCGTTGCGGAATGATTCCATCGCCTTATTGATGGTGTCCCGGTTGATCTGCTTTGAGGCTTCGTGAGCGCGCATGAACGCCCGCTCCATGATCACGCCGACCACGACGCCTTCCCAATAGGCGGCGTCAAACCGTTCAACACTCCGGTAGCGTTTGGTGAGTTCTTCCATGAGTTTCATGCCGGCTGTCCTGTCAGAGGGCAGCCCACCCGGAAACTGCATTTTCAAACGGTCACGGATGAGCCCCACGCCCATTTTGAAGAAGTCCGGATCCGTAGAGGTCCAGGTTCCGAGAAACTGGGGATTGTAGTTGATCCGGTCGGCGCCCTTAAAAGCTGTGATGATGGCTGACGGCAGCATCTGCATGAAGACATACTCGGCGCCTTTCTGTTTGAGGCGCAGGAGTTCCGTCGACAGGTCCACCGTTTTAGGCGGAAACTCCTCAATGGCGACGATATCCACCTGTTTGCCGGCGGCGTACTCCCGCGTCGGCTGATGGATGGATCGCCCATAGGCGTTGTTGTAAGTCAGGAGACCGATTTTCGGACGCTCTTTTCCCTTGTGAATGGTGAGAATATAGTCAATGACCGCATAGCAGTCCATGCGGTAACTGCCGAATGGCAGGTACATGTAGCCAATGGGCGCCTCGAGGATCTCCCAACTGGTCGAGTAATTGATGGTCGGAATCTTGTACTGCTGAATAATGGGTTTGGCCGCAAGTCCCTCTCCAGCACTCCAGGTGGCAATCATATCGACCTTGTCCAGAACGGCAAATTTCCGCACCGCGGCGACCGCATCGGTAACTTTGTAGCCCGTGTCCACGAGAATCATCTCGATGGGCCGGCCGGCGACGCCGCCTTTGACTTCATTGACATAGCGGAAATAATCCTGCTGTCCCTTGGCGTGATACTGACCCCATGTGGATGCCGGACCGGTCAGATTGATCGCCGCCCCGACTTTGATCGTTGCGGCTTGTGCGCGTGTTGCCTGCCCCGGCAGGGATAAACCCGCGATAATTGTCAAAACAACCAGCCATTTTAGAATTCGCTTCATTTTTCCTTCCTCCTTAATATCAACAAAAAAGGCCATGGAATTTTTTCCACGGCCTAAAGATAAAAAAGCCGTGAGCAGAGAAGAGGTCTGCCCACGGCCTATGTCTCATGCACAATCATGAGCGCGGCAGGCAGACCCCGCTAAAAAAGCTGAAGAAAGCGAAAAACTGAACCGCCCTGCGACCCATGCTGCCTGAATGTTTCATATCTTTAACCTGCCCTTTGACAGGCTCTTATAGAGGCAAGAAGCCGTTATGTCAAGAAAATATTTTGACAGAAAATACCTTAACAGGAATTATTTTTCCGGTTTGTCTTCGAGTTCCAGTTTTTCAATCCGGTAGCGCAACGAATCCGCTGTAATATGCAGAAGCTCCGCCGCCTTCGTTTTTGAGCCCTTTGATTTTTCCAGAGCCTTGGCAATCCACTTTCTTTCAAAGTTTGCCAGGACGGTGTTGAGCTGAACTCCCTGCTCGGGAATGTAAAAATCATTAAACTTATTCTGTTGTTCTGAATCTTTTGAAAGGATGAGATTTTCGGGCAGGATGATGTTGGATGCTTCCAGCGCGACGCTGCGCTCAATGATATTTTCCAACTCCCGGATATTGCCCGGAAACTGGTATTCCATCAGCAACTCGAGGGCATACAGGGAAATGGTTCTGATTTCTTTGTTAAATTCTCTGGAATATTTTTCAATGAAATGTTTGGTCAGGACGGGAATATCATCCTTCCTCTCCCGCAGGGGTGGGAGAGGAATCGGAATGACATTGAGGCGATAGTAAAGATCTTCCCGGAATGATCCGTCTTTGACTTTTTCGGCCAGGTTCTGGTTGGTAGCGGATATGATCCGGACATCGACCTTGATATCCGCCGAACCACCAATCCGCCTGAATGTCTTTTCCTGGACAACTCTAAGAAGTTTTACTTGAAGAACAGGCTGTAACTCACCGATTTCATCAAGAAATATTGTTCCATCATCGGCCATTTCAAAGAGACCAGGCTTGTCGGCGTGGGCGCCCGTGAAAGAACCTTTCATGTAGCCGAACAATTCGGACTCCAGCAGACTTTCCGGGATACCACCGCAATTAATCGTAATGAACGGCATCTCGGCTCTGGGGCTGTTTTCATGAATGGCCTTCGCCACCAACTCCTTGCCCGTACCGCTCTCTCCAAGGATCAATATGTTGGCGGATGTTGCGGCCACTTTGTTGATCAGCGTGTAGACCTTGAGTATTTCCTTGCTGCTGCCGATCATGCGGCCAAAACTCACGGCGCCTTCGACTTCCCTCATGAACTGGGCATCTTCCTTCATGACGCCCTTCTTGGTTAACGCCTGCTGAATCAGGGTCTTCAGGTCGTCGATATCAAAGTCCTTCTCTATATAATCATAGGCCCCCTCTTTCATGGCGGAGACGGCGGTTTCCCCGGATGCGAAGGCAGTCATAAGAATTACCAGTGATTCCGGGCATATATCTCGACTGCGTTTCAGAAACTCAATACCGTCGACTTTGGGCATTTTCAGATCTGTGAGAATCAGATCGAATTTCTGTTTCTTGCAGAGGTTCAGGGCCTTTTCCGCATCGGCCGCGCAGCTTACCTTATAGCCCTCGCGATTGAGCATGATCTCAAGAAACTCCCTCATTCCCTTGTCGTCATCGAGGACAAGAATGTTTGCCATTTTCACCTCCCTTTAGATATTGCAGGGCAATTGGACGCAAAATTTTGTGCCACGGCCCGGTGCGCTGTCGATCATGATTTTTCCCCGGTAACCATCGACAATCCGGTTGACAATCGCCAGGCCAAGTCCTGTTCCCTTCTCCTTGGTCGTAAAAAATGGTTCAAATATTTTATCGAGATTGCTTTCATTGATCCCAACGCCATCGTCGATGATTTCAAATTCCAGGGCCGGAATCGATTCTTTCATTGTTGCCTGACGTGCGGCGACGGTCACCCTGCCGCCATCGGGCATGGCCTGTATCGCGTTCATCACAAGATTCCAGATCAACTGCCTGATCTCAGTTTTGCTGGCAAAGATTTCCATGTGATTGGTCGACGATTTCACAATCTCGATCTGATCCCGCCAATCCGGGACATACCTGACAGCGCTGAGAACGTCGTCAATGATCTCATCGACGTCAAATGCCTCATGAATCCCCGGTGTCGGCCTGGAGAGCAGTAAAAAATCTTTCATGAAGTTCTCCAGTTGATCCTTGCCCCTCAGAATGATCTGCATCAGTCGCTCATCCGATAAACTCAGGTGAAGGCCCCTGTGCAGCATCTGAATGGAGCCGCCGATCGATGCCAGCGGATTTCTCATTTCATGGGCAAGGCCGGCGGCCATTTCGCCGACAAAGGCAAGTCGCCTGCTCGTTTCGAGATGACGTTCCATTTCTTTGATCTCGGTCAAGTCCTGAAAAACCAGAATATCGCCAATCCTTACTCCCTGGCTGTCTTTCAGGAAGGAGATGGAACAGCCCAGCACCAGAGACACCCCGGATTTCCTTTGGAGCATTATCTCGACCCGGTTTTTCCCGGAGTTCGATTCGGCGCCCCGTTTCAATTTTTCACACAATTCTCCATATTCCGGAATAACATATATAATATTATGATCTTCAACATCTGATGACGAATAGCCCGTGATTTCTTCAGCCGCATGGTTGAACGATTTAATGCGGCCCAAAAGATCGACCGTCACAATTCCGGTATCAATGGATTCGATAATACTGCGATGCAGCAGATCGAGCTGATCAAAAGCGGTAACCTTTTCCTCCAGCAGGATTCTCGTTTTTCTTTCCTGTTCCACGACGAAACTCGCGAGGATCGCCACCAGGTAAAATGATAAGATGTAGATAATGATTTTCGAAAAGACATAGCCCGCGGTAAAAGATGCACTCTGCAGCGTCGCATAGTGTGGAATCATGACTTTATAATATTCAAGGTCCAGCAGCCCCCCGTAAAAGATGCCGCACGCCGAAGCAATGATCAATCCACCCCGGCGGCCCAGGAAAATAACAGAGTAGATAATCACGATGGTGTAGAAAACCGCGTAAATGCTCTGGATCCCCCCAGTGGCGTAAACGAGCCCCGTAATCAGGAGCACGTCGCAGATCGCCTGAAAATAGAGACTGATTTTCAGGTTTGGCGTGAGATGTAAAATTATGTAATAAATGGCTGAAAGGATATAGGCGGCAATAACGATAATGTAGAACGAATGCAGTGATATCTCCGGTAATAACTCTTCGCCCTTGAGTTCTACAAATGTGGCAATGCCCAGCAGAACGGTGACAATCGCCACCCGGGCCAACATCAAATGGCGAACGCGGATATCCGTATTTTCAGCCTGAATCATGTGAAGTCCTGAGATTAAATTTCTATCCGGAGACCTTCAAAAAGCGTTTATGCAAAATCCGTGTTCTTTTTATAAGCGCATCTTCCCTCTTGCCATGCTATATAATAGTTTACAAAAATATTTCAACAAATTAAGACGACATCACCGATGCAAAGACCACTGCTTCCCCTCTTGATTGCCGTCATGGCAGGGATTTCCTCAGGGTATCTCTTTGAAATGCCTCGTTTATGGTTGATGGCCGGTCTGGTTCTGGGCCTGGTCGCGTTCCTCCTATGTGTCTGGAAGGGATTCAGATATCTGATCTTGCCGGCGGCTATGATCGTCACGTTTATGCTATCTGTCCAGAACATGCATCTCTATCTCTACGAGAAGCCCGATCCGGCTCACATTGTAAACCATGCAGGCCCGGATATATTGACCGTGGAGGGTTTGATAACGGCTCCCCCCAAGCAATTCCAGGATAAAACCCAGGTGATCGTTTCCGTTCAACGACTCTGGAAGAACGGCGCCGTTATTGCAGTTCACGGCAAGATCCTCTTAAATTGTGTCATAGACGCTTCATTCCGGTATGGGCAGATCATCCGCTTCAAAACCAAACTCAAGATTCCCCGCAATTTCCACAATCCCGGCGGGTTTGACTATGAAAAGTACCTTCGTTTCAAAGGCATTCTGGTTCATGGGTTTATCAGCAATCCGACCCATCTCGTTATGCTGCGGGAAAATCAGGGCCAGCCTTTGCGGATGCAGCTTGAAACATTCCGGCATCAATTGAAAGCCATCATTCGGTCCTATAGCGAATCACCGGCCAGCGGGATGATTCAGGCACTGATTCTCGGAGATCAGCATGAGATCCCGAAAACGGTGCGGGACCAATTCAACCGAACCGGTGTCTCTCATATTCTTGCCATTTCCGGATTCCATGTCGGAATCATCGCTTTTATCTCGATCCTGATGGTACGCATGATCATGAGGACATCGGAGTATCTGCTACTGAGATTCAATATCACGAAAGTTTCGATGGCCCTCTCCTTTATTCCCGTTTTTGTCTTCGCCCTGATTGCAGGGATGGGCATTTCGGTTGTCCGGGCTACGATCATGGCCCTGGCCTTTCTTGTCTCCATTTTTCTGGGAAAGGAGCGGGATCTTTACCATACCCTGGCATTGGCGGCCCTGCTGATTCTCGTGGTCTGGCCCCCTTCCCTCTTCGATATTTCTTTTCAGTTGTCCTTTTCCGCCGTGGCCGCCATCCTTTTCATCACGCCAAAACTAACAGCTTTGATTCCCAAACCACCCCGGGAAGGACGGCCAAAGACGCTTTTGTTTATCTACCGGCGTCTCTATGACATTGCACTTTTTGTGATCGTTTCAGTCAGCGCCACACTGGGCACATTACCGCTGGTCATCTTTTATTTCAACAGAATCTCCATCATAACGATTCCGGCAAACCTGGTCGTCGTTCCGATCCTGGGCATGCTGGCCTTGCCGGTTTGCATGGCCATCGTTCCGGCATCGCTCTTTTCGACGACCCTGACGGCCTGGCTCGTCAAACTGTCCGCCTTTCTGGTTCAGCTGGCCGTGCGGATTGTCGATTTTTTTGCCTCCATTCCCTGGGCCGCCTATTATGTCGTCACCCCGAATGCGATTGAAATCATCGTCTATGTTCTGCTGCTTTTGATTCTGTTCAGCCTGATCGACAACCGGACAAAAAGACGCTCTGCACTGACGTCCGAAAGTGAGTCTTTATCAAGGCGTGGCATCTTGCTCACAGGAATGTTGGTCGGATTAATGTTTTTCTTTTTCGCCTATCTGTTGTACGGCAATTTCACCGAAACGCAAAATCGTGACCTGCGTATTACGGCGATCGATGTGGGCCAGGGCAATTCGACGCTCATCCGCTTTCCCGGCAGCAAGAAAATGCTCATTGACGGCGGCGGTTTTTTCAACGATGAATTTGATATAGGCAGATATGTGGTGGCGCCCTACCTGTGGCATCAGAAAATCCGTAGAATTGATATTGTTGTACTGACGCATGTCCATCCGGATCATCTCAACGGATTGAAGTTTATCGTGGAAAATTTCGATGTCGGAGAAGTCTGGTCAAATGGTCATGAAGACGATACGGAATCCTTCCAGGAATTTAAAAGAATTATAACGGATAGGAAGATTCCCTTCCATCAGGTTTCGGCGGCAACGCCTCCGATTCAGATCGACGCGGTTCATATCCAGATCCTCAATCCCGCTGTTTCCGCCCATCTTGCCGACGACTGGAACACATACGAGGGGATCAACAATCATTCCCTCGTCACGATATTGACATACGGCGCCATCAGCGTCCTGTTGCCGGCGGATATCACCGAACGGACGGAGGCGCGCCTTGTCCGTCAGGGCGTCAAAATCAAAAGCGATATTCTGTTCATGCCCCATCACGGCAGCCTCACATCCAGTAACGAACTATTCCTTGAAGCCGTTCATCCCCGCATCGCTATCGTCAGCTGTGGAAAAGATAATATCTTTCGCCTCCCTCATCCCGATGTGCTGGACAGGTATGATGTCCGGAAGATCAGGGTTCTGAGAACTGACCGGGACGGAGCAGTAACCATCTCGACAGACGGCCGTGATCTGCGCATCCATTCCGCCAGGGAAAGGCGATCCGGCGTCATCATGGGACCCACGTTCCCGAGCGGCGGTTAATTCATCGCGACAGGCGCTCTTTTTCGAAGCCGAACATGGTCATGGATGCATCGTCATCAGTATTTAATTGCCTTTGAGGACCTTATGTGCTATCCAGCACGCCGTCAAAAGACTGACTGCTGTGTAAAAAAGTCCGGATGCTGCGTTGCGCGGCATCCTTCGTCGTTGCGGCATACGCCCAAGTTCGCCTCGCTTGGATGGGGACACGACGCTGTCATGTCCCCATGCGCCTTGCCTGCGGACTTTTTACAAAGCAGTCGATTTCGGCTCATTTTTCGACATGTTACGAGGTCACCGAGACAGGTTGGGCCTTTGCCGGTCATCTTTGCCGCCGCGAAGGCCATTTATTGAAAGCGTCTTTAAGGTCTTTTATGCAACCCATCACTGCGGTAAGAGGGTTCAAGGATATCCTGCCGGAAGACACGGGCAAGTGGCAGTTTATTGAACGCCGGGCCCGCGAGGTCTTTACCGCATTCGGTTTTCGGGAAATCCGGATCCCGATTCTGGAAAAAACAGACCTGTTCAAACGCGGAATCGGTGAAACAACCGATATCGTTGAGAAAGAAATGTACACGTTTCTCGACCGGGGCGACGAATCCCTGACGCTGCGGCCGGAAGCGACGGCGTCGGTCATCCGCGCCTATCTGGAGCACAGCCTCCATGCCGCTGATCCCGTTGCCAGGCTTTATACGATGGGTCCCATGTTCCGGCGGGAACGGCCGCAGAAAGGCCGATTCCGGCAGTTTCATCAGATCAATGCGGAGCTGCTTGGACTTGACGATCCGAGGACGGATGCGGAAGTCATGCTCATGCTGATTCATTTCCTGAAATGCGTCGGCTTGTCGGAGCCAGCCCTGGAAATCAACACGCTGGGCTGCTTCGACTGCCGCCCGGCCTTCCGGGAAGCCATCACGGGCTTTCTGAAAGGAAAAGAAGGTCAGCTCTGCGATGACTGCCGGCGGCGCATCCATACCAACCCCCTGCGCGTTTTTGACTGTAAGAATGAGCGTTGTGCCGAGGTGATCCACGAGGCCCCCCGTCTTATCGCGTACATCTGCGATGAGTGTCGGGATCATTTTGAGCAGGTCCAGTCCAGCCTGAATCTTTTCAACCTGTCATTTGTGATCAATCCGCTCTTGGTTCGCGGGCTTGATTACTACACGAGAACGGCATTTGAAGTGACGACTCAATCTCTGGGGGCGCAGAATGCCATCGCGGGGGGCGGACGTTATGACGGGCTGGTCCGGGATCTCGGCGGACCGCATATCCCCGGCATTGGATTCGCGATCGGCTTTGAGCGGCTGGTCGCCCTGCTCCCGGCGGAAGCCGCTTCGTTCCATCAGAACCCGGAGCTGTTTATTGCCGCCTTGGGCCCGGATGCCCAGAAATATGCATTTGAGCTGTGCAACCGGCTCCGCATGAAAGGGATTTACACAGAAATGGATTATCTCGGCAAAAGCCTGAAAAGCCAGATGAAACGAGCCGACAAGCTGCAATGTCGGCACGCGCTGATCGTGGGTGACCGCGAATTGTCAACAGGCAGGCTGGAGCTGAGAAATATGCAAACAAGCGCACAGGAAGCAATAGACATAAAGGAAATCGAAAAAATCATCGAAGCCCATATCAAAGCGAGGGAAACCATTCAATGTCAGAATTCATTGCCGTAAAGAAAAGAACTCATTACTGCGGCGCACTTCGGGCGACCGATGCCGGCAAAATCGTCATCCTGATGGGCTGGGTGCAGCGGCGCAGAGACCACGGCGGCGTCATCTTTGTTGATTTAAGAGACCGGGAGGGCCTGGTCCAGGTCGTCTTCAACCCGGAAGTCAACCCGGCCGTTCACCAAGAGGCGCATCGCATCCGCAGTGAATATGTCCTGGCCGTCCAAGGCAAGGTCCGGAAGCGTCCGGAAGGCATGGAGAATCAGGAACTGCCAACCGGCGCGGTCGAGGTGATGATCGATGATCTGGAAATTCTCAACGAATCAAAAACGCCGCCATTTGTCCTCGATGCGGAGGAAGAAATCTCTGAGAACGTCCGTTTGAAATACCGGTATCTGGACCTCAGGCGCCCGGAGATTCAGAAAAAGATCATACTGCGCAGCCAGGCCGCAACGGCCACGCGAGAATATTTTCATGGCCAGGGATTCATCGAAATCGAAACACCTTTTCTGACCAAAAGCACCCCTGAGGGAGCGCGGGATTATCTCGTCCCGAGCCGGGTGCATCAGGGCGCGTTTTACGCGCTGCCGCAATCGCCCCAGCTCTTCAAGCAACTGCTGATGGTGTCGGGATTTGACCGTTATTACCAGATCGTGAAATGCTTCCGCGACGAAGACCTGCGCGCGGATCGCCAACCCGAATTCACCCAGGTCGATTGCGAAATGTCTTTTATCGATGAAAACGATATCATCGCCGTCATGGAGGGGTACATGGCGCACCTCTTTAAGAGTTGCCTTGGTTTGACACTCCAGGCTCCCTTCCCGAGGATGGCCTACCGGGAGGCCGTGGATCGTTTCGGAAAGGACAGTCCGGATACGCGCTTTGCCATGGAATTGAAGGACTTGACGGATATCGTGAAGGACTCTGACTTTACGCTGTTTCAGGAAGTTGCCGCTGGCGGCGGCGTCATCAAGGCTATAAAAATTGAAGACGGCAGGAAGCTCTCGCGCAAGGATCTGGATGGCCTCAAGGATTACGTGGCCGCCTATGGCGCCAAGGGACTGGCCTGGGCACGTGTCAATCCGGACGACTGGACCTCTCCGATTTTCAAATATCTCAAGCCGCCTGAAGTCGAGAAGATCAATGCGCGGCTCTGTGTGAAAGAAGGAGACCTGATGGTTTTCGTGGCGGATAAGCCGGGGATTGTACACGATTCTCTCGGCAATCTGAGGATCCACCTGGCCAGACAACTTAATCTCATCGATCCGACGGCCTTCGCTTTCACATGGGTCACGGAATTTCCGCTGATGGAATACAGCAACACGGATAAACGATTCGTTTCCATGCACCACCCTTTCACTTCCCCTGTAATGGCAGATATTGACTTTCTCGAAACAGATCCCGGCCGGGTAAGGGCCAGGGCCTACGATCTTGTCCTCAACGGCTCGGAAATCGGCGGCGGCAGTATCCGGATTCATTCACAGTCCCTACAGACCGCGATCTTCAAGGCCCTTGGACTCGGAGAGGATGAGTCGCGGACGAAATTCGGCTTCCTGCTGGATGCCCTGGAATATGGTACACCTCCCCACGGCGGCATCGCCTTTGGTTTTGACCGCCTGATCATGTTGATGGCCGGAACGGAATCCATTCGGGATGTCATCGCCTTTCCAAAAACACAGAAGGCCGCCTGCCTTCTGACAGAGGCCCCCTCGAAGGTCAGCATCGAGCAATTGCTGGAACTTTCCCTGAAAATTGTTCAATAATGTCAGACATAGAAGCCACTTTTTTATTGACATAGGGCAGTGATGTCTATAACAATCCTTAACTGTGGCCCGTTCTTTATGACGACAACAAAGCGTGATTAAAGATATGAACAAGATCACTCCAGGAATGAAACTGCACATCCCGCTTGCGGGATACAAGCCGGCCGACATCCGGAATGCCAGGAAAATGGCCGGGGCATGCAATCCATACAACCCTCCGGCACGGGCCGTGCCGCCAGCGGATTGAAAATGATGAAACATTCGTCATGAAGGAGGGCACGGGAAGTTTAGAGTGCCCTCTTTTGTTTATATTTATAAAAAAGGAGCAGAAAAATGGCCAAGTGGAACAAGGACAAAAAAGTACTGGATCATGAACACTCGCACTTCTGGCGCTATGATCTGAAGGATGTCGAGCAACCGAACCTGCAGAAGGATGTGTTCCCCTATGAAGAGGTCAGCCGCATCGACTTTGATCATAAACTCATTCCCATTAATCCGCCCGACGACATATTCATCACGGATACCACCTTCCGGGACGGTCAGCAGGCGCGACCCCCGTATACGGTGAAGCAGATTGTTGATTTATACACGTTTATGAGCCGGTTGGGCGGTGAAAACGGAGTGATCCGCCAGACGGAATTCTTTCTCTACAGCCAGAAGGACAAGGAAGCCGTCGCAAAATGCCTGAGCCTTGGTTTGAGGTATCCGGAAGTGACCGGATGGATCCGGGCTCACGGGGAGGATGTAAATCTCGTCAAGGAGGCCGGCCTGAAAGAAACGGGTATTCTGACTTCTGTATCGGATTATCACATCTTCCTGAAGCTCAACCAAACCAGACGCCAGGTCATGGAGGACTATCTCGACACGATCCGCTTTATTCTTGAGGCCGGGATCATTCCGCGCTGTCATTTTGAAGACATCACCCGGGCCGATATTTACGGTTTCTGCATTCCCTTCGCCATTGAACTCATGAAGCTGCGTGCCGAAAGCGGCATCAATATCAAGATCAGACTCTGCGATACGATGGGATATGGAGTCACCTATCCGGGAGCGTCCCTGCCGCGCAGCGTCGATAAAATGATCCGGGCGTTTATAGAGGACGCAGGCGTCCCGGGCGATCTGCTGGAATGGCATGGCCACAACGACTTTCACAAGGCCCTGATCAACGCCACGAGCGCCTGGCTTTATGGATGCAGCGCTGCCAACGGCACACTCCTCGGTCTCGGCGAGCGGACCGGAAATCCGGCGGTGGAAGCCCTGGTCATAGAGTATATCGGTCTCAGGGGTTCGACCAACGGCGTGGATACGACCGTCATTACGGATATCGCCCGGTACTTTGAAAAAGACATCGGCTACAAGATACCCGCCAACTATCCTTTTGTAGGCGCGGATTTCAACGTGACGCGTGCGGGCATCCATGCCGACGGTCTGATCAAGTGTGAAGAGATCTACAATATATTCGACACCACCAGAATCCTGAAAAGACCTATTGTGCCGATGGTCACGGATAAATCCGGAAAAGCGGGAATCGCCTACTGGATCAACGGCCATCTGGGTCTTGCGGGCGAGAACACGGTCGACAAGCGTCATCCCGGCATCTCAAAGATCCACAAATGGATCACCGAAGAGTATGACGCCGGCCGGGTGACGAGTATTTCCAATGAAGAGATGGAAAAGCGCGTCCGCAAATATCTGCCGGAACTGTTCATGTCCAATCTGGAAAAGATCAAGCACATGGCCGCGCAGGCCGCCGTGGCCGTGGTAAAGCAGGTCATCGAGCACCCCGTCATGCGCAGCATGCAGCCCGATCTCCAGGAGCCCATCATGCTGCAGTGCATCGAGGAAAATCCGTCGATCCAGTTTTCCTATGTTGTCGATATGAACGGCAAAAAGACAACGAGGAATATCACGAATATCGCCGACCGGGTGAAGTATGAAAATTACGGCATCGGCACCGATCAGTCGGATCGAGAGTGGTTTATCAAACCCCTGCAGACCGGCAAGATCCATGTCACGAATTTCTATATTTCCAAAATGACGGGCGCCCTGTGTATCACCGTCTCCGCCCCCATCATGGACGACAAGGATGAGATGGTGGGCATTTTCGGCGTGGACATCAAGTTTGAGGACTGGGTGAAACGCGTCGAGGATATTGCGGAAGCGACACAGATCGCCCTGCGTGAAGAATATGAAAATTATGGAAATAAGGAAAAGCGGGATCGCTGGCTCTAATGGAAACAAGCCGCCCGTAGCGGATCGCGACGCCCGTGCTTTCATGTAAGCGCAAAATCACACACTGATTCTCATGGAATCACAATTATTTTAACTATTTAGTAAATTTCATGGAATATTTTGCTTGACGAGCCTGTTTATTTGGGCTAGAGGGCATCCATTATACGCTTCATGAGGACGGTTAAAGTTTCGAATTAATGAAATCGGCGAATGGTGGAACCAGAGGGTCGGCGCCGGATTAAACCCGGCCGGAATGATTTGTGATCATGCGGCACGGGGCATTATGCAGAGAATTTACCCTGATATTTTCTGGAGGATAGAGAAACACCGCTTTTAAAAAATTGCATATTTGCGTTGCATTAGTCGGCTTTTCTTTTTTACCTGTGCGTTTCTCCGTTACTCGTCTTCTTTCTTGCCTCAACCGTTTTTCTTTTTTCCCCGGTAAGAATAAACACAAGAAAATCCGCGAAAGACTATTCAACGCACTAAACGATGAATGATAAGCATTATCTGATATTTATGATGCTTTACAAGTCAGGATTCCTGAAATTTGAGAGGAAACCACGGCTATGGGAGGTAAGAGAAATGCCGCTCGTTATAAAATGGGGACAGGACACGTCAAAGAGAATGCGATCGGCCGTCCTGTTATTGACCTTCTTTGTCGCATTCCTGATTATCGGAAATCCATTGCTCGTTTCCATCAAGAATCGGCTGCACGATTTGGCGGCGGCATCCGACTTTGCGATACCGTATGAAAGCTACTGGCAGAAGAAACGTATTTTGAAGGTCCTCAGCCAAACGGATCTTAAGCTGGGGGATGCCATGACGATTGCGCAGACCGTCATTGAGGAATCGAAAAAACATGACATCCCGGTTTCCCTTTTTCTGGCAATCATGAAAAAGGAAAGCAATTATAATATCCACGCCCGCTCGCCGGTCAATGCCATGGGAATCATGCAGATTCACCCCGTGACATGGGACGCCTACACCAAAAAACTCAATCTTGACGTCTCCAGGAAGCACGCTTTTGAACCTGCTTTAAATATCATGGTTTCTGCGGCCCTTCTAAGCGACCTTAGGGAACAGTACGTGAAAAGGGGATATGAGGAAACGATGCTCTGGGATTACATTCTGTCCGCCTACTATGCAGGCGGCGAATCCCTGAAAGAAGGCCTCAAGAAGAACCACAGATACTATGTGAAGAAAGTCAGAGAGTATGACGATGAGATAAGCAGCACCATTTAACGCCGCATCACGCCTTTTTTCTTTTTTATTTTCCCGAAATACGTTAGCATCTTCCGGCATACAGGGACCAACAGTTTATCCTATGATTGCCTATCCGCTGTGTGAGAGCCCAGGCAGATCATTTTTCAAGGAAGGTCGTTCGTGACAAATATTCTGCTCTTCGTGATCATCGCCCTGCTTGTCGTCGCAGCGGTCCTGCTGCTTGTCGTCTTAAGGCGATCATTCCAGGACGATGCCTCTGGGCTTGCTTCCCGTCTAAACGCCTTCGAAAAGGCGCAGGAACGTATCGAGCATGCGCTCCGGGAAGAATTGGCCTTAAGCAGGGACGAAACGGGCAAGGCGGCCAGAGAGCAGCGACAGGAACTCGCCTCGGGCGCCAGGCAACTGCGCGAAGAAGTCGTGACGACGCTCCAGAGCATCTCCGAAACGATGGCCAAGACCATGGGCGAGTTGGCCAACCTTCAGAAAACCCAGCTTGAAGCCATGTCGAGCGTGATCGGGAAGCTTTCGGACTCAAACGAGAAAAAGCTTGAGGCTCTCAGGGCCACGGTGGAAGATAGACTCCAGAGCATGCAGACCGACAACGCCAGACAGCTTGAGCAAATGCGTCAGACCGTGGACGAGAAACTTCAGGGGACGCTGGAAAAGCGCCTGGGCGAATCCTTCCGGCAGGTCAGCGAACGTCTGGAACTGGTACACAAGGGGCTGGGCGAGATGCAGACGCTGGCCACGGGTGTCGGCGATCTAAAAAAGGTGCTCACCAATGTCAAAACGCGCGGGACGTGGGGTGAGGTGCAACTCGGGGCGCTGCTGGAACAGGTGCTCAATCCCGATCAGTTCGCCAGTAATGTGGCCACGAAGGATGGCGGCGAACGTGTTGAATTTGCAATCAAATTGCCGGGACAGGGCACTGACGGGGATGAGATTGTCTGGCTCCCGATCGACGCCAAGTTCCCTGTCGAAGACTATCAACGGCTCGTTGAGGCTCAGGAAAGAACCGATAGCGAAGGCGTCGAAGCGGCAGGGAAACAGTTAGAGAACCGCGTCAAGGCCTGTGCATGGGACATCAACGGCAAGTACCTGAACCCGCCGAAGACGACGGACTTCGGCATTCTGTTCCTGCCGACAGAAGGCCTGTTTGCGGAAGTCATCCGCCGGACAGGCCTGACCGATATCATCCAGCGCGAGTGCCGTGTGGTGATTGCCGGCCCGACCACCCTGTGGTCGATTTTGAACAGCCTCCAGATGGGTTTCCGGACACTTGCCATCCAACAGCGTTCCAGCGAGGTCTGGAACCTCCTTGCCGCGGTCAAATCCGAATGGACAAAGTATGGCGATTTTCTGGACACCGTCCAGAAGAAACTGAATCAGGCATCAGACACCATCGAAAAGGCCAAGGTGAGGTCAAGGGCCGTCGGAAGGAAACTCAAAGACGTGCAGGAGCTTCCCTCTGGCGAGGCTGCCGTCTTGCTGTCCCTCGATGCGCCGGAAGAGGATAAAATTCCATGAAAGATCAATCCAAGACAAAGCAGGTACTGATCCAGGAGCTGGTTTCTCTGAAACTGAAAATCGCAGAACTGGAGCAAGCGGAATCAGAGCGAAAACGAGCGGAGGAAACGCTTCGTTTAAGTGAAGATGACTACAGAACAATTTTTGAAGACATCCCTGACGCTATCTTTTCAGCAGATGCAGAGGGAAAAATCACCTTCATCAGCCCTGCCATTGAGCAGATTATGGGGTATCAGCCGGGAGAACTCGATGGGAAGAACTTATACCAGTTCATTCACATAGACGACTTGTCCATGATCCGGCGAAGGGTTGACGATCTGTCAAAAAATATCTTAAAGCCGGAAGAATATAGAATCATTACAAGTACAGGGACAGCCCACTGGGTCATGTCTTACAGCAGGCCCCTGTTTCGGGATGGGATATTCCAGGGAATCCGGGGTGTCATTACGGATATCCATTACCGTAAACTTACCGAGAAGGCGCTGCAGGAGAGCGAGCAGAGGTACCGAAATCTCTTTGAGAATGCCAACGAGGCCATGTTCGTGGCGCAAGACGGCAACCTGGTATTTCTCAATCCGAGAACCACCATTATGACCGGTTATTCCGCTGAGGAACTCATGGCAAGTCCGTTTATTGAGTTCATTCACCGGGACGACCGGGAGATGGTTATCGACCGGCATATCAGGCGAATGAAGGGCGAGGAGCTTCATCACCGCTATTCTTTTCGGATTATCCACAGGGACGGCAACATCAGGTGGGTCGAGCTGAATGCCGTTTTGATAAATTGGAATGGAAAAGCAGCCACACTGAGTTTTATGAGTGACATCACTGACCGCAAGCTGATGGAGGAAGCGTTGCGGGAGGGTGAGGAACGCTTCCGCTCGTTGATCCAGAGCTTATCGGATATGATATTCATCATCGACGGGAACGGCCATTTCACCTATGAATCTCCTTCCGTGTCGCGGATTCTGGGCTATGAACCCGGCTATTTCATAAGCAAGTCCCCTTTCACACATATTCATCCCGATGACATTGATCAGGTTGCTAAAGATCTCGATGAGGTCTTTCGGGCAGTCAACCCAGGCCTACCGACGGCGTTCAGATATCAAAAAGCGGATAACACATGGGTTTATCTGGAAGCCCTCGGCAGCAACCATTATGATAACCCGGGCATTCAGGGTGTCGTTATCACGGCGCGAGATATCACCGAGCGTAAACGGGTGGAGTCTGCCCTCAGGAAATCCGAGGCCGAGAAAACGGTCATTCTTGAGAGCGTCTCGGATATGATCTTTTACATCGACACAGATATGCGGGTCATTTATTCCAACCTCGCTATGGAAAGTTTTTTCAATTTGACTTCCGGTTGTTTAGGGGGCCAGATTTGCTATCATGCCCTCCATCATCGCGACGAACCCTGTCCCATCTGCCCGGCTCTCAGGGCTATGGAAACAGGAAAATCCCATGAGGTCTATACATCGTCCTTGGGAAGACACTGGCGGTTGAATGCTTATCCCGTCAGGGACGAAAGCGGCACGATCGTGGGCGCCATCGAGGTGGTATCCGACATCACGGACCTGCGAAATGCTGAAGAAAAATACAGGTCGATCTTTGATAATGCCATGGAAGGGATTTACCAGTCGACCCGCGATGGCCGCCTTATCAGCATCAATCCCGCGCTGGCCAGGATATTTGGTTATGATTCCCCTGAAACCATGATGAGCGATGTGACAAGCGTCGGGCGGAGTCTTTATGCTGATCCGAGCAAGCGGCAAGAGTTCCTGCGTATAATTGAAGAACAAGGAGTCGCGAAGAACTTTGAATTTGTGGGATCGAAAAAAGACGGAGAGCGTATTTTTATTTCCGATAACGCCCGTGCGGTCAAGGACAGCCAAAGAAAGACAATATACTATGAGGGCATCATTCAGGACATCACCGACCGCAAGCGGACGGAGGAAGCGCTGCGGGAAAGCGAGGAAATCTACAGGAGCGTGTTTAAAGGTCATGCCGCGGTCAAGCTTCTCATCGATCCGGATACGGGGAGCATCATCGAGGCGAATGATGCAGCCGTTGAATATTACGGATGGTCGCATGATCAGCTCAAGCAGATGAAGATTCAGGAGATCAATACACTTCCTCCCGAAGACGTCAAAAAGGAAATGGAAAAGGCTCGTATGAATAAACGGGTCCATTTTGAATTCCGTCACCGGCGGGCGGATGGGTCGATTCGGGACGTGGAGGTGTATAGCAGCAAAATCAAACTGAAAGGAAAAGAGTTCCTGCACTCCATCATTCATGACAGCACGGAACGCAAGCGGGCGGAGGATTCCCTGCGGGAAAGCGAGGAGCGTTTTCGTGCCTTGAGCGAGAACGCGCCGGATATCATCTACACCATGAATCTTGAAGGCGCCGTCATGTATGCGAATCCATCCTGGAAGCGGATATTGGGGCATGATGAAGAAGACTTGCTGGGGCGTTATTTCACCGATTTTGCACGGGAAGAGGACCGGAGAGCCTACCGAAAGCTTTTCAAAACCATAAGGGATGATGAAAAGATCGTCAGTCATTACATCGGGGTCATGCTGACAAAGGATGGAAGAGAACGGGTGTTCAACATGAACAGCGCCTTCAACCGGGACTCGAAGGGTCGCATGATCGGCATTGTGGGAACCCTGACGGACATCACGGAACAAAGAGAGATGGAGAAAAAGCTCCAGCATGCCCAGAAGCTGGAAGCCATCGGAACGCTGGCCGGGGGCATCGCGCATGATTTCAACAATCTGCTTATGGGGATTCAGGGGTATGCCTCCCTGACGTTGCTGGATCTCGATCCATCCCACCCCCATTATGAGCGCCTGAAGCGGATCGAGGAGCAGGTGCAAAGCGGCGCCGATCTGACGAAGCAGCTCCTGGGATTTGCCCGGGGCGGGAAATACGAGGCCAGGCCCACGGATATGAATACTATTATTGACAGGACGGCTTCCATGTTTGGCCGGACGAAGAAGGAGGTTACCCTGTACCGGAGCCTGGCGCAGAATCTCTGGACGGTTGATTGCGATCAGAGTCAGATGGAGCAGGTCTTGATGAACCTGTATGTGAATGCCTGGCAGGCAATGCCCGGAGGCGGCGATCTTTCTCTGGAGACGGGCAATGTCCTGCTGGGTGATGATCATGCGATGCACTACACGATCAAACCGGGGCGGTATGTGAAGATAACGGTCACCGATACCGGCACGGGAATGGATGCGAAAACCCGGGAGCGGATATTTGATCCCTTTTTCACGACGAAGGCCATGGGTCGGGGGACGGGATTGGGTCTGGCGATGGTTTATGGGATCGTCAAGGGACACGGGGGGATGATTGATGTGACGAGTGAGCCCGGCCAGGGGAGCACATTTGACATCTATCTGCCGGCGTCGGAGAAGGCAATCGTCAAGGAGCAGACAGCCGCAACGGAAATCCTGACGGGGACGGAGACGGTTCTTTTAGTGGATGACGAGCAGGTGGTCCTGGAGGTCACCCGGGAGCTGCTGGAATCCCTGGGGTACCGGGTTTATGCGGTCGGCGGCGGCCAGGAGGCGATCGCCGTTTACATGGAGAAAAGAAAGGAGATCGACCTGGTGATCCTGGACATGATCATGCCGGGGATATCAGGCGGGGAGACCTTTGACCGTCTCAAAGAAATCAACCCAAATATCCGGGTTCTTCTGTCCAGCGGGTACAGCATAAAAGGCAGGGCGCAGGAGATACTTGAGCGGGGCTGCAAGAGCTTCCTCCAGAAACCGTTTCAACTGGAAATGCTTTCACGAAAGGTCCGGGAAGTCCTGAGTGAGTAGAATCAATACTCGTCGATTATCCATTGCTCGTAAGGGCGGTCTTTCGCTTTAAGGGCGGACGGACTGAGTTCCCGGATGAAGCGCGACGGGCTTATAGGCAGGTTGCCCATGCCCCGGCTGTAATCAAAGACGGGATAGCACAAGTAGAACTGGTCTTTCGCCCGCGTGGCGGCCACGTAAAACAGGCGCCTTTCCTCCGCCTCTCCATCGGGTTCCTTCAATGCACGCTGCAGCGGCAGCATGCCTTCGGCGCACCAGATGATAAAAACAACGGACCATTCCAGGCCCTTGGCCTGATGAATCGTGCTGAGCACCACCCGGTTGTCTGTCCTGGAATCCATCTCTGCATCACCCTCTTCGGCCATGTTTGTCAGCAGGGCCAGTTGATTGATGAATTCTTCCAGCGAACCGAACTTATCGGCGAACAGGATGAATTGTTCCAAGTCCTCCAGCCGGGAGGCGCTGTCCGTAAAGCGCTGCCGCAGCAGGTCCCGGTAGCCGCCCTCCAGGATCTTGTCGATCATCCCGGCGGGATCGCTTTCCGGGGAGGCAGACTCCAGAATACGCCGGAACGTGTTTTGACAGATCTGAAGGCCCGGCTGCGCCGATTTGAAGGCCGCCTTGGGAAACGCCTCCATCATGACCGCATCTAGCGGTCTTTCTTGCCTGCTGATGAACAACCACACCTTTTCCGCCGTGACCTTGCCCACTTTCGGATAAAGCCCGAGGATTCGCTTCCAGGCCAGTTCGTCAAAGGGATTCAAAACGATTCGCATGAAGGAGGTCACATCCTTGATATGGGCCTGTTCGAAGAAACGGATGCCGGAGCGGATTTCGAAGGGAATCCCGCGTCGCGTCATTTCCATCTGGAGTTCCATGGAATGATAGTGCGCCCGGTAAAGCACGGCCATATCGTGCAGATCGACGCCGTTGCGCATCAGTTCGAGAATCCGCTGGCAGACAAAATCGGCCTGCTGCAGAACATTGCGCGCCGGCGCCAGGACAGGACGGATGCCTCGTGCCCGCACGGCTTTCAACTCTTTCTGATACTGATGCTCGTTGTTGGTGATGCTCAGATTGGCCAGGTGCAGGATTTCCGGCGTGCTGCGATAGTTGATTTCAAGCTTGAAAATCCTGCATTCCGGATACTTCTGCGGAAACTTCATGATGTTGGCAAAATGCGCGCCGCGGAAGGAATAGATGCTCTGCGAATCGTCTCCGACCACCATCAGGTTTCGATGCACCGACGCCAGCAGGTCCACCATATCCGCCTGGATGATGTTCGTGTCCTGATATTCATCGACCAGGACATGTTCAAAGCGTCCGGCATAGGATTGTGAAACCGCCGGATGTTCCGCCAGCAGTTTCCGACAGTTGAGCAGAAGGTCGTCAAAATCCATGATATTCAAGGCCTTTTTGCGCCGGTGATACGCAGAAATCACGGACTGGATCCCCTCCATGTGATGGAAGAAAAAGGAATAGCGGCCGAAAACGACCCGCTCACAGGAAGACTCGGTATTCACGATCAGGCTGGCGATATCCCGCAAGATGTCCCCTTTAGGGAATTTGTCTCCTGCCGGATCGATCGCCGCTTCGGAGATGCACGCATTCATAAGTTGCCGGGCGTCTTCGGAGTCCATGATGGTAAAATTGCGCTCGTAACCCAGAAGCTGGCTGTTTGCCCGGAGAATCCGATGGGCGATATGATGAAACGTCCCCCCCCAGAGGCGGTCAATGTCCTGCGCCATAAGCTGGTTGACGCGTGCAAGCATCGACCGGGCGGCCTTGTTGGTAAAGGTCGCCAGCAGGATATTCTCGGGCCTGACGCCGGATTCGATCAGGCGGGCCACCCGGAAGGTGAGCGTCCGGGTCTTGCCGCTGCCGGCGCCGGCGATCACGAGCAGCGGCCCACCGGCTTCCATGACGACCCGGCGCTGTTGCTCGTTGAGTTCCCTGTCGTAATCAATCATGACCTGAGACCTTTGAAAATAGCTTCGCCGCAGCTCAAAAATCTTTTCCGCTAAGAAGACATCCAGTCGTCGTCATGATTCAGGACATGCCGTTAACATCATATCTGGAAAGGCGGAAAACATTTGATTCGCCGCTTGCGAACCATTTTTCGGCGGTTGTGCAAAAGCGCTCGAATTATCGGGACAGGGCCTTGCCGATCTGTGCAACGGTATCCTTGCTGCTGAGCGAGAGGAAATTTTCCAACAGGCCCTGCGCCTCATAAAATCCGATCAGCGGCGAGGTTTTTTTGTTGTAGGTCTCGAGGCGGTTCATGATCGCGGTCTCCGTTTCGTCGTCGCGCTGCACGACCGGCGTTCCGCATTTTTTGCATTTTCCATCAGCGGTGGGCGGGTTGCTTTTGATATTATAGATTTCCTGGCATTCGGTGTTGGCGCAAGTCCGGCGCGTCGTCAGGCGATCCAGGATGACATCGGTCGGCACTTCGAGGTTGACGACAAAGTCAAGCTGAATCTTCAGTGTTTCCAGAAGTTTGTTCAGGGCTTCGGCCTGGGGAATGGTGCGTGGAAACCCGTCCAGGATAAAACCCTTCCCACAATCCGGCTGCTGCAGGCGGACTTCCATGATTTTCATGATCAGTCCGTCCGGAACAAGATCGCCGCGATCCATATAGCCCTTCGCTTCCCGGCCCAGCGCCGAGCCTTCCTTGACCGCAGCGCGCAGGATGTCGCCCGTGGAAATCTGGACCGATCCGTCCATCTCGGTGAGCAGTTTGGCCACGGTGCCCTTCCCTGCCCCGGGCGCTCCCAATAAAATGATTTTCATTTGATATTACCTCCATATTCTTTTATTTAATGATGTTAGATGTTATGACCAACTCGCTGAAGACGACGGCTGCGTAAAAAGGCTGCAGACAAGGCGCATGGGGACATGACAGAGTCGTGTCCCCATGCGAATGAGCCGTCCTTGACGTACGCCGCAGTGACGAAGGATGCAGCGCAACTCTGCATCCGGACTTTTTACGCAGCCATCAAGCATACCCAAGTTCCGTCAACCGCTCCTCCGGAATACCAAGAAAATGAGCGATTTCATGGACGACCGTAATCTCGATCTCATCCTCTAATTCTTCGAGGGTCTCGCACATCTGCTCCAGGGGTTCCTGAAAGATGAAAATAGCGTCGGGATACAGGGGCGGCGCAAAGATGGAGCGCTCCATCATGGAAGCGCCCTGATAGAGGCCAAGCGGCGGATCGTCTGCGGTCATACCCAGCTCGTCCAGCATTTCCTGTGAAGGGCGCTTCCGTACCGTGATGACCACATTCTCCAGATGTTCCCGGATTTCATCGGGGATGCGGGCGATCGCACGCCGGACGGCCCGGTCAAATTCCTTCTGGTTCAGTTTCATTGTACCTGCCGGATATCAGCACCGATCGATCAATTGCAGCCGTTTAATCTCCTGTTGAATTCTTCCAGGGTAAAGCGGTATTCCTGCGTGCCGTAGCACTCTACTGCAAACGAGGCGCAGGCGCTGCCCATTCTCGCGCTTGCTTCGATGGTTTTGCCGCGAACGAGGCCGCTGATGAGGCCGCCCCTGTATGCGTCGCCGGCGCCTGTCGGGTCTTTGACCTCCTTTGCCCGGAAAACGGGGACAACCGTTTCTCCGTTCCCCGTGGATATTTTTGAACCCTGTTCTCCCAGGGTCGTGATAATCGCCCCGGCCATCCCCAGCAGCGCTTTTTTTGTCAGACCTGTTTTGTGCATGACCAGATCCAGCTCGTAATCATTGACGATCAGTATCCGGCATCCCTCTATGGTCCGGGCCAGGTCTTGCGCGTCCCACATGGGCAGCGATTGACCGGGGTCGAAGATATAGTCAATCCCTCTGTCCTTGCAGGCGCGCGGGTAGTTCGCCATGTCTTCAAAGTTGCCGGGCGCCACGATGACGAGGGTTTCCTGCGGGAAGAGTTTGTTAAAATCCAGAAAAGATGAATATTTCATCGCACCCGGATTGAATCCCGTAATCTGGTTGTCGGAGCGGTCCGTCGTAATATAGGCGCCGGCAGTGTATTCTTCTTCGACAATCCTGATGTTTCCGATATTGATTCCATTCCGCGAAAACCAATCGAAGTAGCTGTGATAATCACGGCCAATCGCAGCGGAGATGACGGGCTTTTCACCCATCATGTTCAGTGCATAGGCGATATTGCCGGCAGTGCCGCCGAATTTTTCCTGCATGCCGTCAACCTGAAAACAGACGTTCAAAACGTGTATTTTCTCAGGTAGAATATGGTCTGAAAAGTTCCCGGGGAAATTCATAATCCGGTCATATGCCAGCGATCCGGAGACGACGATATTCATGAGTAAAAATCCTTTATATTTTTTATGATAGCCGAAAACGCTCCCTTTCGGGCTGCGAACTATGACGGCTTCGTAAAAAAAGTCCGGATGCTGCGCTGCGCCGCATCCTTCGTCATTGCGGCGTACGCCGAGTACGCCTCATTCCTGATGATTTGCGCGCCTTGCCTGCGGAGCTTTTTACGAAGCCGTCGATTTTGGCTCGTTTTTCGACTTTTTAAGCCTTGCGGAGTATAGGAAAAAGCACGGGGTGTGTCAATGATATTCTGCTACGCAGAAAATCCGTTTTCAAAGGTCATGGAATAGGTCTTGAAGGAACGGCGGACAGTATGATAGGACTTCGCGCAGATTCGAATCTGGGAGCGCAGAAACAGATGAAAGAAGTGGATTTCGTTATTTCCGGCGGCGTCGTGGTGACGATGGATGAAAGAGACTCGATCCTGCCCAATGGCGCTGTGGCCATTGACGGCCCGGATATCGTGGCCGTGGGAACCGCCGAAAGCATCGCGCTGGAATTCAGGGGGCGACGCATCATCGACGCGCGGGGATCGCTCGTCATGCCGGGGTTGGTCAACAGCCACACCCATGCGGCCATGACCTGCTTCCGGGGCATCGCCGACGACATGGACCTCATGCACTGGCTGAGCAATTACATCTTTCCCGCCGAGAGCCGCAATGTGGACCCGGAGCTGGCCTACTGGGGAAGCCTGCTGGCCTGCGCGGAGATGATCCTGTCGGGAACCACCACCTTCTGCGACATGTATATCTTCGAGGATGAGGCGGCCCAGGCGGCCAGCCAGGCGGGCATGCGGTGCCTGCTGGGAGAAGTTCTCTTCGACTTCCCCTCACCCAACTTCAAGACACCCGCCGAGGGGCTTCGATATACGGAAATGCTCATCAAGAAATGGGCCGACGACCCTCTAGTAAACATTGTGGTGGAGCCACATGCCCTCTACACCTGCTCCCCCGCCCTGCTCAAGGACGCCAAGGCCCTGGCGGACGCCTATGGCGTCCCGGTGGCTACCCATTTTCTGGAAAATATGACGGAGCCCGGGCTCATCAAAGAGAAACTGGGCCGGCGGGCTACGGAATTTCTGCAAGATATCGGATACCTGGATGAGCGCTTTTTTGTCTTTCACGGCGTTTACATGGACGACCAGGACATCCGGATTTTCGCGGACCATGGCTGCAACGTGGTCCACAACCCGGAGAGCAACATGAAACTGGCTTCCGGCGTCGCCCCCGTCTCCCGCATGCTTGAGGCGGGAATCGTCGTCGGGTTGGGAACCGACGGCTGCGCCAGCAACAACAACCTTGACATGTTCCAGGAGATGGACACGGCGGCCAAGCTGGAGAAGTCCGTTCGCCTGGACCCGACGATCATGCCCGCCCGGACGGTTCTGCGCATGGCCACCTGCGACGGGGCAAAGGTCCTTGGGCTGGGCAACATTGTTGGTTCGATCCGCCCCGGCATGAAGGCGGATATTGCAATGATCGGGCTTGACAAGCCTCACCTGACCCCAATGTACAGCGAGTATTCCCATCTCGTTTATGCGGCGAACGGAGCCGATGTGGACACGGTTTTCATCAACGGCAGGCTGGTCATGGAGAACAGGAGGCTGCTCACGATCGACGTGCGTGAGGCGATGGAAAGGGTCCGGCGCATCGCCGGGCGCATCAGGAGGAACATGACGTTATGAACGCTGGCGCATCCCCTGGTCCCCTGGACCTGGTCGTTACGGGGGGGACCCTCCTGACAATGAACCCGGCGATGGATATCCTGGAAAACCCGGTCATCGGGATCCGGGATGGAAGGATCGTTTTTGTAATTAGGGACAGAGCCCCTATTTTACCGCGGGAAAATAGGGGCTCTGTCCCTAATTACGAAGCCCGGGAACAGATCGACGCAACCGGCTGCGCCGTGCTGCCGGGGTTGGTAAATACACACACCCACAGCCCGATGGTCTGTTTCCGCGGATTGGCGGACGACCTGCCGCTCATGGAGTGGCTCCATCGGCACATCTGGCCCGCCGAAGCGAAATACGTGAACCGGGACATGGTCTATGCCGGGACAACCCTGGCCATGGCGGAGATGCTTCTCTCCGGCACGACCACTTTCTGCGACAGCTACTTCTACGGGAATTCCATCGCCAGAGCCGCCGTGGACGGTGGAATGCGGGCCGTCGTCTGCCAGGGATTCATCGATTTTCCCACCCCGGACAGCCCGGAGCCGTCCCGGCAAATCGAGATCGCCGAGAAGTTCGTCGGGACCTGGCGGAACCGCTCGCCCCTGGTGACCCCGTCCCTCTTCTGCCACACCCCCTACACCTGCTCCACGGAGACCCTTAAGATCATCAAGGAGACGGCCCGGAGGATCGACGTTCCTTTTCAGACGCACCTGTCGGAAACCCGCGACGAAGTGAACATCATCCGGGGGCGCTTCGGAAAATCTCCTGTGGCATATCTGGAGGCCATCGGCGTTCTCGATGCAAAGACCGTCGCCGTTCACTGCAACTGGCTGGAAGAAGAAGAGCTGGACCTGCTGGCGGCCCGGGGAGTAAAGATTTCCCATAACCCGGAGAGCAACCTGAAGCTCGCGGCCGGCATGGCGAATGTCCCCAGAATGCTGCGCAAGGGGATAACCGTAGGCCTGGGGACGGATGGCTGCGCGAGCAACAACGATCTGGATATGTTCGGGGAGATCGGCACGGCAGCGAAGATCCACAAGTTCGTCGAGATGGACCCGACGGTCATGGACGCCGCAATGGTTCTGCGCATGGCCACCATCGAAGGGGCCAAGGTCCTCGGCCTCGAGCGCGAGATCGGGTCCGTCGAGCCGGGGAAGTGGGCCGACCTGATCCTCATCGACCTGGAAAAGCCCCATTTCACGCCCCTGTACAACCTCTGCTCGCACCTGGTCTATGCCGCCAGGGGCGCCGACGTCACCGCGGCCGTTATCGGCGGGCGCATCGTCATGAAGGACCGCCGGCTTCTGACGATCGACCTTCCGGCCGCCATGGAGGAGGTGCGTCGGATCGGCAGGAGAATCATTGCGGACCGTCTGAAATAAACATGAGGCGGAATCGATGTTTACGCCAACGGCCGGCCTCCGTTGAGCCTCTCATAGATCCGGATGTATTCGGCGATCATGCTGCCCAGGTCGTATCGCTGCCTCGCCTCTTTCATGATCCTTCTCAACTGGGCCTCCCGGACATCGTCCGGTTTGCGGTGAAAGGCCCGGCTCTTCTCGAGCCCATACCAGAGGCCGCCGGCGTCGAAGTCCCGAAACAGAAACCCGTTGCCGACATCCTGCGGCGCGCCGTCCGCTTTAAGCCTCAATTCCCGTATTTTATCATGGTAGCCGCCCGTGTCGCGATTTGTGGCCGTGGCCCCGAAAAGATTTCCAACCTGATCGATCTGACCACAAGGTTCGTAGAGTGAGGCTCCGAAGACATCGCTGGCCGCGGCATAGCCCAGCATAGCCAGCGGCTCGCTGAAGGGCTGGTATGTGATTTTCCCCCCGGAGCTGTATGCGATGCGTCCGAGAATATCCACATGCGTCCGGTCGTTGCCGACGCCGTCGGCGACAATGGCAATTTGAATATTATCGTAAACATTGACAAAATGCCCGCATACCGCCTCCAGCAGCTCGACGCCTTTCTGGAACGGGTCCAGCCGGGAAGGCCAGAAGAACAGAGTTGCATGGGGGTCCACATACAGGCCCGTTCTTTCCTGAAAGGCTATGAGGTTCTCCCGCTTTGCCTCCAGAACAGAATCGTCGGGGCCGTATTTTTTTACTAAATAATCGCAATTCTCCGGATACATATATGAAGCCGGGGCGTTGATGATGGACCATGCGGAATCTTGGTAATACTTGGCCTTGACTTCATTGCGGACGCTTGGGGGCACGAGCGGCCGATCGAGAAAATAGTCGTCCACCACTTCCCGCAGGAACCGTTCACCCACAAAATTGATGATCGTGGCATTCTTGATGGCCGTGGCCTGACAGTCAATACATACTTTGCCGTAAGCTTCTGAATAGTAGAGGTTGTTCTCAAAACTGCGCAGATTGACGCCGCTGAGCAGATCGAGCGGCAGATCCGCCGTAAAGACATTGTGCACCGTATGCAACACCGGCAGGTCCGTGGATTTTGCATAGGCCGTGATCGCCCCGCCGGCCATCCAGTCGTGGCTGTGGACAATCAGCCTTCCCTCGTGTTTTGCACGAACCATCTTGATAACATTATTTACGATTTCACGCTGAAATTCGGCCGCCGTGGCAATGGAATCGCCGGAATAAGCGCTCAGATTATCGGCAAAGATCGCCGAGCTGACCAGGTGGATATTTTCTGAATCGATCTTGTACCGGACCGCACGCCAGCCCCGTTCATCGAGATCGCTCTCCCGTTGAAACCGCTTTTTCAAATTCAGCGTGACCAGATGGACATCGACGCCCCGCTCCGACAGGCCTTCACAGAGGGCCGAGACGACCTCTCCCTGGCCGCCGCTCTTCCCGGAAATGTATCTGGCCAGGGCGCCCATACCTTCCGGGAGCCTCCCCGTTTCCGGCGTTATCATTAAGAGGGCGGTCCGCTCCTGTTTCCGGATGATTTCAAAACGCCTGATGGCCCAATCCAGATAATCAATCTTGCGCGTCAGGATATGGGACGGCTGTGCGATGGAACCGCCATAGGGATTGAAATAGGCGTGGACGGCATGATCCTCTCCGATGCGTTCATGAATAAAATAAACATGGTCCGAAGTGGTCAGGTGCCGCCAGTTGGTGAGCAACTCTCCGCCGGCCCAGCGGGCATTGTGTTCCATGTTCTGAATATCCTGAAAGAGCTCATACTGCGTCAGAGAGCCCAGCCAGCCGAAGGTATCCCGACCGGCATCTGCCCAGGAAGACGTGGCCAGCCCGTGGGTGTCCAGCGTCGGACAATCGACAGTTTTAAATTTTTCAGCAATTTCCGTTGGGTTGGCGACAACAATGTTCTCATATACGGCCAGGGCTTCCGGAAGTCCCCGCCAGAATTCGAAAATACCATTGTCCTTCCAGATGTGTTCACCGATATGTTCATAGTCGTAACCAAGCAGGACAGCCTCGCCGTCAATTTTGGCCATAAAGGCGGCGTACTGCTCGGGGGTAATGGGCTGCCGCGGGAAGCGGAAGGCCACGTCGTCGCTGAGCTCACGATTCCGGGGAATGACAATGAGCCGGCTGTCCTTGGCCCGGAAAACGGCATTCGGCGAAATGGGGCGATCGGCCTGCATGAACATGTCGTCCCGCTTTTCACACAGAATGGAAAGATAGCCCATATCGGCCACGACATCGGCGATATGGTTGTTATACATTAGCTCGGTATTCCGGAACGAAGTCGGGATGATACCGAAAAGTTTTCTTATCTTGTCCCGATGCAGCGAGACCTGGTCACGGAATTCCTGCTTCCGGGGGTCATCGAAGAGACTCGCCAGGGAATGGTAATAGGTTTCATCGAGATATTCAACCTGGTTGTGTTCATAGCCGGCGTCCAGAAGATCCTGGAGGGCGCGGATGACTTCCGGCTGGTAGAGTTCTGCCTGCTCCAGAAATACACCAGACATGCTCAGGGTGATTTTGAACCTTTCGTTTATAGCTATCAGTTCCGTAAACATGCGGGTTGCCGGCAGATAGCATTTCTCCGACACCTTCAGAAAGATCTCCCGGTTCACCTTGTTCCAGAGAAATTTGTCCCGGTCGGGGTGGAGGCGGAAAGGTTGATGAAGTTGAAAATAGAACGTGACGAGCGGCATTGTTCAATAACCTTCGTAAAATGAAAATATTTCAAAGCTTTCTGTATGTTATTCCCTTTAATATTACCACAGGGACTGGCATGTATGCAATGAAAATGAGAAATGCGATGCCCATCCCCATATTCTGCAAGGATGCCATCGGTATCTATAGCGCATTTTAATATCAGGTTTTTCCTGATATTTTCCCCGAAATTAATTCGTGTTGCATTTACCGCCTTCTAACCTTATACTTACGTGTGTATCGTATAGAAAATCCTTAGAATAGCTCAGATGGACGGTTGGGCCACGAACAGCCCGGGAATGAACTTCTAAATCAAGCAACCCAAAGAAAGGAGAAACAAAATGGAACCCAAGCAAATTGCCAAGCAGATGATTCAGTTTAACAAGACCGCTTTCGACAACACCTTTGACGCCATGAACGTTCTGCAGGAGCAGACGGAAAAAATGATGGGCATGTATCTGGAACAGGCGCCCCTGCTTCCCGCAGAGGGAAAAAAGGCGATCAACGACTGGCTCAAGGCCTATAAGAAAGGCCGTGCGGATTTCAAGGCGGCGGCGGATGAAAATTACAAGAAGGTAGAGGAATTTTTTGCAGGTTATAACAAGGCGAAATGAAAATTCAGGAGATACGCAAGATTGCAAAGCCCTGGGGGGTTGATGTGCGGATAGGCCGTTCCAAACAGGATATTATCCGGGATATTCAGATCCGCGAGGGTTATTCGCCCTGCTTCAGAACGAAGGAAAACTGCGATTCTGACTGTTTGTGGAAGACAGACTGTTTAAGCAATTCCAGGCAGCGCTGAACCTCCGTCATGAGCGGTGGCAGGAAAGATTAACCCATTTTACATAACACCAGCGGGCTTCATCACTCAATCAGATAGAGGTTTTGAAAAAAGTGGCATCTGGCCGAAGCTGGAAACAGCGTCTTTATGCAAAAAAGGCACGCATGTTCTCACCGCGAAGAAAGGAGACTTGGCATGAGCATCCAAGAACAAATTGGAAAAATGCCTTTTTCAGAGCAGCATGACAAATGGCGCAATGAGAGCGCAGAACTATTGCGCAACGGGTTTAATATGTACAACAAAATGATCAATGCCTGGCTGAACGCCGGCGGGGAGTCATCCGAAGAGATATCCGGGGATGCAGCGGATGCCTGGGTTAAATGGTTTTCAGACTTTTACAAGATCATGTTTAATGCTCTCCCCGATCCTCTGAATATGACCCGGTATACGAGAACAACAGGGTCAGATTCCCGGGAAGAACTTTTCAATTACTGGAAGAAGTTTCTTTACGCATCGCCGTCAGATCCTGCATTTTTCCTGTGCGGAATCGATGAATTCATCGAGCGTTCCAAAGCCTGGCAAAAAAATTATATCAAGTTCAACGACGCCTGGATCAAGTGCCTGACAAAAATCTCCGATGCTTATAAATCCGGCGGTGACAGCTCACAGCAGGCAAATAATGCCATGAAGGCTTGCATGGAATCCTGTGAGGAATTCATGAGTCTCTGGCGTCAGTATGCACAAATACAGACAGAGGAATTATTCAGATTCTCGAAGTCGCTGCAGGAAAAGACAGAGGAAAAAGAAGTCACGAAGAAAACCATAAAGAAAGTACATAAAGGCAAGTCCGCATAACAGCACGATCGTCAGAGAAGACGGCCTGCGCGCACAATCCGATAAAGATCTATCGGCGGTGAAGGATATCCGGGTGCCCTCAGGGTCCGGGCTTTTCCTTTGTTTCATAGCCTTGCGTTGTGTAGAAAACGGCCTTGTCAAAGAAAATGACGATTCGCCGGTTCAGTTCCAGTGTCATATAAATATCGATTGTTTTTTGCCACATGCCCTGGGAGAGGGCAAATTCCCAGAGATGTTTCTTGATCAGGCTCAGGGTGCTGAGCACATTGCTTAAGGCGATTCCGTCCTTCCGGCTTTGCCGACCGAAATCCGTGTAATACTCGCGAATTTCAGAGTCTTTATAGACGCCACCCATCCAGCTTCCAAAATGTGAGAGGATACTGCAAACGTCTCCAAAAAGGCGCGAGTGATCAAAATGACGGAAACCCGCTGTGGAGGGGTTGATCAGGGCGTCATTGATCCAGATCCGGGCAATGGTTTCCGCATTCTTTTCAATGACCTCCACCAATCTGTCGGACAGGAGGTTCTGTTCGACATGCCTCGTGTCATCCTTGCCGAGAGACTTGCTGAAGGAGTCGATAATTGCCCAGTATTCGGATTTACCGGCCACATAAAACTGCATGGCTCTCCTGTTTGATGGAAATGCCAGCCGGGGAATCTCATCGATGGGAAAATATCGGGCCTTAACCGTATCGCTGCCGGGCTTCAGGATACCCCCCGTCTGTTCCACCTCAAAGGTAATGAAAATAAGGTCTCCATAAAAGCGGCTCTTAAAGGAGTGGACATCCACCAGACCGATGATCCGGCCTTCAATGCCGGCTTCCTCAGTCAATTCCCGCAGGGCCGCATGCTGAATGCTTTCCCCGGCTTCGGCAAATCCCGAGGGCAGACACCAGGCCCCCTTGTAAGGTCTATTCCCCCGCTTTACTAGCAAAACCCGGCGATCCAGGGTGACGATCGTCGAGACGACGGGCAGCGGATTTATGTAAAAGAAAAGGTTGCAGGCCGGGCAATAATCCCTCTCAACGCCGTCTTCGATTTTGAGCGACACCGGACCGCCGCAGAAGTGGCAAAAAAGCCTGTTCCCTTTTTTCATGGCTCAACTCCTCCATGCCGGGGCAATGAGCAGATGAAAATACGGTCATCCTTCGAGATGGTCATGCCGTTTCGCTCACCGGAAGCCCGCTCCAGTTTTTCCAGGATCAGGGGAACGACGGCCTCCGCATCGAGCCCCGCATCCGTCAGATAAAGGGGGCTCTTGAACCGGAAATACTCAAGCAAATACCCGGTATCCTCTTTTGTGAATACAAGCGTATTGGTGAAATCGATTGTTACAACCCTGCCGAACCAGGGCTTCAGCAATGCCTCGCCATTGTCTGATGAGAACCGGTTGTTGATGATTTCCAACGGCAGGTCCTTCTCCTGTAACAGCCCACTTGTCTCAAGTATCCTCTTGGTCAGGTCAATCAACTCGCCGTTATTTCGTCGGCAGTGCGTAATGACCGCAAATATCCCCTCAGGGCGCAGCAGGCGTGCGACGTCCGGAATAACCTCGGGAAAAAAGTACAGGGCATAGGAGCACAGGGCGAGGTCAAAGGACCCCTCCGGAAAGGTTTTGAGGATGGGCGATCCTGTTGAAAAGAACTGCCCTCGAATGGATGCCCGCCCGCAGGCGGCCAGATACAGCGGCTTATTAGCCGCGATGATATCGACGCCCGTGGCCATCGCGTCAGCGGCCACCTTGCCCTTGAGCTTTTCCGAGAAGGACCCGAAGGCACAGCCTAAATCGAGAATTTGCCGGCAGTCTGTGAGATCAAGTCCCTCCAGGGCAATCTTCTGGACATTGCCTTTGTTCGTCGAAAACTTTTGAATCAATTCGGCGACGCGCTGATGCTCATGGACATCCCTGAATACTTTTTGAATCTGTTTCTGTTCGGACATTTTACCCTCCCCCGAATACTCCGGCAAGCAAGGATGTCAAAGGTTGTCATACCGGGCCTGATCCGGCATCCGGTCATCTCTTTGGATTCCCCCTCCGCTGTCGCGGGGAAAAGCTTCGTAGGCAATGATGCGGTTCCCTTTTCGCATTCTCGGCTCAGGGGCATCCCTTGAATGGCTCTTTTATCTTCTGTTAGACTATAGAGACGTTCATCCGGCATGTCAAGAAAATGCCCGCCGGTAACAAGCCTGACGGTTCGGCAGGATCTTATGCAATATCTCGTTGACACACAGGGTCATCGCTTTTATACTCACAATAAGATCCTTGCATAGCCGCTGAAAGTATGGGTGACCCATGAGAATCATCTATATCGCCGACATCCACGGGGCCTTTGACAGGGTCGGACAGCTATTGGATGGGACAGATGCCGACGTTTATATCATCGCCGGCGACCTGATCGACCTTCCCTTCTACACGATGAATACGGCCATGCATTATCACGATCTGCAAACCTATTTTCATGGTTTACGGCGCGGAATGGACAAGACGGCCGATATTCTGGAAGATTTTGTCGATCGCCTCATGCTGGCGCCGGATCTGCCGGACGACATCCAGGAAAAAGGAGCGCGCTTTCAGCAGTACACGATCCGCGCCCGCCGCGTGATGCAGCAGAAATATAAAGTCCTGGAAAATATCCTCTCATTGAAATCGTACGCTTCATGCTTCTGCCTCCCCGGCAACTATGACATGGATCTCCGGTACACGTCGCTGCATCATCGTGACCTTCATCTTCAGCGCCGGCCTGCGGGCAGCCTGAATATCGGCGGTTACGGCGGCGCCGGCGGATGGACCCAGGGCATTCCCGATCGGTACGTGTTACGGTGCCGTTCCGATCATGCCTTTTCCGAGAGAGACCGAGAAATGATCCGCTTCTTCGAAGAAACCCGACCGGATCTGATCGTCACACATCAGCCCGCCCACGGCTTTCATGACCAGGTCACGCCGATGGGGGAAACGGGGTCTGCGGCTTTGTTGAACTATTGCGAAACCCATGACGTCCTGGCCTGCCTCACGGGTCACATCCATGAGCAATGGGGATTTGCCGAGAGCGAAGGAACGATCTATTTGAACCCATCGAATTTCGGGGATGTGGCTCAGATCAGTGGACGCATTTCCGAAGGCGGATTCTTTCACGAGATCGAAATTATGAATAATAGGATTGAACGCGTGACTTACAGAAAACTTTCCGAGCGGGGAATTCACGACATCCTGGTCTATGACCGTCGCGAAGACGGCTGGCGAAGCCGGGTCATCGATCAGGAGCGCTACGGCGCCCACCTGCGAGGCCAGACATACGACCGGCAGCCGGATTCCGGGAAGCATCCGCATCCCCCTGAATTATCCGGAGAGGTTGAGGCTCTTTACCGGTTATCCCGGGTGGACGACGGCCATCGCGAAACTGACCCCATCGGGGAGGTCATTCGGATCATGCAGTCCGGTGATCCTTTTCCGTTTGCCCTGGACATCGTGGGATCGGCAAACGACGGATTTTGTTCTTCCGGATCGGATGTCGATCTTGTCGTTTACCAACGCTGCGGCCAGTCCGATGAAGACAAGACGTGCTTCCGGGGATCAACATCGGACTGTCCCCATTTTGCCGTCGCCCGGGAAATGCTGCGGAAAAGCATCGGCGCCCGGTTTGCTTTTTCAATCGTGGACTGCATCGATCTTGACCATGTGGAGAAGAGCATACGGATCAATAATTATGAATGTGAAATGACGCAGCGCTTTGTCGTTTACCGTGCTGTCGGCCGTCCGATCCACGCCGTTCCAATGGCATCGACGGAAGAACTGCTGAGCCGGAACAGGGAATTCAGGCAGGAACTGGAGGGCAGCATCCGTTCCTATTTCCGTATTTTTATGACGACGGCCGGGTATGTTCAGTCTTTCAGCAAATACGAGTCGCATCTCAATGCGATCGGCATCCGCCTTCCCGGCGCGATGCGTGCCCGTATCCGGGCTTACCTGGAAAGGCTGCATGCATAACCCATCAATTGTGGCGAGAACTGCAAATGGAAAATAATACCTCTGGAATGATTGAAACGTCAATAATCGCCAGGCTTGTGAACCGGTATCAGTTTTCACTGGCCATTGAAGAGGCTTATGCCGTAACGGCCAAGGGTCTGGGAACATTACTGCCCGAAGACAGCGGCGTTCTGTATTTGAAAGACGCCTGCCTGGACCTCTATCATCCCATCGCTTCCTGGGGAAAGATGGATGAGACGCCCAAATCCATCAGCAGTCAGGATTGCTGGGCCCTGAGGCGCGGTCGCATGCACAAGGCCATGGCCGGATCCGACGACATCCGCTGCAGTCACGCTCTTTCACACTCAGCCGACGCGGCCTCTCTGTGCGTACCCATTCTGACTTTCGGTGAACCCCTTGGCCTGCTTCATTTCTCGTCACGGCAGGACGGTCGACTCTTTCCCGAAAAAAAACAGACCGTCGGACTCATCGCCGATCTGCTCGCGATGGCCATCGTCAACATCAGGCTTCGCGACCGCATTCAGGACATGCTCGACCGAGACTATCTGACGGGGCTCTATCATCGCGGGTTTGTGGAGGAGCAGCTTGGCCGGCTTCTGAAAACGGCCGCCCGTGAAAAGTCAGCGATCGGCCTGGTCATGATGGATATCGACCACTTCGGTTATTTCACGGAAAATTACGGTCATGGTGCGGCCCATGCCGTTTTGCGCGACCTGGGCGCCTTTCTGAATGAATACCTGGGGAATGAAGATCTGGCCTGTAAATTCGGCGGTGATGAGTTCCTGCTGATTCTTCCGGGGAATTCCCTGAAAGTCTCCCGAATACGGGCCGAGCATATCCGTGATCTGCTCAAAGACCGATCCCAGTACGAAGACCATCGGCACATGCGGCGAATCACGCTTTCGATCGGCGTGGCCGCTTTTCCAGATCATGGCAAGACAACGGGCGACCTGATTCAGAGCGTGAAAAATGCCGTCAAGCTCGCCAAGGAAGCCGGTCGCGACCGGGTTGCAGTCGCAGAGGAATGAATGGAGTATCAGGGGCAACAATGATCCGCGGATTTGATCCGATAGCGGCACGGGATGCGCTGGTGTTGGTGCTGGGCACGATTCCCGGGCGGCAGTCTCTGGTTATGGGGCAGTACTACGCCAACCCTCGGAATGCCTTCTGGTTCATCATGGAGCGCTTGTTTGATGCAAAGCCGAGTTTCGATTACGAAGCGCGTACAGCCATGCTCAAAACCGCCGGGGTGGCCGTCTGGGATGTGCTGTTCACCGCTGAGCGAGAGCGCAGCGTCGATTCGGCGATCATTGCCGGCTCTGAAGCTCCCAATGATTTCAGCCAGTTTTTCTCCCTGCACGATCAGATTCGCACCGTATTCTTCAATGGCGCCAGAGCGGAGGCGTTGTTCCGGCGGTTTGCACTGCCGGGCCTGCCGCAAGTCCAGAGCCTGCCGTTGCTGCGCCTGCCTTCAACGAGCCCCGCAAACGCCCGCCTCACGAGAAACGACAAACTGAAGGCTTGGCAGGCCCTCCTGGATGCCCTGAAGTCCCCCTTGACCTGATAAATTTTCTGTTGCCGCTGAGTTTCGAACCATGATAATAGCCTGCGCGGTGAATCAAAGGCTTTCCGCCTTTCCGGAGATGACTTTAACGGTTTCTCAGGAATCATGATGAACTCCGGTCGTCTTCTCGGCGGAAAAGATTTTTGAGACGTGAGGGTTGTTCATAGTTCAAAGGTCTCCTTGCAGCTTCCACCTGCCGGAAGATCTTAAATCGTTATAATACCTTTAAATCAGTAGATGACTGAGGCTCCCTGATTGTATCAAAAGCCGCGACAGACACCTTCCCTGCCCCGCATCACCTATCCGGCTTCCCTGCCCATTGTTGCCAGAAAAGAGGATATCATCCGGGCGATCCGGCGCCATCCGGTTGTGGTCATCACAGGCGAAACCGGTTCGGGCAAGACGACGCAGATTCCAAAAATGTGCCTGGAGGCGGGCCGCGGCCTGCGCGGCGTCATCGGCTGCACGCAGCCCCGGCGCGTTGCGGCAGTGACGGTCGCCCAGCGCATCGCGGAAGAACTCGGCGAAGACGTGGGCCGGTCGATCGGCTACAAGATCCGCTTTGAAGACCGCTCCGGCCCCCGCCCGCTGATCAAACTCATGACTGACGGCATTCTGCTCATGGAGGCCCAGGCCGATCCGCGTCTGCGGGCATACGACACGATCATTGTAGATGAGGCCCACGAGCGAAGCCTCAATATCGACTTCACCCTGGGCATCCTTAAAAAGCTGCTCCGCATTCGACGGGACCTCAAGGTGATCGTCACCTCCGCCACAATCGACACGGAAAAGTTCTCCCGGGCCTTCGACGACGCGCCCATCATTGAGGTTTCCGGGCGCATGTACCCGGTGGACGTCCGCTACCGCCCCCTCGATCCGGAAGAGGAGGAAAAAGGCGATTTTACGTATGTCGATGCGGCCGTGCGGGCTGTGGATGATCTGAAAAAAGAACGCAAGCGAGGCGATATTCTGATTTTCATGCCGTCGGAGCAGGACATCCGGGAGACCTGCGATTTGCTTGAAGGCCGCGATTACAAGGATTGCGCCGTCCTTCCCATGTTCGCCCGGCTTTCCTGGTCGGAACAGCGCCGCGTTTTCCAGCCCATGACCACGCAGAAGATCGTGGTCGCCACCAATGTGGCGGAGACATCCATTACGATACCGGGCATCCGTTACGTCATCGACACCGGCATGGCGCGGATTTCCCGCTATAGTCCGCGCACCCGAACCACAAGCCTCCCGATCCGATCCATCTCACGCAGCAGCGCCGACCAGCGCAAGGGACGGTGCGGACGTGTGCAGCACGGGCTGTGCATCCGGCTATACTCCGAAGAGGACTTTGAAAATCGTCCGCTGTTCACCCCACCTGAAATCCTGCGGGCCAACCTGGCTGAAGTCACCCTGCGCATGCTCTCCCTTAATCTCGGCGATATCGAGGCGTTTCCATTCATCGATCCGCCCGGCCCCAAGGCCATCCGGGACGGACTTGACCTCCTCCAGGAGCTTGGGGCCGTCGAAAAAGGGGCTCAAGGCGAGGATGCAAACGCGACGGAGTCTTTCCGTCTGACCCAGAGGGGCCGCCGCATGGCCCGCTTGCCCATCGATCCACGGATTTCTCGCATGATTCTGGAGGCTCAGAAAGAAAACTGCGTGGAGGAGGTGCTCATCATCGCGTCTGCCATGACCGTCCAGGACCCCCGGGAGCGCCCCCTGGAGCAGACTCAGCGGGCGGACCAGGTGCATGCCGCGTTCAGGGACCCCACTTCCGACTTTATCACGCTGCTGCGCATCTGGAACCATTATTACGATAAACGCGA
This sequence comes from uncultured delta proteobacterium, assembly GCA_963754515.1. Lineage (GTDB taxonomy): Bacteria > Desulfobacterota > Syntrophia > Syntrophales > Fen-1087 > JAPLJM01. Next base: position 173,139 of record CAVWGC010000009.1, on the reverse strand, counting down.
ATCAATCAAAACCCAGAACTCAATGCGGAAGTTCTGCCGGGAACACTTCCTCTCCTACCGCCGCATGCGGCAATGGCGGGACGTTCACGACCAGATCCGCATGATTCTGAGCGAGCAGGATGGCAATCAGAAAACCGTCAAAAATATAACGGCGGATGCCCAAAAACTGACCGACGACATCCATAAATCCATTCTCAGCGGGTATCTGTCGAACATCGCCGTAAAGCAGGCCAAAAACCTCTATACGGCGACCAAGGGCCGCCAGGTCATGATCTTTCCGGGGTCGAGCCTTTTCAACAAGGGGGGAAACTGGATTGTTGCGGCGGAGATCGTGGAGACGTCCCGCCTTTTTGCCAGGACCGCAGCCAACATCGATCCGGGCTGGCTTGAGGCTCTCGGGGGCGATCTGTGCCGTTACACCTATGCAGAACCGCACTGGGAAAAGAACCGCGGAGAGGTGGTCGCATCGGAGCAGGTCAGCCTTTTTGGTCTCGTGATCGTTGCCGGCCGACCTGTCTCCTACGGTCGGATCGATCCGGAAACATCTGCGCGGATTTTCGTCCGCAGCGCCCTTGTGGAGGGGGAGATCAAGCAAAACCTGCCCTTCCTCGAACACAACCGTAACCTCATCGTTTCGGTGGCGGCGATGGAGGACAAGATCCGGCGGCATGACCTTCTAGCCGACGAGGAGCAGATCGCCCGGTTCTATGAGGAACGTCTGCCCGGCATTTATGATGTCCGAACCCTGCAGAAGCTGATCCGCGACCGTAGCGGTGACGGGTTCCTGCGCATGCAGGAAGCGGACATTCTCAACAACGTCCCGGATGAGCAAGCGCTTGCCCTCTATCCGGACGAAATCGAATCGGGTAATCTTCGTTTTAAATTTTCCTACCGCTTCGATCCCGGGCACCCGGAGGACGGCGTTACGATGAAAATTCCCGTCCATCTGCTTTCCAAGGCGCCCACCGAAGCCGCGGACCGGTCGGTACACGGCCTTTATCAGGAAAAAATCAACGCGCTGCTACGGGGCCTTCCAAAGGAATACCGCAAGCAGCTCCAGCCCATCGCACAGACCGCCGGGATCATTCAAACCGAAATACCGTCCGGCGAGGGATCGCTGCCGTCAATTTTGGGAAAATTTATTTATAAACGTTTCGGTGTCGATATCCCCGCTTCCGCCTGGCCGCTGGACAAACTGCCGGATCATCTGAAGATGCGGTTTTCAGTCGTGGATGCTTCGGGGCGTGAATTGACAGCGGGGCGCGATCTGGACCGCTTCAAAACTGAAATGCTCGCTTCGGAGGAGAGCGCGGTCTTCGCCAGGGCCCGCAAGGCTTGGGAAAAAACGGGATTGACAAAATGGGATTTTGGCGACCTGCCGGAAGAAATTACCCTGGAAAGTCGGGACGCGCTTCAGGGATTTGCCTACCCGGCGCTTCAGGAGGCGGAAGGATCCGTCAATATCCGGCTCTTTCAAACGCGCGAAGAGGCGGATGCAGCCCACGCGAAGGGAATAACGGCGCTGTGCGGTCTTCATTTTCAGCCGGAGCTCAAATACTTAAAAAAGTCGCTTTCCCTGTCCGGCGATATGAAGGTCTGGTCTGCTGCGTTCGGTGGGCACAAAATTCTTGAAAACAGGCTCTACGAAAAGATTCTGCGCGATCTCTTTTGTGTTCCCGTACGGTCGGCAGCGGCATTCCATGAACACGCGGAAGCCGCCGCGACGCGCATTTTACCTCGTGGACAGGAAATACTGAAGGAAATCAGGACTTTCGTGCAGGCGTATCATGAAACGGTCGCGACCCTGCACACACTTGACATGTCTCACCGCTTCAACGAGCCGGCAAAACGGTTCCTTGAGAGCGTCCGTCTGGACCTGGATCGTCTTGTCCCTGACGATTTTCTCTTGCAATATGATGTAGAACGGCGGGGAGACATTATCCGTTATCTGAAGGCCCTCGTAATCCGCACAGACAGAGGCCTCCTGCACCTGGAGAAAGTCCTGGCAAAGTCAAAAGAGATCAAGCCTTTTGATGAATTTCTTCAGGAAACACTTCAGCACCTGACGCCCGAATCGTCCGCCGAAAAACTCCAGGCCATCGAGGCCTTTCGCTGGATGATCGAAGAGTACAAGGTATCCCTGTTTGCCCAGGAACTCAAGACGCCTTACCCGATCTCTCGAAAGAGACTGGAGGAAAAGAAACGGGAGATTGAGAGATTGGCTTGAAGGAAAGGTAAAAATTTAAACTGGTGTATTGAAAAGTCTGCCGCGTACATCCGGAAAATAAATCTGCCTTTTTAAAGCAAGCTCATGTAATTTCGTGCACCATGAATGATACGATGCACCCAAATGACCCGTTCCTCGATGGTGTAAAAGATAAGATAATTTTGCACAACCAGGAAACGATATCCCATATTTGCCAATTCATCTTCATCGGGGATTTTACCAAGTAAGGGATAGGAGGAAAGGCCGGATAGGCGGCTTTCAATTTTGTCTGCCAAGGCTGCGGCCGCAGAAGGATTATCAAGGGCAATATATGTCATGATCCCTCTCAGATCTTCCTCGGCAGCCCGCAACAACCTGATTGCAAACTTAGGCGGCGTCATGGATAAGCTTTCGCATGTCTTGCATGACGTCGGAAAGGGTTCTTCCCTTATCACCGGCGGCTTTTTGAGATTGGGCGACGGCAAGCTTGCTGAACAGGTTGAGCTTCATCTGCAACTTGCCGTAATGGGCCATAGACATGACCACCATGTCGCCTTTGCCGTTTTTTGTAATGAAGATAGGTTCATCGGAACGATGCGCAATTTGCGAAATTTCGTTTGCTTTGTTTCGCAGGTCTGAAATTGGTTTAATGAAGGGCATATGTTCCTCCTTGTTTGTCTCATGATTATATCATTATATTGATAAATTCAAGCATAAAAAATTGATCGACTCGGAGGGAGTAAATGCCACAGTGACGTGGTTCAAGGAGTTTGATATTCAGGGACGGATGACGCGGATTGCGGAATAAGAAGGCCAAAATCCGCTTGACAAGAGCTCGCTTTTAGTTCAGAAAAAGGCTCAAGAATCAATTACAGCAATACATTTATTGCAGGGACCGTCTCGGGTTATCTTCTGACAAACGCCAAATTAAGCCCGGTTTTAAGAGAAGAGGCTTAACGATGACCAGGTGTTTGAAGTCAGTCCGTTCAGTCAGTTCCCCCCCCTATAAACAACACTGTCAGAGATGTGCTTTAACTCCCGGCGTCAGCGAACCGTGCCACGGTCCGCTGACGCCGGGAGTTTTTGCACGTTTTTAAGCGCACGCCAGTCTCAACCTTCCGGTTGGTGCAATGGTCCGGAAGGGGGAATTTCCGACCTGGTAATGCGATAATGTTTTCATGTCAGGCGGGGGGGAAGTGGTAATGGCGATTACAGGTCAAATCGGATTTTTCATGAATGTGTCAGACATGATCGGGAATGATGTGGTTGGAAAATTAATCTTTGACTTTGTTCACCCGGAAGACATTGAAAATGTGCTCAAAGAATTTTCCGGGCTTATAGCAACAACAAGGCCCGCCAGGGTTGAATGCAGGGCGAAGCATGCGAACGGACATTACGTTTGGCTCGAGACAGTAGGCGATTTTCTCAGAAATGATAAGGGGGAGGTCACTGCCGTCGTAATGACTTCGAGAGACATCACAGATCACAAGCAAGCGGAGAAGGTGTTGCGGGAGAGCGAGGAGAAGTACCGGATTCTAGTGGAAAACATCAGCGATGTCGTCTATGAAATGGACAGTTCGGGTGTGGTCATTTATGTCAGTCCGGTTATCGAGGATATAATGGGATATGACCCGGCTGATATCGTTGGGAAGAACTTTATCGAGTTTATATATAGAGATGATCGGAGTCGTCTGATGGAGTGGTTTTCGGAACTCCGCAAAGGTATAGAATACCCATTTGAGTATAGATTCATCAGCAAATCCGGCGGTATCAGATGGATACGGACGAATACCAAACCCATTATGGAAGGCGGCGATTTTAAGGGTGCTCGTGGAACATGTATGGACATCACCGAGCGCAAGCTTGCGGAGGAGAATCTTCGGAAAACTCTGGAGCGTTTGCGCAGGGCCATTCAGACGACCATTCAGGTCATGGTGTCGGCTGTTGAAACCAGAGATCCCTATACGGCCGGTCACCAACTCCGATCCGCAAATCTTGCCCGGACCATTGCCAAGGAGATGGGGCTTTCGCAGGATACAATCGAAGCCCTCCGCATGGCAAGTCCCATCCATGACATCGGGAAACTGTCCATCCCCGCGGAGATATTGTCTAAACCGAAAAAACTGACAGAGATTGATTTTTCCCTGATTTAAGAACATGCCCGAACAGGATTCGAGATGCTGAAGGATGTTGAATCCCCCTGGCCCCTTGCCGAGATAGTCTATCAGCACCATGAACGCATGGATGGTTCGGGCTATCCCCGGGGTCTTAAGGGAGACGAGATCCTTATCGAAGCCCGCATCCTTGCCGTCGCGGATGTGGTGGAAGCCATGGCCTCACACCGACCCTACCGTCCGACCCTGGGGATTGACGCCGCCCTGGCGGAAATCGAAAAAAATAAGGGAATCCTTTACGACACCGATGCGGCGGACGCCTGCCTGAAACTATTTCGGGAAAAGAAATATGAATGGCCGCAGGGAAGGCTTTGAAAAAAAGGAGGAAGGGCCATTGGCTAAAACCTGTGATGATGCCGGGAGGAAGCCGGGCATCCACCCGTAAGTTATAACTCCCAACGAACCATATCTTCTCACAAATAAAAACCCCCGGTTCTTTGCAGAAGGCGGGGGATTTCATTCAGCCATATCACCCTCATTCGGGGTTAAGGTTTCATTGATGATTCAGGCCTGATCAATAGCACGGGAATATGGGCGTCATGAAGAACCCGCATTGCCACGCTTCCGAACATCAACCGTTTCATGCCGGTATATCCGTGAGTTGCGATGATGATGAGGTTGACGCCTTTATCTTTTGCATATTCTGCAATCAAATGGGCAGTTTGACCTTCCATCACCTCTGCTTCAACTTTAACGCCCGCAAAACTGACTTGAGATTTTACATCTGCAAGATATTTTTGGGCGTTACCGACCTGAAAATTCCTGACGTTCATCAAATCGACGCCTTCGGCAATCCATGCCGATGGAATCTCAACGATGTTCAACAGGACGATCTCCTTGATCAAGCCGCTTGCCGCCAGACCCCTTACATAAGGAAAAACGCACTCGGCAAGTTTTGAACCATCGAGGGGCAGAAGAACCTTTTCATACATCTTGAACACCTCCTTTCAATGTGTGATTTCTGACTCATGACGCCTTTGCTTTCGCATGTTTTGCCTTTTCCGTGCTGATTTCCGGAGCTATCGGTTCGGATGCGGCGCACTCAGAAAGGGCCTCCGACTGGGCATCCAGAAAGTCTGCACAGGATCGGGCATATTCTTCAGAGAGTTCCATACAGGCCTTCATGATTTGCGCCGGATGCTCGCCGTTTCGCATTCCGCCGCCGATGGCCCGCAACGCCTTGAGGGAACACTTGCACCAGGCCAGCCCCAGCTCGGAACAGCGTTTCTGCTGCTCTATGCAGGCTGTGGCCAGTGCCTGCACATCCGGGGTGTACAGCTTTTTTTTATTGAATGTATCCTCATGCCATTGCTGCCATGCCTTGACGGCATCCATACCGGGCACATTGCTTTTCCCGTCGCTTTCGGCAGTATCTGGAAACATCCGGCTGATGGCCTCCATCCAATGTTTTCCGGCTGATTCCATCAGATCATACCCCGACGCCAGATAACTGAAGTTAATTCCGCTTTGTGATTGTGCATCCATACTATCCTCCTTATAAAATTATTTATTTTCTTCTTTAGCCATGCCCCTTTCTGTTGGCATGAAAAAGCTGACTCAGAGATTCAGGGAATAATCTCTTTGTTCTTAAATAGTTCAAGAAGCGGACGGATGCAATACGGGCTGATTTCATGTTTACTACGGTGTAATATCCAGTAGTCAGTCACGGAAAATGGAATCTCAGGCGGTTTATCACAGGGGGTATAAATTATTGGATAGGCTCTGTTCTTTTCATACCAGCGCCATCAGGTGGGTCCGGAGATTGATTTTTTTGTTGCTCAACCCCAGCTTTTTGCGGATATTGTCTTTGTGAAATTCGATAGAACGGATCGAGAGGTTCAACAGTCCGGCGATTTCCTTGGCGGTTTTACCTTCCCGGACCAGATTGACCACCTCGATTTCCCGTGGCGTGAAATCCATATGCACGGCCGTCAGTGTTCGCAGAAAAGGCGAAACGACATTCTTCAGATTGGCGGCGATGACGTCCGCATAGCCTGCCTGGACGGGGCTCATAGGAGTATGGTTTAATTTTTCCACGTAGGGAAGAACCAGCTTGCGGATATTGGAAATGACCATTTTCTCCATCTCCTGCCGGTCTTCTTCCCGTTGCCGGAGCAGGACCTTCAGGGCCGTGTTCATCTCATGAAGCCGATGAGATTCGGCGGCCAGGTCTTGCTCCCTTTTTTTCAGCTCCTCCATGGCCTGATTGCGCTCCGAGACATCCATCAGGGAGGCCACGCTCATGGTTGTACCCGGAATCATGGCGACATTCAGGAAGACGTCGCGGATCCGCCCCGTTTTGTCCCTGGAGCGGCACTCATAACTGGACGGCGCCGCTTTCGGATTTGCCCGCCGCAGCCGATGATATTTCTTCATTCGTTTGATGTCCTCCGGCATCACAAAATCAAACCATTTCAAAATGCCTTCCACCTCGGACTTTGAATAGCCACTGAGCTTCTCAAATTCCCGGTTCATGAAGGCGACGGTCATGTCCTCGTTAATGATCATCATGGCTGTCCCTGTGGTCTCGAAGACGGTTTGATACCGTATCTCCGATTCCTTGAGCTTCTGTTGTGTCCGCATACTTTCCGTAATGTCGGTTACCATTTCAATAGCTGCAACAATACGGCCGGCCTTATCTTTCAGGGGAGAGGCGATGATCCTGTAGTGTCTGATTTCATGGCCTCTCGGCGTATCGGCCACGGATTCATGAACTTTCCCATCCTGAAGGGTTTCAAAGGTCGGACAGTCAGAGCAGACAGCCTCCCGGGGGAGATCGTTGAAGGATTTATAACAGAGAGGTTTCAAGTCTGTATCAACATCCGGGAACCACTCCTTCATCTGGGGATTCAGGGTCAGGATCTCCATATCCGGACTGATCAAAGCGATACCCACGCCGATATGGTCAAAAATGCCATGGAAAAGCTCCTCGGACGTTCGCAGGGTCTCTTCCGTCAGATTGTGCTTTTCAATTTCTTCCAGCAGGCGCTGTCTTTCCTTCTTCAGTTCCGCCGTTCGCTCTTTCACGCGATGTTCCAGTTTATCATGAGCCTTCCGCAGGGCTTCTTCCGCTGCCTTGAGATCAGTGATATCGCGACCTACAGCCTGATATTCGACAAATACCCCGTTTTTATTATAGATGATCCTATTGGTCCATTCCTGCCAGCCGATCATTCCATCCGGCAGGATGATACGGTGCTGATGGGTAACGCGAGGCCGCTCTTCGCTTAGCGAGGCGATCATCTGTCGGATCTGCTCGTGATCCTTTTCAGGAATCACGGTAAAAAAACTGCGACCGATGAGTTCTCCCTTATTCTTGTTGAAAAAGCGGCAATAGGCTTCATTGACAAAAGTCAGGATTCCGTCGGATCGATAACGGCAGATGAGTTCCGTTTGATCCTCCACGATATGGCGGTAACGTTTTTCGCTCTTCCGGAGTTCTTCCTCGATCTGTTTGCGCGCGCTGATGTCGGCGATCAGGGCCAGGCATTTTACCACCCTGTCTTTTCTGTCGGAGACGCCGATGCACGACAGGAATGCGAAGAAGGGATGTCCATCGCTTCTGATGAGTTGCAGTTCAAAAGTCTGTCTTTCGCCGCTGTGAAAGAGGCTCTGTTGATGCCGAGCAAACCGTTCCCGCTCCGCCGGCGCCACAAATTGCTTGAAAGGAAGATCGGTCAGAAGGGATTGTTCCGTCCCCAGAAGCTTCGCCGCCGTATGATTCACCTCCAGAATGATCCCCCGCTCATCACAGGTAATATACCCCACCGGCGCAAAATCATAGAGCGCTTTGTATTTCTTCAGATCCTCCGACGAATCAGCACGGGGACGATTGATTTGGTTCCTCCGCTTCTCCATGGCGATATCCTTTTTCCGTGCTTGAATTTAATACGAGGCGCGTTATTGCTCAGGCTGCATTGAGTTTCTTGAGCAGAAAGGCCATGTTCTGTCCCAGCGATTTCATGGTCTGGATGCCTTCGTCGTCCTTCAGCACATCGCCCGGGTCCCTGCCGACGCCGATGCTCCAGTAACTGGCGCCCGGCATGAACATCTGCATATAGTGAAGGAATAGATTCATGGAACTGAAAGCCGGAATGGCGCCGGCGCGACGGACGGCCACGACCGCGGCCCCCACCTTTCCCTTGAACATGTAATCGTTGGCGCGGGCGACAAAGCCGCAGCGTTCAATAAAGGCTCGCATCCCGGAGGAAACATCGGAAAAATACGTCGGCGATCCCAGCAGAACGCCTTCGGCCGTCTCCATTTGCGCAATGATGTCATTGAGCATGTCTTTCTCCACAGCGCATCGCCGGTTTCGATTCTTGAAGCATTTGTAACAGGCCATGCATCCCTGAATCGGCTTTCCCGCCATCTGGATCAGTTCCGTTTCGATGCCCTCCTTTTTCAACTCATCAAAGACCGCATTGATCAGTATCGCCGTATTCCCGTCCTTGCGGGCGCTTCCGTTCAACGCAACAACCTTCATGCAACACCTCCTGTTGTTTTATTTTTGTCGATCTCGTAAAAAGTGGAAAAATGAGCCAAATTCGACGGCTTCGTAAAAAGCTCCGCAGGCAAGGCGCGCGAATCATGAGGAGTGAGGCATACTGAGGCGTATGCCGCAACGACGATTGATGAAGCGCAACGCGGCATCCGGACTTTTTACGAAGTCGTCATTTTTTATCCTTCATCGCCTCATAGACATCTGCAATGACCTGTCTGGACACCTTTTCCACGGCCATACTCATCGCCCGGGCCGATCCCTGAACGGTCTGTTCCGTCAAAGGCTCTTCATAGCGGTAGTTTTTCTGGAAGATAATCTGTTTTGTGAGCTCCTTCTGCGTCGTGTCCATCAGTGTGATATGGACAGACAGGATCGCCTTTCTGCCTGCCGGTTCGTCGCTTTCGTAGAATTCGCCGACACCTCCCTTCAAAATGAAGGGGGTATTTTCCATCTCCCGCCAGGAAAAGACCGATTTGAAGACGCCTGCAGCGCGCAGATCGCGCAGCAGGCTGTCACCCACCATATCCCCCGGATTGGCCCGCCAGCGATGATAGGCATAGTCGTTGTATTGGGTAGGCTTCTGGCGGTAGATCATCTTGACATGATTGAAGATCTGGGCAACCGAAAATCGGTCGATCCCGATGACTTGATCGATCGGGTTCAGGTTCTGCGTAGCAGGCGGGGGATACTCCAGCGCATACTGTTCGACCATGACGGAAGGCTTCCCGCCAAAGCTGCAGGCAATTAGAGTCAATGCGATCCCGACCATAAACAAAGATTTCATCAGTGTTGTCATAAATTTCTCTCCTGATAACTATCGCTCCCGTTCAGATACCGGCGGCGGCCGGCTGAACAGTAGATCCGACGGATCATCCCGCAATTTATCAATCAATATATCGAGGCTTTCCGAAGCCCGCTGCAGATTATCCGCTGTATTTTTAAGATTAAAGGTCATTTCCCTGACGCTTTTATCAACCCCGGTCACAATCTGGTTCGCTTTCCCGGCGGAATCCGCCAGTTTCATGGTGTCAATATCCTCTCTGATTTTGCCGATCAGCGCGCGCGTATCCGCAATGGCGCCCCGGGTCTCTTTCAGGACATCTTCCAGTTTCCCCTCTGCCGTCAAGCGGTCTATGCGTGCGACGGCAAGATTCAGATGAGTCGTGGCGGACTCCAGATTATTGACAATATTTTTCATCCTGGGGCCGTTCACAATGTGATCGATCCCTCCGACGATGCCTTGAACTTCCTTAAAAATGCTTTTAAGATCCATCTTGTTCATTTCCGAGATGATCTTATCCAGAATGGAAAGAATATACATCGAATCCGACGGGCGGGACGGGATGACCGGATATTCCGCGGGAAAGCTGATCTGCGGAGATAGATCCGCCCCTTCTTCGCTCTTCCGGTCCAATTCAATGTAAACGATGCCGGTCAAGCCGGCTGATTTCAACTTGGCAGTGAGATTCTTTTCATCGCCGCCTTTCATGAAGATTTTCATCGACCACTTCGATGAGGTTATTGTCCGGCGCCACCTGGATGGATCTGACCGTCCCCGCATTGACGCCGCGGTATTTGACATTCGAATCTACCGAGAGCCCCTGAACCGATTCATCGAAGTAGGTCACAAAGAGTGTCCCTTTTTGAAAATATGTTGAGGCGCCCAGCCAGACGATCGTAACGACGGCCAGAACCAAGCCTGCCGTTACAAAAATACCGATCATAAACTTCGATTGCTTACCTGCCATGTGCCGCCCCCTGCGTTTTTGCTTCATCAAGCGACCGGTTGAAGAAGTGAATCACCCGCGGATCATCCGAATTCTCCTTAAGCTGAGCCGGAACCCCTTCCGCAATAATTCCTTTGACGCCCTTATCGAGCATGATCACGCGGTGTGCAATATTCATGATGGATGCCAGATCGTGGGACACGATGACCATGGTCGTCCCCATGCCTTCATTGATGCCCTTGATGGTATTATCGAGCTCCACTGCCGTCACGGGATCGAGCCCCGACGAGGGTTCATCAAAAAAAAGAATCGTCGGATCCATGACCATGGCGCGGGCCAGACCGGCTCTTTTTTTCATACCCCCGGACAGCGCAGCAGGCAAGTGATTTTCATAGCCGGCCAGATTAACCATCCCCAGTTTCATTTTGACGATCATGTCAATCAGGGCGGGCGAAAGGCGCCGCTGTTCGCTCAGCGGCAGGGCGACATTTTCGGCGAGGCTCATGGACCCGATCAGGGCGCCGGACTGAAAGAGCACGCCGATTCTGTGCCGGACACTGCTCAGCGCCTTCTCACTGTCGGTATTGATATCAATGCCTTCTACCAGGACTCTGCCCGCTGAAGGTCTGTAAAGTCCGATCATGTTCTTCATAAGCACTGTTTTTCCGCAGCCGCTGCCGCCGACAATCACAAATATTTCGCCCTTGAATACTTTAAAGCTGACGTCCTGCAGAATAATGTCATCGCCGAACCCCATGGTGAGGTTCTCAACAACGATGACCGGTTGGCTGTCCACTTCGCGCAAGATCGTACCCCGAGAGCAATTGTTAATGAATATAGTAAAGAATAATCGCAAATGCCGAATTCGCGAGAATAATCAAGAAAATGGCCGATACTACTGCGGAAGTGGTGGCCTCCCCAACAGCATCGGCGCCGCCTCGGACCTGAAATCCCCGCTGGCAGGCAATCCCGGAAATCAGGATGGCAAAGACCATGGATTTGATCAGGCTGGAGACGACATCAAACACCTGGAAACTGTCGATGCTCTGCTGTAGATAACCGTAAGCCGTCAGATCCAGCCCCAGTACGCCGACCATCATGCCGCCGATGATTCCGAAAAAAGCGGAATAGACCGTCAGCAGCGGAACAACGATAACAGAAGCCAGAACTTTGGGAACGGCCAGAAACTGGATGGGATCGAAGCCCATGGTCGTCAGCGCATCGACTTCCTCGTTGATCATCATCGAACCGATTTCCGCTGAAAACGCCGATCCCGATCTTCCGGCAACCAGAATGGCTGTCATCATGGGGCCCAGCTCTCTGACCATGGCAAATGCAACGAGCGGGGCAACATAAGTCGTGGCGCCGAATTGCTTCAACTGCAACGAGGACATGAAAGCCATGATAACGCCGATTAAAAGACTGATCAGTGTGACGATGGGGAAACCGTCCACGCCGACCTTTTTCATGTAAAGAAATACGGCATTCCAGCGTACGGCCGTGGGACGCCTGATAACATGCATCACAGCCGTCAGCAGCTCGCCGACAAAAATCATCACCTGGCGGAAATCCCTGAACCGTCTTTCCGCCGCTGCGCCCAAAAGATCAAATATGCCTTCCGATGCCTTATCCTGAAGCAGCGGATCGATGCGCAGGGTCTTTAGATTCAGCAGGCCCATGACCCCCCGCAACGGTTCACTGACGTGCGCAAACTCAAAAGGGACGCCGGACGCCTGCGCTCTTTCTTCGAGCCGCAGCAGCAGCATCGCACCGGCACTGTCCATGGATTGCACGCCGGACAGGTCCGTCGTTATGCGCGTCAGCGTCCTGCCTTGCCACAGGGCCTCCAGGTCGGCGTTCAGGCTTTCCAGGCCCATCAGGTCCATCCTGCCGGTAATTATAAGCGTGACCTGATGACCGTCGCCTTCCCGAATGGATATGGCATAATCACGGGATCGATTTTTCACGGGGCGGCCCTCAGACACGCCGGTGATAACGACTTTCTCATCCGTACTGCCTCATATATCCGCGGATATACTGTTCGACTTTATTCCGTGGTTGGAAGATCCCGAAATGTCCTTCACAGAGGATATCCGCCTGCAGGGCAATTAACCTCTCCATGGATTTTTTCCAGTCTTCAATGCTGGAGCGGAAACTGGACATGAACGGTCCATGTATGTCCTGACCGAACAGAATCCGTTTCCCGGCGCGGTCAAGATAGACGGCGATGGAACCCGGCGTATGACCGGGCGTATGCAGACAGTGCAGCTCCTGCTCCCCGAAACGCAGGATTTCGTGATGTCCCGTCAGCCTCCGATCCACGGGGGTGGGCGGAAACGTCGTCTCGTACCAGTTGGCCGCCGTCATGACCGGGTCCCCCTGCTCGACGGCATCGGCGTCCAGATCGTGCATGACAATGCGGCAGCCGAATTGATCCCGGAACCAGGGTGCCGAACCGATGTGATCGATATGACAATGCGTCAGGATCAGTATGGAGATGGCCTGCGGATCCAGTCCTTGCGATTCCATGTTTTGCTGAAGAATCCGCGAACTGCCGCCGGCGCCGGCGTCGATCATGACCAGTTCGCCGTCAAAATCGATGATGAATACCGTGGCGTCATCGGAGCGGGAAATGTTCGGCCCGCCGATTAAATAAACGCCTTCCGCAATGATCTCTGCACTGCCCATTGCTTTCACCTCGTTCTGAGCGATCCGATTAAATCTTGAATATGCGTCATTTGATGCTTCCGCAGATATTTTTCAATTCCCTCGACAATATCAGGGATAGCCCGCGGGTTGACAAAATTGGCCGTGCCGACCTGGACCGCCCGTGCGCCGACGATGAGATATTCCAGGGCGTCTTCGACCGTCATAATCCCGCCGAGACCGATGACGGGAATGGAGACGCGGTTGACGACCTGCCAGACCATGCGCAGGGCCACCGGCTTGATGGCCGGTCCCGACAGTCCGCCCGTGATGTTCCTGAGGTGCGGCATTCTCTTGTCCACATCCACGGACATGCCCGTGATGGTGTTGATCAGGGAGACCGCGTCCGCCCCTGCCGCTTCCACGCTTTGAGCAATCATGGCGATATCCGTCACATTGGGCGTCAGCTTGACGATCACGGGCAGGTCCGTCGCGTCCTTGACCCGTCGGGTCACCTCGGCGGCCATCTCGGGATCGGTCCCGAAGGCGATCCCTCCCTTTTTCACATTCGGACAGGAAATGTTGACCTCCAGGGCGTGGACGCCCTGCGCCTCGCTTAAAATCCCTGCAAGTATGGTAAATTCATCGACGGATTCAGCGTAAATATTGGCGATAACAGGTGTGTCATACTGTCTTAAAAAAGGCAGCTTGTCCCGAACGAAAGCCTGCACGCCGACATTCTGCAAACCTACGGCATTGAGCATGCCGCAGGGGGTTTCCATGATCCTGGGCGGCGCATTCCCCATGCGGGGTTCAAGCGAGAGCCCCTTGACCACAATCGCCCCCAGTTGATTCAGATCCAGATAAGGCGCGTATTCCTCGCCGTATCCAAATGTTCCGGAAGCGGTCATGACCGGATTCTTGAGTTTCAGGCCCCCGATATCAACCGTCAGATTTGGCGGAATGATTTTTTTCATTAATCCCATAAAAGATCCTGAAGATTAAAAACGGGTCCTTCCTGACAGACCCGCTGGTATTCCCTTTCCCCATTCTGTCCCCGGACGGCAACAGCGCACCCCAGGCAGGCGCCGAGGCCGCAGGCCATGCGTTCTTCGAGGGAGACCTGGCAGGCGACCGGGTATTGTGTCAGAATTTCCGATAATCGCCGGATCATTCCAAGGGGACCGCAGGCGCAGATCAGCGTATCGTTCAAAGGGTAAGATTTTATCGCTTGCTCAAGCGGTTCCGTCACCAGGCCCGGATGGCCCATGCTGCAATCGTCCGTACAGACCTGGAGATCGTCGCACAATGACCGGATGGCGTCCGGATCCATAAGCTCGTCTGCCGTTTTTGCCCCCATATAAAAATCAATCCTGAGTTCGCGCTTCTGTCCCTGTGCCTGGAGACAGGCCAGTAAATAACGCAGCGGGGCGATCCCGACACCGCCGGCAACCAGGATCACGTTATTGATGCCGGGGGAAATTCCAAAGGGACGCCCGAACGGGCCTGAAATGTCCAAACCCTCGCCGATTCCGAGCTTTGCGAACAGGCTCGTCCCTTGCCCGGCAACGCGATAGAGGATCTCAATCCGGATATCCTGCGCCCGCCGGTTAAAGCCGCTGACGCTGAAGGGCCTTGCCAGAAGCATGTCCTTCCTGCTCTTCAGGCGAACCATGACAAACTGGCCCGGAAGCGGCGGGACGAAGGACAACGGCAATCGCAGCGACATCAGATAATGCCCCTCCCGAACTCCTGCGTTTGACTCGACCAGACCGCTCATCAGGAATTGCTGCATGTTGATCTGCACCCTGTCTTTAAAGTGGCTTTATTGCTTCTTGAAAATCTTTTCCGCCAGGAAGCAATAGCTTACATACATTATTGCTCTGGCAACAATAAATGCCATTACTGTCATTCCCGCGAAAGCGGGAATCCATAACTGGACTGGATGCCGGATCAAGTCCGGCATGACAACCTTGATACGTTTACTTGCCGGAGTATTAATCGGCAGCAGACCGTAGTTCGGCGGACATGACCAGAGCGTCTCCCCCGTCTTCATCATAATAGCCCTTTCTGACAGCCACGACCTGATATCCGAATGCCTTATATAGCTTCACTGCCGCCCCATTGCTGCGTCGAACCTCCAGTGTCGCCCTGATCAGGTTTCGTACCAATGCCTGCTCTGTCATTTCCCGCAACAGACGCCTGGCAACGCCGCACCTCTGAAGAGGCCGGCTGACGACAATTTTATGGAGCTGCACTTCATCCGCCGCCATCCAGTAGGTGATGAAGCCGGCAACCCTCTCTCCCTGTTCATGGCTGTCGACGGCCAGCAGGGTATGAGACATAGGCAGTTGCAGCTCACGCAGAAAGATATTTTCTGTCCACGGGTCCGGATCCTCGGCGCGATCAAGGGCCGTTACAACCGGCACATCCGCCACGACCATTTTTCGAATCTCAATGTTGCGCAAAGGCTCACCTTGAGAAACCATAGGTCCATTCCCAGATGATGAGCATCGCAACAAAGGCCGCACAGAAGACTCCGATCGCGCCTTGCCGCTTGATGGTTGTCAGTGCGACGGCAATGCCCAGCAGGGGAATGAAATAATAGCTGAGCGTCAGTCCCCTGTGAACAAACGGCGGCGCCAGAGGAAAAACCGCGATGAGCAGCCATGTTCCAAGCATGACGGCAATAAATATAAAAAAGACCGATGTGATGAAAGATTTCATCAATGCCTGCAAATGCTGCCTTTCGATACCGCGGATATCAGCTTTGTCCGCCAGGCTGACTGCCTTTTTGGCAAGTGCATCATTCGAGCGGATGATCCAGGTGTCGAGCTGCTGGCCCGCATACCCCAGGGGCAGAAAGGCAAGCAATGCAAAGACGGTCAGTTCCCGGGAGGGCTGTCCGAGATATTCGCCGGCGCCGACCGTTGCGGCTGTAACAATCACGGTCGTCATGGTTTCGTTTGGAGGGACATATTTCCCGATGGGGAGGCGGTCAATCCAGAGCAGTTCGATCAGCGCACCGCAGAGCAGACCGGTATACGGCTCACTGAGAATCCATCCCGTCAGCGGACCCGCAACGACCGGTCTCGATATCATGACCTGCATGAAGATCCGGTCCAGGCAAAGGGCTCCACCGGCCAGGGAGACCATCATCGCTTTCCATAACATGCTAAACCCATCAGCGTTCACAATAATAATGCCTTAGAAAAAAGGTTTCGCCAAATAAATGGGATTCAAGCGATCAGTGTTATCAGGCGCCGGTCATCGTGAGCAGTTCACGGATGTTGATCGGTTTTTCTCTTGGCACGCACCGCACATCAATATTGACGCCCTTGTCCATCAAGATTCTGATTGTTTTTACATCTTCCTCGCCAAGCATGACGGAGGGCGAACACTGTTTGAGGCATTCATCACAGGAGACATTGCCGATGTTGAGCTTATCAAAGGCAAAACCCAGCTGGAAGGCTCGCAGGGCGTCGGCGAGGACGGAAAAAAGGACAATAGCCTTCCTGCCCTTACCTTTTGAGAATTTGAAATGGCTTGCAAAATCCTCGACATTGTTGATGATCACTTCGACTTCGCGCGGCACCGCCATTTTAATAACTGTTTCTCTGAAGAAGTCGTTGGCCACATGATCGTCAACAACGATGATTGTGGATGATTTGATGAAAGGAACCCAGGCCTCAAGAATTTGACCGTGAATCAAACGATTATCAACGCGCACGAGCGCAATATCCATCCCTTTACACCTACCTAAGATATGATCAGTCTCGCCGTCTTCCGGGCTGCCTGCAGGTTGCCGCATGCACCGATATCGCGCGGAAGGGTCAGTCTGCAACTTTCTTTTTTAGAATTTCGCTGGCCAGGTAGATATTTTTTCTTCCGTAATCTTTGATATGATTAGCAAATTCATACAGGTCCATTGTTTCCCTGATATCAGTCAGTTTCAGCAGCATGGGCAGATTGACGCCTGTGACCACTTCCACCCTCCCTGCCTTGAGCAAAGACAGGGACAGGTTTGAGGGAGTTCCGCCGAACAGGTCGGTCAGAATCAAAACCCCTTGTCCCTGGTCCAGTTTCTTGATTGCCGCCGTGATTTGCTTTGTCAGGTCTTCCACACCTATTGTCTGGTCCATGGAGATATGCATGACGCTCTTCAGCGTCCCTTTAATCATTTCTGCGACCTTCAGGAATTCACTTCCCAGATTGCCGTGGGTGGTTATCAATACACCGATCATGGCTTGCCCCCTGTTTGACTATTTTGACGCGCATGCTAATTGATTGTCCATGAATTGTCAAGATTAACCGGTGTTTTTCCATAGGGCCTCCTGCAAGCCGGAAGTTCGCTGAATACACTGTGATATGGCCGAAATAAAAACAACCTCAGCGCTCCATATCTCGACCTGCTTTCGCGCCCGGGTTATCCCCGTATAAACGAGTTCGCGAGTCAAAATTGGTGCATCGCGATCGGACAGGACAAGCAGGACCGTATCAAACTCGGATCCCTGACTTTTGTGAACCGTCATGGCATAAACCGTTTCATATTCAGGCAGACGCTGGGGAGAAAACCGCCGGTGCTGACCGGCCCCGTCAAGGAAAACAGCCGATAGTTCACCTTTATTTTCGGGATCGGGCAAGATCAGTCCGACGTCCCCATTATACAGCATGAGCTGGGGGTTATTGCGTCTAATCATGACGGGCTGACCGCAATAGCAGGGCCTGCCGGGGCTGATGAGATGTTCGGCCTCAAGAATATTTTCAATGTGCTGATTGACGGCCGCAACGCCGAAAGGACCCTGCCGCAGGGCGCACAAAATCCGGAAGCTCTCAAAGGCTTTAAAAACATCAACCCAGGCGCCGGCTGCGTGAATCAGATCCAGATACTTCCTGAACCCATTGAGGATCACCGGCGCCAGCATCCTCTCAAGTACATGTGGTTTCGGTAAAGGAAACCAGCGCACATCATCGCATGAGAGCGCCTTCATGGACTCCAAAAGCCTTCTCCCCTGCCCCAGGTTGACGGCCACACTGACTTTCCCAATATCGCTTTGGCCAGTAAAGCGGTAATTGTTCCGGAGTTCAACGATACAATCATGGATGCCTGGCGCTTCCGCCATTTCGATATGATCAGAGAACTGGCCGCCTGTATAAGGTATGATCTCTTTGAGTATTTCGCGAGAAAAGAGATGGGCCGGTGATTCTCCGCAAAGATCACCCAGGACTGCGCCGGCCTCTACGGAGGCCAACTGGTTTTTGTCTCCGAGCAGGATTAATCTGGCATTCTCCGGCAAGGCCTGAACCAGCTTTGACAGCAGGGGCAGATCCAGCATGGACGCTTCGTCAACCACAACAACATCGACGGGCAGCGGGTTCTTTTCATGATGACGGAAGTAGGGAGAACCGGGGAGGCTGCCCAGAAGCCGGTGAACCGTTGAGGCCTTCTCCGGAATACACGCTTTGATCGTGGGCTCACAGTCCAGTGTATCCTTGGCCAACCTGATCGCTTCCTGAAGCCTGGCGGCGGCCTTACCGGTCGGCGCCGTCAGGGCAATTCGGAGTTTGATCGCCGGCGCCTGTTCCAGAAGAAGGGCGAGAATGCCGGCAACGGTCGTTGTTTTACCCGTTCCGGGGCTGCCGGAAATTACCAAGAACGGTTTAAAGCAGGCCATCAGCGCAGCGATTTTCTGCCAGTCCGGTTCCTGTGCGAATATTCCGGGAAAGACTCGCTCGACGGAGCGTATGCAAGGGCGACGGATCATTATCCCGGGCGTATGGAACGCGAGACGCTTGATTCTGTCCGCCAGTTTTTTTTCATACTCCCAATAGCGGTAAAGATAAAGGCGGGATTGCTGATCCAGAATAAGCGGTTTGAACTCCCCCGGCATGCCCACGACTTGACAGACGGCAAGCCGATCTCGCCAGTCTGTCAGTTTTGGCGCCGTAAAAACGTCGCTGCGTTCTCCGGGGGCAATGATCTGCCGACGCTCCCAACTCATTAAATCGATGCAGATATGCCCTTCCGCGACCTGATGGCTCAGGATCGCGGATGCGTAGAACAGTTCAGGTGTATTCCGGCCGGAAAGAGATGTCATGAATCGGGCAAAGTGGCGATCCAACTCGGAAAAAACAAATTGCTGTTCCAAACGGCACCTCAGAGATAAAAAAGATGAGATGCGTCTTTTCTATCATAGAAATTCAGGATATCAACCTGCGAATCAATTAAACGGGAGATTTATCGATGCTTAAAAAGTATCGCGGGCTTACCGGAAAGACGTCTCGATCGCTTCATAACCCGTGAATCATGATTAGCAAGCGGCGAATGAAAGATTTTCGCATTTCCAGAAATTAGACTAATTTATTGATATCAAAAAAATTTAAACATTATCAAGGGGGACATGACGAAGTCGTGTCCCCCTCAACGAAAAAGATTTTAAGCCACGGCGAAGCTATTTTTTAAAGTTCTCTTCTCGTGATTATTGATGAGCTCGTAAAAAGTCGAAAAGTTGACAAAATGCGACGGCTGCGTATAAAGCTCCCCCGGCTTTCGCTGGGGCAGGCTCCGGCAAGGCGCACAAATCCTAAGGAGTGAGGCGTACTATGCGTACGCCGCAACGACTAAGGATGAAGCGCAACTTGAGCATCCGGACTTTATACGCAGCTGTCATTATTGCAGCAGAATGATGCTGATGCGCCTGTTTCTGGGGTCTTTCGGATCATCCTTGTTAAAGAGATCCTGATCGGCATAACCGACAACCCGGGCGATCCGCCCGGGATCAATCCCGTTATGTTCAAGCTCCCTTCTTGCTGCAGAGGCGCGCGACGTGGACAGCTCCCAGTTTGTTTTCTGGGCGGTTTTAAAAGGGGTGGAATCCGTGTGCCCTTCAATGACAATTCTGTTCGGCTTGTCGATCATGTTCTCAGTAACCAGCTTGATGATCTGGCGGGCCCTCTCTGAGGGCTCGTCACTCCCGGTGCGAAATATTTCGCTGCCTTCAGTATCGACTATCTGAACCCGAACACCCTCATTCGTCATATCAACAAATACCTGATTTTTCATCGCCAGCAGATTGGTTTCGATCGCCTCCCGCATTTTCTTTGCCACTTCCTCAGCAGGCGTTTTTGTCGCCGGACTCATTCTAAATGATTCTTTTTTCATGCTCCGCCCCATGTCCAGGACGCCTGCCGACTTGTCCAGAACAGAGGTTCCGGACTGCTGAGCCTGCTCCTTGAAAAGACTGAAATCCGAGAAATACTCTGATAATGCAATCCTCCTTTCCGGTGCAACCATAGCCAGCAGCCACAAAAGCAGAAAAAAGGCCATCATGGCTGTCACAAAATCAGCATAGGCCACTTTCCAGGCCCCCCCATGATGTCCGCCATGTCCTTTTTTCTTGACTTTCTTGATGATTATTTTCGCTGGACCTTCCATTTCTATTTACTCTTTCTGAAGGCATCTTCGATCTCGGCGAAAGAGGGCCTCATGTCCACCGGTACGATGCGCCTGCCGAATTCAACGGCCACTTTCGGAGCGGACCCGCCCAGAAAAGACACCAAGGCGACCTTGATGACCACCAGATATTTTATTTTCTCATGGGCTGAAAACTCGAGATTCCGCCCCAGCGGACCAACAAAACCATAGCTCAACAGCACACCCAGAAAAGTTCCAACCAGGGCCGCAGCGATGCTCTTCCCAAGTACATCAGGCGGTTCCTTCATTTTTCCCATGGTAATGACGATGCCGAGCACCGCGGCAACGATACCCAGCGCAGGCAGGGCATCCGCCATATTACTGACCGCCTTGGAGGGCTCCAGCTCTTCCTCCAGAAAGCCTTCCAGTTCCGTATCGATCAGCGCTTCGAGTTCATGCGACGCAATGGTTGTCGTCATCACGGTCCGGAGCGTGTCGGTGATCAATTCAGTGGCATGATGGTTTTTTAATATTTTAGGATACTTGTTGAATAATGAACTTTCTTTCGGGGAATCCACATCGGACTCGATGGAAACCAGCCCCTGTTGCCTGATCTTGTAAAAAACACTGTTCAACAGCATCAATATGTCGATGTAGTCCTTTTTACTATAGCTGGTGCCGCCTGTAAAAATACCGATCATTGCCGACACAGTTAACTTGATGACTTTCAACGGCGTGCTGATGAAAAATGCACCCACAGCGGCGCCGCCAATGATCAGGAGTTCCGAGGGTTGCCAAAGGACCGAGAGATTTCCCTTATGCCACAAATAACCCCCGATAACCGAACCAATCACAACAAGTATTCCGACTACGGCAAACAAGACTACCTCCTCGTCTCGCGGATGATCTCTCTCTCGCGCTCAAACACAAACCGGACAATCATATCCCGGATAGAGTCATCCATATGAATATAGTGGACTGCAATCAAATGACCGCCATTCATAAATTCAGACTTGACGGCCTCGCCATAGATGACCAGGACAACAGGCTGCTGAAATGTCAGCATAATCTTGATTTCAAGAATTTCACCGAGAGGAATTGCCTCCGGGACGGAGAAGCTTATTCCCCCGCCGCTGATGTTAACAGCTTTGAATGAAGACCCGAAGTCTCCTTCTTTCTGGAGTCTCAAAAGGCTAACGATTGCATCGAGTTTTGAATTTAAGATTTCCAGCCATTTTTCAAGGATGGGATCGAAATTGCTATCATTGGGACGTTGTCCGTATTTTGTTTCAGTACTATTGTCGGTTATCCTTGCCTGGACGCGATGTTTCTCGTCCGGCAGAATAACGCGATACTCAAAAGGGATAGATACGTCTACCCTCGAATACTCACGCCTAAGATTTCCGATATCCTGATGCATCCCCATGATATTTTCCTCCACATCACCAAAAAAGACAGATCCTTCTTGCATCGACAGAGTCTCAGCTCGCGCTTCATGCTGTTTTGCCTGCCCGCTAG
The DNA here is from genome assembly GCA_963754515.1 of uncultured delta proteobacterium. Taxonomy (GTDB): domain Bacteria; phylum Desulfobacterota; class Syntrophia; order Syntrophales; family Fen-1087; genus JAPLJM01. The sequence continues at coordinate 150,950 of CAVWGC010000009.1, read as the reverse complement.
GTTGCCTGCGTTAAATTCGTCATAGGGATATGCAAGCGAGATGCCATAAAAGTAACCCTGCCGATGAGTGATTCCACTGCAACCGAGATGGGCATGGATGAAATCACGGGAAAGGCACGCTTAGGTGTGTCAATTTTCCGTTGCTGCAAGGATCAGCGCGCCTATAAACAACACTTCGATGCATTCGTAAAGACCACAGAAAGATCGAACCCCGTCAATATTTAGACGCTTGCATGAAAACCCGGCAACCGACGAACACAATCCCATTTTATTCAAAACGGATTGACTCTTTTTTATCCTGAATAATAAGGAGGCGGATCGAACAAGAAAAATTAAAATAGTGATTCTGGTACATGCCTTGCAAAGATATATGCCCGATAGATGCAAAAATCATTGCGGGAGCGTAATCCGGATTCAACCTGATAACCGGCGGGAACGAGTTCGAAATATCACAACTTAACTGGATTAGATTGAAATGATTAATGAAGAAAAAGCAGCCGTTATGCTTTTATCGCTCGATGAGGATATGGCTGCCGAGGTTATGAAAAATCTTCGTCCGACCGAGATCAGGCGGGTCGGCAGATATATGACGCGTATCCAGACCATGCCCTCGGAAACGTTGCAGGCGGTGGCCAAAGAATTCATTGTCATGGCAAGGGAAAAAGGTGGAAGTCTCTCCTTCAAGGACGATAGCATGAAAAATATCATGACAAAAGCCCTCGGAGAAAAAGACGCGCAACTGATTCTGTCGGAGGTCGCCAGCAATAAGGCCGTTGACAATCCCATCACGGAAAAACTCAGAGACATCGACCCCAAGATCCTGATGGAATTTACAAAAACAGAACATCCCCAGACCATTGCCCTGATTCTCGCTCACCTGGCGCCGGATCAGGCAGCCGTCATGCTGGAAGGATTTTCCGGCCCCATGCAGATCGAAATTACCAAGCGCATGTCCACACTCAAAAGCGTACCACATGAGTTTCTGGAAGACGTCGCCAGGACCCTCGAGCGAGAAATCGTGACGGGCAATGTCATCGAACAGCAGATCGGCGGGGTCAAATTCATGTCGGAAATCCTGAACCGCATGAGTCGTTCCAACGAAAGCGCCATCCTGTCCGCCCTCGATGATGACGACACCGAACTGGCGGCCCATCTTCGGGGGCTCATGTTTACCTTTGAGGATGTGCTGAAACTCGATGACCGGAGCCTCCAGGAACTTCTGCGCGAAACATCCTCCGAAGACCTTGCAAAGGCCCTCAAACTCGTCGACGCGACGGAGCGTGAAAAGATCTATCGCAATATGTCCAAGCGCGGTGCCGAAATGCTCAAAGAGGACATCGAAATGATGCCGCCTGTTCGCTTGTCCGATGTCGAAGGCAGTCAACGAACAATTCTTGACACCACCAAGAGACTGGAAAACGAAGGAAAGATTGTGATTATGCGCGGCCCTGAAGAAGATGGATTTGTCTGAATTTGTGGCACCCTATGTTTAATTTCAGAATGCAATCGATTCTCGATGTGAGAAAGACTTTCGAAGAAAAGATTATCTCCGAATTCTCCGAACAGCAAAGGGAACTGCAACAGGAGACGAAAACCCTTCAACTGCTTCAGCAGCAGCAGGCGGAATCAATTGACGCCCTGAGGAACATTCAGGATCAAAGGGTTCCTGTATCCGAAATCGCCATGCAATCCGCTATGATTAAAAGACGGCGGAATGAGGAGGAGCTTCAGAAGGAAGCAGTCCAGAGTGTTACAATAAGAATGGATAAAAAAAGAAACGAGCTGCTTGAAGCCGGCAAGAAAAAAAAAGCCATGGAGATCTACAAGACCCGACATTTCGAAAAATATCAGGCCGAAGAAAGGCTTCTCGAAAGAACGACGATTGACGAACTGGCTGTTACAGGGCACAACAGGAGAAAAGAGGAATGAAGCGAATTATCACTGCCAGCCAGATCGTCATCATCTCCCTGATTGTCGCAAAATTTCTGTTCCTGACAGAAACCCTGCAACAGTCGTTTTTTTTGTCAACGCTCAGGATGAATCCTATTGGCCAGGCCATCGCACAGACGCCTGTAAAAGCGCCTGTACCCACAGTCAGGGACGTAACGGACGACAGCCTTCATGGGGAACGCGAGCTGCTAACGCTGCTGCAAAAGAAACAGAAGGAGCTGGATTCAAGAGAAGACGCGATCAAGGTCGAGGAAGAAAAAATTCTTGCACTAAAAAAAGAAATTATCGAAAAGATCGATCTGTTCAAATCGCTGGATGCGCAACTTAGCGTAAAGCTTGACGCTGAACAAGCTGGTGATGTCAAGCGTCTCAAGGACCTTGCCAAAGTCTATGAGGCGACGCCCCCGCAAAAAGCAGCTGCCATGCTGGAAAAGCTTGAAACGACAACGGCTGCGGGAATCACCATCAATATGAAGCGTGAACGTGCCGGTTTGATTTGGGGTTTCCTGAGCCCGCAAAAAGCAGTCGATATTACACGTGAAATCACAAAAAAGTCAAAAATACTCCCTGAATAATCCGCACCGCCGTTGCTCGCCCCCTGCCGGGTTTTGACGATAGCGTCAATCCATTGGCGAAATGTACCGCTGACTGTCATTTAAATTATTCTCGTTTCCATCGTCACATCATCTCCTCTACATTGTTGGTATAGTATTTGCTGTAAACGTAAAGCAGTAACGTTTCATTTTAGAGGTCCTTGTGGATTTTGCAACCATTTTCGGTATTCTTGGCGGATTCAGCCTGGTCATCGTCGCCATGGCCTCCGGCGGCGGTTTTACGTGGTTTCTGGACGGGCCGTCCGCCATGATCGTTTTGGGTGGCACTTTAGGCGCTGTCCTGATCAATTATCCGATTACCGATGTTCTGGGTGTGATCAGAGTAGCTAAAAACGTTTTTCGCGGTAAAACCCCAGAGACGGTTGCCGTGATTAACCAACTTGTCGAAATGTCAAAGATATCGAGGCGTGAAGGCGTCATCTCGCTTCAGAAAATGATCAAACAGACCAGGGATCCTTTCATGATTAAGGCTGTCAATCTGGTCGTAGACGGCGTCGATCCCGCGCACATCTCTGAAATTTTAGAGACAGAACTCGATTTTATCAGTGCACGACACCGGCTTGGCGCAGAGATATTTACGACCATGGGCAATTTTGCGCCGGCGATGGGACTGGTCGGCACATTGATCGGCCTTGTACAGATGCTCAAGCAAATGAACAATCCCAGCACCATCGGGCCCGCCATGGCTGTGGCCCTGATTACAACTTTCTACGGCATCGTGCTGGCCAATCTGGTCTTTCTGCCGATCGCCGGGAAATTGAAAACCAAGAGTGCACAGGAACTCTTATTCAAACAATTGATCATTAACGGGATTCTCTCCATTCAGTCCGGAGACAATCCGCGGGTCCTGGAGCAGAAGCTTCATGCCTATATTGCTCCCGGAGAGAGGCGTTCCCGGTTCTATCATGTTTAGACGGATCAGATTATCAAACGGCAAGGGTGTAGAGCAATGGCAGACCATTTATTGCTCATTGATGCTTTTACTCGTGGTGTTTTTCGTCATGTTGACGGCCTATTCATCCATCGACAACGAACGCATGATGCATCTTCAAGTCATCACGAAGGTTGATCCACCGGCGACAGCAAAGCCGCCGGGCATGGACCAGGCCATGCAATCTTTTCAGCAAATGACCCATGATTCCGGCATGAAAGATGTCTTTTCCATCCAGAAGACAGAGACCGGCTTTAAAGCCGTCATCCCAAATCCCGTGTTGTTCGCGTCCGGAGACGCCACGCTGAACGAAGCGATCTATCCGATCCTGGACGTCATTATCACCACGGCCAGTAACAATGATTTGGCAATTCAGGTGGAAGGACATACGGATAACCGGCCGATCGGAACGGCGAACTTCCCCTCAAACTGGGAGCTTTCGACCATGCGGGCCGTCAATATCTTGAGATACATGCAAACAAAAGGCGGCATCCCCTCAAACCGGCTGGTCGCGATCGGCTTTGCCGAATATCAGCCTGTCACAGGCAATGATAGCCCGGAAGGACGCGAGAAGAATCGTCGAATTGAGATCATTTTCAGGCGGACAACATGAAAAAAGCGGTTGAAGCGAGTGAAACACGTGCACGATCATGGCACATGAGTTTCAACGATCTGCTGACGCTCATGCTTGTGTTTTTCATCCTGCTGGTGTCCATTTCCAACATTCGCGCCGACAAGGTTCAGCATGTTTCGTCGTCCGCCTCCATGGCCTTCAGGTCGGCAGACCGTGAAAACAGGCATGCGGAAATCCTCCGGGACATCGGATCCATGGAGGGCGTGAAGGCCTATATGGTAGAAGGCGGGGTGTCCATCGTTCTCGGGGAATCCCTGTTGTACAAGTCCGGCTCCGCCGATATTATACACAAAAATGCGTTGACACAGCTTTGCATGACGCTCCGTGCAACGCCGGGACAAATCCGTGTCGAGGGGCACACGGACGCAGTTCCCGTTGCCAGCGGCCTGTTCCCGTCCAACTGGGAATTGTCCGCACAGCGGTCCGTCAACGTGGTAAAATTTCTGGTTGTGGAATGCGGCATGAACCCTGCATTATTTTCTGCGGCCGGATATGCCGACTCAAAGCCTGTTGCAACCAATGGAACCCCGGATGGTCGGGCTTTGAACAGAAGGGTGCACATCATTCTATCGATGAAGTGAGGAAATATGGCAAAAGACAGAAAAGATGAAGTGGAAAAGCAGGACGAACAGCCGAAACCGAAAAAGGGTTTGCCCATCAAGTTGATCCTGATCGTTGCCGTTGCCGTGCTCGTCGTCGGCGCCGGCGCCGGTGCGGGATATTACTTTTTTATCAAGAAAGCCAAAGTCAGTGAGCCGGTGAAGAAACCTGAGGTGGTCACTATCTGGCCGATGGAGGCCTTTGTCGTCAACATTGCAGATGTCGCCGGCGAACGGTATCTGAAGCTTGTCGTTCAGCTTGAGGTTTCCGATCCAGGCGCTGTTGCTGAACTTGAACAGATCAAACCCCGATTGCGTGATTCCATCCTGGACCTGCTGGCCCCAAAAACCTTGAAAGAGTTGATGGAGCTGACCGGAAAGCAGCGGTTGAGGGAAGATATCGCCGGACGCGTCAATAATGTGCTCACGCGGGGGAAAGTGACCCGTGTCTATTTTACGGAATTCGTCGTCCAATAGGGAGTTCTGAACTTGGCCAACATTTTATCTCAGGAAGAAGTCGATGCCCTGTTGCGGGGTATCTCCGGCGGTGAAATCGAGACCGAAATGTCGGATCTTCACGACCCGTCGGATGTCATAACCTATGATCTGACCAGTCAGGACAGAATCATCAGGGGGCGCATGCCGACCCTGGAGATGACCAACGAAAAGTTTGCCCGGATGTTTCGGACCACCCTGTCGTCGCTGTTGCGCAAGGTGAGCAGCGTCAGCGCCGTCTCGGTCGATCTGGTGAAATTCGGGGAATTCCTGAAAACGATTCCCGTTCCGACGAGCATGCATCTATTTAAGCTTGAGCCCCTTCGGGGCAGCGGCTTGATGGTTGTCGAATCGAAAATCATTTTCATGCTGGTGGATATTATTTTTGGTGGAACCGGAAAAAGCGCCTTTAAAATCGAGGGACGGGAATTCACGGCGATTGAAAACAACATCATCAAGAAAGTGGTCTTGAGCGCCCTCGGCGATATTGAGAAAGCCTGGCAGCAATTGATCGATTTGAAAATCACCTACCAGCGGTCTGAGATCAATCCGCAATTTGCCCAGTTGGTCTCGCCGACGGATGTTGTGGTGGTATCGAATTTTGAAATCGAAGTGGAATATTCCTCGGGCATCATCTCGCTCTGCATCCCCTATGCAACGCTCGAGCCTATCCGCGACAAGTTGCAGGCCGGGTATCAGAGCGAACAGATGGAAGTCGACAAAACCTGGATCAACCGTTTCAAGGCAGGCTTGTTCGCATCAAAAGTCGATGTCACCGTCAACATGGGTAAAGCGCAGATCCATGCCGGCGATGTGATCAATCTCAAGCAAGGCGATGTGATTCCGCTGGATCGATATGTTAGTGATTCGCTGGATATTTTTGTTGAAGGTGTTATGAAATTCAGAGGGAAACCGGTTATATACAAGGGAAACCAGGCGATACAAGTATCGCATGTCATCACAAGCGAAGAGGTCATCGATTATGGAACAGAGTGAAATTGACGCCATGTTGAAGGGGATGGATGCGCCTGACGCATCCGCCACGTCCATAAAGGACGAACATGAACTCCAATGGGACGACGTCCAGAAAGAAATGGAACAGTCCAAAACCGGCAAACCGCCCATAGAGGTCAGTACCGCCTCATTCGAGGTGGCGCAAAAAAGCGACGCCCCCAGACCGGCCATGGACCTGGACTTTATCCTGGATATCCCACTGTCTTTAACCGTCGAACTGGGACGCAGCCGCATGCTGATCAGCGAACTGCTCCAATTGGGGCAGGGCTCTGTTATCGAGCTGTCAAAGCTGGCCGGCGAGCCCATGGATGTTTTTATCAACCAGAGATTGCTTGCGCGGGGTGAAGTCGTTGTTGTCAACGAAAAGTTTGGAATCCGGCTCACGGACATTGTTTCCCTGGCCGAACGGATCAACAAGCTGAAATAGGAGGCAACGTGGATTCTGTTAGTTTTTTCTGGTCCTTTTTCAAAATGTTGGCCGCCCTTGTCATCGTTATTGCCCTGATGCTGGTCGCCATGGTTTTCATAAAAAAATACTTTTTCCATTCTCTGCCCCAAATGAACAGCAGCGCCTTGATCAACATTGTTTCAACTCGCCACCTGAGCCCCAAGAACAGCTTGTTGCTGATCGAAGTTTTCGGACAGATCATTCTGGTGGGTGTTTCCGGTCAGCAGATGTCCATGCTGTCCCGGATCGATGATCCTGCCGCCATAGAAAAGATAAGGAACGCACGTCTTGCTGAAGGATTATTATCCGATGCCGATCCGCTTGCCCGATGCAAATCCCTCTTCCGGAATTTAGGTGGACTGCGAAAGGACCATTAGTACATGTATTACAAACGCTTTACGATAGGGGTGGTCTTTATCCTGATTCTGATTCTGTTGCCGGCCGCCTGCGCCTTTGCCCAATCCCTGACGCTTCCCAATGTCAGCCTGAATATCGGCGGCGGCGCAGATCCCGGCAAAGCCGCGACGGTTATTCAACTCGTGTTTATCCTGACGGTGCTTTCGCTGGCCCCTGCTATTTTGCTAATGCTCACATCCTTTACGCGTATTGTCGTCGTCCTTTCCCTGTTGCGGCATGCCCTCGGTACGCAACAGATGCCGCCCAACCAGATCGTGATCGGAATGGCCCTGTTTCTGACTTTCTTCATTATGGCCCCGGTCTGGCAAAAGGTCAATAATGACGCACTTAAACCCTATTCCGAGGAAAAGATCAGCTCTGAGGAAGCGCTGGCCCTCGCCTCGGCGCCCGTGAAACAGTTCATGCTCAAGCAGACCCGAGAGCAGGACCTGGCCTTGTTTGTCAAAATAGCCAAAGAAAAACAACCCGATAAACCGGAGGATATTTCCCTGGGCGTTCTGATTCCCGCCTTTGTGATCAGTGAACTGAAAACGGCCTTCCAGATCGGTTTTTTGATCTATATGCCATTTTTCATAATTGATATCGTCGTCGCAAGCATCCTTCTTTCGATGGGAATGATGATGCTTCCCCCGATCATGATCAGCTTGCCCTTCAAGTTGCTATTATTTGTCCTGGTTGACGGCTGGTATCTGATCGTCGGATCACTGGTCCGGAGTTTTCAGTAAGAAATCGAGGAGTTGCACATGAGTACGGATTTCGTTGTTGGTATTATGGCCGAAACGGTCTGGATTACCCTGCTGGTCTCCGCACCCGTCCTGATCGTCGGGCTGTTGGTCGGCGTGCTCATCAGCTTGTTTCAAGCTGTCACGCAAGTGCAGGAAATGACCCTCGTTTTCGTTCCGAAAATTGTCGCCTGCCTCATCGCACTGGTGGCTGCGTTGCCCTGGATGATCAACATCCTCGTTTCCTTCACCCACAATATCTTTATCAACATCCCCGCATACGTCAAATAGGGGCCGACATGGGAACGCCGGTCCTGAATATTGACTATATCCTGGCTTTTACGCTTGTATTTCTCCGGATCAGCGCGATGTTGGCGTTGATGCCGGTCATCGGCGAAAGTGCCGTTCCCATCCGGGTTAAAGCGGGACTGGCCCTCCTGATCGCGCTGCTCGTGTTTCCGGCCATCCGCATGGAAAACCCCTCCCTGAAGACCGATGCAGACATCGTTGCCGTCGGTCTTGCAATGATCGGCGAAGTGCTCATCGGCGTGACGATTGGGTTTGCGATCAGGATTATCTTTGCCGGTATCCAGTTTGCGGGAAATATGATCGGACTGCAGATGGGTCTCGCCATAGCCAATGTTTTTGACCCGGTTTCGAGCTCCCAGGTGTCCATCATGGCGGAATTTCAGTATCTCTTTGCCATGCTTGTCTATCTGGCGGTGGACGCGCATCATCTGTTCATCTATGCCATCGTGGACAGCTACCGTTTCGTGGCCCCTTTCGGCTTTCAGTTTTCCGAATCCCTGATGCAGTTCATCGTCTTGTTTTCAAAGGGATTGTTTATCACGGCGGTTAAAATCAGCGCTCCGGTGATGGCCGTTTTATTTTTCAGCAACGTGGCATTGGGTGTAGTGGCCCGAACCGTTCCGCAAATCAACATCTTCATTGTGGGGATGCCCCTGCATATCGCGACGGGTCTCATTATTTTAGGTTTGACCATTCCTCTTTTTGTCTCGGCCGTCCAGCGGTTACTCCAAAGTCTGAATACGGATATTCAGATCCTGCTGCGCCTGATGTGAGCTTGCCGTCATTAGGCAAAAATATCCCCCGCTATCCCCTGAAAAATGAACCACTGGCACAGGTATTGAATACTAAAGCTGCCATCGGCGTGATGCTGTCCGGAGAACCGGCATAAGCGCAATCGCGATGAACCTGTTGGGTGTTTATTCCCCCGACCGGATAGGATATATTATAAATGCCTGATTCAATTGCTGTTAAAAGAAACAACTTATCTGATCTGACGCGAGGCAGCAGCTTTCTGCTGGCGATGTGCGTCATCGGCATCCTTCTGGTCATGATGGTTCCCTTGCCGACTGTGGTTCTCGACCTCCTGCTTTCCTTGAGTATCATCATTGCCATTATCATTCTGCTGATGTCCATGTATGTCCTGAAACCACTTGATTTTTCGTCGTTTCCATCCGTATTGCTGGTCGTTACCCTGCTGCGGCTGTCCCTCAATGTGGCCTCGACGCGGCTGATCCTGCTGCACGGTAACGAAGGAACGGGGGCCGCCGGGCAGGTCATCAAGGCTTTCGGAACATTTGTGGTCGGTGGAAACTATGTTGTCGGCATGATCGTTTTCAGCGTTCTGGTTCTGATCAACTTTATCGTCATCACGAAGGGCGCGACACGAATTGCTGAAGTGGCAGCCCGTTTCACCCTGGACGCCATGCCGGGCAAGCAGATGAGCATTGACGCTGATTTGAATACCGGACTGATTTCCGATACAGACGCGCGCAAACGCCGGCGGGATATCGAAAATGAGGCGAATTTCTACGGCGCCATGGACGGCGCCAGCAAGTTTGTCCGCGGAGACGCAGTCGCCGGCATCATAATCGTGCTGGTGAACATCATCGGTGGTCTGATCATCGGTGTCCTGCAGCAGGGCATGCCGATTGCGGATGCCGCCCGGACATACCTTTTATTGACGGTGGGCGACGGACTCGTGACGCAGGTGCCGGCCCTGATTGTTTCTACGGCCGCGGGCATGCTCGTGACCCGGACCACGGCATCAACAGAACTGGGCGAAGAAATCAAGAAGCAGGTCTTTAATCAGCCCAAAGCGATTGCGCTATCTGCCGTTATGCTCTTTACCTTTGCCCTGATCCCGGGCATGCCGAAGATGTCCTTCATCGCCGTAGCCGCCGTCATGGCTTATTTCTCCTATAAACTCCTCCGTTCCACTGAAAAAGAGAAAGAACCGGAAGAAGCTCCCCCCGATCCCGCTGTGAGCACCTCTGCGGAGCTTCTGATCCCCTTGGACCCACTCGGGCTCGAGGTGGGTTATGGGCTGATTTCGCTGGTGGACGCGGCCCAGGGCGGCGAACTCCTCCACCGCATCAAAGCCCTCAGAAAACAGCTTGCCGGCGATATGGGCTTCATCATGCCGGCTGTGCATATCCGGGACAACCTTCAGCTCAAACCGAATGAATATTCTTTCCTGATCAAGAGCATTGAAGTGGCTCGCGGGGAGATCGTACCGGAGCACCATCTTGCCATCATTCCCGATGCCTCTGGCGTCAAGATCAGCGGCATCCAGACCCGGGAACCGGCATTTGGTCTCCCGGCAGTATGGATTCCCGATCGTGAGGTTGAAAATGTCCAGGCAAGGGGTCTGGTCGTCGTGGACGCCGCAACGGTCGTGACCACACATATCACGGAAATTGTGAAGTCCAATGTGGAAGAGTTGCTGGGACGACAGGAAGTCCAGGCGATCCTTGACGCGATGACCGCCATTTATCCGAAAATTGTAGAAGAGCTGGTGCCGAAAATTGTTCCAATAGGAACCCTGCAAAAGGTGCTGCAGCGACTCCTGAAGGAAAGGGTCTCCATCCGGGATATGCTTATGATTATCGAAACGCTGGCCGATTACGCCCCTGTTATAAAAAATATAGACATTTTGACGGGATATGTCCGCCAGGCCCTTTCCAGGACCATCACCCGCCAGTATCAGGATCGCGACAACACAATCCATGTCATCATGGTTTCCCCTGAGATCGAAGAGATCATCAGCCGGGCTGTCCAGCATACTGAGTATGAATCCTTTGTTTCTCCCGACCCCGGGCTGGTCAGGAAGTTCATCGAAAGCGCACACAAACTCATGGATCGGTTTGCATCCTACGGTAATCCCCCCATCGTGCTGTGTTCCGCCAATACGAGGTCTCATTTGAGAAAGATCATGGAACGTTTTTTCCCGAATATCATCGTCTTGTCCCATAATGAGATAATGCCCAACGTCAACATTACCTCTTTAGGAATGGTGGAGATCTGAAATGCATATTAAGCGTTATGAAGCGGCGAATATGCGTGAAGCGATGGCTAAAATCAAGAAGGAGCTGGGGCCGGATGCCGTGATTCTTTCAACCAAGAAAATTTCGAGCGTTGGCCCGCTCATCGAGGTTATGGCCGCTCGTGAACGGGAGCCGGTCAAGCCTGTTGCCGATCATCCACCCGGTCCGCAGGGCGTCCCCAGACAGGATGGGGGCCTCGGCGGCCTGCAGCAGGACATACGAGACCTGAAATCATGCATCGACGGACTGACGCGGCAGGTTATGTTCAAGTCGGATCTTCTCGATCTGAAGGAGGCGCTGAATATGCTCTGCGACAGCGTTTCCATCCGGAATGACTCTCATTTGCAGAATCTGTACCTGATGTTCATCGCCAACGGCTTCTCCCGGATCCGGGCGCTCCGGCTGACGGAAACCATCAAGAATGAATTCCCGAGCACGGCGGTAGACAGTCTCGAAAAGGCGGCCTTTCTGGCTGAGCAGGTGATTGCCCGATCATTTCCGAAGGATGATTACAAGGGAAAGCGTATCAAAACCTTTATCGGACCGAGCGGCGTCGGTAAAACCACAACGCTGGCCAAGTTAGCCGCTCAGTACTGTTTTGAGAAAAAAATGAAGGTGGGGCTGATCACGACCGATACCTACCGCATCGCGGCCCCCGAACAATTGAAGGTTTATGCGAAAATCATGGGGATTCCGCTCGCCGTCGCTCCAGATAAGGATAAATTTATGCAATCTTTGACAAATTTTGCCGACAAGGACGTCATCTTTGTCGATACGCCGGGCCGGAGCCGCCAGGACCATCGCTGTCTGTCGACCCTGAAGTCCATCCTGACCGATGACGTCGAAACTTTTTTGCTGTTGAGCCCCGTCGCAAGCAGGGAGTATCTTATCGAGGCCGCGGATCGTTTCCGCATCCTCGATTACAATCGCATCATCCTCACCAAGATAGACGAGTGCACGCTTTTGGGTTCCATGGTGGATGTCCTCGATATAGTCGGCAAACCCGTATCTTATCTGACCACCGGACAGAACGTTCCCAAAGATATTGAGAAAGCGAATCCTGAAAGGCTCGCTCAATTAACATTGCAAAACCGATTGCATTAAGGGGTAACCGTGGACCAGGCAGCAACGCTCAAGCAGATCGCCAGAGATAAAAAGGCAAAGCCGGCAGGCAGGATCAGAGCAAAGACGTCCGGCCATGGATCGAAGCCATACGTCGTGTCCATCACCAGTGGCAAGGGAGGTGTCGGTAAAACGAATATTACCGCCAACCTTGCCTATATCCTTGCCAAAATGAAAAAGAGGATTTTGATATTTGACGCCGACTGCGGCCTGGCGAATATAGATCTGATCCTTGGCCTGACCCCGGCGTACAACCTCCATCATGTCCTGAAAGGTGAAAAGACCCTGCGTGAAACGATCATCGACGGTCCCGGCGGCATCAAAATTCTGCCCGCCTCGTCGGGCATTCCGGAGATGGCCACACTTTCCATGGAACAAAAACTCTTTCTCCAGGATGAGTTCAAGTCCCTGCAATCACCACCGGACTTACTACTAATCGACACGAGTGCAGGCATTACCGAAAATGTCATGTATTTCAACATGGTCGCGACACAAACCATTGTCGTGGTCACACCGGAGCCGACCTCTCTCACAGACGCCTATGCCCTGATCAAGATCCTCTATCGGCAACATGCAAAAAAAAGATTCAGCCTGCTGGTCAATATGGTCAAATCGCAGGATGAGGCCAAAGAGGTGTATTTAAGACTGGCGCAGGCGACCAATCACTTTCTGAACCTCGCCATAGAACATCTGGGCCACGTTCTCTATGACGAGAACATGCCCAAGGCCGTCAAACAGCAGAGGCTTCTGGCGGAGATTCATCCCGCCTCGCCGTCCGTCCAATGCCTCCGGAATGTGGCGGAAAAACTGTGCCAACCCTCGCAATATGAAGAATATGAGTGCATGATCAGTCTCTTTAATTAGGGATGCATGTTGAATACGAATCGACAAGTCAAGGATATCTCGGCGACGTGGACAAGAAAGAACGCGATGAATTGATTATGAGATACGCCCCCCTCGTCAAGAACATCGTCGGGAGGATGACGTATCGGTTGCCTATTGACGCTGCAGATCGCGAGGATCTCGTCAATGTGGGCGTCATCGGTCTCATGGAAGCGCTCGAAAAATTTGATCGTAACAAAAATGTCCAATTCGAGACTTTTGCCCGCTTTCGTATTCGGGGCGCCATCCTCGATGAATTACGGTCACGGGATTGGGTCCCACGGTCGGTCCGCCACAAAGACACTAAGTTATCAAATTCTTTCAACGAGTTGAAAAGAAATTTGGGAAGGCCGCCCGAGGAAGACGAGGTTGCCGATTTTCTGGGACTAACCTTGGAACAATATTACAAAATGCTGGACGATGCCAAGGATGTTCACATTGTCCGCCAGGAAGACCTGACGCCGGACTATATTGAATCGCATTGCGCGGCTGATGTCATGGAAGCCCTGCATCATGGGAATCCCTTTGAACTGTTTGCCGGCGAGGAACTCAAAGATCAATTGAAGCGTGCGATTGAGGACCTGCCTTCAAAAGAAAAGCTCGTCATTTCGCTTTATTACTATGATGAGATGACCATGAAGGAAATCGGCCGGATTCTGGACCTTACGGAATCTCGAGTCTGCCAGCTCCATACGCAGGCGACGCTGCGTCTGCGTGGCGCCGTCAAAAACTTGTGGCGGTAAAGCAAGCCTTTTTTAACCGGATCGGGGATAATGAAAAATAGTTTAAGATTTCTTGAAAGAATGCCGATAAGACAGATACATATTATTGTATTGAGGCGTACTCGTGAGCAGCCCGATCAACATGCACCATAGTGTGCTACAGAGCGTTATCTCGGAGCGTGTGCAACAGGTGCAGCAACAGCACCCGGACAGGCAGCAGCGCTATTTCGAATATGAACTCACCCAGGAAAGATTGAGAAATGAACATAAAGTGAATGATCACGATGAGATGGATTACATCAAACTCAGAGATAAAGAAGAAAGAAAAGAGCGCAAAAACCAGCATAAAGGCAGGGACGACGAAAAGCAGGCACCGGAAACAGACGTGAGATCGGATCATGCAGGCAAGATCGATATCAAGGCATAGCAAAAAGAATTTAAGTTTTTTTTGAACTCTGTCGATAATATGGCTAAAGACCATTTTAAAAAGGGCGTGTTATGATTTCCAAGATTAAAGACGCTTCCACACCTCAGATTCAGCAGTACCAGAAGAACGACTTCACGAAAAGTGAGGCTGACAGGCACGTTGCCGGCCAGGCCGGCATCACCGAAAGGGTCAATCTTTCGACCAAGGCGAAAGACATTCAGCAGATCAAGCAGCTTCTGGATCAGATTCCCGAAACCCGCGACGCCAAGATCATGGAATTGAAACAGCAAATTGAAAGCGGCAATTACAGGATCGATGCGGGAAAAATCGCAGAAAAAATGGTGGGGGAATCCCTGATCGATCTGTTTGCCTGAAAACCCTATAACGGAAAACCTGTCCCTGCCGATATGCTTCACTTTATCTGAACATGGCGTTCCAGGCGGCACGAAGCCTTCTCAAGCACAGGCCGCCCAGCGACGCCGGCGACGCCGGGGGACATGGTCGTATTATCGACCCTCCCCGATCCGCGGAGGCCGCGTTGCGCCGTTTCTCATCTCCCCTGCCCCCTTGTCTTTGGCCCTTCTCTATCTGGCACGTTAATTGCTGCCTTTCTGTGTATGAAAATGCGATTATTTTTTGTCTTGTTCCTCTTCGCCTGTGTGTCATCGGCACAGGCTGACCAGAAGGGATTTTTTATCCGGGCCGTGCGGAGCACCAGCCTTGAAAGAGCCGAATCCGCCGGAAACAAGTTGAAGCAGTACGGGAAAGTGAATATCGTTCAGCAAGACAACCGATATTTCGTCTGGATCGGCCCCATTGAAGATAAAAAACTGGCCCTCACGATTCGCGACAAGATCAAAAACAGGCACCCGAACGCAGTGATTAGTGAAACCGATCCAGCCCCATTCGGAACGACAACAGCAAAAGTCGCCGACTCCGACGAGGCGCCGCTTGACCTCGATTCCCTGTCGCCTGATGCCATTCACAAGGAGGGCATGGAACATTTCGAGACCCGCCGCTATGAAAAGGCCCTCGAAAAGTTATCACTCTTCATGAGCCTCTATCCTGCTCATAAACACTTTCCTTCCGCGATGGTGACCGTCGCCGGTATTCTCTTCGAAATGAAGCGGCCCCTGGCCGCTATTCGCCTCTACAGCCATATCCTTGAACGTTATCCGGGAACGCCTGAATCCATTGATTCCATGATTGCCCTGGCCGACATGAGCATGCTGTCACCCGGTTTGAAGCCGAATATCTCTTTAGCCGGAGCAAAATGGTATCGCGACCCCGTTGAAGCCTATGACGCGGTATTGTCAAAAAAATTGTCTCCGGAGCTGAGCGAACGACTCTTGATCCAGCGCATGGCCGCCCTGCGCGCCCAAGGCCGCTATCGCGAAGCCTATGTCGAGGGCGGCTTGTTCCTCGATCAGAATCCCGGAACAAAATATAAGCAAACGCTGGTGATGGCGCTGAGGTCGGATGTGGAACGTCTGATCGGGGAACGATTCGCAGTCGGCGATGATATTGCCGTCATCAACCTGCTTTCGAGCTCCCGTCGCAGGGGCCTGATCAGCCTGAACAACACGGGCCTCATGATCAAGGCATCTGAAAGTTACGCCCGCATCGGCATGACGGATGAAGCCAGGGCGCTGTTGGGCAGGGCCAGATATTTCGCTGCCCAGGACGCCGCACAGGTCGATGCAGCCCTCCAGAAGCTGGGGCAGGGTCAACCGTCTCCGGCCGTTTCCCCCATCGCGGAACGCTGGGCTATATATGAGAAAGGTCGCAAGCAGATCCTGGCGTCGAACCTCCCGGCCGCGGAAAAAACCTTTGCCCAGTTCAAGGGAAGCGATCGGGATGAATTCTGGACGAAGCTCGCTGATTTCGCGCTGCAAGATGGCGCCAGAACATCTAAGCAAAAGGAATATCGGAAGAAATGACAGACCCCACGTTTGATATTCTGGATCGGCTGCCCCTCGGCATCGTAATGGCCGACAGGAAGGGGAATCCGCTTCTCGTTAATCGCACCGCACAATCGCTGCTTACACTTTGCGAAGGCCGCATTCCCGTCCCCCTTGAACTGACCTCTCGGGAATATCGAGCGGATTGGAGCGGGCGAACGATTGAGATTAGCGCCTCCCCGTTCGAAAACAACGTCCTTTTTACATTGAAGGACGTCTCTAAAAGCAGCCAGATGGAGGCCCTTGAGAAGCGCCGGGAGAAATACGCCGCCATGGGGGAAGCCGCAGCCCGCATCGCTCATGAAATCCGCAACCCTCTGGGCAGCATCGAGCTGTTTGCATCCCTGCTGAAAAAAGGGTTAAAAAAAGAAAAGGATATTCGTCGCATCGATCAGATCATCTCATCAGTCAAAACCGTAAACAATGAGGTTTCGCGCCTGATCCTGTTGAGCCAGGCCTGGGAGTCACTCCCCGGTGCGGTGAACATTCACGATATTTTAAGGGAAATCACGCTTTACTCGGAGCAGGTGATCGATCGCGAAACGATCTACCTTTCGCTGCGGATCGTGGACATGGAACCCCTTATCGAGGGAAACATGGACATGATCCGGCAGATTTTCCTGAGCCTGATTCTCATTGCGCTGCAATCATTGCCACGGTCTGGCCGCCTGGACATCTTAACCATTCACATCCCGACGCCGCCGTCCATAGAGGTTCATTTCCGGGCGGCGGGCCGGGAATTCCTGGCGCGGGTCTCCGGAACCGAGGCCAGCGCCGGCATGGGGTTGGCCATCATTCACCATATCATGATGATGCACCAGGGTTCGGCACGGATCGAACAGGATCCCGGGGGAAATACGGCGTTTATTCTATCCTTTCCCCTCAGGACAGAAAAGGTCATCAACCCATTCGACAAAAAGCCATGAAAAAGCGGAAAGTCCTCGTTGTGGACGACGACAACTCGATGCGACTTGCCATTGCGGAATCCCTGGAGATCTGCGGTTACCAGGTCAGCGCGGCAGATAACGGCGAAGAGGCCTTGAGCCTGTTCAAAATAAATCGCTTCGACCTGGTCATCACGGACATGCGCATGCCCGGTATGACCGGTATGGAAGTGCTCAGGAACGTAAAGGAGCATTCCGCCCAGACCCCTGTCATCTTGATTACGGCCTACGGCACGGTCAGCACCGCGGTTGAGGCGATGAAGGCCGGAGCCGCTGAATTCATCATGAAACCCTTTTCACTGGAGGATCTTGAAAGCGCCGTCGCGCATGCCTTGGCCATAACCGGACACCGTCCGGAACATTCCCCAATGCCTATCGGACCGGAAATCATCACGGGGGATGCCAAATTCAAGGCCATCCTCGATATGATCGGGAACATCGCCAAGAGCAAATCCAGCGTACTGATCCGGGGCGAAAGCGGCACCGGCAAGGAACTGATTGCGCGTCATATTCATCGTAACAGCAACCGCCGTAACGGACCGTTCATTGCTTTCAATTGCGCAGCCATCCCCCACACCCTGCTGGAAAGCGAAATGTTTGGATTTGAAAAAGGCGCCTTCACGGGCGCCGTGCAGCGCAAGCCGGGGAAATTCGAGCTTGCCTCGGGGGGCACGCTGCTGCTGGATGAAGTCAGCGAAATGGATATTCAGCTTCAGGCCAAAATCCTGCGCGTTATTCAGGAATCGGAAGTCGACTGCCTGGGTGGACGGGCGCCCATCCCGGTAGATGTCCGCATAATCGCCACCACCAACATCGATCTCGAGGAGGCGGTCAAAAACAAGACGTTCCGGGGCGACCTTTACTATCGACTAAATGTCATACCCGTCAATATTCCGCCGCTCAGGGAACACAAGGGCGACATTATGCTGCTGGCTGAGCATTTTTTGAAGAAATTCAGCCTGCAAAACGGCAAGCGTAAACCGACACTCTCCCCACAGGCAATGCACATGCTGAACCATTATGATTTTCCGGGCAATGTCCGGGAACTGGAAAATATCGTCGAACGCGCGACGCTACTCACGGAAAAGGGTGTGGTTCAGGCCGAAACCCTGGGGCTCAAGATCCCGCAGATCACGCTTGATCTGCCTGACGGCTCTGCCCTGCCCGCCCATATACGGGCCGGCGAAGTCACGCTCCGGGACGCGGAACTCTCGCTGATCCTTGCGACACTGGACAAAACGGCGGGAAATAAAACGCAGGCCGCAAAAATTCTCGACGTCAGCGTCCGGACGCTTTGGAATAAACTGAATGAACACAACATGGCCCCGGACGCAAAGACTTGATTGGTACATGCCTTGCAAGAAACCCCTTTCAGGGAGGCAATATGGAAAAACTTTTCGGCAAAACGGTCAACACGCTCATCGATATGGCGGATGTGCGGGCACAAAAGCACAATGTCATCCTGTCCAACGTCGCCAATATCGATACACCGGGCTTTAAAGCGTCCGAACTGACCTTCACACAGGCCCTCGGGACGGCAAAGCGTCTCCCCCAGATCAGCCTGACGCAGACAGATCCCGCACACCTGCCGGGCAAAGCAGGCAGGCGCAGTTCTGTGAACTACCAGATCAAAGCGTCCGATGAAAGCGTAAAGCTTGATGCGGAAATGTCCAGACTGTCGGAAAACCATTTGATGTTCAACACAACGATGGAGATCCTGTCGCGCAAGTTCAAGGGGTTGCAGAACACCCTGAATCAAACAAAATAATAAGTACAATCTGTTATTTAAGGAGATACCATGGACATATCGGATACTTTCAAGGTTTGCGGTTCCGCACTGTCCGCCCAGCGCGCAAGAATGGATATCATCACATCGAATCTCGCGAATGCCGATGTGACGCGCACGGCAGAAGGGGGCCCGTACCGAAAAAAAATCGCCGTCCTCGCATCCGAAAAGCTCAAAGAGGGATTTGGCGGCACCCTGAAGGACGCCATAAAAACGGTCAAGGTTGCCGAAATCGTTGAAGACCTGTCACCCCCAAGAATGGTGCACGACCCCGCGCATCCCGACGCAAACGCGAACGGATACGTCGCCATGCCGAATGTCAATGTGATCTCGGAAATGGCGGATCTCATCGTGGTCGGCCGGGCCTATGAAGCCATGGTGACGGCCCTTGATGCGACCAAAAATATGGCTATCAAATCGCTCGAAATTGGAAAGTAATGCGGGAGTTTTCACATGCATGACACCCTTATCAAAAATATCGGAAACTATGCGACGCCTGCCCTGAAAAAGACGGCAGCACCCACGCCCTCTGCCCCGTTTGGCGATATACTTAAGGGGGCCGTCCTGGAGACCAATAAACTGCTGCAGGAAGCAGAAGGCTCTGCGCTGAACGTCGTTGCCGGCGACACTGGAAGCCTGCACCAGGCTATGATTGCCCTTGAGAAAGCAGACATTTCATTCCGGGCATTGCTGCAGGTGCGCAACAAGGTTCTCGAAGCCTATCAGGAAATCATGAGGATGCAGATCTGACATGGAAGGGTCCCTCACAAAACTCCTGGGCGGGTTCAACGCCCTGCCCGCAGCACGGAAAATGACGCTTGGCGTTGTGACCCTTATGATCGCCGTGAGCATGGGTGTCTTCGTCTATGTTACAAACCAGGAAGATTATCGCGTTCTGTTTTCGAACCTATCCGGCAGCGATGCCGCAACCATTCTGACCAGAGTCAAGGAAAAGAAGATCGCCTACCAGATTTCCCCGGCCGGCGACGTTATCTCCGTTCCCTCCGACAAGGTGTCCGAGCTGCGGCTGGAATTGGCCGCCGAGGGCATTCCCCAGGGCGGCGGCGTGGGCTTCGAAATATTCGACAACAAGTCCTTCGGTACGACGGATTTTGAAAAGCAGCTCAACTACCGGCGGGCGCTGCAGGGAGAACTGGCCAGAACGATCAACAGCCTGGACGAAATTCAGAAGTGCCGTGTCCATATCGTTCTTCCACGGGACTCCCTGTTTGTCGAGCATCAGAAAAAGACGACCGCATCGGTAACCTTGCGGCTCAAGGCGGGTAAAAAGCTGAAATCCTCGCAGATCGAGGGGATCGGCCACCTGGTCGCCAGCAGCGTTGAAGGATTGAGCGCCGCCGATGTCATGATCGTGGACAGCCAGGGCAGTATTCTCTCGCAGGTCGGCGGCGGTGATTCCCGCCTCGCGCAGATGTCCGCCTCACAAGTGGATTACAAGAAGAATGTCGAGAAGGATATGGCGAGCAAGATCCAGTCCATGCTGGAGAACGTCGTCGGCCCGGGTAAAGCGGCGGTCCGGGTCACGGCGGAGCTTGATTTCCGGATCACGGAAAAGACGGAAGAGGTCTTCGATCCCGAGTCTCCCGTTGTGCGCAGCTCCCAGAAACAAACCGACAAGGCCACTGCGCCGCCCGTGGTCACAGCGGGCAAAACGGCCGGCACGACTGAAACTGCCGGCGCTGAAAAAGAAAAATCGGAAGAGATCATCAACTATGAAATTAACAAAGTCGTCAGCAAAACGGTCATGCCCGTCGGAGACGTAAAGAAACTCTCCATTGCCGTCCTTGTCGACGGAATCTATGAGAAAGACAACACCGGCGCCACTGTTTTCCAGCAACGGCCCAAGAAAGATATTGATGCGCTCGAAGATCTGGTCCGAAAATCAGCCGGGCTCGACGCCCAGCGCGGCGATCAGGTGGTTGTCAGCAGTATGCCTTTCAGCCGGCCCGACCTGGAGCAGGGGATGACGGCTCTGACCTGGCAGGACCGCATGGCGCCTTTTTTCCCGATCATCCGGTATGTCGTGATTCTCATTGCGCTCGTACTGGTCGTCCTGTTCGTGATCAAGCCCCTGATCCGGAGTCTTGCATCAATGTCCCAACGGGTGGAAACACGCGCCATCACCGGTCCTCCTGCAATGGGACCGGGCGGCATTTCGGTGGAATTAAGCGGACAGCCCGCGCCGCTGGCGCTCGGCGGACTTGAGGGAAGTTCGTTGACGGAAGTCGAAATGGCCCGTCAACTGGCGGCGCTCAATGCAAAGAAATTTGCCGAGCTTCTCAGAAACTGGCTGAAATGACACTAACCCCCATGCCCGTGTCGGGCACAACATAAGGATGAAAATCATGGGGGCATTTTCATATAAAGACAACTTATCAATGCCCCTCTGCACCCGTCGCGGTGCCGCCATCGGAATATTTTTCCTGCGTCTGCTCTGGACCGGTATAATTTTCCGGTCCGGACCCTCCGGGTTCGCCGCTATTATCATAATTACATGAATTAACACACATTTTATTCTGGCATGGATCATGCTGTCCACCATCTACAAAAAGGTGCAGGCATGAATTCACTGACCATAAATATCCAGCATCAGATCCGCAAGGGCGGTGACATTCCCATACTCCATTCCCTTGCTCCATCGACGGCGTTGGCCTCCGGGGATAGATCATTTGCCGGAATCCTGAATGAAAAGAAAGGTTCCGCCGATCAAGACAACGCGCTACCGGTCAACCCGGATCGGGAACGGTTACAGGGCGAATCGTTCTCTGCCGAGACGCCCCGGAAAGAGGCTCTCACGCAGGGGGATTCTCAATCCGCTCCCTCCGGCGATAATGATTCCCTTAAGACCTCCGTTTCTGATTCAGCCGCGTCCGGAAACGATCGATGAAACCGCTTCTCCCGCATCGGCGCAATCCGCCGCGACGGCATCACCGAACCACACATCCCCTGAATCGCTTGCCGCGGATACCCATGAACAAGGCTGGGGAGTTATGGCCAGGCGTTTGGGCATCAAACCCGGATCCCCGGAATTTCACGCCCTGAAAGGGGGACCTGGTACCGGCGATGGACCGGTATTGGACGGTGAAACGGAAAGCCCTGCGGAGACGCAAGGATCGACCGATTCTCTCAGGAAGCAGACATCCCCGACGGCTGACCGCCATTTCATCGCAGACCGGAAAAGCGAACCGGCTACGATTATGACGCAAAATCCTGAGACGACAAAGGCCATCGATGCAGCCGCCCGCAGAGCGGCCTCAGTATCTTTAAACACAGAGGGCTTGCCCGACCGCAACGGATCCCCTTACCGGGAGGGAGCATCCGTTTCTCCGGAACAGCCGGCCGATCAACGGGCAGCTGCACGGCATGGACGACAAAGCGAACGGCAGTCCCTGGATCGCGCCGCCGCGAATCCGACGCTCGCTCAGGACGAATCCTCTCCTGACGGCATGGCCTCCCGGATGCTGAGGACGGCTGTCTTGACGCGTAATGAACCGGCGACTCCGCCGTTCAAAGAGGTATCGGCCGCAGCCACCAGGCCGGATCATCATTCCACAGACAAGATCGAGCCAAAAGCCGGAACGGTAACATCCAAGTCGGCCGAGGCTAAAGGAGCATTAACGGAACGCGCGGTTGGGATGAAGGAAGCATTAGCCGCGGCGACGAAGCAGATCACCGATGGGGATGAAAACAGGGTATCCGGCGCAACACGGATGGTCAATACCACGGGACGAGATGCCTGGCCTATGCGCGCAGATTGGATCAACACGGTTTACGCTCCGGAAGCCGAAACGCCGCTATCCGGAGCACTGCCCGCCCAGCGAACACAAGCCGTCATCGACCAGATCATGGACGCCCGGCAAACCATAAACGGCGACTTTGGGCGCGTCCGCATCGTTCTGAACCCTCCGAACCTCGGGACCGTGGATCTCCAGATTATCATGCGCGGGGAACGGGTCGAGGTCGTCATGATGGCAGACAATGCCAGTGTTCAGCAGGCCCTGTTATCGCGCGCGGAGGACATTCGCTTTGCGTTGGAACGCCATGATCTGAAAATCGAGGCCTTCCAGGTTCTCCTGGAGGATCAGACGGCGAATCAGCGTCAGGCCCACGAAGGCGCCATGTTCGAACAGCGCCGGGAAAATCAGGAAAAACAAAATTTTAAAGACAGCGATCTCACCCCGTCCGCTGCTGTTGCCATTTCCGCCATCGGGACGTCGAAACCGGCAAACGGTCAGGTCAGTATATTTGTTTAAGTGAAAAGGAGGTCATCATGGCTGCAAACATCACCACAGGCATCGAAAATGTCGTCGCGACCACGGGGACAACCCAGACAACGACGACCAAGTCTGTCGGCAAAGACGAGTTCATGAAGCTTCTGCTGGCCCAGCTGAAGAATCAGAACCCTCTCGAACCGCTGGACGGGAGCGATTTTGCCGCGCAACTGGCCCAGTTTTCAAGCCTGGAACAGTTGAGCAACCTCAACAACCAGCTCAAGGCCCAGAGTGTGAATCAGATGACGTTGGGTTACGCCCAGTCCGCCAACATGATCGGCAAGGAAGTCGTTGCGAACTCGGGCAACACGGTTACGACAAACGGCGGGACCATCGACCTGAGCTATAATCTGGCCAAGGATGCCGATACGGTTACAATCAGCGTGATCGACAAGGACGGCAAGGTTGTCAAGACCTGGACCGAATCCAATCAGAAGGCCGGCCTGAACAAGACAATGTGGGATTGCTCGGACGTCGAAAAGGGAGAGTTTACCTATCAGGTTTATGCCAGCGACAAGCTGGGTAACGCTGTTTACGCGGGCACAACCACGGTCGGGACGGTCACGGCCGTTCACTTCCGCAACAACCAGATCATAGCCACAGTCAGCGGGCGCGAGATCCCGCTCGGCGATATCATTGAAATCCGGAAAGAGGCCACAAGCAGCGGCGCCAGTGAAACGAGCACACCGGACAACACATAATAAACCTTTTGAAAAGGAGGATTTAGACAATGGGAAGCGCAATATCAATCGGGCAGACAGGACTCGTGGCCAGTTCCAAGCAACTGGAAGTGATCGGCAACAATCTGGCGAATTCCAATACGGTCGGCTTCAAGGCAAGCAGTACCCTGTTTACCAGCATGATGAACCAGGGGCTCTCCAGCACGGGCGCCCTTTCGGTCGGACAGGGCGTCGCGGTGTCCAGCCTTCCGACACAGTTTTCGCAGGGTCCAGTTGAGTACACCAGTAACGTACTGGACATGGCCATCGACGGCGAGGGGTTTTTTATCGTCAATAACATCACCGGCGCTCCCCTGTACACGCGCGCCGGCGCTTTTCACATCGACAGCGACAACAATCTCGTGGACGTCAGGGGCTACAAGGTTCAGGGTTATTCGCTGCTGGACACCGCCACAGGCACTGTGCCGACGAACATCCTCCTGGAGAAAGCCAGGGACGCCACCACGACATCGAAGGTCAGCTTCGGGGCCAACCTCAATGAAAGCACGGCAGTAGGCGGCCAATTTGAGGTTTCCCTGAACGTCTATGATTCAAAAGGGGGTTCCCATACGCTCTCCATGATTTTCGAAAAGGCGGCAGACGGTGTCTGGAATGTCACGGGGACTTTCGACGGCGACGACGGTGTGACCATCTCGACGGGAACGGTGGAGTTCGATGATACCGGCAAGCTGGTTGTACCGGCGGGCGACGCCACCATTACCATTGCCCCCACCGATCCGGACATTCTCAAGGGAGCGACGATCGGAGACGCGGGGGTGCTGGACTGGAACCTTACCACGGATACGAGCCGGAGGCTCACAGGTTATTCCAGCGATTCCGCCGTCCGGTCCCTGTATGCCGACGGATACGCCGCCGGTGAACTCAGGAGCCTCAGCATCGACAGCAAGGGCATCATCAGCGGCGTCTATACAAACGGCCAAACCCTTGAACTGTCCCAGATCGCCCTGGCCAATTTTCAGGATCAGTCCGCACTCACGAAAAGCGGCAACTATTTTCTGGAGAGCACCGCATCGGGGAAGCCCACCGTGAACAAGGCCGGAACGGGCGGTCTGGGGGACATCCAGGGTAATGCCCTGGAGATTTCCAATACGGACGTGTCCAAGGAGTTCATCAGCATGATTACAGCGCAACGCGCCTACCAGGCCAATGCCAAAGTCATCACCACGGCAGATAATATGCTGGCGGAACTCATGAACATCAAACGTTAATCGTTGAAAATTCCGTTTGACGAAAACCCCGCTGCCGGGCGGGGTTTTCGTCCGGCACACGGAAAAGGAGTCCCCTGAAGTCGAAACAATTTTAATAAATAATTGACAGGACTGCCCCTGATGATCTATATTAAGTTACGGTGATAGTCCGATGAAAGTAGAGCGGCCCCTGACAGATTTGACGCTTCCCGTCCCCGCCAGGGCGGATGGGCGCCTGTCGTCCGTCCGAAAAACACTTGGGACGAAGTCCGGCTATGCCGCAAACGGCGTGATCGACACTGTCGAGATCCGCCGGCACGATTTCCAGCCCCTGCCGATCACTGAAAAAAGCAAAAAAGGAGGCGCTGCCGGCTCCGGCAAGGGCCTCTACATCGACCTCTGGGCCTGATTTTTCTCGAGGAGCCCTTCGAGCCCGTGAGTTCCCCAGTCCGCCTTCCTCCATTCGCCCCTGTGTTTACTGATCTGGTATGTAACTTGCTGCAAATCATGTCATGGCCGAGGAAAACAAAGATCAGGAACGCACCGAAGAACCGACCCCAAAGAAGCGCGAAAAATCCCGCGAAGAGGGTCAGGTGGCGAAAAGTCGGGAGATGGCGTCCGTTGCGGTTCTCGGCGTCTCACTGATCTATTTTTATTTCGCCTCTTCCGTCCTGATCACGCGCATCATGGATATGATGAAATCGCATTTTGCCCGGGCCGGGTCGACAACCCTCACGATCGACAGCATCCAGGCTCTGGCCATCGACATGATCCTTCAGACCGTTGCGATCCTTGCCCCGCTCCTCATCCTTCTCATTGTCGCCAGCATCGCCGCCAATCTGCTGCAGGTCGGTTTTATGTTCTCCCCAAAGGCCATTGCGCCGAAATTATCCAAGATCGATCCCATCAAAGGGTTCAAGCGTATGTTTTCGATGCGTTCCCTGATGGAACTGGTTAAAAGCGTACTGAAAATCGTCATCATCGCAATAGTCGCCTGGCTGACTGTGCGCAGTGAAATAGACGCGACTTTGCCCCTGATGGACCAGGAAGTGGGTGAAATACTGATATATATCAGCCGTGTGTCCTTCCGGATCCTCTCCATGACCTGCTGGGTGCTCGTAGCGCTGGCCATCCTCGATTACGCCTATCAGAAATGGGAATTCGAACGGAACCTCAAGATGACAAAGCAAGAGGTCCGCGATGAGAACAAGCAGACCGAGGGCGATCCGCTCATCAAGGGGCGCATCCGCCGGTTGCAGCGTGAAATGGCCCGCAAGCGCATGATGGCAGCCGTTCCGAAGGCCGATGTGGTCATCACAAACCCCGAACACCTGGCCGTCGCCCTGCAGTATTTACCGGAAAGCATGTCGGCGCCCGTCGTCGTCGCCAAGGGGGCCGGCTTTATCGCGGAAAAGATCCGCGAAATCGCGGTAAACCACCATATTCCGCTCATCGAGAACAAGCCCGTGGCGCAGCTTCTGTATAAGATGGGCCGGGTGAACCAGACCATACCCGAGGCCATGTACAAAGCGATTGCGGAAATTCTGGCCCAGGTCTATGCCCTGAGAAAAAACGGTTAATATGCAGCCTATCCATTTGCCCGTCACACCTGCAAGGTCCGTCGAACCCGTGATCCCCGTCCCGGAGACCGCGGCCCTGTCCGGACGTTTGATGCTGCGCTCCGGAGAGCTGATTGAGGCGCTGGTCCTTCGCAATCACGGCGACGGAAAAGTGACGGTGCAGCTGAAGAACATGCCGGTTACCGCTGAAACCAGCGTCTCCCTGAACGCCGGTGAAAGAATCATGCTGCGCGTGGAGCAGGCGCTCCCGAACGTCATCCTGCGCATGGCCGGCGGGATGGAAATCCAGAAAATGGGAAACCTGCTGCGCCAGCACCGTTCCTGCATCAGCGCCCTTGCCGAACTGTTTTCAGGCGCCAAAGAGGTGCTCAATCCGGAGTTGATCGAAAAGCATGCCGGCCGGGATGCTTTAAAAAACGTTCTGGCCCTGCTGAAGGTCCTCGACGGCGCCGTTTTTTCCACGGCGACCGCGAAAAATCCGCTTTTTGTTAAAGACATGATGCAGTTGCTTGGCCTGCTGTTTGAACGCAACCTTCTGAAAGGACCGGATAAACAGGATAGCACGGAAACGGCCAAAGAACTGCTGCTGAAACTGGCATCCGCCGTCCGGGAAAGCGGCGCGCAGTCATTGCAGGGGGTCCTGACCTTTCTCGAACGTGGCCTCAAGTCTGTCGAGGCGCAGCAGATCGCCGCCTTGCTTGGCCAGGAACTTGATCATTCGCTGATCCTGCAGGCGGCCTGCCAGTTCTCCGGGGGCATTCGCATGCAGGATATCTTCATCGACCAGGATGAGGAAGGTCCGGACGGACAGAAGCGCTTTCACGCCACGCTGCTGTTGTCTATGGACGCCCTCGGGGAGGTAATCGCCGACGCCTTGATCAGCGGCAACCGCCTGGATTGCGCGCTGTACTGCGAGACACCGGAGGCCTGTGATTTCCTGACGGCAATGGCGCCGGAACTCAAAGACGGCCTGGGCGCCGTCGGCTACGGCGAACCCGCTGTCCGCTGCCTGCTTGAACGGAATATGCGGGAAGCAAAAAGCGATCGCCTGGCCGAAAAGAAGCTCTTTACCCTGCATGCCGTGGATATTCAGACATGAAAGAACCCAAAACCATCCTGGCGGCCGCGCTTGAATACGACGCCGAATGCGACGCCGCGCCGCGCGTTGTCGCCAAGGGACGCGCGGCCATTGCGGAAAAGATCCTCGCACTGGCCCGTGAACACAACATTCCCATCCGCAGTGATCCCGGCCTTGTTTCGATGTTGAGCCAACTTGAAATCGACCAGCAGATTCCGGTCGAACTCTACCGGGCCGTAGCCGAAATCCTGTCCTTCATCTATCGGGCCAACAATCACTATGGATCCGGCAAATAATTCCGCATCCCTCCTTGTCCACATTCCTCGTTTTCATCTAACTACTCATAACTTCATAGTAAATGCGCGCAGGCATGTTTATTGCTAAAATAAGGTCAAAACGAATTTCAAAGGACCGGGAAACGTATCATGGTTTATGACATCAGCAATGTCGCAGCGGCGATGAACCGTAAAGTCATCCAGATGGACCACACGGCGAACAACCTGGCCAACGCCTCGACGCCCGGGTTCAAGGCCGAGCACCTGCGCGCGCTGGGGGCGCTCGGAACCGACGGGGAGACGCCCGCGGAAACGATTGTCGATTACACACGCGGCGCGTCCGAAATGACGGGAAACCCGCTCGATCTCGACATCGAAGGCGACGGGTTCTTTGTCGTCCAGACGAACGAGGGACTGGCCTTCACGCGCCGGGGAGACTTCAGAATCGACCGGGACAACCGGCTGGTTACCCAGAATGCCCTCCCGGTCCTGGGAGACGGCGGCTCGATCACGCTCACCCCGGGCAAGGTTCAGGTCGGTCGTGACGGCTCCATCATGGTTAATGAGAACGCTGATGTCATAAACATCGTGGGCAAATTGCGCCTTGTCGATTTTGAAAACCGCGCTGCACTGACCCGTGCGGGAGACGGCTTCTATCGCGATTCCGGCGCCGCCGGCATGAAACAGCCGTCACTCACAAACATCGCCTCTGGATATATCGAACGCTCCAACGTCAACGTCGTCCGGGAAATGATGGACCTGATCGAAGTCAATCGGTCTTTCGAATATTATCAGAAAATCATTCACACCCTGACGGAAATGGACAAAATGTCGGTCAGCCGGGTCGGCCGGCTGGCGTAAACCAACAGGAGGAAAACCATGATCCGATCCTTATTCACTTCAGCGACAGGAATGGTGGCGCAACAAGCAGAACAGGACGTGATCGCCAACAACCTGGCCAATGTCAACACCGTCGGCTTCAAGAAGTCCCGGGCCAATTTTCAGGACCTGATGTACCAGATTTTCTCGAAGGCCGGGGCAACCTCGGCAACGGGTGTCCAACTGCCCGCGGGCATCGAAATCGGGATGGGATCCAAACTCATTTCCACCCAGAAACTCTTCACTCAGGGGGATTACCAGCAGACAGGCAATCCTTTCGACTGGGCCATTGAAGGGGACGGTTTTTTCCAGATCGATGACGGCAACGGCGGCACCGCTTACACGCGCGCCGGCAGCTTCAAGATCAACAAGGACGGCAGTGTCTGCAACTCGGAAGGGCTCCTGCTGACGCCGGCAATCAATATCCCTGCGGGCACGGTGGTCATCACGGTGGACAAATCCGGCCAGGTGACGGCAACGGACGGCAAGGGCACCATAAGCCAGATCGGGCAGCTCCAGATCGCCACCTTCATTAATCCCGCGGGCCTGTCCAGCATCGGACGTAATCTATTCATGAAGACGGAGGCCTCGGGTGATGAAATCGTCGGAAATCCCGGCGTTGACAACCGGGGTACAATTTCCCAATACTTCCTGGAAATGTCCAATGTCAACGTCATCGACGAGATGGTCAAAATGATTGTCGGCCAGCGGGCCTATGAAATCAATTCTAAATCCATCCAAACGGCCGACACCATGCTGGGCATCATCAACAACCTCAAGAGGTAACATATGAAAACCGTACAGCAACACAGCAACGCACCGTTCCTCCTGACGACCTTTGCGGCTGTCCTGGTCATGGGGCTTTTCTTCATGACGCCTGCTTTTGCGGGCGCCACACCCTCGATCCACGAGGCAGTGCGTGAATATATCGAGACGCACATGCCCTGGCCGCAAGGAACGGTGCGCCTGGACTTCACCACAAGCGAACCCGGTTTTTCCGCAGGCGGGCATGAGACGATGTTTCGCATTGAGGCCGCAGGCGCCGCCGACTTTATCGGTGATGCGGCCTTTATCGTTCGCATCTATGCCGGCGGAACGCTCCTGCGTACGGAAACCGTCCGGACCCAGATCGAGGTCTTACGCAATGTTGTGGTGGCAGCAAAGATGATCCGCAGCGGCTCCGTCCTGACGGCTGAAGATGTACGCCTTGTGAAGAAATGGGTGCGGCGCAACATGCCCAACGCGATCTCCAGCGTCGACGAGGCGATCGGGAAACGGATCACCGTGCAGGCCCACCCGGGGGTGGAAATGTCCGCCCGCATACTCAAGGACGCACCGCTGGTCCGGAAGGGCCAGGTCGTCCGGGTGCTCTTCGACAACGGCTCGATGCGGATCTCCACGGTCGGCATCCCGGAAGAGGATGGTGTCGCCGGCAGTATGATCCGCATTAAGAACATCACATCGAAAAAGATCATTTACGCCAGGGTGCTGGGCGCTTCGCTCGTGGGCGTCGGGATTTAAGGAGGTCTGACATGAAGCGGCAATTGATTTTAATCTGTTCTGTGATTTTGTTATTTGGCGGTTGTTCGACCTACGGGACGCGACCGAACGCCATTCGCCCGGAATCCAATCTGAAGCCCGTTCCCGTCGTAATGGCCGTCTATTCGCCCGGTTCGCTGTGGCCCGGCGAAAACACGCGCAACACGCTTTTTTCCGACAACAAGGCCCGTTATGTCAATGATATCGTGACGATCGTTGTTGATGAATCCTCGAGCGGAGAAAACAAGGCCTCGACGAACACCAGCAGGGACACCAAGACCAACGCAGGCATCAGCGCTCTGCTGGGAGTGGATACGTCCTTTCTCAAGGACAATGCCGCCATGGGCGGACAGATCACTGTCGGCGGAACATCCACCAACGCCTTGAAAGGGACGGGCGACACCTCGCGCGGCGGCAAACTGCAGGCGCGCGTTTCGGCCCGGGTGGTTGCGGTTATGGATAACGGCCTGCTCATGATCGAGGGACGCCGGCAGCTGACGCTCAACGA
This sequence comes from uncultured delta proteobacterium, assembly GCA_963754515.1. Lineage (GTDB taxonomy): Bacteria > Desulfobacterota > Syntrophia > Syntrophales > Fen-1087 > JAPLJM01. The sequence goes on along the minus strand of CAVWGC010000009.1, from coordinate 119,851 downwards.
AGAAGACCAGTATATTGTCCTCACCGGCCTGATCCGGCCCGACGATATCACGTCGGACAATCTGATCCAGTCATCGCTCATTGCCGATGCTCGGATCGTCTATACCGGCAAAGGCGTCATAAACGACAAGCAGCGGCCGGGCTGGCTGACAAGAATTGTGGATTGGGGGTGGCCATTCTGATGAATCAGCGAGCGAAAAACGAAAGGAAAGACAGGCGGCCAAAAAGAAGCCTCGGGTATGGGGGCCGCGCGGCGGTGGCAGCGATTCTACTGTCGCTGCTCCTTCTGATCTCTGTTGTTCCCCTCGAGGCGGCCAGGATCAAGGATATCGCCTCGATCGGCGGGGTGCGCCAGAACCAGTTGATCGGTTACGGCCTCGTGGTCGGGCTCATGGGAACGGGCGACGACGTGAAAAACGGTTTCACGCGCGCGACCATCGCCAACATGCTGAGCCGGCAGGGTCTTGCCATGCGTGACAACAGCCAGTTGAAGGCCAAGAACATCGCAGCCGTGATGGTCACGGCGCAATTGCCGCCCTTCGCCCGGACCGGCAGCCGCATCGATGTCATGGTGTCTTCCATCGGAGACGCCACCAGCCTGCAGGGCGGCACGTTGATCATGACCCCTCTGCGTGCGGCCGACGGCAGCGTCTATGCCGTGGCGCAGGGCCCGCTCGTACTGGGAGGGTTTTCAGCCGGCGGCGCCGGTGCGACGGTCACCAAGAATCAAACGAATGGAGCCATCATCGCCAACGGCGCGATCGTGGAGAAGGAAGTCCCTTTCGCTTTTAACCAGGATAAGAGCTTCAAGATCCTTCTGTATCATCCCGACTTCACCACGGCCACGAAACTGTCCGCCACAGTCGCCGGGACCATCCAGGCAGCGCAGGTCAAGGCCATCGATTCCGGCACCGTGATCGTCAAGATGGATCCCGCCTTCTCGGGCAATATGACTGAAATCGTCTCGACGGTGGAAAACATCAATGTCTCCGTGGAGACAGGCGCCGTTGTGGTCATGAACGAGAGAACGGGAACCGTAGTCATGGGTGAAAATGTCAGGATTTCCACCGTGGCGGTGGCCCACGGCAACCTGAGCATCCAGATCAAGGAAACGGCCAAGGTCTCGCAGCCGCTGCCCTTCGCCCCGCAGTCGCCACAGGGCAGCCAGCCCGTCACGGATCGCAAGGAACAAACCATCGTCGTACCGGGCGGTCAGACGGTGGTCACGAAAGACACGGCCATCTCCGCCCAGGAGGAAAAGAAACAACTCATGGTCGTCTCACAGGGGGTCACGATCCAGGAAGTGGTTCAGGCGCTCAACGCGATCGGCGTCACGCCGCGCGACCTGATCACCATCATCCAGACGATCAGGGCGGCCGGAGCGCTCCAGGCGGATTTGAGGATCATTTGATGAACGGCGTCGAAAAAACCGGGAATCAGCCGACCGCACAGCGCCAGCTCAACCCTGACAAGGAAAAGAAACTCAGGAAAGTCTGCGCGGACTTCGAATCGATGCTGACCTACAACCTGCTCAAGACAATGCGGCGCACCATTCCGGCGGGCGGCGCCATGCCCCGTTCGTCGTCCAGGGACAGCTATGAATCGATGCTGGACCAGAGCATCGCCGACGCCGTCGCGCGGAAGAGCCAGGGCATCGGCCTGCAGAAAGTTCTCTACGACCAGATCAGCAAAAAGTACCGAAATAATGATTCAAGTTCACCGGGAAACGCGTCGATTAACAAGGTAGAAACCCCTGTGGATGAAAAATAGCGGAAAGGACGAGGCAGCGCCATGGATAAACACTCCCTGTATTCACCACTTATCGAGGCCTTGAAGGACGAGATGGAGAGCCATGCCTGTCTCTTGGACGTCATCCGTGAGGAGACCCGGGTGCTCAGCCAAAACCGGCTCCCCGATATCCTCGATATCGGGGTCAAAAAAGGCGATGTGTTCATGCAGACGGAAGCGGTAAGGCACCGGCGGACGGAAATCATGAATCACATCATCGCATTCCTGGGTATCGAAGCGCACATTTCCTTCACGCAACTGGCCGCCTTCGCCGATGTTCAGACCAGGCAAATATTGACGGACTATCGGGAAAAAATTGCCGACATCCTGTGCGGCATTAAAAGCGCCAATGAAGCGAACCGTCAGATCATCGCGTCGACGCTTACTCATATCAACCATCACATTCATTTTATCCGGAGGATAACCGCCATCCTGCCCCACTATGACCAGCACGGGCAGATCCGGGACAGGAATCTTCACGGGGGATTAATTTCAAAGGCGGGATAACCTTTCCGCAGATGAGGTGTTCACATGTCGATCAACAGCCTTTTATTCACCGCGCGGGACGCCCTGAACGCCAACCAGATGGCCATCTCCATCACGGGCTCCAACATCGCCAATGTCAACACGCCCGGCTATAGCCGGCAACGGGCGGACCTGGTCACAATCGGAAACGTCAACGTCAAGGGCTTTGACTCCCAGATCGGCGTCACCGTAAGCCAGGTCACACGCATTTTCGACCGCTTCATCGAGTCGCAACTCGTCCAGCAGCATCAGGCGACCGGATACAGCGACACCATGCTCAAGCTTCTGCAGAACATCGAAATCGTCCTGGACGACACCAGCGGCGGCGGTCTCAACGAACACCTGGACCGGTTCTGGGCCTCATGGGAAGACCTCGCAAGAAATCCGGCGGGCAAACTGGAGCGAAGCGCCCTGCTCTCAACGGCTGAAACGCTTTCCGGTGCCATCGTTTCCTACAAACAAAACCTGGACGACATCAACGCAGAACTGAATAGCAGCATTGCCGATGTCGTGTCGCTCGTCAACGATAAAATCCTGGAGATTGCGGATATCAATGCACAGGTCATCAAAGAGGGAACCGGCACGGGAGATCTGAACAACATCCTGGACAAAAGGGCAACGGCCCTGCGGGAACTCGGTTCCATGCTCAATATCAGCTACCTTGAAACGAGCAACGGGAGCATAAACGTGTCGATGGCAAACGGGAAACCCCTCCTGCTTGGAGCGACCGTGCATACGCTCAGCGTCGTGGTCGCCGACGGTCAAAGCGATATCTTCACCTCCAACTCCGCCGCCAGCGTCAACGACTCCATCACCAGCGGCCAACTGGGCGCCTACCTGGAGCTGCAGCAAAGCACTCTTCCTAAATATGCCAATGATTTGAATGACCTGACAAATGCCCTGGCCACAAGCGTGAACGCCCTGCACGGCGACGGATTCGACGCCTATGGAAACCAGGGGCTGAACTTCTTCGTCATCGGGGATGCTGCCAACCCATCCGGCACCCTGAGCGTCAACAGCCTCATCGCCGTTGACATGAACCGCGTCGCGGCGTCCGCGACCCTATCAGGCGACGGCGAAAATGCCACAAGGCTCGCCGCAATCCGGGACGAGCTCCTCATGAACGGCGGCAAAACCTCGCTGAGCGGCTTTCTGGCCACCATGGTCGGCGAACTCGGCCGCCAGACGGCCAATGCTAAAACCAGCAGCGAGCATCAAAACGCGATTTTGAACTACCTGAACAACCAGCGGGAATCTGTTTCCGGCGTTTCAATCGACGAAGAGATGATCCTGCTGATCAAATATCAGATGGGCTACACCGCCGCGGGAAAACTCGCCGGCATGGTAAACGACATGCTGGATACGCTGATGAACATAGGGCAGTAGGGAGGCATCGATGAGAGTCACTGAAAATATGAGATTCACCGCGATGGTGAGCAACCTCTTCAGCAACCGTGACATTTACAACGACCTGACGGAGAAGGTCGCGACGCAGAAAAAGGTCAACCGCGCCTCGGACGACCCGCTGGCCGCGACGAAGATCATCACAATCCGGCAGAACCGGGTCGCCATGGAGCAGTACATGAAAAATATCGATTCCGGCAAGAGCTGGCTTTCCGCGACGGAATCCACACTGTCCGGCGTCTATAAACTGCTCGACACGGCAAACGGCATCGCCAATGGGGGCATGGAGGGCGATGCGTCAACGCGTCAGATTGCGGCGGAAAACATCCAGGCTATTATCGATTCCATCCGCAGTCTGGCCAATACGAAGTGGGGGGACCGCTACCTCTTTTCCGGCACCCGGGAAGGCGTCGAACCCTTCTCCGCAGACCCGTCCCCGGCCACGATCGCAACGGCCCAGGCCGCGGCGGACAATCTATTCACCGGAACGGCCGTCTCGGGCGGCGCCTTCACAGGCAGCGCCAACATGACCTATGTCGTCAAAATCACGGAAGCCGGCGCGCTCGGTGCGGCAAAATACCAAGTCTCGACGGACGGCGGCAGAACCTGGGGAATCGAGACGCTCACCGATGCCGGCGGTGTCACAGACCTGGGCGACGGCGTGACACTGACCTTCGATGATCTCGGCGGGGCGAGCCCCCTGGGCATAAACGACATTTTTTCCGTGAACGCCGAAGCCGCGGGCTATTACCTGGGCAACAGTGAATATCTGTCCATGACGATCGATCGCGATACCGTTTTTGAGTACAGCATCAGCGGCGCCGAGGCTTTTACCGAGGCCGGGGGCGTCGATATCTTCGCAACGCTCACCGCCCTCAAGGAAGCCCTGCTCAACAACGATACCGATGAAATATCAGCGCAAAGCGCCAACCTCGAGCGCGCGACGACCCAGATCATCCTGTGCCAGTCCCGGTGCGGCATGAAATCAAACCACCTCGACGTGGTCAGAAAGAATCTCGTCCATTTCGACAATACGCTGAACACTTTGCTTTCCGAGGCACAGGATGCCGACGTGACAGAGCTTGCCGCCAAGCTGCTCATGCATGAGACGACGCTGAAAGCATCCTACTCTATGGCTGCAAAAATCGGTGAAATCACCATCATGGATTATCTCGGATAGGCGCCTCCGACCGGAAGGGAACGGGTGGGATTGTGAGGGAAACGATATGCCTCCACGTGTTTGTTGGGGGTAAGATAAAAAAAGACGCACGACTCGGTAAAGAGACCTGCTGAACAACTTGATAAGAAATCGGATCTCCCGAATTAAGCGTTATCGTTGAAGATCATGCCGACCAACTCGCTCATCTTGGTCTGAAGGGCTTGCATCTCCTTTGCAGGGATTTCCCGGACCACCTGACCTGTTTCCCGGTTGACAACCTGAACGGCGAGTTTTTCACCACGGGCCCCGTAAAAGGAATACTGGAGGCTGATATTCATACTATCGAGATGACTTTGCATCTGCCCGACCATCTGCTTGATCTGCGCATTGCTGACCGGCACGCTTTCCCCGCCCGACGACTGTCCCGCTCCGGAAGATCCCGTCGTCTGTTTTGGTGCAACTACAGCCACCTGAACGCTGACCACGGTGCCACGCATATCGACGGCGCTGACTTCCACTTTTCCCACCCCTTTCCATTGAGATTTTAATGCTTTTGATCCTATTATCGGCATCATGAAATGAAAACTTGAATCCTGTTGAAAATAATCGCATGTTCTTCATGTCTCCACGACCATTTCATGGAAAAATCTGGAAAATTCAGCTTTATACCTGAAAAGGTATGAATTTTGCTCACAATAACTGCCGATGCAAAGTATTTGTTATATTTGAAGGAAAGGGCAAACATGCTGAATGATACCGATATACAGAAATATTTAGCGCTGATAAAAATATCTAAAGCTGAAAATCGTGAGGTGCAACGAACCGTTAATGCAAACGATACGATTTCATTAAATAATTTTTCGATCGATCCAACTTGCGACATTCGCGGCATTGAACGAATGAAGTTCGGGAAAAATGTCGTCATTCAGAAAGACTGCTGGTTGAACATCGCATTTAATAATCCTGCCCCCGGCCCGATGATTGTGATCGATGAAGGGACAAATATCGGCAGAAGATGCACCCTGTCGGCAGCCAACAGGATCATGATCGGCAAGTTTGTCTTGATCGCTCCCAATGTCTTTATTGCCGACACCCATCATGAGTATCAGAAGCTTGGAATTCCGATCATGCACCAAGGCATTACTACATATACTGATCGGGTTACAATCGGAGATGAAAGTTGGGTTGGAATTAACGCGGTTGTCATGGGAAATGTCAATATCGGCAAGCATTGCGTTATAGGCGCAAATGCGGTTGTCACGAGGGACATCCCAGATTACTGTGTCGCGGTGGGAAATCCAGCAAAAATTATGAAGATGCTCGATTTAAGAAACGGACAGTGGGTTAGAGTCGATGGAAAAACCGATCTTGACAATTATCTGGCCAGCCGATGTGAATATTGTACCGGAAATGCCGCAGGAAGTGATAATAAAGGATCATAGGTAATCGCGCATGCATCAAAGCTCATTTAACATTATGACATGTTTCAGAAAACTTGTAGAGAAGCAATGCCTGCAAGAGAAACTAACTGTCCTGGACGTGGGAAGTCACGGCGTAAACGGCACTTACAAAGAAATATTTATCGACTCCGTGAAGTATGTCTACACTGGCCTCGATGTCAATCCGGGCCCTAATGTGGATTATGTGCCTTCCGACCCTTACGACTGGCCGGAACTTCAAGACGAGTCATTCGATGTGATCATCTCTGGTCAGGCCTTTGAGCACATTGAATACCCCTGGCTGATCATCAAAGAGATGAACAGAGTGCTCAAGACAAACGGACTGATGTGCATCGTCGCCCCCTCCCGTGGGCCGGAGCACAAATATCCCGTGGATTGCTGGCGGTACTATCCTGACGGTTTTCGCGCCCTGGCCAAATGGGCGAATCTTGAAGTGCTCGACGCGAAAACGACATGGGGAAAATCCGGTTTTACAGATGGCAGCGATCAGTGGGGTGATACTTTCTGCATATTATACAAGCCGGAAAACCGGGACAATATTTTGCGAAAGGAGAAAAAAGCAAAAAATGCCTCTCGGTCCGTCAACCTCAACAATCCCCTGAAGCAGAACAAGCAGGGCTCCTATTATGGATTTGCAAGACCCGATGTGGTTGAAGCCATCATAAAAAACAATCTACCCACGGGGAAAGTGCTCGAAATCGGATGCGCAGGAGGCGCTACCGGAAAGAATCTGAAAGAGAAACTGTCGGTGCAGACTTACGTGGGGATTGAAATTTCACCGGAAGCTGCGGATATGGCAAAAAATCACCTGGACAGGGTCATTGTTGCAGACATCGAGAATACGGATCTGGCATCCGAACATGGGCTTAAACCCGGAGAATTCGATTTGTTGCTGGCATTGGATGTTCTGGAACATCTCTACGACCCTTGGGACAGTCTTGCCGAGTTGTCACGTTATGTCAAACCCGGCGGTTATGTCGTGGCGTCCATACCCAACATACAAAACATAACCATTGTGCAGGACTTGATCAAAGGCAACTGGCAGTACCAGGATGCCGGCATTCTCGATGCCACGCACTTGCGCTTTTTCACGCGTGAAACATCAAAAAAGATATTCAGCGGCGCCGGATTGACAATTAAGTGCATCGAACATGTTATTAATCCGTCCCTTGATATGGACAAGGTAAAAGAATCTGGGAATAAATACTGCCAGGGAAATCTGGAAATAGCCAATCTGACAAGAAAAGAACTTCTGGATTTATATACGTATCAGTACATTCTTGTCACTCAAAAAGCATCTTCCACAGAAGCACCAACCGCAAATTCCGCAAAGGGTTCCGCCCCCGCTTGGGATCCTTTACGGCCCCGTTTCAAACAAGACGCTGTTGTTCCAGGGCTGACATCCATTGTCATCTTAACCTTCAACGAAATGGCCTATACAAAGAAGTGCGTGAAAAGCATTCTGAAGCATACCCCGGAACCTCACGAAATCATCTTTGTGGACAATGGCTCGACGGACGGCACCTTGAAATGGCTAAAGACGCTGGTAAAAGAAAATAAAAATTATACGCTGGTGGAAAACAAGCAGAATCTGGGCTTTGCAAAAGGCTGCAACCAGGGCATGGAGGCCTCCTGGGGGAAATTCATCCTGCTTCTGAACAACGACGTTGTTGTAGCAGACGGATGGCTTTCCGGACTGCTCGACGGCCTGAACCACGCACCGGAAGCGGGCATCGTCGGCCCCATGACCAATAACATCAGCGGTTTACAGCAAATCAATGACGATTCATACCGCTCCGTGGATTTTCTGGATAAATACGCGGCAAAATTTCGAGAGCAGTACCGGCATCGTCGAATTTCCCTTAGAAGGATTGTCGGGTTCTGCATGCTCTTCAAACGGGAATTGGCTGAACAGATCGGCATGTTGGACGAGAGCTTTGGGACGGGCAATTTTGAGGATGATGATTTTTGTTTAAGAGCCGCTCTCATGGGATATAAGAATTATATCGCAGGGGATATTTTCATCCATCATTTTGGCAGCCGCAGCTTTATCGGAAACAAGATCAACTACGGCGGGGCCATGTCAACCAATCGGAAAATCATCGAACAGAAGTGGACGCTCAGCACGGCAAGCCCCGAAGGCAAGAAGCTGGCGGTTCTGAGAGCCACAGAACTGGCTAATGAATTTAATCAAAGAGGCGATATCGATCAGGCGGTTGAAGCACTTATAAATTGTATTAAATTCACACCTGACGCGAAGGAAATCTATTATGAACTGGCCCGGATATTCATCGAAACCAAGCGATTTTCGGAGGCATGGGAAGTGATCGAATCCATGCCGGAGGAGGTGCGGGAAAGCCTCAAGGGGCTCGAATACGCAGGTTACATAAAAGAGGGCCTGGGGCTGGATGATGAGGCGGCAGGCTACACGGGCCGCATGCTGGGGCTGCATGAGAAATACGCACCGGCGCTCAATTTGCGCGGTGTTCTGGCTTATAAAAAGGACGAGAAGGAACAGGCGGCAGAGTATTTCAAAAAAGCCATAGACGCCGACCCGGGCTACGGCGAAGGCCGGACCAATCTTGGCATCCTCAAATGGAACGACGACAGAAAGGACGAGGCGATCAAAGACCTGAAAAGGGGCTTTATTCTGGAGCCGCTCGTTCCCGATCACAGCTCCCTGTATTATTCAGCGGTTTCATCGACGGACCGATTTGCTGAGGCGGAAGCCGTCTTCCAGGACGCCAGGAGGCTCTATCCAAACAGCAGAAATACTGTGTTCCTTTTTATCGATATCTTGATTCGGCAGGGCAAATGGGAAGCCGCCATAATGGAAATCGAGGACGCCATGGTCGCTTTCAATCTTGACGAAGGGATGTTGAATGCGGCCATAGCGGTCCGGGAGCATCTGGGCCCCCTGCAGATCGACAAGGCCCACGCGAAAAAGAACACGCTCTCCCTGTGCATGATCGTAAAAAATGAAGAAAAGAACCTGGCGCGGTGCCTCAAAAGCGTGCGCGACGTGGTGGATGAGATGATCGTCGTCGATACGGGCTCGACGGATAAAACGATGGACATCGCAAGGTCTTTCGGGGCGCGGATCTTCGAATTCCCATGGACCGGCGATTTTTCCGCGGCCCGGAATGTGTCACTCGAAAAGGCAACCGGCGATTGGATTTTCGTCCTGGATGCCGATGAGGTGATCTCCGCCCGCGACTTTGATGAATTGAGAGCATTAATCCGGAAAAGCTCATCATCCCCTGCTGCCTATTCCATTTTTACAAGAAATTATACAAGAAATGTGAGCGTCATCGGCTGGTCGCCAAACAGCGGACAATGTCCCGAGGAAGCAGGCGCAGGATGGGCTACGAGTGCAAAGGTTCGACTTTTCACAAGAAGAAAAGATGTTTTTTTCTCCAATCCGGTTCACGAGATGGTGGAGGATTCATTGAGAAAAGCTAAAATACCTTTTCACCCCTGCAAAATTGTTGTGCATCACTACGGAAAATTAGATTTGATACGAGATTCGCAAAAAGGTGAAGACTATTATCTGCTTGGGAAAATGAAGTATGAAAGCGATCCGACAAATGTAAAATATATCAATGAACTGGCCAAACAGGCCCAGGCGCTTGGTAAATATGAAGAAGCTGCTGCATTGTGGTTGGAACTCTTATCACTCTTACAGGCCAATCCTCAATCGCCACACTATAAGGAAATCGCCCGTGTCTCATACGGCGAACCAATTTCCGAAATACACATCCAGCTCGCTTCCGCCTACTTGATGCTCGACCGTTATGAGGAGGCGCTGGCGGCAGCAAGCAAAGCGATGGGAACCGATATAAAGCCCAATGAATATGTTCATATTTACGCTCACTGCGAAATTATTGCTGGTTCGTGGAACAAGGCGCTATCAGCCCTCGAGGAAGTGCTTAAAACGACACCGGACTACCCGCCCGCATTGTTTCTAAAGGCTGTCATTTTCTGCTTGGAAGAAGAAAAAGAAAAAGCTTGTGAACTTTTTTCGTACTTATTGCGAAAGGCGGTTCAGATGGCGGCAGCCTTAAACAAAATTGCCGGACAGCTCATTGCTCATGGAAAGATGAAAGAAGCACTGCTCATTGTCAATTCGACAGTTGAAAACAGGATCGGCAATGAGGAATCTATACGTTTACGTGACGCACTGCTTGGAAGTCAAGGCAGTGCGTCATCGGCTACCTCGAGGAGGGATTGCTCCTGAGGCCCGCGGCGAGATTCAGGTTTATATCGATGAGAATCTTGAGTTTTTCGGGGGCCGGGTAGGCCATGACTTCGAGGGTTCTCTTGTCGATAAAGAGGCTTAAGTTGAGGATATCCTCTTTGAGTTGCCTGGGCAGTGGATTGTCCTCCTTCACCAGTTCCGACTGGAGGATGCTCCAGACTTTCTGGTTGGTCCTGAGCGTTTCAGCCAGGTTGATGTCCCCGTCCGGGTCATCCCAGTTCTTCTGACATTCCGAAATGAGAAGCGCGCACCGCGTCAGCGCGGCGGCTTCAATTTGCCTGCCTGACATGACGGAATTCTGTGCTGTCCTGTATGATTCAAGTTGCACTGCGTACACGGCCCATGACCTCCCGTTCATAATCAATGAGTTTTTTCGTCATTTTCAGCGCCTGATAATGATTGCCGTTGAGTATCCTTTCGCTGATATCTTTCAGCATCGGCCTGATGCTGGGCGCCGCCCCGGCTATATCCTTCACCAGGTCCCAGTATGTCTTGTGGTGTTCGGAAAGGTTCCTTTCATCCACATACATCAGCTGGATCGCAAAATAGATCTTCTTGCAGGGCGTATCGGCCGCCGCCAGGCTCATGATGTCCTTTTCTCTCAAGATCGGCACATCGTTTTCAACGGCAAAGGCGCTTTTCGCTTCGCCGTTGGTGATGACGGCCTTGCCGATGATGAATTTTTCATGAGGCTTCAGGATGATTTTCAGCGCCATTTATTCGCCTCCAGTCCCCGCCCGAACGCAGGGCAGATGAGTAAAATAGGGAATGTCTATGATTTTGGTTGTGTCGGATGGGGAAGAGTTCTTCCTCCCCATCCGACGTTGGTTAGTGGTGTTTACCGTTTTACTGGAACAGTCTCAGAACTGACTGTGCCGCCTGTGCCGAGAGGCTCAGGGCCGTCGTGCTCAGCGTCTGCCGGGTCTGCAACATCAGCATGTTGGCGCCTTCCTCGTTGGCATCGGCCAGCGTCAGCTTGTCCGAGCCTTCGGTCAGCGTGTTGATTATGTTCGTCGAGAATTCCTGACGAACCGTGATGATACTCAGGTTGCCGGCCAGCTTTGACGAACTCTGGCGAATGCTGGACAAAGCATCATCCAGCAACACAATGTCGGCAGCAATCTTTGTTGCCGCGTCGCCTGTCGTCCATGATGCCGCCGTAATGCCAAGGCCGGCTGCCGTGGAGTCAAAGCCCTGCACGGTCAGCGTATTGCCCTCAAACTGAACGATCAGAGATCGTAAAGCTGCAGTGGCGGACAGGAGGTTCTTGCCCTTGTACCCGGAATCTTCCGCCAGTTCGGACATCTGTGTGCGCATTTCATTATATTGGTCGACAAGGCTGGAGAGTTCGTTTGTTGCTGCAATGTCTGCTTCAGTAATATTAGCGTGAACGCCTGTAACTTCAGCAGCAGTGATATCATCCGGAGTTACACCGTCAGTGTCCACTTTTGCAACCGTCACTACTGCGCCACTAACGGTTGCCGTGTACATTGTCAAGCTGGTGTGAGCGTTGATGGCGTCAGCCAGAGAAATGGCGTCCATCTCGGCGCTGCCGCCCTGGTAAAACTCAATAGTGGTCGGAGTGCCACTGTCTGTAGCCGTCAGTGTGACGCCGTTTATAATGACGGCTTCACCTGTCGCCACAGCGCCCATTGTTAAAGACACGGTCGCAGCGCCGGAGTTGGCATCGGCGCTCAGGCCTGCCTGGGCGATACCTTTGGCCTGTTCGATCATGGCCGAAATCGCCTTGATACCCTTGTCGGCGGCGGTAATCGTCTGGACTGCCTGACCCATAGCGTCCTTCAAGCTGTCGATGACAGAAGCGCGCGAGGTCAGAGCCTGGGACGCGAAGAACGACACCGGGTTGTCGATGGCCGAATTGACCTTCTTGCCGGAGGACAGACGGTTCTGCGTCCGGTTCAGAAGTTCAACGGTTCCCTGAAGACTCAAAAGGTTGGACCTCATGCCTGAGGTCAATGATACGTCGTTGATAGCCATAATTTTTCTCCTTTTCTAGGGTTGTTTCCCGGCAATTCTTGTCGGGGGTTAGGGTTTTGTTTTATTTTGTATTTGTTTCGCTTCCGAAAGCGTCCGACCGGCCTTGCTTCCATTCCCCCTTTCCGACCCGATTGCCGCTCGCTTCAAACACCTTATCGGAACTTCGCCACAAAACCTTAACCGCCGTTGCAGAATATTTTTTTCGGGATATTTTCAAGTCCCTTCGCCGCATTGCCGATAACCATACCAGAGCCATCAACAATCGGGAGTGTTTTATGCGGGGCCTATCGGGCGTATCAACAGAAGCCATCGACTATTTGTTTTCCTCGACGTTCGCCAGTTCCCAGGCCAACCTCGACGCGCTGGCCGGCAATCTGCTGGGACAGGGAATCGACTTCTACCAGAAAAAGAACTACGCCCGCGCCATCAACGCCTTCCGCAGATCCGCCGCGCTTTCGCCATTCACCGACAACACCGCCAAGGCCTACGATTACATGGGCAAGGCCTATCTGAACCTTGAAAAGACGGCCGACGCGATCAAGGTGTATAAGGAAGCGATCCGCATCTACCCGACGCGCGACGAATTCCAGCTCGCGCTGGGAGACATTTATCTGAAGGAGGGGCAGCCGGAAGAGTCGCTGAAGGCGTTCGAGGCGGCCGTCCGGCTGAACCCGGATTCCGCCGACAGCCGGTATTCGCTGGGGCAGTCATACCTTACCGCTGGTCAATTGACTGCTGCCCGCGAGCAATTCGCCAATGTTGTCCGCCTGACACCTGTAAGCGCCGCAGGCTTCTACGGCCTGGGACAGACGGCGCGGATGGCTGGAAACTACCAGGAGGCGGTTTTACAACTCGAAAAAGCCATCAAGGTGAACCGGAATTTTGAAAAGGCCTACGTCGAACTGGGATATGCCTATGCGGATATGGGGGATTTCCAGAATGCGACGGAGCAGGCCGCCCTGCTTTCCGCAAGAGGATCGACACAGGCGTCGGCCGTCCAGCTATACATCACAGGCGCCCGGCAGCCGAGATTTCTTATGGCCAACAGCCCGGATGGATTCAATACCCGGCTGGGGCGCGCGACCGAGGTTTCCACACTGCACTCCGGTCTGGCGACGCCAGGCGGCTCGAAACTCTTCTCCATGAGCTTCGCTTTTTCCAAGGACATGAACCTGGCGTCCGTGCTGAACCGCAACAACTGGACCATCAGCCGGGCGTCCATCCGGAAAAACAGCGGTGTCTATAACGGGGGGCTAAAGCCGCCCGGCACGGAGGCCATCATTATGCCGATTCCGCTGTCGGTGTCTTACAACACCGGGACGAACACGGCAACCGTGCGGTTCAGCGTTTCCCAGAATGCCGGCGCCGATGCCACCATCGACCCGGCCCACATCGTCTTCAAATTCTACGGCATGGACGCCTACGGAAAAGCCATGGATGCGTCCGCCGACGAATACAGCGGCTTTTCCAGGATCGCCTGATTCGTGACGCTTTCTTGGTGACGGCAAGTTACGACAGATTTTTATCAATAAACGTCCTGAGCTGGTGGCCTTCCTTGAAATCGGGATTGGCCCTGAGCGCTTCCTGTACAGCCGTTTTGGCCGCCGCCCAGTCCCCCTCATCGATGTGGACCCGGGCCAGGTTGTAATAAAGGCCTTCGTCGTCGGGGCGAAGAAACAGGGCTTTCCTGAATATTTTTGAGGCTTTTTCGAAATCCTGCTCTTTTCGGCATTCGATCCCCGAGAAATTGTACTGTTCGATGAGCGCATCCGCAGCCTCCTCGTCCTTTTCCGCCATCGCCCGGGCCGAGTCAACATCCTCCCGCTCGATGAAAACCATGATCTTATCTATGCGCTGTTGCAGGGTATCGGGCTTGGCGCTTCCCTCCGCCTGCGCTTTTTCCATGGCGGCCACGATCTCCTCTTCCCGGATCTGGATGAGCTGCCTCATGAAATCGAGGGCGGTTTTCATGTCGTCGTCCTTGAACGTGACAGGTCCGTAAAGACTCAGAAAGGCCTTTGACGCGGCCAGATCGGCCTGGAAGGTATTGATCTCCTTGTGCACCTGCTTTTCATCGGCCGGCAGCATCCTCGTCGTCAGCGACTTTTCAAGAACGTCCCGAAAGGTCATCAAACAGGAATAAATGTTATCCTTCTGGAGCTGGGCCCGGCAGTCCTTCACTTTTTTCAGGATATTGCCCGCTTCATCCCTTTTAATGCCGCCCTGCAGGAGCATCCTTGTGCCTCCCTGATGAATTCAATGTCTGTGAAATTATATGCTTAAATCGTGCCTTTTTAACGAAACCGTCATCATTTTGTGGCATGATATTTGTAGTTAAAACCAGCATAATTAAATTGAGGAAGTCATGTCCATCCAGCACATCGATCCTGTTGCTTCGATTTCGAAACTCTCCGGAGTCGCGCCGGGCAGAGGCCGCGCCCACGATCTGCCAGGCGGGCCAACCTTCATTCATGTGCTTGAAATAACGTCTAAAACACCGGATGGCGGCTCCGGGAAATGGCCACCCCTGTCCAAGCAGGAACTCCTGGAAATCATCAACATCGTGCAGGCGCAGATGAACCGAAGCCTCCTGCGCACCATGTCGGCGGAGGCCGGTGAGGACACGGACATCCGCCTTCCCTTCCTGTCGGACCGGTTTTTCCCGTTCAGCCGGGAAGTATTACCGCAAAATTTTGAGAAACAGGATCAAGCGAGGCTGGGGGGGGACAGAGACTCATCCCTGCCCGTCGCGCAGGATGGGTTCATCCCGCCGGAGCGAGAAGCGCCAACACCATCTGCTCTTAGGCGCAACCCTGACGCCCAGGGCCGGCGCCAGGGTCTCGAATCCATCATCGACAAGGCTGCTGCCGACCACGGCGTTGATCCGGACCTCGTCAGAAGTGTGATCCGGGTGGAGAGCAACTTCAATCCCAACAGCACCTCCCCGAAAGGCGCCATGGGGCTGATGCAGCTTATGCCGGGGACGGCGCGGGAACTGGGCGTGCAAAACGCCTACGACCCGGTGGAAAACATTCAGGCAGGAACCCGCTATTTAAGCAAGTTGCTGAATCGGTATGAGGGGAATGTCGCCACGGCCCTGGCGGCCTATAACTGGGGAATGGGGAACCTCGAGCGAAGGCCCGCGCAGATGCCCCTCGAAACGAAAAGCTATATCAAGAACGTGACCCGTTACTACGAGCAAGCCAAGGCATGACGCCTTCGCAAAAAGTCCGCGAGAGTTTTTCATATCCGCCGAAAAATGGTTCGCAAGCGGCGAATCAAAGATTTTTCGACTTTCCAGAAATTTGACTATCTTATTGATTTAAAACATCTTTAAGCTTTATAATATTTTATGCGAAAAAGATTTTGAGCGGCGGCGAAGCCATTTTTCAAAGGTCTCTCCGCATGCTTCGTTGCGCTTCATCATTCGCGCCTTGCCTGCATGGCTTATTTACGGAGCCATCCAGAATACAGACCGATCAGATGGCCTGTTTGACCCGTCTGTCACCCTGCGGGCTCGTTTCTTCCTCTGCCGCGCAGAGAATCTTCATGAAGGCATCGACGACCGCCGGATCGAACTGGGTATTGCTGTTTTTTTCGATCTCGGCGACGGCATCGGCGACGGACATGGCAGCCCGGTAAGGACGGTTGTTGGTCATGGCGTCGAATGCGTCAGCAACGGCCAGAATGCGCGAAAGCAGCGGGATGTCCGTACCCGCCAACCATTTGGGATACCCCTTTCCATCCCAGCGTTCATGATGGTGAAGGATGATAATTCGTTCCTGATCGAACAGGAGGATCGGTCTCAGGATGCGTTCGCCGACATCCGGATGTGACTTGATGATCATGAACTCCTCGAGCGTTAATCGATCCGGTTTCAACAGCACATTATCCGGTATGGCAATTTTCCCCACGTCATGCAGGATCCCGGCGATCTTGATGGATTCGATCTCCT
This sequence comes from uncultured delta proteobacterium, assembly GCA_963754515.1. Taxonomy (GTDB): domain Bacteria; phylum Desulfobacterota; class Syntrophia; order Syntrophales; family Fen-1087; genus JAPLJM01. The sequence goes on along the minus strand of CAVWGC010000009.1, from coordinate 103,305 downwards.
TACTGCTGCAATTCATGACCTGGCCGAGCTTCACAGACAGTTCGGCCACCCGAAAGCAATGCTCTTCCGTGTAATGATCGCGTAGCTGCACGGATGCGATCAGAGACCTGAATGTGTCGAGGACATTATTATAGACGCTTTCATACAAGATTCTGTTTTCGAGGTTGAGAGACGCCCGCTTGGTCAGGCTGACTACATATTGCAGATCTTTTGAGGTGAAACATTCGCGATTTGTTTTTTTGCGGATGCACAGAATGCCGAAAATATTGCTGCGAATCATCAACGGCGCACAGATCAAAGAAGGGGCGATCTCCGGATGCTCGGACGAATGTACCATCAGGGCCTCTTTCTTCGCAGCAACCTCATCGAATATCTGTTTGAGGGCCGGGATGGTCTCCCGCTCATATTTTTCCTCATGAGCGCTTTTGATGATCTTGGGATGAAAAATCCCCTCATCTTCGTCATACATGAGCAGGGAACATTCTTCTCCATCGACTACATTCAGGGACAGATCGACGACTTTTTGGAAAACATGGTCATGATCGCCTTCAAAATTTTCAAAAGAATCGTAGATATGCCCATGGACAGACAATTCCCGTGTTTTATCATTGAGTTGAATTTCTGCAATGTCTGTTGTGGGATGAACACGTCCGCGCAGGGTTTTTTCATCGAGGCAAATATGAACCTTGAACAACAGGTCATCAATATTAAAGGGCTTCTTGAGAAAATCAACGGCCCCCTTTTTCATTGCCGATACCGTCATATCCACGGCCGGCTTTGCGGTCATCATGATGACCGCAGTATCGGGATTGATATCCCTCAGCCGGTTGAGGAGTTCCATGCCCCCCATGACCGGCATCATCACATCGCTGATTACAAGATCGAAGTGACTTTCCCTGAATATATCGAGCGCCTCGAGGCCGTTTTCAGCTTCGCTGATTTCATAATGACTGGATTGATTCAGGGCCTCACGAATCAAGTCCCTGGTCGGAGGATAATCATCCACAACAAGAATTCTTTTGTTGTAACCCGGCATTTGCTCCATGCCCACATATTGTGTCATAAGCCCTCAATGATACAAACAAATAACTTATTAAAAACGGAGAAACGGACGCGGATGCTTGCGGAGAGGCATACCGCGTCGCCGTTGAGTTGCAAGGGATCGCCGGTATGCTATCGATTGTCTCTCAAGAGGACATCCAGCAGACTGTAGGATATTTTTTTATACGCGTCTGTCTTGATGTCCTCGCTGTTGGACAATACCACCACATCTCTGTAGCGATCCTGCGCGGCTGCCTGCGGCGTCTCAAAGCACACCCTTGCTTTATTCTGCTTGCTGTATGCCTTGATTACATTGTCAACTTGATAGGCCGATATCGTCATCCTTGACTCCGTCCGTTTAAATTAATCCTTTTCGATCATCATATCGGTTTAATCCGGACGGAACTTTAACTTTTTCTTTATCAGGAACGATCGCGAGATATGTACGGGCAAGGCTTCGACTTTATGCGGGATATTATGTGTTCCGATATCAGGCGCAAGAATATTCCGGTTCAAGCCTCAAGACGATTGTCCTGTTCGGGTTCGCGACAGCTCCATGATAAGATCGATTTCACCTTCGGTGAGGCCCGACTGCTTCGACGCCTCTTCCTGACTCATGCCCTGCTGGACCATGTTCCTGGCGTCGTCATATCGCTTTTCGGACAAAACCGGTGCTGAATCGCCCCACCCGGAATTTATTTGTTTAATGGCTGCCTCTGCCTGATCAACAAGCACAACCAGTCTTTTCTCCTTTTCATCCAGTTGACGGGCCAGCTTGTTCAGCGCGTGTTTGTTTTCCTCCATCTGCATCACGAACCCGTTGGTGAATTCCTGCGAATCGGCCATGATCTTTGTGAGCTTGTTTATGACGGAACCATCGGCAAGCGGGCGGTATTTTTCAATGTCTCTCTTAAGCCGCCAGAGCAGAAATAAAATGGCGGCAAAGAAAACGGCCTCGACCATGATTTGGACATGAAGCAATGATAACACTTACTTATCAATCCTCTTTCTTTTTAAGATGATGAGGGATTCTGACGGTCAGCGTCTCCGTATCCCCATCATGCGTGATTTCAGCCCCTGCACTGCTCTTTATCAATAACAGCAACGCATAAAACAGATCCTTCTGTTCATTCGGGATATCCTGAAGCTTGACGCCACCGGTAATCGTATCGGATAATACGCCCTCCCACCCCTGCAATAACCTGCCGCCGATATTGTTGATCATCACGGATGCCCATTGATCGTCATGAGCGGTTGCAATCATAAAGATTTTATCATTTGTATCATGGATATTTTTAATAGACTGTCTGATCAACGCCCAAAGGGCCATTGAACAGAAGGCCGTAATCCCCGATATGTCAGGCATTTCATGATCGATCCGGACGTCCTTTTTAACATTATGCTTAAAGTCCAGATAGAAATCCGCAAAGCCCATTTCTGCTTCAATCAGACTGGATAGATTCAAGCGATCCATATTGTGAGCGCGGATTGCATAGAACTTGCCGGTGGAGATACGAAACAGATCATAAAATTTTTCAGATTCATCTGCTATCGCGTTAATATCCGATGACAATTTCTTGCAGCGCTCGTTCATGTCCGCATCCATGTCCGGGCAGCTTACCCTTATTTTTTCGATAAATTCCACCAGGCGACGCTGCATCAATTTTGAACGCCCCATGATGCCGTTTAAGGGATTTGCAAAATTATGAAAAATTCCCGGCATTAGTTCATCCAAAAAAGTTGCAACAAACGTTTTTTCCAGATAACTGTAGGCGTCTTTTTCATTCATGTTCATAACTCCTCATTCAGGGAATCCCGCTCCAAAACTTTCCGCGGTTATATCACTTCACATCGTGTAATGAAGATATTTTTTACAGCCTTTTCGCCCAGCAGACGGTCCAGTTCCTTTATCAGTTCATTTTTTATCAGTGATCTGCCTTCCACTGATAATCCATCAACGACCTGTTTTTTCTTCAGAACGGCATGGATGGCGCTTCTTACATCAACCCGTTCGCCCGTGGCGCCTGCAGTCTGAGGTTTTTCCAGTTCGATGACAATATCGTAGAAAGCGATCCTCCTGTCGCCTTTCTGATCCCGGACATCAATAAAGAAATTATCGAATGAGACCATCTTCTCTTCGGCTGGAATGGCCTTTTTCAGACGCTCACTTTCCCTAATTCTGGATTCCTTCTTTGGTTCGCCCTCATAGAACCACCAGATCGATCCTCCGGCGACCATGACGAGCAAGATGGATATGACAGGGATTATAATTATTTTTAACCTTGCATTTTTTAACAGACGCATCAGGACATTCATCCGGCCGGTCTGTTCTTCATGGGCCGCCTGATCCTCACGATCGTCCGGGATAACATTCTTCAGGGATTCGTCCTGGTGGACCGCCCCGTTCTCTTCGTTTATGCCGATATCCAACAGATCGATCTTTGCCTTTTTCGCCACGCTTGGATTGCCTCAAATAATCGTCAGGGCGCCGTTTTCGGCGATGATGAGTCAAAAAGGGCTCGCAATTCAGCCCTGCTCTTTTGAAAATCTATCTTTTCATGAATATCCTGCATCAGGAAGCGATTGATGCGATCAATCATGGTAATGGCATAATCAATCTCCGGATTGCTGCCCTGCACATAGGCCCCGATATTGATCAGATCCTCCGCTTTCCTGTATGTGGCAAGAAGATTGACGACTTTCCCCGCTAACCGCCTGTGTTCGTCGTCAACTATGTCGATCATGACCCGACTGATGCTGCTCAGAACGTCAATGGCCGGATAATGGTTCTTGTTGGCCAACTCTCTCGTCAAGGAAACATGTCCGTCAAGGATAGATCTCGCAGAATCCGATATGGGTTCATTGAAATCATCGCCTTCGACGAGAATGGTATAAAGACCTGTAATGCTTCCGTAATTCTCCAGGTTTCCGGACCTTTCCAGTAATTTCGGCAGGAGACTGAACACAGAGGGCGTATAGCCTTTCGTAGTGGGAGGCTCACCGACGGAAAGGCCGATTTCCCGTTGCGCCATGGCAAATCGCGTCAGCGAATCAACCATGAGCAGTACATCTTTGCCCTGGTCCCGAAAATATTCGGATATGGATGTTGCCACGTAAGCGGCGCGCATGCGGATAAGGGGGTGCATGTCTGATCCCGCTACGACCACCACAGATCGCGCCAGGCCTTCTTCTCCAAGGTTCTTTTCAAGAAACTCCCGGACCTCCCGCCCCCTTTCTCCGATCAGGCCGATGACATTGACGTCCGCATTGGTATTTCTGGCAATCATCCCGAGCAGAATGCTTTTGCCGACACCTGATCCGGAAAAAATGCCCATTCTCTGACCTTTTCCACAACAGAGAATCCCGTTCAACGCCCGGACGCCGAGGTCCATCGGTTCTTCAATCCGCTTGCGGCTAAGAGGATTGATGGGATCGGCATAAATGGGATATTCTTTTTCACAGTCAATAGGTCCCTTGTTGTCAATCGGGTCCCCCAGGCCGTCAATGACCCTTCCCAGCAGATTCTTCCCCACTTTCACGCTTGCTTTACGACCGAGAGAGATAATTTTACATCCCGGCCCAAGTCCCTGAATGCTTTGCAGGGGCATCAGGAGCACCATGCCTTTTTTAAAACCAACAACTTCCGCAGACAGGGGCGTGTCCGAGTTTCCCGGGAAAATGCCGCATAGTTCTCCGATGGAAGCCACCGGCCCGTGCCCCACCACGACCAATCCAATGATTTCACTGACCTTGCCATGGACCCGGATGGGATCTACCTGCTCCAGAAGACGGTGGTATTTTGCAAGCTCAACCATAGGGCGCTCCATCATCATATTGATTCATTCCAGATTTCATCTGCTGTTATGGAATGTCGTCATGGATGATTTTATTTCATTGTACTGGTGATCCAGTCGTGCATCAACTTCACCAAATATGGTTTCGATAATGGCCCCTCCCCGAAGAATAGATGCATCTTCTTCAAAAACAATGTTTTTTATACCATCGAAGCTTTGCAGAAAGTCCGATTTGATCTCCTGTATATATTGAAAATCCTGAGGATGAACACGGACCTTCATGTTTTCCCGATCTACGATGCTTCTCATCGCGGCCTTTAGGACATTCTGGATGATCTCACGGTTGGTCTTCACTTCCATGTGAATCACCTTCTGTGTGATGGCCAGAACCAGTTGGAGGATTTGCTCCTCGGCGACTTCGAGCATGTTCTTCTTTAACTTGGAGACTTCATGGATCAAGGCGTTCACTGCCTGGACGCTCAGCAATGCCTCCTTCTTTTCCAGTTCCCTGCCCTTCAAAATGCCTTCCGATAATCCATTTTCGTGGGCCCGTTGTTCCGCTGACCGTATTTTCTTTAAATAAATCTCTTTCAACGTTTCCAGATCGGAAGTCGTCATTGTTTCGTCAGTCAGGCCTGATGCTCCGTCATCACCGGGGGCGCCGCCCGGTTTGGGAATCCTTTTCCCGGATTTATTGACAAGTCTTACATCTTCTGATTTGATCACCCTTCCGTGTATCGGCTTCATTCCAACGTCACCCTGTAATTAATCGGCATATTTGACCATCCAGGAAAATTGCAACTAATATACCATCGTGAAGGCTCCCGCTATGAAAGAAAGACCGACACACCTCTTGAACTTCTCATGTCAAGAGAGGGAAAATAATGGAAACAAGGTTGGGACGCAATCCTGATGCTTCAGCATCTGAGAATTCATATGGCACTGCTTTTGCAGTTCATCACTGTCAGGAACGATGGTTTCTTCAGAATAAATCAGGGAAGTTGAGCTCCGATGGAATCCATTTACGACAATCAGAATAAACGGGAATATTCACGTGTGGATGTTTACATCCCCGTCGGCTTTCGTCTTGTACCCGATGAAGAGCGGGGATTGGTCAAGTCCAGGATTTCGGGAGAAGTTGTTCTGGCCGATTTTCACCAGATGCCGCCTTTGGAACATCACCCACAGCGGGAATGGATGAATCTTCTGAATGCAAAACTCGATACTGTCCTTGAGACATTGACGCTCCAGTCTGAAGGTTTTCATTTATTGCCTTTTAAATTTATCACCCTCAGCGGCAGCGGCATGAGTTTCTCGTCCCAGCAGGACTTTTCTCCCGGCGATCTTTTGGAAATAAAAATGATGCTGACTTTGCATAAGCCGGCTGCGTTATATCTATACGGGGAGGTGCTTAAGGTCCAGAAGCAGACGAGCGGCTATTTCATTGCCGCCTGTTTCCAGAAGATCGATGACGGCATCCGGGACAGGATCATTCAGTTCGCGTTTGAAACAGAACGAGAAATGCTGCGAGAACGCAGGGAAATTGAATAATTTGGTCCCGTCATACAGTCACTGTGTCCCACCATTGCATGTCCTATCCTTGCATGTTCAGACAGATATCAACGTAAAAAGGTCCTGCATTTGTTTCAAAAGGGATGATTATGCTGGGCCCGCCGAGAACGTGAAGAATCGCATGGTTCTCGCCTGAGACGATGGTCGGAATGGCGGCCAGGATATTCATTCCTTGCGCTTCGAGGTTTTTCCTGGCAACGCCGGAAATCATATTGGTAATCTCCCCGACGGCGTCCCGAACATCGCCATTGATATCGCTGTAATTCTCACCCACCATATTGGCAACGATGCTGAGGATGGCGGCTTTGCTGAAGCTGATGGCCAGGGAGCCTCGCGCCGAACCTGTAAAACCGATAATCCCGGAGACGTCGCCTTTGGCATGATTGTCCTTCTTCAGATATGGTTTTCCGGCAAGGGGTTCCGTCATCGCCATGGTTTTCAGGACGCTGACGGTTCCCTCCAAAAAGGAATTGATATACTTTACATCCATAACCGCTCCTTTCAGCGTTTCATTACCCTAATTTCTCGAGAATTTTCTTTATTTTTTCACTCAGGACTTCTGCCGTAAACGGTTTGACAATGTAATTGCTGACACCGGCCTTCACCGCTGCGATCACGTTATCTTGCAGAGCCTCAGCGGTTACCATGAGAAAAGGCGTCGCTTTCAGGTCTTCGTCGGCCCGCACCGCTTTGAGCAGTTCCAGACCCGTCATGTTCGGCATGTTCCAGTCCGAGATGATCAGGTCGATCTTCTGGGATTTCAAGGTCCGGAGGGCCGTCACACCGTCTTCGGCCTCCACGATATTTTCATATCCGCCCTGCTTCAACAGATTTCTGATCACTTTTCTCATGGTGGCAAAATCATCGACCACGAGGATTTTGATATGCAGATCCATACACGCCTCCTTATGTTTTCCCTTCACTCAATTCGAAGATGCCTTCCGGATCCAGAATCAGCCCGATGCGGCCGTCTCCCAGAATGGCACCGCCAGAAACCCCTTTGATATGCTTGAGGCCGGCCCCGAGACTCTTGATCACGACTTCAGCTTTACCGATGATTTCATCCACCAGCAGGCATTTGGCTCGATTTTCACCCTCCACGACAACGACGATGGCCTCCTCTGGATCCCTTTGCACGGGTTCGATCCCGAACAGATCATACAGCCTCACCAACGGCAGCAGTTGACCCATCACATGGATGGTTTCTCCTTTGTTTACAACAAGGTTATGATGTTCCTTGGCCGGCCGCAGCGCCTGGCGGATGGCCATGGTCGGAATGACGTAGATTTCCCGTCCCACCTTCACCATCATCCCGTCAATAATAGCCAGCGTCAGCGGAAAGCTCGTGCTGAATGTAGTTCCCTTTCCCTGAGTGCTGTCAATATCGATCTTGCCGCGCAGTTTTTCCACAGCCTGTTTGACGACATCCATGCCCACACCGCGGCCGGAAACATCCGTCACCTTCTCCGCCGTTGACAGACCGGGCAGCAGAATCATCTTGAAGGCATCCTGATCGGATAAATTCTCCGTATTGGAGATCAGGCCCTTTTTCAGGGCTTTATCGATGATCTTCTGCCTGCTCAAACCGCGGCCGTCATCGGAGATCTCGATGACGATATTTCCCCCGCGATGATAAGCCCGGAGGGTAATGAGTCCTTTTTCTGGTTTGCTGGCATTGATCCTCTCCTCCGGCGTTTCGAGCCCGTGATCCACGGAATTCCGGACCATATGGACCAGCGGATTGTATATTTCATCCACCATATTGCGGTCGATTTCCGTTTCTTCACCATACATTTCGACAATGACGGCCTTCCCGGCATTTTTCGCCAGATCCCGGATCAGCCTGGACATGCGCTGGAAAGTCTGCCTGATGGGAATCATGCGCAAGCTCATGGATGTTCGCTGCAGGCTTGAGGTAATGCGGAAGAAAAGCGCAATATCCCGCATGAGGTTTTTATCGGCATTGATCTGTTTGGACAGGTCCTCCTGAATCATGGATTGCGTAATGACGAGTTCTCCAACCATGTCGATGAGGTCATCCAGTTTGTGAACGTCAACCCGCAGGGTGGATGCATCCGTTGCCTGCTCCGTCTGTTTCCTCAGTGCCTGGGAAACCTGCTTGGGCGTGACCTTCCCCTCCTCCATCAGGACTTCGCCGATTTTCTTCTGGGGGGGTATTTGCGCCGCTTCGATTGCAAGATTTACATCAACTTGCGTAACAAGACCATCGTCGACCAGAATTTCACCAAGCTTTCGGTTCGGGGGCGACTCTTTTTCGCTTTTTTCCACCACCTGAATCCTCTGCACAAGAACCGACAGATCAATATTAAGGGGCTTGACCGGCTGGTTTTCAATCTGATCTTTCAGTTGCAGAATCATCGCCTTCAAGGCGTCGGCGCCGTCCAGAACGACATCGATCAGGGGCGGCGTGATGCGCAGCTCCATGTTTCTGGCCTTGTCCAGCAAGTTTTCCAGATTATGGGCAAGGTCTCGTATTTTCTCCAGGTTGAGAAAGCTGGCCACACCCTTTATGGAATGGAAGGGTCTGAAGATCGTGTTGATCGTATCCGTATTATCAGGGTTCTGTTCAAGATTTAGAATATTGACCTCTATTTCATCAATATATTCAAGCCCTTCGGAAATAAAATCCTTCACGAGAGACACATCCTGGATTTGCACGACCTCATCGGACGCCTGCACGGGTTCCGGGGCGTCATTCACACAAGCGGAATCGACGGAAACAACGACCCCGGTCAAAGAGGCAACCGCTTCAAGAAAAGGCTTGATATCTCCTTTGTACCCCTCGGTGTGCTCGTAATTTTCACTGATCTCCTGCATGAGCGCAATTCCCTTCTCAAAGGTGCTGAAACCAAGCTCCTGGTCCTGCAGATTGCCAAAGACAATTTTTTCCAGGATATGGTTCAAGCCTGCGGCCACATGGGTCACTTCGCTCATTTTTAAAAGTTCCGCAGCTTTGATTATCGCTTCCAGGCCGTTCATGAACTTGCCTGATGAGGGAATGTCTATTTCCCTGTCATCGAGAAAAACAAGGTCAGAAGCGAGATCATCAATGGACTTGGTCAAGGCGTTGCCGTTCATCGATCACACCATCCTCATCATTTCTATGGGAATTTTATCCAGGGGCAAAACCTTGTCGGCCGCACCCATCTTGATGGCTTCCTTCGGCATGCCGAAGACCACACAGGAATTTTCATCCTGGGCAATGGTATCGGCGCCCGCGTTTTTCATCTCCAGAAGCCCCTGTGCGCCATCGGCGCCCATACCGGTCAGGATGACGCCGATTGCATTGGCGCCGGCGTATTTCGCCGTTGACTTGAAAAGAATATCAACGGCAGGGCGCTGGTGATGCACCATCGGACCGGTTTTCACTTCAACATAATACCTGGCGCCGCTTCGCCTCAAAATCATATGAAAATTCCCCGGCGCAATCAAAGCCAGACCCGGCACGACCGAATCGTTATCCCTGGCCTCCTTAACGGTTATTTGACACAGAGAATCCAGTCGGTCCGCAAATGCGGCGGTAAAGTTGGCCGGCATGTGCTGGACGATCACAATTCCCGGCGAATTAGTCGGCAATTTTGTAAGCACCTTCTTCAGGGCTTCCGTCCCCCCGGTCGATGCGCCGATGGCGATGATTTTGTAGGACGTCTGGGCCAACGCTTTCAAGGGAGGGGTATCCTGCTCATGAACGCCAAAATCCTTCCTGGTGATCTTTGCATACGACGCCGCCCGGATCTTCTCCGCCAGTTGTGCGCTCATGTTGCCGACGGTATAAGAACCGCCCGGCTTGGCGATTACATCCACCGCGCCGATCTCCATGGCTTCAAGCGTCAATTTTCCTCCCTTCGGCGTCAAGGAACTTACGATAATCGTCGGCAAGGGATAATGCTTCATCAGTTTTCGCAGGAAGGTCAAGCCGTCCATCCGGGGCATTTCGATATCCAGGGTAATGACATCCGGCTGCAGGGCAACAATCTTGTCCCTTGCCACGAATGGGTCCGGCGCCGTACCGATGATCTCGATATCGGTGTATTTCGAGAGTTCCTCCGAAAAAACCTTTCTGACCACAGCAGAGTCGTCAACAATGAGCACTCTTATCTTTTTCACAGTCATCTTCCTTCGTGGATATAAGGATACCAGTCCCCCTGGCGCAGGTTGTTGACCTTGTAAACGGCGGCTTCGTTCCTTTGCGTGTTATAGACAATCTTTCGCCCCATATTGCCCCCCGTATCCTCGGAAACGATGCTGATGCGATGGCTCCTGAGGATTTTCCTCGCCATCTGGACATTTTCCTTAGCAATTCTTATGCAATCTGCCGGGGCCATCAGCGCCCCGCCGAAAAGCTGCGCCCGCAGGTTATTCTCCGGAACGCCGAGCTCAAGAAACATGGTCACCAGATATTTGATCGCCACATTACCGTATTGAGCCGTCGCCCGGTATCGGTCCCCCGTGAAGGGATACAGGAAATGGGCCATCCCTCCATATCCTTTCTTGCTGTCCCACAACGAAACGGCCACACAGGAACCGACCACCGTGGATACCAGGGCGGGCTCATGGCTTAAATAGATATGACCGGGAGACAGATAAAAATCAATTAACGGAACATCATGTCTATTCATAGCCGATGATATACCATGATTATAGACAGCCGGGCGTTGTCATCATGACCTCAAAAGCGCCTGCTTCAGTATTAAAGACCAGCCTGAGGGCAGAGTCGGATTGCGCATCCATATCGCCGGACCGCTCTGAAATCAGCTCATAGTCTGGAATCGTCAGGTGAAACACATGGTCTGGATCGACCTTGCGCACAAAGCTGCCGCAGACCATATTGAGGCATTCTTTAATACAATCCGCGATGAGCGGATCCGTCGCCTCGCCGTCGCCAAGGCTCAGCATATTGGCCGCCATTTTTTTTGCGAGGTTTTCTGGCATGGAAATCTGCATGGCGCCTGTCATGGGCCCGCTGAAGCGAATGGTCGCCCTTATCTGATAATCCTCGCCTGATTCCCTCACCGGCTCGGCAAAGACAAAGAACGCCCTTTCAAACACTTCAAAAATCGCCGTCATCAGCATCTCTTTGATCTTCTTGATATTCGCCATCGGCTCCCACCCCCATCACGTCATGCAGAACACTTCTGATATCGGCCGGCAGAAAAGGTTTCTTGATAAACCCCCTTGCCCCCCCCTCCCTGGCCTCTTCCATCCGCTCCGCACTTCCTTCCGTCGATACGATAATCACCGGAATATTCTGATAAAGCGGATCCTGCCGCAAGGCCTTCAACAGCTCCAATCCGTTCATTTCCGGCATGTTAATATCGGAAATGATCACATCCACCCAATTTTGCTTCAGCTGTTCCAGGGCCTCACAGCCGTTTGCGGCTTCAAAACACTGGTTCATCTTAAAACCGGAAATGGTGATGATCTTCCTGATGACAACCCGCATGGCCCCCGAATCATCCACAATCAGCACATTGAACGACATAATCCCCTCATCGCAAAGCTACATGATGTCTATGAAATCTTTCGCTATCGCCAGCTCATCGTGAAGCGTGATGAAGCTCTTCTCGAGATCGACAGCCCTCAGATTGAAATGCCGCATCACGCCCTCGAGGCCCTGATAGGCCAACGCATCTACCCCACCGTCAATGCCGTACATCAGACACGCCTGATCTGAAAGATAAACCAGACAGGCACTGTTGTTGGACGCGGCCGTCAGCAGGTCCGGCCGGTGATGAAAGGCGATCGCATCCCTGATTTCCGCCGGAAAGTTCCAGCGGGCGGCGATCCGCCCCCCGAGTTCGGCATGATTGATGCCGAGGATCGCTTCCTCCGCTTCCAGAAAGGAGCATTTCAGATTCGTTACGCGACTTCTGATCTGTTCATAGGATTCATGGACATATTCCCCCATGATGATCTTGCCCACGTCATGCAGCAGCGCCGCCGTGTACAGAACAGGGTCTTCCCGGGACATGAGCTTGCGGGAAAGAATCTGCGACATCAGGGCAACCGCAACGGAATGCTCCCATAAATCCTTGGATTGCGAGACATACCCCCGGCCCCCTTTGCTGAAGAATTTTGAGATGCCGGCAGTCTGCACGGCCCGGATCAACTGCTGCTGCCCGAGATAAATAACGGCGTCCTGGATGCTCCTGATTTTCTGACGGGCGCCGAAATAGGCCGAGTTGCTGATTTTCAGGATGTTGGCCGTCACCGCCTGGTCGTATTTGATGACGTTCACCACATCGTTGACGGCATAATCTTCGTCATGAAGCAGTTCAATCACCTTCTGGATCGTCGCCGGAAAAGCCGGAATTTTATCAATGGACTTCAATATGCTGTCAATCATCACAGTTCCTTCACCGTGCCTTCAGAACTCTTGACCAGACATTTCCCCGTCGAAAGGTCGAGTCTTACCGTCCGGTTACAGTTTCTGCCTGTATCTTCGCCGTCAACCATGACATTGTTTTTCCAGAATATCTTTCTCATGGCCGTAATATTTTTCTGACCGATCCGAAAATAATTTGTATCGTCCAGAATACTGGCGCCGCCGGCAACCTTCACGGTCATTCGTTTTTTTTCAGCCCCGAGGGCGTAGCAGGATTTGAACAGGAACGTAATCCCCGTATCGGCAAACATGGCAGGGCTTGTCCTCGCCCTTTCGGCATCCAGAGACGATTCAGGCAGCATGAAATGCAGGAGCCCGCCCACCTTGACATTCGGATCGTAAACGGCGACGCTGATACAGGATCCAAGGGCATAGGTGACCAGGGTATCCGCCGGACTGTTGCTCACCTTCAGATCTGAAATCCCCACAATAATATCACTCATAGACACAAAATCACCTTATTTACGATAAACACTGGGTTGAATATATTCAAAACCGTGATCCAATCCTGTCAGGCTCTCCGAGTGTCCGACAAAAAAATAACCACCCTTGTTGAGACAGTTATAAAACCGGTTCACCAGCGCCCCCTGGGTCGCTTTATCAAAATAGATCATGACATTCCGGCAGAAAATGATATCAAAAAGAAAGTCCGACGGCGGCGGCTCCATCAGGTTGAACCTCTGAAACCGGACCATGTCCCGAATTTCCTTCTTGATGCGACAGTGGCCTTCCCAACGCCCGCAACCCGACTGGAAATATTTCTCTAATACCCCCTGAGGAACGTTTTTGAGCTTGTCCTGCTGATAAACGCCCGTGGCCGCGGCATGTAGCACCCGCGTGGAAATATCGGTTGCCGTGATCGCAAAATCCGCCGGCTTGTCCGGTGAGCATTCGCAAGCCGTTATCGCCAGTGAATAGGGTTCCTCGCCTGTGGAGCAACCGGCGCTCCACATCCGGAGTCTTCCGGATCGACCGCTTCTGGCCGGCGTCTTCAGCATGGCGGGTAACGTCTGACGCAGTTTGACAAAGTGGTTTTCTTCCCGGAAGAAGAAGGTTACATTGGTTGACAGGGAATCGATCATGGTGACTAATTCATCCGTGCCTTCAGCAGTAATGACATGACGATAATAATCTCCGAAAGAATTGAAGTCTCCCTCCCGCAATCGCTTGTTCAGCCGCGCTTTGACGAGTTCCTTCTTGCCGTCATGCAGATTGATCCCGCAATGATCATAGACAAGGCGGCTGATTTTCTCATAATCACTGTCTCGGAGTTCGGAACTGAACATAAGACCCCATTTTTCTCTATTCTTGCTCCGGCAATTAAACGCATAAAAATTTCATACGGACCCCGGATCGAGCCCGGGGGGTGGCTTTGATCCGGCATCCAGTCCAATTCCGGATTCCCGCTTTAGCAGGAATAACGGCTTTGACACATGTTGCTGCCGGAGCAATTACGAACAAAGAATCAATCAATTTCCGTGCCAGATGGCGCATGGTCTTCAGATCACCAATAATAATTTCAACAGCCGACCCTGTGGCGGTGCGCTGAGACGTCATGGTCTTGACGATGTGTCTCCTTTCCGCCTTATGGAATCAGAAAAATGATAATTTATTGACGGAGCGTCACGGTTTCCTGTTGTATTTTTATTGTACCTGCCGTATAGAGGACGGACATTTAATGACTTCCGGTTCGTACAGACCGGAACCGGGAAACCCGAGGGTCACCGATGAATAATGCAAAAATCCTGATTGCCGAAGACAATGATCTGAGCCGTGAAAACCTGGCTGAACTGCTGTTGCAGAGTGATTACCATGTGAAGGCCGTCGGCAACGGCCGGGAGGCCATGGACGCCCTGATCGAAGAAAGGTACGATCTCATCATTACGGATTTGAGAATGCCCCATGTTGACGGCCTGGAACTGCTCAAGTTTGCCAAGGATATGAATCCGGATAATCTGGTGATTATGATTACCGGATACGCAACGGTGGGAAGCGCCGTTGACGCCATGAAGATGGGCGCTTTCGACTATGTCACCAAGCCCCTGAGGGATGACCTCGTCAAATTGACGGTTTCCCGGGCGCTTTCCTTTGTCAAACTCAAGGAAGAAAATGTCACGCTGAAAGGGCATCTCAAGGAGCGGTATGATTTTGGCAAGATGATCGGCTACAGCGATCCGATAAAAAAGATTTTCTACGCCATTGAAAAAGTCTCCGCCTCAGACAGCACGATTCTGATCCACGGCGAAAGTGGAACCGGCAAGGAACTGGTGGCACGGGCCATCCACTTTAACAGCGACCGGAAGAACCAGCCGCTTGTTCCCGTCAATTGCGGCGCCATTCCGGAAGAACTCCTGGAAAGTGAATTGTTCGGACACGAAAAAGGGTCCTTTACCGGCGCCATTCGGACCCGGATCGGCCGTTTCGAGCTTGCCCAGGGCGGCACCATCTTCCTTGATGAAATCGGCGACATGAGCCCCGCGTTGCAGGTCAAAATGCTGCGGGTCATTCAGGAAAAGGAGTTCGAGCGCATCGGCGGGGTCAAAACGATAAGCGTCGATGTCCGGGTCATTGCCGCGACAAATCAGAACCTGGAGAAAGCCGTCGCGGAAAGAAAGTTCCGGGAAGATCTTTTCTACAGGATTAATGTCATTCCCTTGCTGCTGCCGCCGCTACGGGAACGGGGGCCGGATATCGCCATTTTAGCCAATCATTTTCTGATAAAATTCAACAAACTCAAGAAAAAAAATATCACCCGGATATCGCCCGACGCGATTCGCTGTTTTATGAGCTATCCCTGGCCGGGAAACGTCAGGGAACTGGAGAACCTCATTGAAATGCTCGTCGTTATGAAAGAGGAAGGACAGGAGTTTGATGTCGGCGATCTGCCCCAGAAACTGCTTCAGCAAAAAAACGCGGAATCCATCGCTCCCCCCATGACTCTGACGGCAGAAGGGCTGGACTTCAATGAAATGGTCTGCCGGCTTGAAAAAAATCTGCTGGTTCAGGCGCTGCGAAAAAGTCACGGCGTCAAAAACCGGGCGGCAAAACTCCTCAACCTGAACCGGACAACTCTCGTCGAAAAATTGAAGCGTTTCAATCTCATGGATTGGAGCGAGGTGTCGTCCGAAGGGTCGTGAGCGCGCCCCTATCCCGTTTTTTTCAGTGTTGTGATACCGACGCATTCAGCATCCGCCGATAAAAATATCATCAAACCGGAGAACATTCGGATGAAAAACGAAGAAAAAACAAAAGCGCAACTTCTTGAAGAAATAAAGGAAATGCGCATGCGAATTGTTGCACTTGAAAAAGCGGAAGCGCTCGTCAAGCAAACCGAGGAAAAATACCGGACCATCCTCGATGAAATGGAGGACGGCTATCAGGAGGTGGACCTTGCCGGCAACTTCACGTTCTTCAACGAATCCTTTCTGAAAATTTTCGGTTACACTGACAAAGAAATGATGGGGACCAATTACCGGCTTTATGCCGCCGATGCAGCAATTGCTCAGAAGGTTTATCGTGCCTACAATCAGATGTACAAGACGGGTGTTCCGATTAGAAAATTTGACTGGAACATCATCCGAAAAGATGGATCCAGACGGACCGTTGAATTCTTCGCCTCCCTCTTGAGAAATGCGGATGGCCATCCTGCGGGGTTCAGGGGGATTGTCCGCGATGTAACGGATCACATGCAGGCATACAAGGCCTTGAGGCAAAGCGAGGAACGGTATCGGGGCCTCTTCGAGCATGCCGTCGAAGGTATCTATCAGAGCACGCTCGAAGGCCGTTTCATTGACGTTAATCCGGCCATGGCGCACATGTGCGGATACGAGTCGCCGGAAGATATGATTAAGTCAATCACCGACATATCGACCCAGCATTACGTGGACCCCCTGGATCGGGAAACATATAAAAGCCTTTTGGATGCAAACGGTCGCATTGACAATATCGGATATCGCGTCCAACACAGGGATGGGAGCGCCATCTGGGTATCCGGCAGCGCCAGGGTTGTGCGCAATGATCAAGGCGATACGCTTTATTATGAAGGAAGATGCCAGGACATCACGGCGCGCAAACAGGCCGAGGAGGAACGAAAGAAACTGGAGTCGCAGTTGAAGCAGGCGCAGAAGATGGAATCGATCGGCACGCTGGCCGGCGGCATCGCCCACGATTTCAACAATCTGCTTATGGGCATTCAGGGATACGCCTCGCTGATGCTCATGGCCCTCGATGCGGGCCACCCCCATTACGAGAAGCTCCGGGCGATCGAGGAGCAGGTGCAAAGCGGCGCGGATCTGACCCGGCAGTTGCTGGGGTTTGCCCGCGGCGGCCGTTATGAGGTCAAGCCGACGGATTTGAATGATCTCATCAGAAAGACGGCGGCCATGTTCGGTCGGACGAAAAAGGAGATCCGCATACATGAAAAGTATGGCGAGGGTCTCCGGGCCGTGGACGCCGACCGTGGGCAGATGGACCAGGTGTTGCTGAATCTGTTCGTCAACGCCTGGCAGGCCATGCCGGGCGGCGGCGACCTCTTCCTGGAGACGGACAACGTCGATCTCGATGCCGCCTATGTGGCGCCCTACGCAATCAAGCCCGGGCCGTACGTCAAGATATGCATCACGGATACGGGCGTTGGCATGGACGAAAAGACCAAGCAGCGGATATTCGATCCTTTTTTCACGACCCGGGAGATGGGGCGGGGGACCGGTCTCGGGCTGGCGTCGGCCTACGGGATCATCAAGGGTCACGGCGGGTTCATCAATGTTTACAGCGAGAAGGGGCACGGAACGACCTTCAACATCTATCTGCCGGCCTCAGACCGGGCGACGGTCCGGGAGACGCCGGTGGCCGAGGCGATCCACAGGGGGCATGAAACCATCTTTCTGGTTGACGATGAACGCATGATCCTCGACGTAACGCAGGAGATGCTGGCGGGACTGGGGTACCGCGTGCTGGTTGCACCAGGCGGCGCCGAGGCACTGGAGGTCTACCGAGCGCAGCATGAAACGATCGATCTGGTCATCCTGGACATGATCATGCCCGGCATAGGCGGCGGGGAGGTTCTGGACGGCATGAAGGCCGTGAATCCCGGAGTCAGGATCATCCTGTCGAGCGGCTACAGCCTCAACGGCATGGCCCGGAATATCATGGAACGCGGCGCCAGGCTGTTCCTGCAGAAACCCTTCCGCCTCGACAACCTGTCCCGGAAAATCAGAGAAGCTTTAGGGTCCGTCACGGAATAACTATTACATTCATGCATCTCATATTCAGGTCATCTTTGCCCGATCCTCAATCGCAAAATCCTCGAAATAGCGCTGCTATTCCTGAGGTTTTGCTCAATCAGATCAGACAAATCTGACCCAAACTTGAGCGCCTTAACGCAACAGTTATTCCGTGACAGACCCTTAGAAAAATGACGGCATATCAGGCTCTTTACACAGCCGGCGCTTCGAGCACCTCGCGAACCTTCTGCGAGAGCGTTTCAATTCTATACGGCTTCTGAATAAACCCCCGGCAGCCGCGCGCCATGATTTCCCTGGCCTGCCCGGTCAGGCTGTACCCGGTGGAAAGAACGACTTTAACTCCGGGATTGATCGCCTTCAGACAATCGAAGGTGTCCCCCCCGCTCATGCCGGGCATGATCATGTCCAGGATGACCAGATCGATCTCTTTCTTCCGGGATTTGTACAACGTAATCGCCTCATGCCCTGTCCGAACCGTCCAGACGCGGTAGCCGAGCATCTCAAGAATTTCACGACTCACCTCAATGATGACTTCTTCGTCGTCGATGAGCAGGATGGTTTCCCGGCCTTGAACGGCGGCTTCCAGGTGCACCGTCGCAGGCGCCGCTTTTTCCCGGGATGCGGGCAGATAAAGATCGAAGGTGGTCCCCTCCCCCACATTGCTGGCAACGCTGATAAATCCGCCATGACTCTTGATGATCCCGTAGGCCGATGCCAGCCCCAGACCGGCACCACGGCCCATTTCCTTTGTCGTGAAAAAAGGTTCGAAAACCCGATCCATGGTCTTTTCGTCCATGCCGACACCCGTATCCCGAATCGACACGCGGACATAGGGGCCAGGCGGCGCCTCGAAAGGCAAACGCTCCCCCTCTTCCAGCACCGTGTTGCGCGCCTCCAGCGTCAACGTTCCGCCACCCGGCATGGCCTGCCAGGCGTTGAGGTAGATTCCCAGCAGGACCTGCTCGATCTGCCCTTGATCCGCCTCGACATGCCATAGTGCCTTATCGGCGTTCCTGTGAATCGTTATTTCTTTTTTCGTTCTGCCGAACATGGCCGCGGTTCGTTTCAGGACGTCGGCAAGATCGACCAGTTTCACTTCATACTGCCCTTCCCGCGCAAATCCGAGCAACTGTTGCGTCAATTCCGCGCCGCTGCGGACCTGCTCTTCGATCTGCAAGAGCTTTTTATAATGCGGATGATCCGGTTCCAGATCGCGGCGCATCAGAGAGGCAAAACCCTGAATTCCCATCAGTAGATTATTGAAATCGTGCGCAATGCCCCCGGCCAGCGTCCCGATCGCCTCCATCTTGTGCATCTGGGTCAGTTGCCGTTCCAGCTTTTTTCGCTCGGTGATATCGCGGACAATGCCCCGAAACCCTCTCGGCCGCCCCTGCACGTCCTTCAGCAGCGCCACAGACGTTTCAAGCTCTACGACTGATCCGTCCGTCCGGGCATGCCGTCCGTCATGCAGAACGGCTGAGCCACCCGCGCGGTAGGCCTTTTTGAATGCCTGTAAAATATTCCCGGTATTTTCTTCACTGAGATAGGCCTTGTAATTCACACCGACAAGGTCTTTTTGATTGTAGCCCAGGATCTTCGCCATGGAGGGATTCAGAAACGTAAAATTCCCGTCCAGTTCCACTTCAAAGTAGCCCTCGGCAATGTTTTCGAGTATATCCCGGTAACGGTCGCCGCCTTTCGGCAATGCCGTGTGTTTTGTCATGTCATCCTTCCCGCATCAATCAAGAGACGCTGCCGTGCCTGTACCGTATGGTCCATTCTGCGCTTTTTTTACCTAAATGATGTCCTTTATGACCCGATTTTCTTTCTCATGCGTGCGAAGTATAGGCAGATCCGCTTCGCATGTCAACGGGATTTTGGGAATCCCGGGTAAAGTTATAATGGCCAAAGGGTTCGGATTTTGCATATCCAATTTCGAAAGCTCCCTGATCTATTTTTAAGAGTATTTTGTGAACCGGTAAACTAACTCATACGCTGGGTCTATTATTATGCTGCAAAAGACATTCATTCATAACAAGAAAGTTTATTTGAACTACAATCAATTTCGAAAGAGCATTTTTCTTGAACTGGCCCCGAAAGATGCAGAATCCATTCTTTATCTGCTTCCCTGGATGTTGAGCGTCAATGATCCTGCCGTCCCGGGTTATGTGCCGATTCTGAAAAAGGCCATTGCCGTCTTCGGCGCAACGACGGATCAGACGCTCATCAGACGGGAATCCTCTTTCAAGTCGCTGTTCAATATCCGGAAAAGCGAATCGCTGCTCAAACCTTCAACGCAGGTTTCATTGATTCAGGGGCTCTATACTATCGGAAGCGTCGGCACGATCAGTCAGACGATCCATTCGGACTGCGATATCTGGGTTTGCATCAATAAAGCCGATTTCGAAGAAAGCGCCAAAGTGCATCTCTTGCAGAAGATCAACCTCATCAAGGACTGGATGGATGCCAATCTGAGGATGCCAGTCTATTTCTTTATCTGCGATGTCGGAGATATCCGGAATTCGAACTTCGGCGTTACCGATGAGGAGAGTTCGGGAAGCGCTCAACGGAATGTTCTGAAGGAGGAATTTTACCGAACCTCTATGCTGATCAGCGGGAAGATTCCGCTCTGGTGGGTCTGTTTCGATCCTCATGAAATTTTGGATTATCATGCGTTTTCCGCCCAGTATGCAAATGATGCTTTTGGCGATTACGACTGCATCGATATGGGGCCGCCGTTGTCTGTCGATCATGATGAATATTTCGGCGCTGCGCTCTGGCAATTCAACAAAGCCCTGACTCACCCCCTGAAGTCGGTCATGAAGATGCTTCTGCTCGATATGCTTCTGGCGTCCCCTGAAGAGGAACTCCTTTGCCGCCGCTTCCGCGATTCCATCCTTAATCAGACGCGAGAATTTGTCTTTCACGATCCGAGCGTCTTTACGTTCAATGCCATTCTCGAATACAGCCGGAGCGTCCATCCCGAGAATTTTGAGTTTATCATGCAATGCAGCTATCTGCGCTATGACCTGCATTTTCTCGCGAAGAAACTGACCATTAAAGAGAACCTTGCAAAGGAAATTTTCAAGACTTACCCTCTCAACCGGGAACAGATCCATCGGTTGAATGACTTTGCCGACTGGCCGCTACTGGCGCAACTGGAATTCGGAGAGAAAATTTTCAGACTCCTGCTCAATATCTATAAAAAGATTATGGCTCATCAGCAGGATGTCATCAGTGGGATCACACGCCAGGACATGACCATCATTGGCAGGAAGTTAGCCGTGTGCCTTGAAAGAAAACCCGGCAAAATCAAAATTATTCACAAGCCCCTTTTTAATCCGACCCTTCCCACCCTCCTTTTCGTCAACAACAAGAAATTATGGCATGTGTCTGCCTCTGGCGAGCCGTCAAGACCTGTCGTGACCGGTGCGGATATCGTCTGTTGTATTGCCTATCTGGTCTGGAACGACCTCTATGGTTCGTCAAGCGTCCGCATGACGCCAAATCCCACGCCGATCACCCTCCAGGAAATCAACAATCTGGCAAAACGGATCCGGGAACTGTTCGGCGTCTTTGATATCACAGGCGCCGATTTCGATCACTTTGTCGAAACGGAAAAAGTGACAACCATTCTTGTTATCGTCAACTTCGAAAAACCCGGACAAGCGAGGGATATCGACGACCTCTGCGTGGTCTATAGCAACCATTGGGGGGAGCTCTTTTTCCGCCGGTTCAGTTCTCCGGATCAGTTCAGGGCGTTCATTGATCATGGCGGGGGCATATTTGAACGGACAAAGATGCACATCTATGTCCAGCGCAACAGCCTCTATTACGAGAAGATCATCGAGCGGGTCAAAAATCTTATCAGTCAGGTCTTTGCGGGTTAGCCTGCTCAGGGTCTGTAACGGTCAGCGGCTGTCATACGATGGGATAACGCCGCCTCCAGCGGTCCAGCTTTTCAAAGGCGTCTTCCACCGATTTGAACAGGATGTCCAGTGATATGGGCTTCTTGAAATAATCGTCAAAGCCGGCCTCCCGGCATTCTTCGATTTCAAACAGACCTGACCATCCGGTAATGGCATAGATGATAGCAATGGGGCTGGTCTTACGGATCTGCCGGCACAGTTCGATCCCGTTCATGCCGAAGAGTTTCAGATCGAGATAGATCAGTTCAATTTCCTGCCTTCCGAGGATATCGAGCGCCGTTTCGCCGTTTTCCGCCAGATGCACGACATATCCGGCGTCGCTGAAAGCGGACTCAAAGAGGTCGCGAATGGATTTCTCGTCGTCCACCACCAGGATTTTTCGATTCATGGACCTATCTCCATTTTCCGTGCCGATTCATATTTCGCCTTGCCTTTTTTTTCAAGGATATTCTTTATGATATCCGCCGAGTCGGCTAAAGGCGTCGCATACAGCCATGCCCATATTTTTAATTGTTGAAACACCCTTCGGAAATGAGAAGACACCCACTGGGGCGATCATCCATTACCGGTCAAGCCACCGGCCGGATTCCGATGACAGGCGGAATCCAGCCGGTTATGAGAGATTAGAGATTACAGGGCTAACCTCGACTAGAAGTCTTTGAAATCTTTTTCATCCATGGGTATCACTTCATCGGGACGAACGACCTGCTGCCGCTGACGGCCCGCCTCCCGCCGGACAACCTGGCCGCGACCGGCTGCGGATTCCGCAATGGCAACGGCCTTTTTGCCGCTCTTTGCATCCTTCCCACTTTTCCGGCCGGAAAACAGCTTCTTAACGTTGACGGCAGCTTTCCCATCGCCGTTCCCGCCGACGAGCCGGCTGAGCGCCTGGATGACGCCTTTCATATTCAGCGCCTGCGCGTTCATCTCTTCGGAAGCGGAGGCCGATTCTTCGGCGTTTGCCGCATTCTGCTGCACGACCTTGTCCATCTCGGCAATGGCCTTGCTGATCTGGGAGATGCCCTGGGCCTGTTCGCTGGAGGCGGCAGAGATCTCTCCCACCAGTTCGGCCGCCTTGCCGGCGCTTTGCGACACTTCGCCAAATTCACTGTTCGTTTTTTCAACGAGGACCGATCCTTCCTTGATTTTCCTGACGGTCCCCTCGATCAGCACGGACGTGTTTTTGGCCGCTTCTGCCGCGCGCATGGACAGGTTCCGCACCTCTGCGGCCACCACGGCAAACCCGGCGCCGGCCTCACCGGCTCTGGCCGCCTCGACGGCGGCGTTGAGCGCCAGCAGATTGGTCTGGAATGCGATTTCGTCAATGGTTTTGACAATCTTGGAGGTTTCTTCGCTGGCGCCGGATATCTCCTTCATGGACAGCGTCAGGAGTTTCATCGAACCGTCGGCGCGTTCCACTGTTTTTTTCGTCTCGCCCATCAGGCTGTTCGCATGATTGGCGTTGTCGGCATTCTGCCGCGTCATGGACGACATCTCCTCGAGGGAGGATGAGGTCTCCTCGATCGCGGCGGCCTGTTGCGAGGCGCCTTCGGCCAGCGACTGGCTGGATGACGACACCTCCCCCGATGCCGACGCCACCTGATCGGCGGCCTCGTTCAACTCCCGGACGGCCTGTGCAATCGGCAAACTGATACTGCGCGAAAAGAACACAACCCCGATGATGGTCACCACAAGAAAAATGAGCCCTATGACCAGAATGAAATTGCGAATCGATGTCGCCTGCGCCATCAGTTCATCCATATTTTGCGTTACACCGATGTGCCAGCTTGCCAGCGGGATCGGCGCATATCCGGCCACCTTTTTAACGCCTTGAAACGTGTAGAATTCCGAACCGGTCTGCTTGGCCAGCATGTTCTTCATGATTTCGGTCATCCCGGCCTGCGTCGTCAGGTCCAATTCCAGAATCAACTCTTTCCGCGGATGCGCAATGACAATCCCCTTATTGTCAACCATAAAAGGGTAGCCCGTTTGACCCAATTTTATATTCAGGAGTTGCCTTGTGATATAGTCGATCTTGATGATCGCCGCCAGCACCCCGACGGTAGTCCCATTTTCAGACAGCACAGGAACGGCGGCGGCCGTAATCGGCTGACCGGTTACCCTTGATTTCACGACCACGCCGACGTCGGGCTTGCCGCTTTTGGCCTCCTTGTAATATCCCCGGTCCGCCACCGAGACGCCTTTTGTCTTGCCGCCGATGCTGTCCGCCACGACAACGCCCTGTTCATTGATGAAAATGAACTGTTCATAGTTTTCTCCGAGCGCCTTGTGGGCCGCTTCGAGTTTGCGGGCCACCGCATCGGCGTCGGACGCCGATCCCGCGATACCTGTTGCCAGGGCTTTGGCAATGTTCAACTGCTCCGTCATATCAACCTGGACCATGCCGGCCAGGCTCTTGGCGACAAGCGTGGATTGCTCCCGGGCCGCATCTCCCAGGGCTTGCGACGACTTTATGGCGGCATAGATTCCCACGATAAGCAGGGGGATCAGGACAACCAAAACGCCCCCCAGCAGAAGTTTGGAACCAAGTTTCATCGTTTTCATAGTCAGCTACCTCTTTTCTTATTGATTATTCAGACCCGCATTGTTTTGTTTGCTTCATAACAGTACTATTTTTTTCATTGCCCCTCTGGCGCACCTATGCCGCCATGCTCATGGCTTCGATCTCTTCCGCACGCAGAACCCGGTCGATATCCAGCAGGATTTTTATGCCTTCACCGACTTTCGCCAGGCCCAGAATATAGTCGGTTTGGAGCCGGCTGCCGAAGTTCGGCGTTTCTTCGATATCGCCCGCCTTGATATTCAGAACTTCGGACACGGCGTCAACCACAATGCCGATGAGGATACTGGCCGCGCCAGCCCTGATCTCCACGACAATGATGCAGGTGCGCTCGGTGTACGCCATGGCCGGCATCACGAATTTAAGCCGCAGGTCCACGACGGGAATGACCTTGCCCCGCAGATTGATGACGCCCTTGACATAATCGGGCGTCTGCGGCACCATCGTGATCGCCAGCAGTCCGATGATTTCTTTCACCTTCAAAATGCTGATGCCGTACTCTTCTCCGGCAAGGGTGAACGTCAGATATTTTCCGTCCCTATTCGATGTTGATTTTGATCCCTGTCCAATCGTCAATCCTTCTTCCATCTGTATCGCTCCTTTCTTCTGCCACGGGCATTTTTACCCCGCCCGAACCGTCTGTGATATTTCTCCGCTTTCAGCGGTTTTTTTCGTGCGGAAAACTCCGGTGATA
This sequence comes from uncultured delta proteobacterium, assembly GCA_963754515.1. GTDB lineage: Bacteria > Desulfobacterota > Syntrophia > Syntrophales > Fen-1087 > JAPLJM01. The sequence goes on along the minus strand of CAVWGC010000009.1, from coordinate 78,045 downwards.
TAGTCGGACCATTCACTGATAAACTTTAATTGCCCGTCTATTCGCATTCAACGTGCCAAGGATGACGACTTCGTAAAAGTCCCCAAACCCGCCTTACCGGCGAAAGCCGGTATCCAGAACTACGCAAAAACACAGGATTCCGGGTCAAGCCCGGAATGACCCAAAAAGCAAATCACGACTTTTTACGAGGTCGTCAATTGTTGTATGGTTATCAGGGCCTGTGCTTTTTGTTTTCATAGTGCTGGTAATGCCTGACCAGCTTGGGATGATCCAGGTCATCCTTGGTTATCCTGGAAAGCACATCCACGGCTGAAATGTCCAATTTCAGGCGCTTGATCTGGGCATCGAGAAATGGAATCCGTTTTTTCAACGCCTGCCTTTGTGAGATTTCCATGAAGGGTTTCTCGGCAAGCTGCCTGACCAAGTCATCGCGGACCGCGTTAGTATCTTTGAGTTTCTTTTTCAAGATGGTTTTTTTGTCGGTCCCGACAGAAGCATCCGCCTCATCCGTTCGACTGTTCTGTTTCGTCTCCGGCATTTTTGCGCCAAGGGCTGTCTTGCGATTGACGACCCCGTAATTTTCCGCCCGCATCATCTCGGCCGCTGTCTCCTTGATACAGACATCGACCACAAAGGCGCCCCGGTCCGTGGAAAAGGGGATCACAATGCTAGGCGTGTTGAGGATATGATTGATCGTATGATTTTTTCCATAAACCACGGACGGGATGGCTGCGTAAACCACCATTCCTTCTTTTTCCATATGCGTTCTGGCCACGCCGGAAATCATGTTTGTAATTTCACCGACGGCGTCAAAAATATCCTGACACGCCTCGGTGTACGATTCGCCCAGCATCCGGCTGCAGACGTCGCAGATGCAGGCTTCGCTGAAACTGAGCGCCAGCGTGCCGGCGGCATCACCCGTAATGCCGATGATGCCGGATATGTCTCCACCCGCGAGGCTGCTCTCCTTAACATACACCTTGCCAGGACGGGGCTCGACAAAAGCCATCTTTTTCAGAACTTCAATGGTCCCCTGCAGAAAAGGGTTGATGAATTTCACATCCATGAAACGTTTCACCTTATTTAGATACGAATTCGCTTGTTGTTGCCCCGTCGCCGAGGACATCTCTGATTTTAAGGGAAAGCTGATCTATCCTGAACGGTTTCTGGAGAAAGGCCTGAACGCCTTTTTCCAAAATTAATTTTGCCTGGCTTTCAAAGCTGTATCCACTCGAAAGGATGACTTTAATTTCGGGATTGACAGACTTCAGGCGATCAAACGTTTCGCCGCCCCCCATGTCCGGCATGATCATGTCCAGAATGACCAGATCGATCCCCCCTGCCGCCTCTTCATACATCTTCAGGGCCTGTCGGCCTCCGCCGGCCGATAGAACGCGGTAACCGAGCGCCTCGAGGATGTCCCGGGTCACATCGATAATGACCGCTTCATCATCCACGAGCAGAATCGTCTCCCGCCCTTTCAGAATGCGGCCCTCAGTCTGGAAATCATGGCTGGCCTTTCCATTTACGGCAGGAAGATAAATCACAAAACGCGTTCCCTTGCCCTCCTCGGTGAATACATCGATAAAGCCGCCATGCCCTTTAATAATGCCGTAAACAGTGGCGAGGCCCAGGCCGGTTCCGCGTCCCATCTCCTTTGTCGTAAAAAAGGGCTCAAAAATCCGCCGACGGGTATTGTCATCCATGCCTGCGCCTGTGTCCCTTACGGATAATTTCACGTATTTTCCGGCCAGCCGGGGAAATGATTCGGAGGAGTCATGGGATACGACAACATTTTCCGTATCCAGATAAAGGTTGCCGCCGTCCGGCATGGCCTGCCAGGCGTTGACGTAAAGATTCAGAAAGACCTGTTCCATCTGTGCCTGGTCCGCATTGACGGTCCATATCTTATCGTTGAATTTTTCCTCAATGTGGATTTCCTTTTTTGTCCGGCCGAACATGGAGGACGTTTTGCGCATCAGTTGGTTGATGTCGGTGGGCTTGATTTCATAACATCCCCCTCTGGCAAAGCCAAGCAGTTGACGTGTCAGGTTCGCCCCGCTCTGAACCTGATCCTGAATCCCGTGGAGCCTTCCATGATGGGGGTGAGCGGCATCCGTATCCATCAGCATCAACGACGCATGGCCTTGAATCCCCATGAGAAGATTGTTGAAATCATGGGCAATCCCCCCCGCCAGCGTTCCGATGGCTTCCATTTTTTGTGCCTGTATCAGTTGATTCTCTAGTCGTTTCTGCAGGGTCGTCTCGCGGATAAAGGCGCCAAGACCGATCTTGCCGTCCATCAGGTTGATTTTGAACTTTCTGGATTCGAAGGTTCTTTCCCCCTGGTCCTCTTCGGCGACCACGACGCCGTCAGCCTTGAACGCCCGCTCATCCGAATCCTGACACATCCGGGCCGCATTTTCGGACATCAACTGGAAATCCGTTTTCCCGATAATATCGCTTATATCTTTTTTAAAGAAATCAGCCGTAGCACGGTTCACAAAGACGTACCGCCGTTGCTCGTCCTTCATAAAAACCATGACGTCGGTGCCGTTGATGAACAGACGATAACGCTCTTCCGCTTCTCTTCTGCAGGCTGCCTCAGCCGCGTGCAGCGCCGTCTCGCGGGTAAGATCCGCATAGGCTTTCTGGAGTTCGAGCGTTCGTTTCTGCACGAGAATGGCCAGTTCCTCCTGGCTTCTGGCCACAACCATCTCTGCGCGTTTTTCTTCGCTGATGTCTTCGTAGGTCGCGACAATCATTTTATCCTTCAAGTCCTCGCCGATCCGGGAGGCGCTGACCATGCAGGGGATTTCTTTCCCATCCTTGCGCCGGCAGAGAAATTCCTGGCGGAACATCCGTTGCCCGACGAGGATGTAATAGAAATTGCGCCCGATTTCTTCGTAACTTTCATCACTGCAGTAAAGAATGCGCGTGTTCTTTCCGATAAGCTCGTCAGGATGCCAGCCGAAGACGGACTGGACGGCGGGGTTGGCAAAAACGATCCTGCGATTTTTCATCCCGATGACGGCATGGGGCACGGCGTCAAGGATGGAAGCGACCACCATCTGATGGTTTTCGATGGGATTGTCGCTTTCCGTCTCGGCGTCCCCGGTGCGTCGATTTACCACATGATTTCTGTTCATTACATTCATGATTGACCTTTGAGGCGATGATGACGGATGAAATCATTTCGTAAACGATTTGTCTCGACCCATGACATGAAATATTTATGCCAACATTCACCTGAAATAATAAATGGCATCCCGATTGCTTAAAATTTCGGAGGCCGAGCGAAATGGATCAACAGAAACTTGAGACTGTAAAAACAACAGATATAAAAAAAGGGATGTACGTGATCCTGCCCCTTTCCTGGCATGAACACCCCTTCCTGAAGAAACAGTTCATCGTCAAATCGGATGCCGATATTGTAAAGATCAAGGCTTTGAAAGTTCACGAGATTCAGGTGGATCCCGCCCTCTATGAGAACATGGAACTGGAAACGCTTCAAGACGCTCCACACCAAAACCGGGGACAAAGCGAAGCACCCAAAAAGGTTGTTCCGGACGCGTTAAGGACAGCAATCCGCGACACCCAGGCACCGCCCGAGCGGAAAGCGGAGGCGATCCGGCAGGAGTCCATCGCGATGATGAAAAACCTGCTCGATGATCCGACAGCCGACAATATCCGTGAAGCAAAAAAGGGGATATCGGAGATCGTACATCTCATTCTAAAGGAAGAACAGACGCTGCATTACCTGCTCAATATCACCTCACATGATCATTATACCTACACGCACTCCGTCAGTGTGGGCATCCTGGCCGTGGCACTGGCAAAATCGCTTTTCAGGCATGCTCACAATCATGACATTCACGCGCTGGGCGCCGGTTTCTTCCTGCATGATCTCGGGAAGGTCGGCATTGACAACAATATCATCAACAAGCCCGGCAAGCTCACTGATGAAGAAATGAACGAAATGCGCCACCATCCACAGCTTGGATTTAAATTGTTGCAGGATACGCGGCAATTGACCGATGAATCCAAAATCATCGCTCTGCAGCACCACGAGCGTGTTGACGGCACGGGCTACCCAAAGGGGCTTTGCGGCAATGACATTCATGTTTACGCACGAATCTGCGCCATTGCCGACGTTTATGACGCACTGACATCGGACCGGCCCTATCGTAATAAAATGGCGCCCTTCGTCGCCCTGAAATTAATGCGCGAACAGATGATGCACCACTTCCAGAGAGATCTTTTCGAACGGTTTATCCTGCTCTTCAAACCGCAGGAGAGCATGCGGGTATAAATATTTTATAAAATGCCACTTCCCGGCGACATTAAATTGACCATGCGTCATAATATTGCCATCCGGTCTTTTCACAGAAAGCAGCGGATTCTTTCCCAATGACCCCCCACGCAGGCGCAAGGAGATCGCGCCTTCCGCAACGGGTGAAAAGGTTCATGACCCTATCTGCTGCTGGCACACATATTGCTCATCATGACGGCAGCCTGTTTCATAAATTAGCCTTGGGGGGACATCCTTCAGAGGCAAAGAGAATCAACGAGGAGGGGAAAACTAAAATGAATATCATGGGGAATCTGAAATTATCCGTAAAGATGATGTTTGCACCGATTGTGGTGCTCCTGTTTCTCATCGCGATGTCCGTCGTATCCTACTTCGGTATCGCAAACCAGAAAGCCGCACTGGACGATATCTTCAACAAGCGGTTCATGGGATATCAACACAGCGCGGAGATCGCCGAGAGCATCACGAACGTCCATGCCAACCTTTACAAATCAATCACCTGGATGAGCGCCAACTTTGATGTGAAAAAAGTGGACGCGCTGGCCAACGAGCAGAAGCCCGTTATCAGCAAAAATATCGCGCTTGTTCAGAAAATTCTCAAGGATGACAGTCTGCTTGAGGAAGAAAAGAAAATATATCAGAAGGCGCTGGGACAGGTCACGGAATACCAGACGGCGGCGACGGGCGTGATCGAGATGGTCGCGGCGGATGTCAATGCGGCCACGATGTTCATCAGCACCGCCGAGGAAAAATACACGAACCTGAATCAAACCCTCAAGGCGCTCCTGCTTTTGGAAAAAAAGCTCAGTGAAGAAAAATATGTTTCGTCCCAGAAAGCCGCAAACCTGGTCATAACAATTTTCGGCATTGTCCTGGTCGTGGCCATCGTCCTTTCAATTCTGGTCAGCCTCATCGTGACGCGCATGGTGACCCGGCCGCTCATTGAAACAATCGGCGTCATCAGCGAGGTCGCCGAGGGGGATTTGACCCAGGACATCGATATCAGCTCGAAAGATGAAATCGGAGAGCTGGCCGGGGCCGTCAATGCCATGCGCGTCAAGGTGGGCGACGCCGTCGGACAGGCCATGAATATTTCAACGCAATTGTCGGATTCGGCTTCTTCCCAGGCTTCATCCATTGAAGAGACCTCCGCCTCCGTGGATGAGCTTTCATCCATGACGAAGCGCAATGCGGAAAGCACGTCCGAAGCCGACAAGCTGATGTCCGCCGCCACTCGCGCCGCCGGGGAGGCCAGCAACTTCATGAAGGAATTAACGGCGTCCATCAAGGAAATCGCTGTGGCCAGCGAGCAGACCAAGAAGATTATCAAGAATATCGACGAGATTGCCTTTCAGACCAATCTTCTGGCCCTCAATGCGGCGGTGGAGGCCGCCCGCGCCGGAGAAGCGGGTGCCGGGTTCGCCGTTGTCGCGGACGAGGTGAGAAACCTCGCCATGAGGGCCACGGCATCGGCAAAAGATACATCCGCCCTGATTGACGACATCGCCAAAAAAGTGACGCGCGGCGCCGAACTGGTCGTTGTGACCGACGGGTCATTCACCCAGGTTGCCGACAGCGCCGTGAAGGTCAGCGAGCTCATGCGGGAGATCGCCGCCGCTTCCCGGGAACAGTCGCAGGGAATCGATCAGATCAACAAGGCCATTGCCGAGATGAGTAACGATACGCAGCAGAATGCCGCTATCTCGGAGGAACTGACGGCGGCCATGTCCATGTTCAAAACAGAACAGCAGCAAAATACAAGGCTTCGGCGGCCTGAGGTAGGCGGCGGAAAGCCGCTTAAAACCATCGGCTACCACAAGCAGCCGAAGGAAGGAGGGTATGCTTCTAACGTTGACAGGGGTCATTTGAGGCCAAGTTTCGCAGTAGAAGAAAATACGTTCTAAAGGGGCTGAAGGAATCGTTCCGTCGGTCTATAAATGAAATCAATTAAAGAAAAGGAGGAAGGAAAAAATGAAAAAGATCGTTTTATTGAGTCTGGTGTGTTTGTTGGTCGCAGGTTTTGCCTTCGCAGCCGCAAAGGCCACGCAGAAGGACGCCATCGCCCTGGTGGATAAGGCGGCGGCGTATCTGAAAGTGAACGGGGAGGCCAAGGCCTTCGCCGAGTTCAACAAAAAAGACGGCCCCTTTGCCGATATGAGCAGGGACCTCTATGTCTTTGTATTCGACCTGACGGGAAAGTGCCTGGCCCACGGCGCCAATCCGGCGCTCATCGGCAGGGATCTGTCCGGCTTGAAGGACAGCGACGGGAAGTATTTCATCAAAGAATTCAGTACGATCGCCAAGACGAAAGGCAAAGGCTGGATTGACTACAACTGGTCCAACCCCACAACGAAGAAAATCGAACCCAAGAGCACTTACGTCCTCAAAGTGGCCGATAACATGCTGATCGGCTGCGGCATCTACAAGTAGTTTTTTGGTTGTTTGATGTTGATGCGTTTAGAGAAACGGCCGCGGATCTCAGAGCGCGGCCGTTTCTCCATCGAAAAATAAGATGAATATCTTTCGCGATATACAGATCATGGACAACAAGAGAAATTTTGAAAGATTCGATATCACGGCCCCGGCCAGAATTGAAATTCTAAAGCCGGGGGAGAAAACAGATAAAATGCTTTTTGAAAGCCGTGACCTCTCTGCAGGCGGCGTCTTCATCAAAACACCAAAGCCTCTTCCGGAAGGATCTGTGGTCAAAATGGAGATATTCCTTCCTGTATCGGTACCGGAAACACAAACTCTTCCAGAGCGGGGCGCCGTCATAGTTGTTACGGGCCGCATCATCAGATCGACAGACGAGGGGATGGCGATTTGCTTCAATGACGATTACGATATCACCCCACTAAAAAGATTTGATAATAATAATTGAATGATGCAATACGCTTCGAGCTGTGGTCTCATCGGATAAATGAACTGACAACAAAAAGGGAGTTTTTATGGGAACCGAGAACATGACGGAACAAGGAAAGTCTGCCTGGAAATGGATCGATGACGCAATTGCATACGGCACGGACGCCGCTCAAAGGTCTGCCATATACATGGATATCCTCATAAAGCGGGGCGATACCTACATCGAACACCTGCGAAGCGGCCAGCCGCCCGTTCTGGTATTCAATTACGAAATGATCCTCAACGGGCGTCATTTTCCGCGCCCAGTCAATTACGCCCTCGTTCGAATCTCGGACCGAAGATTGAAAAAAGAAAAATCCCCTGCCGACGGCGAGAGGCGTCATCAGGCGATCAACCGCCCCGCATTGCCGAAACGGCCCATTGTCATCATCGATCCGAGAGCCGGACACGGTCCCGGCATCGGCGGTTCCAGCCGGGATTCGGAAATCGGCATGGCCCTCGATTCCGGATTCACCGTTTACTTCATTCTATTTTTCACGGAACCTTTCCCCGGTCAGACACTGGCCGATGTGGAGCGCGCGGAAGTCAGGTTCATGGAGGAAATCGCCAAGCTCCACCCCTATTCCGACACTCCGGTCATTATGGGCAATTGTCAGGCCGGCTGGGCGGCGGCACTGCTGTGCGCGGACCGGCCGGATATTACCGGTCCCCTGGTTCTCAACGGCGCCCCCCTTTCCTACTGGGCCGGCGTGGAAGGCGCCAATCCCATGCGCTACAAGGGTGGACTCCTGGGCGGCGTCTGGCTGAACATGCTCCTGAGCGATCTGGGGCACGGCAAATTCGACGGCGCCCATCTCGTCTCCAATTTCGAATCCCTGAACCCGGCGAACACGCTTTGGACCAAAAAATATAACATCTACTCGCAGGTGGACACGGAAGAGGAAAGGTATCTCAAGTTCGAGAAATGGTGGGGCGGCTTTTTTATGATGTCCGAACAGGAGATACATTTCATTGTCAGAAATCTGTTCGTGGGCAACAAGCTGGAAAAGGGGCGTCTGGAATTGCATGAAGGTGAAACGATTGACATGCGAAACATTGAAAGCCCGATTCTTGTTTTTGCCTCCCGGGGCGACAATATCACGCCGCCGCAGCAGGCGCTCAACTGGATCCCGCGCGTTTACGGTTCCGTGGAAGAACTCAAGAAGGCCGGCCAGGTCATTATCTATATCATTCACGAAGACATCGGACATCTCGGCATTTTTGTCTCGGGCAGCGTCGCCAGAAAGGAACATAACGAAATTATCGGTCATTTCGACATGATCGACTATCTCCCGCCGGGCCTCTATGAAATGATCATCGACGGCGATGTCAAAACCGGGGATTTCGTCGCCCGGTTTGAAGAACGCACCATGGATGACATCGCGGGCATGGGCGATGAAATCGACGATGAAAAAAGTTTCAGGGTCGTCAACGCCGTCTCCAAATGGAATGAAAACCTCTATGGTATTTTTCTGCGTCCCTGGGTCAGGATGTGTTCGACGGAACTGTCCGGAGAGCTCATCCGCTGGCTTCACCCCCTGCGTGTCCAGAGATACATGATATCCAGCATGAATCCGTTTTTCAGGTCATGCAAGACTTCAGCCTCGCTGGCAAGGGCAAAGCGGAAACCCGTCGCCCCGGACAACCTGTTCCTCACGATGGAAAAATATTTCTCAAGCTATAGCAAAGACGTTCTGAACCACTACCGGGACACGCGCGACCGCTATCAGGAGTTGTTGTTTCAAATGGCTTACGACAATGATTTGGTCCGTGCGCTCTTCCTGCCCGCAGACGGTCAGAAGGGCCGGCCGGAATCGCCGGATCAGGATGAACGCGGCGCCGCTTCGGTAAAACCCCTGCCCGCACCGGAAGAAGGTGGGTTCGCCGAGGGGCTTATCCGCGGGATGGTTGCCATGATTGGTTCCACGCCCACGATCAGCCGCCGTCACTATAGCATCGCCCTGAATATTGCACAGACCCACAGGGTCCTGCAAAAAATCAGGCCCCTCGATTTCAAGCGAATTGTCAGGGCGCAGGGCAGGATACTGGAAAACGATGAGGAAAGGGCGCTCAAGGCCATGGCCGTCATGATCCCCAATGAGGCCGACCGGATGGAAACCATCGGACTGCTCCGACGTATAGCATTGGCCGACGGTGTCTACAGCGACCGGGAGAAGACCTTGCTGGAAAAGATTTCGCAGGCGCTGAAAATCAAAAAGACATCCAGGGCAGCGCCTCCTGTAGCAATCGAGGATGTGAATTAAGGGATCGTGCTACGCCTTGATAAAATTGATGCCTTCGTAAAATAGGTCGTCACACCGGTGAATACCGGCATCCAGTGTTCTTATAACATGTAGAAATCTCTGGATTCCTGTTTTCGCCGGAATGACGATTCTTGGGCATTTTCGACTTTTTGCGAGAGCATAGAAATTGATAACGGCGGCGGCGTCCATCACATTCTCAGCATATCTTTCAGTATTTCTTACGCTTTCAAATATTCACTTTTCCTTGATACCCCCAATAATACCCCCAAAACAACAGCTCCCGTCTCAGATCTTGGTCCCTTCGGCGAGGATATTCAGATAATCGTAGTGGACGTCGTACTCACAGTCATCTCATGCCTCTCCGTTCACGACCACGCTCCAGCGGCGGTTGATTGCCCCCCGCTTCGGTTTTCCGGGTATCCAGGGGATCAGGCCCGTGGAAGGCTCCAGCGCCCCCTCCAGCTTCTGCAGCAGGTCCGCTGACGCGCCCAGCCGCTCCAGCAAAAGCCCGATCCGCCGGATCGTGCCCTTGTCGCCATAGCGCAATGTAACCCGGGTCAACTCCCCTACCCTCACCCGGCCGGCAGCCAGATCGCTACGGATCCAGTCATAGGCCCTGGGCAGGCTGTTGAACCGGGACCAGTCATAGACGGCATCGACCAGGGTCCGTACCCGGGAGCTGTATACGGCCGGGCAACCTTCGGAGGACCGCACCTCCTCCGTCTCGCCCAGACGGCCATCCGCCACCTTGATCAGGGCCAGGCTGACCGCGCCGATGGTCCGCTCCCCGGAGATCCGGTTGTTGTAAGCATAAACGCGGGTCGGGATCTGCCCGTCAAAGCCGTACTGGTTGAAGGCGTTGGGGCCGCAGATCTGGTAGCGCCCCTGTCGATCCTCCATCAGGGTATTGAGCGCCAGGATCTCGTCGGGGCTCCAGGCACCGCCGAGGGGGAGCTGGGCCGGAACGAGGTAGAGCCCGTTGCGGACCCGGGCGATCAGGCCGCCCCGGGCCATCCGGCTGAGCAGCTTCCGCTCCTGCACAGGGCTCAGTTGAAGTGGCTCAGTTAGTTCGCCTGTCTTGACGGTTTGCCGCTTTCGCATCTGGAGATAGGCAAGCAGTTGCATCTCCTGTTTTCCTAATGTGGTTTTCATGGGTGTATTGTATTTCTATTTTATGCCTTGTCAAGGTATTTATTAGAAATAGAATGCAACAGGCTCTGCTTGCTATCGGGGCTAATTAGGATTTCAAGGCTTCCCCATCGAAGCACCGGAGGCCGAGACCTCTTCCTTCAGGACTCTCTTGGCAAACGCCGAATTCCGGGAGTCGATTCCCGGCCATCTTTCCCCTGGTCATTCTAGCCAATCCCGCTTGCCTCTGCTCATTAGGAGATTGGTAGAAATATGGGAGCGGTAGATCACTCGACCAATGGGTCAAGACGGTCTGCCTGTTGAGTGGCCCATGTAAGCCATTGCTGGAGCTTGCTGTCAGGTTTTATTTCTCCGTATTTCTGAATCGCCCATTTCTTAACGGCATCAATATATGAACGGATCTGCTGGCTTCGATGCCAAGACGCAACCTCCCTGTCCAGGGCTTTCATTTTTTCCTCTTCCTCCCGCCTGATCCTCTCCGCTTCTTCCCGCTGACGCCTTTCCTCCTGCCATTTAAGCTCTCGCCGTTCCCTCTCCGTGCGCAGATGCTTTATGGCTATGGCTGCCTTGATCAGACCTCCGACAAACGAATTCAGGCACTCCTCCAGCCGCTGTCTCCTTCCATCGGACCATGTCTTGCGGGTATTCATGACATCATCGTTCTTAATCTTCAGTAATAATATCCCGTTCGGAGAATAGTCATACTCCTGAGTGCTATACATCCAGGGATGCTTTTCCTTTTCTTTCATTTGGGCAGCGGTCAATTTTCTCTCGGTGCGGTTGAGGTCTTCATTGAGGGCGAATTTTATAACTTCATCCATGACCGATACGGATGTGGAAAACGGCGGCTCTTTGGCAACAGATATATCGAACCCTCTGGTCTCCAAGGCTTTAACAAGCGTGTCCATAATGAGAATGGCTCGATCAATACTATCCTGCCCCACACGTATATCAAGGCATCCTCGTGCCCTCGGTTGTTTCAAGCCTCTATCATCGACCTTAGCCCCTATCAGGCTCCTTTGGGTCATCGCGATCAAGGAATGAGGGGAATCCAATGAAGGCGGAACCGTGATTTTGTTCTCAGGTAGTTTCTCGGCCGTGATTAAGTCACATGTTTCGTGGTCTTGTTCGCCATCTCTCTGGGGCTTCGACGTTCTGTGTATATATGCGCCCGTGGCATTTAATTTCTTTGTCGGTCGTAAAGGGGGCACAGGCATCTTCAACCCTTTCTTCTTCATCTGCCAATATCCCCTGCCGGGCACGGGAATTTCCAGCCTCTTGCAGATTTTTCCCAAACCACGATCAGACAGTCCGTACCCCCGTGCAAGCTTGGATACAGGCTCAGACCAGACCATTTTGTATAACTCCTCACGCTTCAGAAAAATTGTTTCATTATCCATAATTTCAGCTCCTCGGAAAGTTTAATGCTACAAATATGCACGTTTTTCGCGTTTTAATATGATGACGAAGATGCATGGCCTGTCCCAGAAGGCACAAAATGCAGTTACGATATTATCAATAAAAACTTACTTCTCGACAAAAGGTTATACTCATAGTAAATATTGCAACTTGAAAAGCATCTTATTATCATAGCGAAAATACGTAACAGGCATCTGCTATTTCTCTGGGGTAAAATTTGATGCTCAACGTACCGGGAAATGAAAACCATGTCTGACGCACGCCTGCCGATCAATATTGACGAACTCATCAAGGGGCGAACCATCGAGGGGGAGCGCCTGGAATTCAAGAAAGGGTGGAATCCGGAGGCCGTCATCCATACCCTCTGCGCCTTTGCCAACGACTTTCACAATCTAGGCGGGGGTTACATCATCATCGGCATCGATGAGAAAGATGGTCAGCCCATACTGCCGCCTGCTGGAATCCCCGCGAACAGGATAGACAAAATCCAGAAGGACATCCTCGCCCTGGGCTACCGGATCCGGCCAGCCTACCATCCTATCATCGCCCCTTATGTGATCCAGGATCGCCATGTCCTGATCCTCTGGGCGCCGGGCGGCCAGACCCGGCCCTACAAAGCCCCCGTATCCCTCTCGAAGGAAACCAAAGAATTTGCCTATTACATCCGCAAGGCCTCCGCCACCGTACGGGCGACCCACAACGATGAAGTGGAACTCATAAGCTTGGCAGCCACCGTTCCCTTCGATGACCGGATCGCTCATCAGGCGTCCCTCGACGATCTGGACCTGGCCCTGATCCGGGATTTTCTGCGGGAGGTGGGTAGCAAGCTCTATGACGATGTGAAGGCGATGGACTTTGCCCAGCTCTGCCGCCAGATGCACATCATCTCTGGCCCCGGAGAAATGCTCAAACCCCTCAACGTGGGCCTGCTTTTTTTCAACGACGATCCTGACCGCTTTTTTCCCCAGACCCAGATCGACGTCGTTCAGTTTCCCGACGGACCGGGAGGCGACGTCTTCACCGAGAAGATTTTCAAAGGCCCTCTGAATCGCATGGTCAAGGAGGCCCTTGCCTATATCAATACCATCCTCATCGAGGAGATCGTTGTCAAGCAGCGTGGGAAACCCGAGGCTGAGCGCTTCTACAACTATCCCTATGAAGCCTTGGAAGAAGCCCTTGTCAACGCCGTCTATCATCGTAGTTATGAGATCAGGGAACCCATCGAAGTCCGCATCCTACCCGATAGCGTCACCATTGCCAGCTATCCCGGACCCGATCGATCCGTCAATCTGGACGACCTCCGAACCGGCCATGGGATAACGCGCCGCTACCGGAACCGCCGGATCGGTGAGTTTCTCAAGGAATTGAACCTGACCGAAGGCCGGGGCACGGGTATTCCAAAAATACTGCGAGCCATTCAGAAGAACGGATCACCCCTGCCCGTCTTCGAAACGGATGATGACCGGACTTATTTCGTGGCAAGATTTCCAATCCATCCAAAGGCGCCTCACCGTATCACGAAAGAAGACAGTGCTGAACACAAAAGGCCACGGCACCAGTCGCAGTACCAGTCGCAGTACCAGTCGGACAAGCAACCTTTGAGCACCAGAATCTGCCTATATCTTGCACAGACGACGGATGCTTCCATCTCGGATATATCTGAGCATCTTGGACAGAAAAGGGTTTCTGGGCAACTCAAGGTTGTTCTCAAGGACCTGATGACTGAGGCTATCATAGAATACACGATGCCCGATAAACCCCAGAGCCGCCTCCAGCGGTACCGGCTGACAGCGAAGGGGAAGGAATGGCTGGAAGGTCAACATTGATAAAACCGGACCTCTGCCGGATAGGCATGGATCAGGCCTATTGCCTTAGCATCTCAACGACGAGACATTCTTCCAAAAGGCGGTGCTCTTCACAGCCTGTCAGATGGTGTTGAATGCCATACTCATCGAATCGGTAGCGTTTATTGTCTTTTAGATCCCTGAAGTTCAAATACAAGTCGAGAGGTGAGATGATCGAGCCGAGTTACTGAATGCGGTTTGAAATTGTGAATAGGCCGAACAGATCATTCTTCTTTCTTGAAACGGACGGGCTCCTTCCTGCCATCAATGATGTTATTTCCAAAATAATTGTGATATGAGCAAACGATGAAAGACATCAATTACGCAGTCATGCTCCTCAAGGCGAACAGGCTTGAGGGTGCAAGGGATCTGCTTGAGGAGCTTCTACAGGGCGATCCCGGGAACAAGGACATTCTGTACAATCTGGGCATGTGCTATACGGAACTGGACGAACCTGAAAAAGCCGTAAAAACCCTTTCCAAGTGCATAAGATATTATCCTCACTACTCAAACGCCTATGTAGCGCTCGGATTCGCCTATTCAAGGCTTGCTGACGATGAGAAAGCCAAGGATCATTTCCTGAGGGCTCTGGAGATAGAGCCTTCAAATCCTTATGCTCTCAGAAATTTGGGCGGTCTTTACGGCAAAGAAAATGACTACGAAAAGGCCGTCCAATCCCTTGAGAAGTCATTTTCAATCAATCCGGATGACCAGCAAACAGCATACGGCCTTGGCTACAGCTATTTTCACATGGGGAGGATCGATAAGGCTGATGAGCATTTCAAGGTTGCCATAGATCTGGATGAATCAACCAAGATCGCCGGCATGGCAAAAGACTTCAGGAGAGAGATAGCCGAAATCAACCTGAAGGCAAAAGGTTTCAGGGCAGACGCCATGTTCTACTGCCTTTCGGCGCTGCAATTCTTTAAGGATAAAACACCGGAAAAGGTCAGGCAGGTTGCATTCGAGATCGGCATAAAAGGCAGACAAGGGCTGGACATCAATAACCCCGACAAGAGATATACGCTCGACTCCATGGGTGGTTCTTTCACAGGGCTGCAACTTGTCAGCTACATGTACGTGGGCTTCAAGATGATTGACCCGAAGCTGGACGTCGGCTTGGATCTATCCGAGGAATACAAGCAGGCTCTGGGACTTTTCAGCAAGGAAAGGACTCATGGATATACGATTCATTGACCCCGTTCCCGCCGTTCTTGAAGAGGTCAAGAATGCAACTGGGAAAGGGATAGAATTTATTCCAAAAGAGAATCTGGCGACATATGCTGCGCTCAAGATGGCAAGAAAGGATATGCCGTCGCATCTCATATATTACAAAAATGAACACGATGAGATCATCAACCATCTGATTGTCCACGAATGTGGACATCTCTTCAGGATTTTCAAGTGCCCGGAGAATCAGAGACTGATGCCCTACAGTGACCAAAGATAAAATACAACGCCCTCAAGACAATAGAAAACGAGATCACGGCGCTGACCAATATTCTCTCGGAGGATCAAATAGCCCAGGTCATCGATCTCTGGTACGATGGACTAATACGTCAGGTGACCAACCTGCCGCCCGACATCATGATCGAGAAGTGGATTTATGGTCAATTTCCCACCTTGAGGCCCCTTCAATTGAAATCGTTAAAGAAGCAACATTCCGAGTCAGTGGCGGGTCTTACTGAGACGGTCCATAGGATGACTCCCCAGACAATCTTGTTTGCGTCCAATGTGATGAATTATGCCTTCTTCAGAATCCTCGGTCTTCACATCGGCCAGAATTTTGTCAGGGAATATAACTCTACCCGCTATATCGGCAAAGGTAAGGGACTTGCGTCCATAACTGAAAGGAATTACACTGACAGCCATGAAGGCGACAACGTGATGATCGACAAATGGGCCGCTTTCGTGAACATATCTGATTGGTTCAAATGGCGTGGCTTTGAGGATGTCCCATCAGATTATGGACAGACGGGATAAATGATCGGAGCGACATGAAAAACATATTCATCCTATCCATCCCTCCAAGCAAAACAAAAGTAATAATACATTACCAAGACACAAACACCAACGTGAACGCACACCGGGTTGAGGTATACTGATGCGTGAGCGATTACTTGACGATCTGGCTGACGTGCTTCGGAAATTTGCCGACGAACGTGACTGGGGTCAGTTCCATTCTCCCAAGAACTTGGCAATTGCCCTCACTGTAGAGGCAGCTGAACTGCTGGAAGAATTCCAGTGGTTGACGGAGGAACAGAGCCGACAACCGGACCAAGAGCGCTTAAAGCGCATTAAAGACGAGATTAGCGATGTCATGATCTATCTGGTTCTTCTGTCAGACCATCTCAGTATTGATCCAATGGCTGCCGCTTTTGAGAAGGTTGAAAAGAACCGGGAAAAGTATCCGGCGGAAAAGGCGCGGGGGTCAGCAAAGAAATATACGGAGTTGTGAGATGCGCCTATATGCCGGGATGTCGCAAAATTTTATCCATGATACGGTCCATAATCAGATTGCCGGCAAACTTTCTGAGGCGTTCATCCGACACTTTCGACACAAGCCCTCACCGAGTGAAGTAAATTCCTGGCGAAATTCACTACGTGCGGTATCGGATGTTTTCCAATTGGCACATTTGGATGATCATGGCGTCATCCTCGAATTTCAACTCCCTCTTACATCAAGACGACTTGACTGCCTCGTTTGTGGCAAAGATGGGCATGCCCGTGACAGTGCGGTCATTATTGAGTTGAAGCAATGGGACAGGTGTGGAAGAGCTGTGGGTGATAACCTTGTTTCCACCTGGGTCGGTGGAGCAGAAAGGGATATCCTGCATCCTTCCGCCCAGGTTGGTCAGTACCACCAGTATCTTGCGGACAATCACACCGCCTTTCATGAAGGACCAACGCCTGTTCAACTCAAATCCTGTGCTTACCTGCATAACTATTTCTCTGAAGAAGACGATCCACTTCTCGACGATTCGTTCAGCTCTCTCCTTCGGCAATTTCCCACGTTTACAGCAGATGATGTGCCTCTCCTCAAGGATTTTCTAATCAGCGGACTCAGTGGCGGGTCCGGGCAACCAGTCCTTCGGAAGATTGAAGAAAGCAAATACCGCCCCAGTAAAAAGCTGATGGAACATGTCAGTAATGTCATAAGGGGAAATAAGGAATACGTTCTTCTTGATGAGCAATATGTGGTTTACAATAAGGTACTTGCCTGCAGTAAAGAAGGATTCCATGACCGCCGAAAGATGGCCATCATAGTCAAAGGGGGGCCCGGAACGGGGAAGTCGGTCATTGCCATCAACCTGATGAGTGATCTGCTCGCACGTGGATTAAATGCGCATTATGCAACAGGTTCAAAGGCATTTACGGAAACACTTCGTAAGATTATTGGTCTTCGGGGATCGTCTCAATTCAAGTATTTCAATAGCTATGCCCAGGCACAGTCTAATGAGATCGATGTCTTGGTTTGCGATGAAGCGCACCGGATCCGTAAAACGAGCAACAGCAGGTATACGCCCCGAGAACAACAGAGCAACAAGCCCCAAATGCAGGAAATTCTTGATGCAGCTAAGGTCAGTGTTTTTTTCATCGATGACAAGCAGGTGGTACGGCCCGACGAAATAGGTTCATCCGGCTTTATCAGGGAGCAGGCAGAGAAAAACCGCTGCCGTATCTTCGAGTATCAGCTTGAGGCCCAATTCCGCTGCGCTGGGTCGGACGGGTTTGTCAACTGGATCAACAACACCCTTGATATCGAACGGACGGCAAACGTCATCTGGGAAGGCGATGAATCATTCGAGTTCAAGATATTCCCATCAACGCAAACTCTCGACGATGCCATCAGAGAGAAGGCAAGGATGGGTAACACCGCTCGCATGACTGCGGGCTTTTGCTGGCCTTGGTCTGATCCAAAGAGTGATGGGAGTCTTGTGGAAGATGTTCAGATTAAGGGATATAGTAAACCCTGGAATGCCAAGCCTGAGGCCCGGCGACTTGCCGCCGGGATACCGAAAGCAACTTTATGGGCTTATGATCCGAATGGCATTAATCAAATCGGCTGTATCTACACGGCTCAGGGGTTCGAATTTGATTATGTGGGTGTGATTGTCGGTACCGATTTAACCTACAACCTGGATGACCAAAAGTGGGACGCCCATCTGGAAAAATCATTTGATGGACCGGTTAAAAGGGCAAAGGGAAAATTCGTAGAACTGGTTAAAAATACATACCGTGTCCTGTTTTCCCGTGGAATGAAGGGGTGCTATGTTTACTTTGTTGACAAGGACACTGAGCGATTCTTTAAGAGCCGGATGGATTTGTCAGCAATGCAGAAAAGATTCTCTACCACCCCTGAGATAACCTCACCGCGGGAAGAAGTACCCGTCCTTCCATTCAGACGTCTTCCTCCAAATGAAGTGAAGCCATTGTCAACTGTGTGCCCCTATACGATCTAAGGGTTGCGGCGGGCCGTTTTAGTGATGAACAGCAGGTTACCGAGGTATTGCAGGGGACGCGGGGAGAGAACATTGAAGCCATCGATTGGATAGAGCTACCAGATGCTTTTCGCCCGCGGCGTGGACTATTTGTAGCTCAAATAGTCGGAGAGTCGATGAACCGGAAGATACCGAACGGTTCGTGGTGTCTTTTCAAGATAGACCGTGGAGGCAGCCGACAAGGCAAAATCGTCCTTGCCCAGCATCGAGACATTGCGGATACCGATACGGGCGGGCATTACACCGTGAAGAGATACGAAAGCACAAAGACGGTGCTGACAGACGGCACGTGGCGGCATGAGTCAATTACTCTCCGGCCCGATACGACGTCACCAGGTTACGACCCGTTCATTTTCAGTGAGTCACAGGGAGCTGATATACGGGTGATCGCAGAACTCGTTGCAGTGCTGGGTTGATAATATCACTTCTTATTGCGTTACTATCAAAGATTAGTGGCGACAATAACCACCCAATTCAATTTTTTCTGCACTCGCGTCTGAACAGTACGGGTTGAAATCTGCTACAAAATCACATTTGCCCCAATCACTGACTAACAATAAAGAAATGCGAAGTCAGCTGGGCGATGTTTGCCTTTTTGTGCCGGAAAGGGTGAATGAGCTACCTGTAGCCGCACGAAACGTCAAGAAAGGTGGTCATTTTTCGGTTTACACAATCGGATCACCTTGTTATAGAAATCCAATCGAGAATCGCCCGTCAGATCTTTGTCCCTTCGGCGAGGATATCCAGGTAATCGCTGTACACGTAACGCTTGTCACGCTTCCGTCCCGTGGTTTCCCTGAGGATTTGGACTTTTTTCAACTGCGCCACAATCGTGGACGCCGCCTGGTAGGATACGTTGAACCGTTCGGCGACCTGGGGGATTGAGTAGCTGAACACACCTATCCTCGTTATTCAAGAATTATTGAATAACGGATCTCAAGCCGCACCTTATTGAAGAATTATGGAATAACAAACCCTCCGGGTGCCTTTTATTCAAGATAGCTTGAATAACCTAAAAAAGATCGGGATCACGGCATATCGCCGTCCATCCGCAGTGACACTTCAAGCCGCTTCAGTTCATCCGATGATACCCAGACACATCTCTGAGCCTGTATGAATTACTTGCATAAAGTAACAAATAATGTTAGTTTACGCCCACGATACATACATAAGGTGATATTATGCTGGCTTCGTTTATTCAAGATTTTGCCGCGATAGGGCGCTCCTGCTTCAGCTTCGAGGATATTGAAAAGCTGAAAGGTTCATCCCCTCTGGCCATCAAGGCGGCCCTCCGCCGTCTGCGAAAAAAAGGCGAGATTGCCATGCCCTACCGGGGTTTCTATGTCATCGTTCCCCCGGAATACCGGGAGGCCGGCTGCCTGCCGCCGGGGCAGTTCATCCCTGATCTAATGGATCACCTAGGCGAGGTTTACTATGCGGGCCTTCTCAGCGCCGCCGAGTATCATGGCGCTGCCCATCAACGGCCCCAGGTGTTTCAGGTGGTTGTGGCCAAAGGCCGCAGGCCCATTCGCTGCGGGAAGATGCGGGTGGAATTCATCTTCCGTAAGAATGCAGCCATGATTCCGACGAAGCCGAGGAATACCCCTGCCGGAATTCTGAAGATCGCAACTCCGGAGGCGACGGCGCTGGACTTGATCGGGTACGTCGGGCATTGCGCCGGTCTGGACAATGTAGCCACGGTACTGACTGAGCTTGTCGAAAAGATCGATGCCGGGCGCCTGCTTCAAATGGCTGAACTATCGCCGATTGCCTGGGTACAGCGACTCGGCTACCTGCTCGGATTGGTCGGCGCCCATGAAAAGGCAGAAGGGATTGCCGGATACATTGAAAAGAAGCATCCGGTCCGTACCCCTCTGGCACCCTCCTTAAGCATCAAGGGAGCAAAAATGGAAAGCCACTGGCGGGTTTTTGTGAACACCCAAGTGGAGTCCGACCTATGATCTCCGGCGCCTATATCAAAGAATGGCGGCAGAAGGTCCCCTGGTCCCAAAATGATCAGGTGGAACAGGATCTGATCATATGCCGCGCCCTCGTGGAGATCTTTAACCATCCCGACATCGCTGACAACCTTGCATTCCGAGGAGGGACAGCCCTTTTCAAACTCCATCTGCCACCGGTTCGCTATTCCGAGGACATTGACCTGGTTCAGGTCCATCCGGGACCGATCGGTCCCCTCATGGACGCCCTGCAGGAGAAACTCAACCCTTGGCTGGGAAACCCGAAGCGGAAACGCTCCGAAGGACGGGTGGCGCTGACCTACCGGGTAATTTCCGAAGACGGCGTGCCGTTGAAACTCAAGGTGGAGATCAATTCCCGCGAACATTTCACGGTTCTGGGATTTGAAAAACGTATCTTTGCCGTCGATTCACGCTGGTTTTCCGGAAGCGCGTCCATCCTAACCTATCACCTTGACGAGTTAATGGGCACAAAGGTGCGTGCGCTGTACCAGCGCAAAAAAGGACGGGACCTATTTGATCTGTGGACGGCATTTGACACCGTAACCATCCGGCCGGAGCCGGTCATACGATGTTTTCTGCATTACATGGATCAGGAAGGGCATAAGGTGTCCCGTGCGGAGTTCGAGCAGAATCTATCCGAAAAACTGGGCGATCCCAGATTCATCGCCGATATCGGACCCCTCGTTGTTGCCGACAGCAGTTTCGATCTCCCCCGGGCGGCCGATTTTGTGCTCAAGCGTTTGGCATCCCTGATCCCCGGGGAAGCTTGGCAAGGGAAGGTTCCCACTTGACGTTCATCTGCGCAAACCATAAGATAATTATGGGTTGCGCACAATAGTGGTCTTTTATCTAAAAGCGGCCTACCCCTCAACAATTCCCCCATTCAACCTAAATTTCCTTATAAAAATAATCGTCAAACAGCTCTCATCGAAAGCACCGTATTTGCGGTGCATCTCAGCAAGCCGCTCGGCCATCTTGACCTCGCGTTCCTGTTGCGTGTAACCGGAAACCGCCACGACTCGTTCTGCTTTTGGGATTACCGAAAACTGATCGGACTGAACTTCTTGTTCGATTTGCGAGAGTCTTTTTTCTAAGTTCTTCATTTGTAAATCCTCTTTTCCAAAATTATTTTTTCTACACTTTCCAGCCGGGCTTCAATCTCCGAGAGCTCCCTGTATTTGAGAGCGTGACCTAAGACGTCATTGGCAGCGGCTCTCCTGACTGCCTCGCTCTCGGCACTCAGTAGCTGCTCCAAAGTATTAACGGCTTTCATGGAAATACCTGTCAGCTTTTCCAGAGCCTTATCGAGTAACTTTTTTCTGGCATCAGAGAGGGCCTTGTCAAAGTCCTGCTGTTTGAGCCAGCTATAGATGGTATTCTTGGTTACGCCCGCCTGTTTAGCCGCAGCCTCAATATTGTCGGTACTCAACAAAATCGGTATCGCCTTGGCCTGCCTATGATTTATTGGCATTTAACACCTCCTGATCCGTAATGTTTTGTCCACTTTTTCATCGATAATTTTCTTGATCATGGGCTCAACCTCCGGGTTTACTTCTCACTGAGGGGGAGTAATCTGCCGCATAACTTTGTTGCTTTTAGTGCCTCGTCATCCGTCAGCCCCCCGTCAACTGTCATGATCGCCAGGCGTTCCAACTGTGTTTCATTGAAGCTCTTGAACCATCTGGAAGGAAAGGGAATGACCTCACCCATGGTTTTCCTCGCATCATGCCCGGCAATCACCTCCACGCTATTTTCTGCGGTCTCAGAGGCGATATCGGGAAGAAGTTTTACGAATCCGGCAAGCTTGCCAAGTGATGTCTCGGCAACATCGAGGACAGTGCCGGGAACATGTAGCTCCCCACGCGCCCGGAAAGATTTCAAGACCTTCACGCTCGGCATGCCCGCACCTCCACTTCGTCGCCGAAGTCCGGCACTTCGTTGGCGTCGATACCATCAGTCCCCGCTTCCTCCGATGCAACCGAAACACCGAAACATTCTAATGTATCTGAGTACTTAGAATGATTTGAAACCGAAACATTCACACCTCTTGTTTCGTTTTGTAATCCGCCTAACCTATTGTAGTTATTGACTTGTTTCGTTGTTTCGGTTGTAATAGGGGGGGTATAACGGATGAAAGCATCTGTGAACATTTCGAGCGCATAGCCCTTGATGTTTTCATCGCCGATACGCACCTGTTTCGGCTGAATCTCGAACGCTTTGAGAAGTCGCGCCATTGAGTTCGGTGTCAACGGACTTCCGCGTTTCCATTCACACCAGGGTCGATCTTCCATTGCGACCAGTTGCTTTACGAGGTCGGCAGATGATATGCGTTCAACGCCGGCCACCTCGAATACCTCCCGGATGTCACAAAGCAATTCTATTCTCGCAGGGAGTTCGTCTTGTTCATTCCCTGCCGCCAGTAATGCCGCATCCCTCACCGCAGACTCACATCCCAGAACTTTGGCAATTGCAAGAATCGGCATCCAGTTATCAGCCTGCCGGTCATTTCGTGTATTCAACCGTTCCGGTTTGGCAAGTCTCAGAGAAGTATCGTTATCGTCCACCCATCTCAAAATCTTCGCCCTCGTAGAGGCAAACTCCTCGTCGAACTCCTCAGCGTGCGCCTCTGTTCGTTCGTCGGCGAGTTTGCGTCGCAGATGCAGCATGATGCTCCGATCTTGAATCGTATCAGGCGGGTTGCCTATCATTGCGATGGATTTTGGACACCATGTGGAGAACCTTACCGGCTTATGATCATCGCCTTCGCAACGTATAACAAAAGCCGCGTCCTTCGTGTGTCCTGAATTGACTACACCCCGCAGTGCTTCGTCGTCTTTCAGAAAGGAGTCCCCTTCATCGATGAGCAGCGCTGGTCTGAATGCCTCAATCGCTCGATACAGGGCTGCCGGCGAGATATTGGAGACAGGCAAAGGACGATAGCAGAGCTTGCTTAATGTCGTCAGGAATGTCGTCTTCCCGCAGCGCTTTTCCGGTGAGACGATGGTGAGTAGAGGTAATGTCCGCCAGTAGTTAAAAGTGTACGTCAGAATCGTCCACAGAGCCGCCGTTATGGCGCTCCCCTTTGGCAGGACACAGAAGCGCTCAAACATCTCCACCAGGCTCTTGACTAATTCAATCCCATCAACAGCTTCGTGCCACGGCTCTTCAAGAGGGAACATCTCATCACTGCTTTTTTCATTGTTTTTTCGAGCTGCCTTCACGACTTTATCCAATTCTCCGATGCGTCCAATCCCCAGCCGCTCAGCCTCGCTCTTGCGCACCCGTTCGTATTCCAGCGGTTCAAGTGCCGCTAATCGTGCAACACTCTGTTGAAGTGTTTCCTTCTCATGTGCTTTAACACTTGCGGTCTGAGGGGATGATTTCGGGCTGTCTGAGTTGCCTTCTGCGGTGTTTTCGACGGCTGGCACATAGGGATGGATAGGAATGGCCGCCGCCTCGACACAGGTCCGGACAGCCTCGGAACCGCAAATTCGGTTAAGATCGTTGAAATCTGTATCTTTCGCTCCGCGCTCGGCTGGAAATCTCGGAACCGCAAGCAAACAGCCCACAGCCAGCGCCGCCTCGGTCCCCTTGGTCAGGCCGGGATTTCCCAAGGTGGCGTGATCGTCATCCGCGCATACGATCAGCCGCCACTCAGGATTCTTATCGCGCAGAGCTTCGGCTACATGACGGAGATTTCCTGCATTGAAGGCGACGGCGACGGGAAGACCTGTGACTTCGTGAAGCGTTGCTCCTGTTGCCAGTCCCTCGCAGATCAAAATCGTGTTTCTCTGGGGCTTACCGAAAGCATGATACCCACCAGTTACCTCGGTACCGGTCTTAAAGCGCTTGGCACCGTCCGGGCCGATGAATTGCAGGCCACGTAGTATGCCGTCGCACCCCCGCACCGGTATCATCAACGCATCCCCTTTCTGCTTTATCCCGTGGGGCTTGACTCCCTTATTAAGAAGATATGGGTGTTTCGCGTCAACATCCTGTCCCTGTTGCCAAAGCGCAGCAGATGTCCGGCGACATTCAGCACGTATTGCTGACTCAATCAGAGCGGCCTCATCCCTCGCCTTTCGGATATGCTCTGCATACAGCAGTGCGTTCTTCCGGCGAATTGGGTGTCCGGGACTGCCACGTCGCCGAAATACCTCGTCGCCAGCAGCCAAAAATCCCACCCTCCCCATCATCGAAAAGTTTTGCAAATCCCGACCGATCATGGGGTTTGTCGCTTGTAGAAAAGCGAATCATCTTGCCGGGGCTGAGTATGCCGGGATCTGGTGAATAACCAAGTGGCAGCACGGATTGCTTCACGGAAGGCGGTCATGTTATTCATAGTCGTTACCCCTCCCTTTCGAGAAGAGCCCGAATATCTTTAACGTCCCAGGCAGCAATCCGTGGGCCGAATTTCTTCGACGGCTTCGGGAAAATGCCTCGTCGTATTCCATCCCACCATTTACTCCGGGAAATGGGAATTACAGCAGGGATTGGTGGATTTGCCTTCCGATCACCAATGATTTGGGGGAGCCGGATATATCCGGTCTCAGGAAGATGGTTGCTCATATGACTGTCTCCTTCGAGTATTAACGTTGGAAACAGTCCTACGCCGTCCAATAATAACTTGCAATATCGTTATGTTAGCAAGTCTGTTCCAAAATACTTACTAACTTTTATCAGAAGAGAAGTTGATAGCCTTGATCTCTGAAATGGTAAGCAGCGTTTCGATTATTCTTTAAAGTGTTACGTCCCGGATTGGTGTGTACCTCATCATTTTTATATAACTCACCGTTAACATCATGATACGAAAATCTATTTTCCCCTGGATATAATACATCCATTATCTCTTCGTCGGTCACTCCATGTGCG
The DNA here is from genome assembly GCA_963754515.1 of uncultured delta proteobacterium. Classification (GTDB taxonomy): domain Bacteria; phylum Desulfobacterota; class Syntrophia; order Syntrophales; family Fen-1087; genus JAPLJM01. Next base: position 52,803 of record CAVWGC010000009.1, on the reverse strand, counting down.
TCTGCATCCAGTAAACGAAGGTATTGGTTGAATTTGGCCATCTCGGCCCTCGATGCCTGCATTTTTTTACCACTTTTGGACATCTCTATTTGGGCTGCTATTAGCGTCTCCCTTGCTCTTTCAATTTGAGGCTCTATGGGGAGAAAAATGTCAAACAACCAGAGGGTTTCTCCTCCATCAGGGATTATTCCGCCATCCAAAGGGATTTCTTCAAGTGTCTTCTGCCCATCGCCAGATTGTTCGACAAAATGATCAATAGCCAAAGAAACACGTCTTCTTGCGTCAAGCTGTTGGACATCGCAAAGTACATCGATTCTGTCTAAAGGAAGAATATGAAACTCCCCAAGTCTGCCCATTGCTTTAAAGTCCACGGTATCATGGCGTCCGATGGAAGGGTCCAGAAGATGATAAGCCAGACCCCACTTGCGTAAAGTCCGGTACAATGCTGCATGAAACTCCATTGATGGTACAAGGTGATCATCGAAAGAAGGTGGGGTTATATCAAAGCCCATCTTCTTCTTGTATCGCTCCGCTACGCGCTCCCGTTCGCACAACTCACATATGGATGAATAATCACTTTGGTAGGAGGGGTTGCGCCGTAAGAACTCCCACGCATAATTGCCCTTGCTGGTACACCCGGGAACAGGATATTTAGTTTCGTCAAGCCAGTTTGGGAGCCAATCGGGAGCATGGTAGCCTGAAGGCCATTTAAGGGCAGATGTGTATTTCATAACTCGCCTCCTGAGACGTTCTGATGAATAATTGCGGAAAACTGAACAAGGAAATGGGGCTTGTCATTTTTCCGGACTTTCCCGTCGACTGCTGCCAATATAATTACACAGATTTCCCTCGTAACGGAGTCGCATCTGCACCTGCCTTCAACCCGTCCAAATAATCCGCCCATGTCTGCATCATCTTCCGACGTTCTTCAAGATGCGCCGTTCGATTGTAGGCTCTTCCATTTGGGTCTCGGACGGCATGGGCGAGCTGATGTTCGATGAAATCCGGCCGGACCTGTAAGACTTCATCCAGGATGGTCCTCGCCATTGCCCGGAAACCATGCCCCGTCATTGTGTCCTTATCATATCCCATGCGGCGTAATGCTGCGAGAATGGCATTGTTGGACATCGGCCTTGCAAATGACCGCCCAGATGGAAAGACATACCGGCTTGCGCCGGTCAGTTCCTTCAGCTCTGTCAATATCTGCACAGCCTGCTTGCATAGCGGTACGATATGGGACTGCTTCATCTTCATCTTGTGCGCCGGGATATTCCAGACCGCTTCGTCGAGATCAATCTCTTCCCATTCAGCATTTCGTAGTTCCCCAGGACGTACAAAAAACATCGGAGCGAGCCTGAGAGCGCACTTCACGACAAAATGTCCCTGATAGCCATCTATGGCCCGGAGAAGAGGTGCAACTTCTTTGGGTTCGGTAATCGCTGCATGATGCTTTTCCCCTGGCTGTGGCAACGCCCCTTTAAGATCTCCTGACGGGTCACGCTCCGCCCTTCCCGTAGCGACGGCATACCGGAAAACCTGGCCGGCAATGGTTCTGATCCGATGGGCGGATTCCAGCGCGCCCCTTGCTTCCACTCGACGTAGGAGAATCAGCAGTTCCTGGGCCTTTATTTGATTGATAGGGCGCGTGCCGATCCATGGGAATAGGTCACGCTCAAGGCGACTCATGATCGTCAAGGCGTGGCCTTCGGTCCACGTCGTTGTTTTGAATTTCGTATGCCATTCGCGGGCAATGACTTCAAAGGTTTCTGTTTCCTCGGTCTCCGCCTCTTTCATGGCCTTCCGGACGGCTCCGGGGTCGATATCATTTGCGAGCTGCTTTCGGGCTTTGTCCCTTCGCTCCCTAGCCTCGGCAAGAGTGATTTCGGGATATGCCCCCAGGGCAAGAAGTTTTTCTTTTCCGTCGAAGCGATATTTGAAACGCCACAGCTTTCCTCCTTTAGGGGTAACGAGAAGAAATAAACCGCCAGCGTCAAATAGCTTTATTTGCTTTCCTGATGGTTTAACGCCCTTGATCTTCGTATCGAATAGAGCCATGCGCTTTCCCTCCTTATTTGGGGGTATCCGGTTCGCACAATTCATGCGATACCCCTTAAATATACCCCCGGATTTCCCGGATTCTGATGGATCGCATAGCACGTTGCTGGACGAATAGCAAGAAAAAACCCGCTATTTCTAGCGGGTTCTGTACTTCTTTGGATTGTCTTGGATTAGGTCTTGGTGGAGGCGGCGGGAGTCGAACCCGCGTCCGAAAATATTCCACTGCAGTTTCTACGTACGTATCCTTTGATTTGCATTCGCTCCTGAAAACTCCCAAGGGCAGGATTGATCAGGAACTATCCCTCTTTGAATTCGCCTTTCTCCCGTCGGGAGCAGGAGATCAGCTATCCTGTCTGATCGACGCTCTGTTCGGCCCGGCAGGCAGAACCGGCAGAACGTTAGCCGTCTAAGCGGCTAAGGCGTAATCGTAGTTGTCTGCGATTATAGTTTTCCTACCTGTTTAACGAGGCCTGTAGGAACCTCGGTACGCTTCTACAGCTTCAACTATCCCCGTCGAAACCGTGACGCCCCCATAAATTGGAGAGATTCAAAGAACATATAAACGAATATAATATATGCGCCGGGTGTGATAAAGTCAAGCTGGAAATGCCTTCCGAAACTACTGATCCCGGGTTCTCGCACGAAACGCCCGCTCAATATCCCGGCGGTCCTCCTTGAGCTTCATGTCTTCGCGTTTATCATGGAGTTTCTTGCCGCGTCCGATTCCGATTTCAACCTTGACCTTGCCGTTTTTGAAATACATCTTCAGCGGCACCAGCGTCAGCCCCTTTTCCCGGGATTTCCCGTAAAGCCGTTTGATTTCACGCTTGTGCAGCAGCAGCTTCCGGACACGCAGGGGGTCGTGGTTGTAGCGGTTGCCGTGGGTGTAGGGGCTGATATGCAGCTCGTGAAGATAAACTTCTTCATCCTTAACCATCGCATAGCTGTCTTTCAGGTTGGCCCGTCCCTCCCGCAGGGATTTCACTTCCGTGCCCACCAGAACGATTCCCGCTTCGAAGGTGTCATCAATGTAGTAGTTCAGGCGGGCTGTCTTGTTCTGACAAATGCTTTTTTCGGATGACTCTTTTTTAGCCACTGTGTTTCACCGGTTTTGTCAAAAGATAATCCTGTTTTACGTGGTTCATGGACCTGAAAATATTATCCCGGATGTCCTTGTTCTCTTTTTCAAGCTCATCGAGCAGGTGCTTGATATAGAGTCGCCGCGACGTTTTGCTCGTGGGGCAACGGTTTTCAATCGCCGGAAACCGGCGCTCTGCAGCGTATTTTTTCACAAGCTCCTCCCGAATATAGGCCAGGGGGCGGATGATATGCAGTTCACCGGTGAAAATGCTCTGATTCGGAACCATGGTGCTGATCTCCCGGGAGTAGAACATGTTGAGCAACAGGGTCTCAACGATATCGTCACGGTGATGCGCAAAGGCGATCTTGTTGCATCCCCGCCCGGCGGCAATCTCGAAGATCCGCTTGCGTCTCAGGCGTGAACACAGAAAGCAGGGGTTCTTTTTGTTGAAGTCGCTGTGGGCCAGCAGGCCGATATCCGTCTTTTCCATGATGCTGTCATAACCGCCGGCCTTCAGGTATTTTTCCAGAATCCCATAACCCTCATATGCGGGATCAAAGCCCGGATCAATATGGACCACCTGCAAGGTAAAGGACGGAACGAAGATCATAGGCGAATCGAGTAGGTCCAGAAGCGCCAGGCTGTCCGCCCCTCCGGACACCCCGACCAGGAGTCGGTCTCCTGAATCGATCATGCCGTAATCCATGATCGCCTTTTCCATCCACTTTTTTAAATGCAAAAATAATTTCGTTCTTTTCTCCCCAGTCAAACGCCCTGCCCTCTCTCCTTTCCTGCTGATTCCCCTGTCTCGATGCCTGCGGCCACCCTGCAGGACGACTTCGTAAAAAGTCCGGATGCTACGTTGCGCTTCATCCTTCGTCGTTGCGGCGTACGACAAATTACGCCTCACTCCTCAGGATTCGCGCGCCTTGCCTGCGGAGCTTTGTATGCAGCCGTCGAATTTGAACAATTATCCGACTTTTTTACGAGTTCACCCTACAGGACTTCCCCGATCTTTTCAAGGCGCTTTCCGCGTTTCGTTTACGACAATGATCTTGTAATTTTTTTTCAAGTAAGATAAGGCTGCAGCCTGAAAGTTGTAATAGCAACACCACCTGCGAGGAGGAAAGATATGACGGAAATTATCCATATTCATGCCAGAGAAATACTCGATTCAAGGGGAAATCCAACCATTGAAACCGAAGTCACGCTGGTCTCCGGTATCACCGGCCGGGCAGCCGTCCCGTCCGGCGCCTCCACCGGCGAACATGAAATGCTTGAGCTCCGGGACGGCGACAGGAAACGCTATCTCGGAAGAGGCGTCCGGAAGGCCGTCGGCAACGTCATAGACAAGATCGGGCCCGAAATCATCGGCATGGATTGCCTGAACCAGAGGGATCTCGACGAAGCCATGATCCGCATAGATGGTACACCGAACAAGGGCGCGCTCGGCGCCAACGCAATCCTGAGCGTTTCTCTGGCCTGCGCACGGGCCGGGGCCGCGTCACTGGAATTGCCGCTTTACCGATACATCGGCGGCGTCATGGCCAGAGACATCCCCGTCCCCATGATGAATATCATCAATGGCGGGCAGCACGCCGACAACAATGTTGACCTCCAGGAATTCATGATCATGCCCGTAGGGGCGCCGAATTTCAGGGAGGCCGTGCGCTGGAGCGCCGAGGTGTTTCATGCCCTGAAGGCTGTTCTCAAAAGCAAGGGATATCATACGGCTGTCGGCGATGAAGGCGGATTCGCGCCGGACCTCAAGTCCAACGAAGAAGCTCTGAGCGTCATCATGGATGCCATTCAGAAGGCAAAATATAAACCCGGCAAAGACATCTGCATCGCGCTCGATCCGGCGGCCAGTTCCTTTTACCGGAACGGAAAATACACGCTGACGGCGGAAAAGAAGCCGAACAAGACGGCAGAAGAAATGGTCCGCTTTTACGAGGATCTTGTAAAAAGATATCCGATTATCTCAATCGAGGACGGCCTGGCGGAAGACGACTGGGAAGGCTGGAAGATGCTCACCGACGCCCTGGGGTCGAGAATACAGATTGTGGGCGACGATATCTTTGTCACAAACAGAAAAAGGCTGGAAAAGGGCATCGCTCTGGGCATCGCCAACTCCATCCTGATCAAGCTCAACCAGATCGGCACGCTGACGGAAACGCTTGATACCATTCAGACAGCAAAAGAGGCCGGCTATACTACGGTCATTTCGCACCGTTCCGGTGAAACAGAAGATACGACAATGGCCGATATCGCGGTGGCGGCCAATTGCGGGCAGATTAAGAGTGGTTCCCTGTCCCGTAGTGAGCGCCTGGCCAAATACAACCAGCTTTTGCGGATCGAAGAGGAACTTGGCGGCGCGGCGGTTTACCGGGGGCGGTCGGCTCTCTACAGCATCCGCTGAGATGACATTCCATTACCGATGGAAAAAGGTTTAGCTGAATTGTTTTGCGGCAAAAAAGGGGCTGATTTATGAAAATACTGGTCACCGGCGGGGCGGGCTATATCGGCAGCCACACCTGCGTGGAACTCCTCGCTGCAGGCTATGAGGTGGTCATTGTCGATAATCTCTGCAACAGCAAAATAGCCGCCGTCCGGCGCATCGAGGAAATCACCCGAAGGCGTCCCGTCTTTTATCAGGCCGACCTGCGTGATCGCAACATGCTGGATGCGCTTTTTGCAGAGCATCGCTTCAGCGCCGTCATTCATTTCGCAGGGTTCAAGGCGGTCGGGGAGTCCGTGGTCATTCCACTTGACTATTACCAGAACAATCTCACCAGTACGCTGACACTTTGTGAATCCATGAAAAAGCATGGGCTCAAAAACATCGTATTCAGCTCGTCGGCCACTGTTTACGGCAATCCCGCGACGGTTCCCATCCGCGAGGACGCCCCGACCGGACCGACCAATCCATACGGCCGAACCAAATGGATGATCGAGCATATTCTCTCGGACATCTATCGGTCCGAAAAGGACTGGAATGTAATCCTGCTACGCTATTTTAACCCCGTAGGCGCCCATCCCAGCGGTATAATCGGTGAAGATCCCCGGGGCATTCCCAATAACCTGACGCCCTTTATCACACAGGTGGCCGTCGGAAAACTGCCGGAGCTGAAAGTCTTCGGAAACGACTACGAGACGCCGGACGGAACGGGAGTCCGCGATTACATCCATGTCGTCGATCTGGCGCAGGGACATCTGCGGGCGCTGGAAACGCTGCCTGCCAACCCTGGGCTGCAGGTTTACAATCTGGGAACAGGCCTGGGCTGCAGTGTGTTGCAGATGGTGGCAGCCTTCGAGAAAGCGGTGGAAAAGCCCATTCGCTACAGGATTGTCGCCCGCCGGCCCGGCGACATCGCAACGAGTTATGCGGATCCTTCACGGGCTAATAAGGCGCTGGGATGGAAGGCCATGCGCGGCATCGACGAGATGGCCCGCGACGCATGGAACTGGCAGAAACAAAACCCGGAGGGATACGACTGATTCATCAGCAGCCGGAAACATCTTAGGGTCTGTAACGGAATAACCATTACATTCATGCATCTCGGTTTCAGGTCATCTTTGCCCGATCCTCAATCGCAAAATCCTCGAAATAGCGCGGTCTTGCTCAATCAGATCAGACAAACCTGACCCAAATCCGAGTGCCTTAACGCAATAGCTATTCCGCTACAGACCCTAAGACTACAAGAACTTGAACAGGCGACGGCGCATGGATTCCTTGGCTGATCGATCGTCCGCCAACGCATAAGTCTGGACGAACTTCTTATCCCCCTTTTCCCCGATTTCGTTCATGATAAGGATGCCGGACTCCTGAAAGACACGCAGGGCGCCCTCGAAGTTGGACTGGGAAAGGGCCTCAGACCGCCGGATTTCACCCTTGCGGTACATTTTGGCGCCGAGCCCATGTATTTTCTTGATTAAATCTTTTTTCTGCATGGGACCTTTCCTTAGAGAGGAAGCGCCGCGAATCACTACCCAGTATGATTCAATGTAGTTACTGACAAGGCCGGCAAAAGGTTTCAGATGGGTCCGCCCCCTGCCCTTGACTTCGATCCAGGCCTGCCCGCTGTGTTCCCCACCGACAATCATGCCCTGATTATGCAGATAGGTGAGAACCTCATTGACCTCATCCAGATCGTCTTTTGTCTGGTCAAAGATGAATTCCCGATGGAATAAATTTTTAAAAAACCGGTAATCTTCAATAATCTGCGTCAGCGGGACTATGTCATTGTGATTGGATAAAATGGAGATGGCCGCAAAGCTGATAGGCAGAAAATAATTCAGGATATTGTTCTTGTAATATTCAAGATTCATACGTTTGTCGTCTTCGAGAGAATAAACGATTTCTTCGAATTCGTCTTCCTCTTCCTCCTCAGTCCCCACGCGGGAGATCATGCCGCCTTGTTCCAGCAGGTCCAGCGCGTCCCGTATGGCCTTGCGACGATTGGCCAGGGTTTCTGCAAGCGGGATCTGCCGGTGAGTAAGGTAGTCATAAAAGGTGTTGAGAACGGTCATCAGATCGTTGTGGGACATCCCGCGCCGGTCATGGCTCAGGAGCCCCGCAGCAATCAGGGCATAGGGAGTGACAACGGATACATTCCCGATCCGCAGGACGATTTCATAGCCGATTTTGCGGTAAATGCTCTGCCTTTCTTCAAGCATCATGTCTTCAAACTTATTCTCCAGTGCGCCCAGATAAGATTTCATCTGCATGGGTTCGCCGATGTTCACATAGACGCGACCGTAACGCTTCCGCAGAACTTTCGAGCTTCTGATCAAATCCGTTGTTTTTTCCTTGGCTTTTGGCGCTCCGCCGAGTTCCTTCAGATAAGACTTTTCCTCGATCACCCGGTCATAGCCGATGTAAACGGGGATCAAGGCCAGATCCTCACAGGCGCCTTCCTGATAGGCCTGAATGATCATGGACAGAAGTCCATACTTCGGCATGATCATTTTCCCCGTCCGGCTTCTTCCCCCTTCGATGAAAAACTCCATGGGGAGGCCTTCCTTGAGCAGAACTTTCAGATATTTTGCGAAGACCTCCGCGTACAGCGGGTTCCCCTTGAAACTCCGGCGCATGAAAAAAGCCCCTGATTTCCTGAAGATATAACCAATCGGGAAGAATAGCAGGTTTGTCCCGGCGGCAACGAAGGGCATCTGGATGTTGTGCTTGTACAGGACATAGGAAAGCAGCAGGTAGTCGATATGGCTACGGTGGCACGGAATAATCACGAATGGCATTTTTTTGGAAATATTCCGTATCTTTGCCATTCCCTCCTGATCGACCACGACGCCGTCATAGATATTGTTCCACAGCCAGGTCAATACTTTGTCCCACATCTCGATGTACATCTCACTTTCGTTGGATGCGATTTCATGAAGGTATTTTCTGGCTTCCTTGAAAATTCCCGGATAGCCGGTTTTACCGCCGGCGGCCATATCTCCCATGAACCGGATGAGGTCCTCATCCTTCAGGGTCATGCCGATCAACCCTTCCCTGGATTTCATGGCCGACCCGACCATCGCAGTTTTTTCCTCGTCGATGCGGTCAATCAGTTCACCGCGCAGTCGCTGCACCATCTCGCCCGGATAAAGGTCTTTGTTGTCCTCCATGAACTGTTCGAGATTGATGGGCTCTGCGGGAATCACAATTGCCTTGTTGGCATACCGTAGAAAGGTAACGACGCGCTGCAGGGCACTGGCATGGTCGGACTGGCCGAACAAGATATTGATGAGACTCTCGTTTTCCTTTTCCCGCCGCCGGCCGTACGTGATCAAGTGGGGAACAATATAGATAGGAAAACCCAGTTCTTTCTTGGCCTCCAGCAATTGCATGAGGGCGCTGTCAGCATAAGCGTCTTCGACGAACTCCGATCCCCCCAGATGGATGATGGCATGCTGCCGCTTACGGACGATATTTTTTAAATAATTGTTTTTACTTGCATTCAGGATGGTTCTTTTGAAAACCAGATGGGACAGGAAGGTCTGGATCGCCTTGAATGCCTTTGAAAAAGGTTGCCAGAAAAGCATATTGCAATTGTGGGAATAGACCGGTCGGGGAATCCCCTTGCGTTCGGACAACTCCCGGATAATCAGGCTGTTGAGCTGACTTTTCTGTTTGAGCGCATACACAACGGCGCCGGTATCCGCGAGCTTTTTGAGGGATTCCACATACTGGTCGGCCAGATTCACCCCGGACAACGCTTTTTTCACGAGCCAGAAAAGGGGGAAGTTCTCCTTTTCATAAAGACATTGCGCGTAAAACACATCCTTTTCTTTTATCTGATCCTCTGCTTGCATGGACATTGCGCTGTTTTAGCCCTCACTGCTCATTCATTTGAAACTCTTCCGGGAACCTCTCCCGCATCGTCTGCTCCACATGTTCTCTGATTTCCGCCGTCGAGGAAAACGTCATGACTTTCTCCAACAGGGTCTTTGCTTCTGTCATGGTTGACCTGCGAATGATCCGCTTGATCCGGGGGATAGCCATCGGATTCATGCTGAGCTCATCGAGCTCCAAACCCAGCAGAATCATCGTGTAGGCGGGGTCACCGGCCATTTCTCCGCACATGGCCACGCGGATGCCCGCGCTATGGCCGATTTTCACGATGTGCCGAATGAGCCGCAAAACCGCGGGATGAAGGGGCTCATAGAGATACGTAACCTGTTCATTGACTCGGTCAATAGCCAGGGCATACTGGATCAGGTCATTTGTGCCGATACTGAAGAAGTCAACCTCCCGGGCCAGCATATCGGCAATGATCACGGCGGCGGGAACCTCTATCATGGCGCCGAGTTCAACGCGATCATGGAAAGGAGCGCCCTGTGACAGAAGGTCATTTTTCACTTGCGATAAAATGATTTTCGTTTTTCTGATTTCCTCAACGCTTGAAATCATGGGAAGGAGAATCCGGACCTTTCCAAAGGCGCTGGCCCGGAGCATGGCACGCAATTGAATCTTGAATAGTTCCAATTCTTTGAGACAAAAGCGGATCGCGCGCAGTCCCATTCGAGGGTTCATTTCCTTGGCCAGCCTGGGATCCGAGAGAAACTTGTCGCCGCCGAGATCAAAGGTCCGGATGGTGGACCAGGCCAGTCCCTCCGTTCCCGCAACCCGCTTATAATTGACGAAATGATCCTCCTCCGTGGGCAAGTTTTCCCGGTTGATGTAGATGAATTCGGTCCGGTAAAGCCCGATCCCGTCGGCGCCGTGCATAACGGCCGATGGGATTTCCTCAACGAACTCGATATTGCCGCCGATCGCGATATGCCTGCCGTCTTGCGTGACGGCCGGCAGCGCCGCATCCTTGAGAGAGATGGCTCTGGCTTCTGCATAATGCCGCTTCTTGTCTTCATAGCGCCGGACCATATCGGGGTCGGGATTGACAATGACGAGCCCGGCCGAACCGTCAATGACAATGAAATCATTGGTTCGCACGCGGCGGGTAATGCTTTCCAGCCCGAGAACGGCGGGAATTTCCAGTGACCGCGCCACGATGGCCGTATGGGACGTTTTGCCGCCGATATCCGTCGCAAATCCCAGGACATTTTCAATTTTCATCTGGGCCGTATCGGCGGGGGACAGATCCGAGGAGATGATGATGACGCCTTCGCCGATATCCGATATGACCGGGTTCCTTTCCCCGCCAAGCTTTCGAAGAACCATCTGACCGACATAGCGGATATCGCTGAAGCGACCCTTCAGGTATTCATCTTCAAATCTGTCAAATATTTCCCTGTACTTATCAATGGTCATCCGGACGGCCCATTCCGCGTTGACACTCATTTTGCGGATATACCCGATGGTATGCCGAATGAATCTGCGGTCCCTGAGGATCATGATGTGTACATCAATGATAAAAAGGGGTTCATTCACCTTCAGATGACTCAATTTTTCTTTGATTTCAATAAGTTGTTTTTCAGACTCCTTGAGAGCGGTGCGGAGCCGTTTGATCTCCTTGGTCACGAGCGAGGGATCGCTCAACTTGTAAAAGGAAATCTGGGCATCAAGGCGATCAAAGAGATAGGCCTTCCCGATCACGACTCCGGGAGAAACGGCAATCCCCTTCAAGGCAAAGGTTTTTTTTATCGTATCCATGATCGTTTCAGGCTGATAATCCTTCTGTCATTCTTGATGGACTCGTAATAAGTTCGTACTATCCAGGTTCGACGGCTGCGTAAAAAGCTCCGCAGGCAAGGCGCGCCAATTATGAGGAGTGAGGCATAGTTGGCGTACGCCGCAGTGACGAAGGACGCAGCGCAACGAAGCATCGGGGCTTTTTACGAAGCCGTCATTCTTCATCAAATTTTTTTTCAATGAGTTGGCTCAACGCCGCAATGGCCTCGGGCGCATCCATGCCTTCGGCACGAACAATTAAACGGCTCCCTTGTGGACAGTCGAGTGTCAGAATGCCGAGCAGGCTTTTGCCGTTGACTTCCCATCCATCTTTCTCAAAGTAGATTCTGGATTTGAATCTTGTCGCAACCTGCACCAGTTTCGCAGCCACGCGTGCATGCAGGCCCAGTTTATTTTTTATTTCAAAGGTCTTGATCTGCTCCATATCAAAAAGATAACAGCGCTAAAAGGGCAGCCGTCCCATACAGGATTTTCATGGCGGAGATCCCGCGTGTGATCATCCAGAAACACAGCAGGATGACCCCCAAATAAAGGACCCCGAGCAGGGGCTCCGGAACAACCGCATAGGTATTCCCGGTGCTGCGGGACAGCAGCGTAGCCAATATCCCCAATAAGATGACAGATAACCAGCGGACATTGCCCGCAAGGTCCGGAAGATTCAGTCCGCCGATGAACTCAATGCCGCGCCTGCCCCTGCGATAGCCTTCGATAAACCCTTTCAGACGGACATAAAAAGGCACAGGATTGTAAAGAATTAAAAATATCAGGGGCGCCCAATACACCTCTTCCATCATCAGCACGACCGCGCCGATTGCCGAAAAAGGGCGCCAGGCCCCCCAGAAAAAGGCATCACCTATCGCGGCATAAGGTCCCATCAGTGAAATTTTCAGGCCTTCAACCTCCCGCCCATCCGATATTTCCTCTTCCAATTTAACAACCGATCCCAGCACAGCACCGGCTAAACAGGTGTTGGTATTAAACATTTGCAGATGACGGTTCAACACGCGCGATGCATCAATGCCGTTCATGCCGGCGGATTTAATCAGGGGGATCACCGCAAAGACAAAACCCAAATTCTGCATTCGCCAGAAATTAAAGGATGATTGTATAAAGAGAGATCTTAATAATATCCTGATCAGGCAGGATGTTTTCGTTATCATGGATATCACGTCTTATGATTCATGCGCCGCTTCCCCCGAATTCACGTGTCACATCAGGCTCGGTCTCATTAGCATAATGAGTTGGTGAAGTCAATTCACGCAAAGACTTATTTGCCTATATCTGACGACTGCGTAAAAAGTCCGGATGCTGCGTTGCGTTGCATCCTTCGTCACTGCGGCGTACGTCCAGTACGCCTCGCTTGGATGGGGACACGACTCTGTCATATCCCCATGCGCCTTGCCTGTGGAGTTTTGTACGCAGCCGTAGTTTTCGGCATATGTTTCGACTTTTTACGATTTCGTCATATCTGAAATCGGCCGTTGTCATAGACGAGGCGTTTTTCGCCGGTCCACAAATGTGCGGTCACGGTCTTGCGCTCCGTATTGACCAGATCCCAATGCAGGGCCGAGTCGTTGAATCCCAGTTTTTTCTTCAGGGCCTTCGTTATGTCTGAGGAATTCCCGGCGTACGTGTCTGTATAGGACGACCCCAGTGCGATGTGGCAGTTGCCGTAGGCCCCGCCGAAGTTCTCATCAAAAAGTGTATCCGCCATGAAACGGTCGATCCGGGAAAAGCGTTTGTCCGTCAGCGAAAACTCACCGACCCGGCCGGCCCCGGGGTCCATCGTCAACTGCTTGATCGTAAATTCCTCGCCGACGACTGCCTGAACCTTGACCGCGATGCCTTTATCGAAGGTCAGACGCACACCTTCGACATAATTCCCGCTGCGGAAAGACGGCAAATTGGCATGGTACACCCCTTCCGTGCCGCGCCAGTCCGGGGACAGGAAAAGTTCAAAACTCGGAATATTGTGTCCGGAAATCCCCACCCATTTTCGCTGTTCACCGGGCGTGATCTTCAAATCGACGTTTTGTGACTCAACATGAAAATACTTGACATTCATGCCGTTGAGCCATCTTTTAATCCCGCCTACGGCTTTGTGGATCGTCTCCCACTGACGAACAGGGTGTTCATGATCGAGATAACAGGCCTTGATGATCTGCGCCGCATAGCACCGGCTCGTCGTTCTGGCCTGGCGGATCAGTTCCGGCGTGGGTAACGTGCAAAGCGTCCAGCCGTACAATCCTTTTTCTTCCCTGCGATCCATGATTTCGCGCAGCGGTTTTCGTGAAATCAGAAATTTCCCGATTTTGACCGGATCGATGTCTTTCAGATGGGTCAGCGAATCCGGCGCCCGAAGGAAAATCCTGCCGTTCAGATGCTCAATGAGCTCCCTGTCGCCGGGCGCCCGGAAGACAAGTTGCCGGTTATCGGTCTTTGCATAAAAACAGCGCTCCATCCCGACGGTAAGTCCCATGCGCTGCACGGGGTTCATCCCCGCCTCAAGTATCCGCTCATAAAGGATTTCCGCCAGCCTTACAGCAGCCGGCTCGTACTGAATCAGAATCACGTCGTTTTTTCTGAATTTGCCTTTACGAGCCGTTTTCAATCCCCACAGCAGCACCTCGGCGTATTTTCCCAATTGCTCTCCTGTCAGCATTTTATCAACCTTTCACTTGCTGTATTCACTTACGGCAAACGCCATCGGACCCGCAATCGTCCATATTCAGGATCAGGTACCTGTATCAGCACGGGTATAGCCACAGGATCGAGCCAGAGAAGTAACTGCTTCAAATGGTGCGCTGCCATGGCTGTACAGCCGGCGGTCCCCTCCGAGGATCCTGTCCAGATATGCATAAAAATACAGGAGCCCCTTCCGGCCACGGGCAGAACCATGTTATGATCGACCACAATCCCAAGCCGGTAGAGCTCGTCCGGGCGCAACATTTTCTCATACCCCTGCCAATCGTTTGTCGTCCCTGTTGCATCCACAATGCGGTTATAATAGGCTGATTGGGTGTCGTCAATGCATATCAACTGGGGGGTTGTCTGCCGATAGGGCAGGCTGATCCACGAGACATCGCCTGCAGCGGCATAGCCAAAACCGGACGAAAGCCTGAAGATACCGGCCGGCGCCCTGCCGTCTCCCTCGTGTTTAACGGGACCTTCGGGTATCGGGAGGGGATGCAGCCCGATCCCCCAGCCCATTCCGTTGCGGCCGACCACAACAGGAACTTTATCGATGACACGCTCCCATGGGGCATCCGGGTTGACTCTCTCATAACCCTGAAGGATGCCTTCGATGCGATCCCATGCGGATGTTGTGACCACGACCGCTTGAAGCGGCGATACGACCGGTTCTGGCGGCTTCAAGGCGGCACAGGATGTCAAAAGCACACTCAACATCAATAGTCCTGTCTGCGCCCACCGCCTTTTTTGCATCTTGAAATTCTCTTCCTGGACATCCTCGATCACCGGGCCTTGCATAAAATAAAACATGAAGAAAATCAAATTAAATGTGCCTTGTTTCCTATTGACACGCCCTCTCCTTTTCTTCTATACTTTATCCGGATGAAAGCAACTTCGAATATTTCATGATTCGAGAGAGTTATTGCATAACCAGCGAAAAATGGTTCGTAGGCGGCATCGTCATTTTGCGAAGGTTTCGATTGCATATACTGATGATGATTCATTTTTTATTATAATTAGTTATAAAATATAGTTAAAGTTAAGGATTACTTTTTGAAGATCCTTTTTTCCCTTCCTTTCCATACGACCGACGGACAGAACGTCCTGATTGTCGGCTCCACGCCCGAACTCGGTCAATGGAAGGTTGAGCGCGGGCTGCGCATGCGCCTCCATTCGGGCGGTCTCTGGCAGGCGGATATCGAGCTATCCGCAGAAGAGCGAGAACCCTTTGCCTACCGGTACGTGATTGACGACCGGAACACGGGAATAATTCACTTTGAAGGCGGGCCAGACCGTCTCTTTTCTTGGCGTGATTACCGCGGAAGCGCAAATGTCGATCAACGGGACTTCTGGCACCCTCCGGTTGATCCGGAAGCGATGCTTGCAACAGCTCCCTTCCACCTGTCTATCTTCCTGCGCCCACAGCGGGATCAAATCCAGGATTGTCCCGACCGTGAGGCAAAGGGCATTCCTGTCCGCCTGCTTGTTCCGGCCCCGAGGGTCGCGCCGGGACAGTCGGTGTATTGCATCGGCAACATCCCGGCGCTTGGCCTCTGGAACCCTGAAAAAGCACTGCCCCTGCACGATAGCGGCTATCCTGACTGGCAGGTCGATTTTCATGTCCGTCGTGTCGAAATTCCTTTCCAGTACAAGTACTTCATTGCAGACTCGGGAAAAAAAATCCTGCACTGGGAAGCCGGCGATAATCGCCGTCTGACCGACCCCGATTCATTTGTTAATGAAGAAAATCGCATGATTGTCATCTCCGATTATGCCTTCAGATCCGCCACCCCCTGGAAAGGCGCGGGCCTGGCCATCCCCGTGTTTTCCCTGCGCACGGCAAAGAGTTTCGGCGTGGGAGAATTTCCCGATCTGAAGCTTCTGGTGGATTGGGCAAAACAGATGGGGTTGCAGATGATCCAGCTCCTGCCCGTAAACGACACATCCGTCCGCATGAACTGGAGCGACGCCTATCCCTACTCGACCCTGTCCGTCTTTGCCCTGCATCCGCTTTACCTGAATCTGCAGGCGATTGATGGCCTCTCCCAATCCCTGATTCGTGAAATCGGCGCAGCCGCTGAAAAACTGAACAGGAAAAGTGTTGTGGATTATGAAGCAGTCATGTCGACCAAAATGAGTTTCCTCAAAAGGATATTTGCGCGGCAGGCCCGGAGCTTCCTCGCATCCGAGGCGTATCAGGCCTTCCTGATGGAACATGCCGACTGGCTGAAGCCTTACGCCGCATTCTGCTATCTGCGCGACCTTCATGGAACCGGCGACTGCCGCAACTGGGGGGAATTCAGCCGGATGACAGCGGCGGCCATCGATCAACTGACGGATCCCGGCGCTCCGCAAGCGCGAAACCTCGCCTTCTATTATTTCCTGCAGTATCACCTTCATCATCAGTTGCTTGCGGCTGCCCAGTATGCCCGCAATTGCGGCGTCGTCCTGAAGGGCGATATCCCCATCGGCGTCGACAAGCGGAGTGTGGAAACCTGGCTGCATCCGGAGTGGTTCATCATGGACAAATGTGCGGGGGCGCCGCCCGATGATTTTGCCGCTGAAGGGCAGAACTGGGGATTCCCCACCTACAACTGGCAAGCCATGGCCGACGACGGATACACCTGGTGGAAAAGACGGCTCCTGCATTTGAGCCGTTACTTTGATGCGATTCGTCTCGACCATGTCATCGGCTTCTTTCGGATCTGGGAGATTCCCGGCGATGCCGTGACGGCGCTCAGGGGCAGGTTCAATCCCGCAATTCCCATATCCCGAAACGAGTTGGAAGCCGCCGGGATAAAGGACGTTGGTTCCCTCTGTGAGGCGCACATCACAGACGATGCCCTGGAAAGTATCTTCGGCGCTCGGGCGCAGGAGATCATCCGGGAATACCTTGAACCGGCGGCGCCGGGCCGATACCGTCTGCGGCCCGAATTTGACGCTCAGGACAAGGTTGCGGCCCGTTTTTTCTCACACAGGCAGGACTCGAAAGACCTCATGGACAAACATCATGACTTGCTGCACGGCATTTACAGGCTGCATGATGACGTGATCCTGATCCCGGACAAGCCGGGCGACTGTGCGTTTTTTCATCCCCGCATCGCCATGGATCTGACCTGGGCCTTCAGGTCCCTTGACGAGCCGACACAGTCCGTATTGAGACGTTTTTACGAGGATTATTATTTTGAACGCCAGGAAGCCGTCTGGGCGCAGGGCGCCAAAGAAAAACTGTCAGCCTTGAAGGCCGCGACGGATATGCTGATCTGCGGGGAGGACCTCGGCATGGTCCCGCGCTGCGTGGCCGGCGTCATGGAAAATCTGGGACTTTTGTGTCTGCGCATC
Organism: uncultured delta proteobacterium; assembly: GCA_963754515.1. GTDB lineage: Bacteria > Desulfobacterota > Syntrophia > Syntrophales > Fen-1087 > JAPLJM01. The sequence goes on along the minus strand of CAVWGC010000009.1, from coordinate 35,479 downwards.
CAGCGCATGCCGGCCGAGCCCTGGACGGTATTTGCTGATCCGGCGGCCTATCCCTATCTGTCCGTCGCATCGCCATCCACTCATGATATGCCCACGATCCGCGGCTGGTGGGAGGAGGCGGATCGTGCTATTGTCCAATTCTATTACTCCCGGATTCTGGGGCATCAGGGTGTCGCCCCAAAAACCTGCGAACCCTGGATCTGCCGGGAAATAGCCATCCTTCATTTGAACAGCAGCAGCATGTGGGCGGTTTTCCCCGTTCAGGATATTATCGGCATGAGCGCGGATCTGCGACGCCCCGATCCGCGGGAAGAGCGCATCAACGAACCTGCTGACGTCCATCATCGCTGGAATTTCCGCCTTCACCGCACCCTTGAAGATCTTCTTTCGGAGCAAGCGTTCAATACTGAAATCCTGGAAATGGTTCGCGCCGCAAACCGATGACTTATTGAGAGGCGACACTACTTTATTGGAAACATAATTGCAGAAAAAAGAAAAAGGGGGATAGATTTTCATCTAACCCCCTTGCTCTATATGGCGGGGTCGAAGGGACTCGAACCCTCGGCCTCCGGCGTGACAGGCCGGCGTTATAACCGACTTAACTACGACCCCGTTTAAATCATGTAAATCAATGAAACCTGTCCGGCTTCATAAAACGATCATGGTAGGCGGAACAGGACTTGAACCTGTGACATCCACGGTGTAAGCGTGGCGCTCTCCCAGCTGAGCTACCCGCCCGTCGTTCTGTTTCGCAACAGGCTGTGACCTCTAACAAGAACGGGGATGGATGTCAAGCGCTAAATCATCAATGATTCATCGGAACCTGAGCCTGATCGACGACCGGCATCAGGACCGGCGGCGGTATATTGATGAGCGTCTCCTGCGGCGGGACGTCGATCTTCATCGCTTCCGGTCCCTCTCCCGGAAGCAACGAAACTTTCAATACTTCATCCATATGCTCCACCAGGATGATATTCAGGGCCTTGAGCACATTGGTCGGCACATCGGCCAGATCCTTTTCATTGTCTTTTGGAATAAGCACCGTTTTGAGGTTTCCCCGATGCGCCGCAAGCAACTTTTCTTTGAGTCCGCCGATGGGCAGCACCCTGCCTCGCAGCGTGATTTCGCCGGTCATGGCCAGGTCGCCGCGGACCCTCCTGCGTAAAAAAGCAGAGGCAATGGCCGTCGCCATCGCGATGCCGGCAGACGGGCCGTCTTTGGGAATGGCGCCTTCCGGCACATGGATGTGAATATCAATATCCTTGTAAAAATTATCGCTTAGCCCGAATTGATCCGCACGGGCGCGGACATAGGTCAATGCGGCCTGTACGGATTCCTGCATCACGTCCCCGAGCTTGCCGGTCATGATCATCTTGCCGGCGCCCTTCATGAGCGAAACTTCAATGGCGAGGAGTTCGCCCCCGACCTCCGTCCAGGCCAGACCCACTGCCAGTCCAATGCTGTCTTTGCCTTCGGCTTCGCCATGTCGGTATTTGGGAACACCCAGATATTTTTGAACGGTCTTCGATGAAATTTTTATTCGCCCATCGCTGCCGTTGGTCACGATTTCCCGGGCCACTTTCCGGCAAATGGAAGCGATTTCACGCTCCACGTTTCTCACACCGGCTTCCCGGGTGTATTGCCGGATAATGGTCAGTAACGCCCCCGTTGAAAAGACAATATTATCAGCTGTAAGGCCGTTGGCTTCCATGGCCTTCTTGACGAGAAATTTCTGGGCGATGTTCATTTTTTCCGGCTCCGTATAACCAGCGATCCGGATGACTTCCATGCGGTCCTGCAGGGGGGCCGGAATGGTCTGCAATACGTTTGCAGTCGTAATGAACATGATGTCCGACAGGTCGTAGTCCACTTCGAGGTAATTGTCATTGAAGGCGTTGTTCTGTTCCGGATCCAGCACCTCCAGAAGCGCCGAGGACGGATCGCCCCGGAAATCTGAACTGAGCTTGTCCACTTCGTCCAGGCAGAAGACGGGGTTGTTGGAGCCAGCTTTTTTCAGGAGTTGCACAATTTTTCCAGGCAGCGCGCCGATATAGGTCCGCCGGTGCCCTCTGATCTCCGCTTCGTCCCGGACGCCGCCAAGAGACAGGCGGACAAACTTGCGGTTCGTCGCCCGCGCCACAGACTTGGCTACGGACGTTTTCCCGACGCCGGGAGGCCCTACGAGACACAGAATGGATCCCTTGTTCTTCTTGACCAGCGACTGAACCGCCAGATATTCCAGAATCCGCTCCTTGACCTGCTTGAGGCCGAAATGATCTTCTTCAAGTATAACTTCGGATTCCTTCAGTGTATGTTTGTTTTCCGTTTTTTCAAACCAGGGCATGTCCAGGAGCCAGTCTATATAATTCCTCGATACCGTCGCCTCAGCGGACATGGGCGCCATCATCTGCAGCTTTTTAATCTCCGCCTTCACTTTCTTCTGGGCTTCTTCGGGCATCTTCTTGTTCTTGAGTTTTTTTTCTAAGTCGGTGATCTCCGTCTTAAAATCGTCTTTTTCGCCCATCTCCTTCTGGATCGCCCGCATCTGCTCATTGAGATAATAATCCTTCTGGGTCTTTTCCATCTGCTTCTTGACCCGCCGCTTGATCTTTTCCTCCACCTGCAGGATCTCGATCTCGCCCAGCATCATTTCGTAAATGGCTTCCAGCCGGTCATTGACATTGATGATCTCCAGGATCTTCTGCTTGTCATCGAGTTTGACCCCGATGTGCGAAGCAATGACATCCGCGAGCTTTGAGGCGCCTTCAATGGACGCAATGGTACCCACCATCTCCACATGGACTTTCTTGCTGAGCTTCACATAGGTTTCAAAAGCCTCCCGGATGCTTCGCATGAGAGCTTCTGTTTTCACAAAGTCTTGTTTTTCCTCGATTTCTTCCTGTTCTTCAATATTGACCACAAAGAAATCGTCATGGGGAAGGTAGTCTTTGATGATCCCGCGCTTTTTACCCTCTACGAGGACCTTGACCGTGCCGTCGGGGAGTCTCAGCAACTGAATAATGATGCCGATGGTCCCGATCGTGTAAATATCTTCTTCCGCAGGATCATCCTTCTGGGCGTTCTTCTGCGCTGCCAGGAAAACACCTTTCTCATATTTCATAGCAGATTCGAGGGCGGCAATGGATCTTTCCCTTCCCACAAAAAGCGGTACGATCATATGGGGAAAGACGACCACGTCCCGCAACGGTAAAAGCGGAATGGCCATGATATTGTCCCGTCTTTCTTTATTCTTCATGAAATCAAACATGTTTTTATCCTGTATAGGTTCAGACATTTAAGCCGTTTCCGACTGCTTCTCGAACAGCAGAATAGGCTGTTCCCGGTTGATCACTACATCTTCGTTGATCACGCATTCCCGCACATCGGATCGGGACGGAATATCAAACATAATCTCCAACATGGTATTTTCCAGGATGGCGCGCAGTCCCCTCGCCCCGGCCTTTCTCTCGGCAGAGAGCGTCGCAATGGCCCTCAGTGCCCCATCCGTAAACTTCAGCCTCACGTTTTCGAGTTCGAACAGTTTTGTATACTGTTTAATGATCGCATCTTTCGGTTCAACCAGAATCTTGATCAGTTCTTCCTTTGTCAGTTCATTCAGCGTCGCAATGACGGGCAGGCGGCCAATAAACTCTGGGATGAGCCCGAATTTGAGCAGATCCTCGGGCTGGACCTCTGAAAGCAATTCACCGACTTTCTTCTCTTTTTTACTTTTGATATCGGCGCCAAAGCCCATTTTGTTGACACCCACACGCCGGGCAATAATGTCTTCAAGATCGTTGAAAGCGCCGCCGCAGATAAACAGGATATTCGTCGTATCGACCTGGATAAACTCCTGCTGGGGATGCTTCCTGCCGCCCTTCGGCGGGATGTTGGCCATTGTTCCCTCGATGATCTTCAATAGCGCCTGCTGCACCCCTTCACCCGACACATCGCGCGTAATCGAAGGGTTTCCCGACTTCTTGGCAATTTTATCGATTTCATCAATATAAACAATGCCTTTTGAGGCACGTGCGACATCATATTCTGAATTCTGCAGTAGGCTCAGGATGATATTTTCAACGTCCTCGCCCACATAACCCGCCTCCGTCAAAGTTGTCGCATCAGCAATCGTAAAGGGGACATTCAACATTTTTGCCAGTGTCTTGGCCAGGAGCGTCTTGCCGGAGCCCGTGGGCCCTATCAGCAGGACGTTGCTCTTCTGAATGTCAACCCCCTGCAGATCCACTTCGCTGAATAAACGCTTGTAATGATTATAAACAGCCACGGCAAGAATCTTCTTTGTCTTATCCTGTCCGATGACGTATTGATCCAGAAATTTCTTGATGGCCCTGGGCTGCGGGATACCGCTACCCGGCTCTTCCTTCTTTACCGTCCCCGTTTCCTCTTCGACAATGCACCTGCAAAGCTCGATGCATTCATCACAGATATAGGCAGTCGGACCGGCCACCAGTTTGAGCACCTCATTCTGGTTTTTTCCGCAAAAAGAGCAGAAAAGCATTCCCTGTCTGCCCTGATACTCTCTTCTTTTCGCCATTAAAAACTCCTCAAGATACCCGCTTCACGATAATTTCATCAATTATTCCATAAGCTTTGGCCTGCTGAGCGCTCATGTAATAATCGCGCTCCGTGTCGGTATGTACTTTGGCCAGGGGTTGACCGGTCAACTCGGCAAGAATATCATTTAATTCCTCTTTCAACCGCAGGATCTCCCGCGCCTGGATGTCAATATCCGTCGCTTGCCCGTGAAATCCACCCAGCGGTTGATGGATCAGTATCCGGGAATGTGGCAGGGCATAACGCTTCCCTTTCTGTCCTGCCGCCAGCAACAGGGCGCCCATACTGGCTGCCTGGCCCATGCAGAAGGTGCAGACGGGCGGTTTGATGTAATTCATCGTATCAAAAATTGCCATGCCGGAACTGACATGACCGCCGGGCGAATTGAGATAAACAAAGATTTCCTTGTCCGGATCCTGGGACTCGAGATAGAGCATCTGGGCAATGACAAGGTTGGATACATGATCGTCAATGGCCGTCCCCAGAAAAATGATCCTGTCCTTCAAGAGCCTTGAGTAGATGTCGAAAGCCCGCTCGCCGCGGCCGTCCTGTTCCACAACCATGGGGATCAGTGTCATGGCTTGTCCTCCCCGGCGTCAGGCCGGTCTTTTTTCACTGTCCGTATTTTGGCTTTTGATTCGATAAAATCAAAAACCTTCTGGTGCAGGACCTCGCTTTCGATATGGTCCAGCATATCATCCTTTTCGAGGGATTCCCGCAGCGCCTCAACGGACATGCCGCGACTTTCCGCCATCATGCGGATCCGGTCCTCCACTTCGCCTTCACCGGCTTTGACAGTCTCCAACCGGCCTATATTCTTAATAATCAGTGCGGTCAGGACGATCTTTTTTGCTTCGTCTTTGAATGCGTCGTGCATTTTGACGGTCATCTCCGTCGCTGTCTTCTTGTCCATCCCGCGGGAAAGCAACCGCCGCTGCGTGTCCGCCATCATCTGGAAGATCTGCCGCTCTACAAAGGACGGAGGCACATCGAAATCATTATCATTGTTGCCCAGGAGTTTCTCCACGATCTGTTTCCTGACGTCCGCCTCAATCCTCGCTTTATGCTCAGCTTCCAGGCTTTTGTGAATGTCGGCCTTCAAACCCTCCAGGGAGTCATATTTTTCAAAATTCTTCACAAAGTCTTCATTGATTTCAGGAAGTTTTTTCTCTTTCAGCCCCTTGAGCACAACGGAAAAGGAAACGTCTTTCCCCGCAAGATGCGTCGCCTGATAATCGTCGGGGAACCGAACTTCAATCGGCCTCGTTTCGCCTTTTTTCATACCGATCAGCTGGGCTTCAAAACCCGGCACGAGGGTTCCGGAGCCGACTTCCAGAAAATAGTTTTCCGCCTTTAACTCCTTCAGGGCTTCCCCTGCCAGCGTCCCCTGAAAATCAAGCGTCGCAAATTCCCCTGCACTCAAAGCGCGATCCTCTTCGATATCCTGCATCGTCGCAAACATCTGCTGGATTTCTTTGAACCTGTCCTCGATGTCCTGCTCCGTAACGGTCAGCTCTTCTTTTTCCAGTTCCAGATCGAGATAACCTTTTGGTTCCAACAGGGGCTCCACTTCCACAGTGGCTGTAAAGCTGAAATTTTTATCCGGCGCAATGCCCTGCTGATCGATTTGCGGTTGTGTCACCACCTGGATGTCGTGCTCCTTGATGGCATCCCAATAGACCTGATTGATCAGCTTGGTAACCGTTTCCTCTTCCACGTGGTCCTTATAGTGACGTTCGAGAACGTCTCGCGGAATCTTGCCCTGACGGAATCCCCGGATCCGCGCCTTCTTGGCAACATCGCGATACGCAGCATCCAGCCCTTTTTGCACATCTTCCCAAGGGATCTCAAAAGAAAGCCTTTTCCTGATGGGACTGACTTCTTCAACTTTAACAGCCACAATTTCACTCACTATTCGACTCCTTGCTTGCAGAGTTCAGGACGTCCTCATACTGGTGCGAGAGAGGAGATTTGAACTCCTACGGTTTAACCCGCTGGATCCTAAGTCCAGTGCGTCTGCCAATTCCGCCACTCTCGCCTGGAAAGCGGTCCATGTCCTATATATTCATTGAAACAGACCTTGTCAACGCAATTATAGGTTGGGCGGCTATTTTATAGCATTAAAAAACCGCCGGAATGGCGGTTATTTCAAGGTTATGATTGGTCGGGGCGAGAGGATTTGAACCTCCGACCCTCTGAACCCCATTCAGATACGCTACCAGACTGCGCCACGCCCCGACTCATTAGAACACCGAAATTTGACGTTCCCATTAGCATCATCGCACTATCCTGTCAAGGACAATGAATTGAAAAAAAGCTTGAATAAAAACAAACAATAAGGTAAATAGACATCTATGAAAAAATGGATTACGCCATGTTTATTCGGATTTTTACTGACCATCGGCGCCCTTTTCCCTGCAGCAGCCCAGGGTGATATTTACAGGCACGTCGATGAGGAAGGTGTCATTCACCTGACCAATGTCCCCACAAACCCCCGCATTAGATATGATCTGATTCTGAAAGAGAAGCGCGTCCTGTTCAGGGTGAAGCCTGCGGACATCAATAAATACGATCACCTGATAACCAGGGCCTCAGAGAAGTACAACGTCGATTCTGCCCTCGTCAAGGCGGTTATCAAAGCGGAATCTAACTTCAACCACCAGGCTGTCTCTCCAAAAGGTGCGCGGGGGCTCATGCAGCTCATGCCCGCTACAGCAAACTCCCTGCAGGTCCGGGACAGCTTCCATCCTGAAAACAACATTGAGGGAGGCGTCCGGTATCTCCGCTATCTTTTAAATCTCTTTAAGGGAAATCTCTCCCTGGCACTGGCAGCTTACAATGCCGGCGAAGCGGCAGTCGCCAGACATCATTACAATATTCCGCCCTATCGGGAAACACAGACTTACGTCCGGCGGGTATTGCATTACCTCAGTCAGTATCGCAACGAAGAAAAATAAAACGTCCGGATACCTTCCTTTCTGTCACGACGGCAGATAAAAATACCGTTCCCATCGCTTAAGTTTTTTCTCTTTAATTCCGGGTACATTTTTGAGATCGGCCACTTTTTTGAAAAGACCGGACGCATTGCGGAACTGTACAATCCTGTCTGCGATCGCTTCTCCGATGCCTGGAACGAGCATCAGCTCGTCCCGGGTCACCCGGTTCAGGTCGATGGGCAAATCAAGGGAGAGCCGCTCCACCGCGTCCATTTGACCGAGTGTCAGGGCGCCGGCGGCATTCATCGTAACAGTCTGCCCGGCCGCCAAAGAGCGCGATAGATTGTTTTGATCGAATTGATCCTGGCGATCAACACCGGCAAGCGTCAAGAGATTAGAGGGCGTTGTTTTTTCGGGAAGATAGTAAATGCCCGTCCGGCCCAAATCCCCGGAGAATCTCACAACAACGGGTCCATCCCGGGGATCGCCCTGAGCGATGCGGGCGTCCTGATGACCCATTCGGGCCGAATATAGGGAGAACAGGCACGCGGCGGCCGTTATCAACACGCAGACAATCAGGCCATCAACCTGCCTTCCGGTAATACGCATGGGTAATTTTCAGGATCGTTTATCCAGCCCAAAAGCGTCATGCAGGACCATGACCGCCAGTTCCGTGTACTTGGCCTGAACGACACAGGAAATCTTGATATCAGAGGTACTGATCATCAGGATGTTGATTCCTTCGTGGGCCAGGGTCGCAAACATTTTTGCCGCAACACCCGAATGGCTGACCATTCCAACGCCTACAATGGATATCTTGGCGACATTTTCGTCCACCTCAACCTTTGCTGCGCCGATATCTTTGCCGACCTCCTCCACCAGCCTTGTGGCTGCCTTTATGTCTTTACGGGATACCGTAAAAGTCAGGTCCGTGAACCCTTCCACGCTCGCATTCTGGATAATCATGTCCACAACAATATGGTGCTCCGCCAGCGGTGTAAACAAACGGGCGGCAATGCCCGGCCGGTCCGGAACATGAATCACCGTGATCTTGGCCTGATCCCGATCATAGGTTATACCGGATACCACTTCCTTCTCCATCGTTGAATCCTCCTTCGTTACGAGCGTCCCGCCCCCATCCGTAAAGGATGACCGGACACAAAGCGGAACCTGATATTTTTTCGCCATCTCTACACATCGGGGCTGAAGCACCTTTGCCCCCAACATCGCCATTTCCAGCATTTCATCATAGGTAATTTTGCTCAGCCTTCGGGCCTTGCTGCATATATTCGGGTCCGTCGTATAAACCCCGTCCACATCGGTATAAATATCACAGACATCCGCATGCAGCGACGCAGAAAGCGCGACGGCGCTGGTATCCGAACCACCCCTCCCCAGGGTGGTGATGTTATTGTCCGCATCAACCCCCTGAAAGCCGGCAATGATCACAATTGCCCCTTTTTTCAGTTCATTCTTGATCGCCATTGTATCGATGTGTACGATCCTGGCTTTCCTGTACACTTGATCGGTCAGGATCTTGACCTGAAACCCCAGGAGGGAACGGGCGGGATAACCCATCTTGTTGAGCATGATAGCCAACAACGACACCGTCACCTGCTCCCCCGTCGAGATCAGGGCATCGTACTCACGTTCATCCGGTGAATCGGTGATCTGATGCGCCAGATTGATCAGCCGATCCGTCTCACCCGCCATGGCCGATAAAACAACAACAACCTGGTTGCCCGCCTCCTTCGTTTTGATCACCCTCATAGCGACGTTCTCAATTTTGGCAAGGTTGGCCACCGAGGTGCCGCCATATTTTTGTACGACCAGAGCCATCTTAAAAACCTCCATCTTTTAGTGCACTTGCGACTTGCATGACTTGCGTCCGCCCGCCGGCAATCTCGATTCGCCTTTGGGTCTGGTCAATGTAAGTCATTGTTATAAATAATGATTCATCTGGAATGACGTCCTGTATTTTTTCCGCCCATTCGATGACGGTAACGCCCTTTCCAAAAATATATTCTTCATAGCCAAGATCCGGCAAATCAGCGGACCCGGAAAGCCGGTAGACATCCAGATGGACCAGTTTCAGCCGCCCCGGATACTCATTGATCAGTGTAAATGTCGGACTGGTGATCGGATAGCCTTCCCCAACGTCCAGACCGCGTGCGATCCCCTGTGTCAGGCTGGTCTTTCCGGCGCCCAGTTCACCGATAAGGGCGACAACCGCCCCTTCGCCCAGTGTCTCCCCGATGACCCTGCCCATGCGAAACGTTTCGTCGGGATCATGAGAAGTCAATACCAGTGGGAAATCCCTATCGGCCATCATCAGGTCAAGACCGTCCCTGCGCCTTGCAATACTTTCATCATTATATGGGACCTTTGAAAAATGGCTTCGCCGTGGCTCAAAATCTTTTTCGTTGAGGGGGACACGACTTCGTCATGTCCCCCTTGATAATGTTCAAACATGTATGAAATACATATATTAGTCTAATATCTGGAAAGTCGAAAAATCTTTGATTCGCCGCTTGCGAATCATTTTTCACCGGTCATGCACAGCTCTTTTAACGCAATCGTTATTCCGTTACAGACCCTTACCGATAAAAAATGGTTCTCATGCCCTGGCAATGGCGTCGGCCACGGCCACAACCCGCCGGATGGCTTTCACGTCGTGGACCCTCACCAGGTGGCTGCCGTTCATGACAGCGGCAGTCACGGCAGCGGCCGTCTCTTCGAGGCGATCCTGGGGTCCTTCTTCGCCGTCACGGGCGAGAAAGGATTTTCGCGACGGCCCGGTCAAGATCGGCCTGCCCAGAACCGCAAACTCGGCAAGGTATTTCAGAAGCTTGAGATTATCGCTTCTGGATTTTCCGAACCCCAGACCCGGATCAATGATAACCTGATCCGTCGATATTCCAACAGATTGCGCCGCATGCAGGCGTTCGTAAAATAAATCAATAATTTCACCTGTCAACGACGCATAGTGGAGATCTCCCTGTTGCATGGTCTGCGGCACGCCCCGCATATGCATGAAAACAATGGCCGCTCCGGACGACGCAACCACCTCAGGCATTTGCGCATCAAATCGCATAGCGCTGATATCGTTTATGATTTCCGCACCGGCAGCTAACGCCTCCCGGGCAACCATCGCCTTGGTCGTGTCCACGGAAATTGGAATATCGATCTTCCCGGAGAGCCCCTGAATCACCGGAAGCACCCTGCGAAGTTCCTCCTCCGGGGGAACCGTTTCCGCACCCGGTCGCGAGGACTCTCCGCCGACATCCAGAATATCCGCTCCGGCTTCCGTGAGTTGTAAACCTGCGGCAATGGCTTTTTTATGCGAATCATGACGCCCGCCGTCGGAAAAGGAATCCGGCGTCACGTTGAGAATCGCCATGATCCGGGTGCGGTCTCCCAGAACCATTTCCCGGCGGCTGGTCCGGAGCATCCATTGATCCTTCGAAATGTTTTCAAGCAACTGCCTGAGTTTTTCTGTTAATTCATTGAGGCCGAAGGGCTGGGAAGAGGCCTTTTCAATAAAACGGTATAGCTGCTTGGGCGTCCCCATGAGCAATACTTCCGTGAACTCGATGCTGCAGGCGACAGATCCGCGTGCCACGGCGGCGTCAGCGCCAATGGAGAGCATTTCCTGCTTGATGATGTTCGCTACTCTGCAGGGGAGACAGGGGACCAGGATGTTCAGATGCGCCATTTTCGGGAGCATGGCTTCGATCCCATATGGGTCCACGCCGATGTCCTTCAGGATCCGGCTCGCCTGCTGCTCGCCGGTCCAGATCAGACGTCTGAATTTTGCGCTCCCCGTTTGTTTGATGTCCATTGCATTGATAACCTTTAACAAAGAGCCACGCCTTTATTGTTGACGAACCATTAAAAAAGCCGGAAAATGAGCTGAAAACGACAGCTGTGTAAAAAGCTCCGCAGGCAAGGTACGCAGATCCTGAGGAATGAGGCATACCTGGAGGTACGCCGTAATGACGAAGGATGCAGCGCAACTTGAGCATCCGGACTTTTTACGAAGCCGTCATTGTTCCGATGTCGGCATAACCTCCGCTTCGGGAAGCTTTTTTCCCTTCTCATCATCGTCGGGGCGGATGCCGATGATGGCCTCCAACTCCACCGCATTCAATACTTCTTTTTCAATCAGTTCCGCGGCAATCTTGTGCAGCGCATCCATATGCTCCGTGAGCAGTTGTTTGGCCCTTTCATAACTTTCCGCTACAATCTTGGTAATCTCCCGGTCAATGCGCTGTGCGGTCTCCTCGCTGTAATCCTTATGCGTCGCAAATTCCCGTCCCAGGAAAATCTGTTCATCCTTTTTGCCATAGGTGAGCGGCCCCATCAGCTCACTCATCCCCCACTCACATACCATTTTCCGGGCAAGATTGGTCGCCCGTTCAATGTCATTGCCGGCGCCCGTGGTAAAATCTTTCAGAACAAGTTCTTCCGCCGCCCGCCCGCCCAGTAGAATCACGATATTGTTCAGCAGGTATTTCTTCGGGTAGGTATGCTTCTCATCGATCGGAAGCTGCTGCGTCAATCCAAGCGCCCTGCCTCTGGGAATGATCGTGACCTTGTGAATGGGATCAGTCCCGGGCAGCAGCATGGCGACGAGGGCGTGTCCGGACTCGTGATATGCCGTGTTTCGCTTCTCTTGATCGCTGACGACCATGCTCTTTCTTTCCACACCCATGAGAACCTTGTCCTTGGCGAACTCAAAATCACTCATGAAAACCTTATCTTTCCCGAAGCGCGCGGCGTAAAGCACCGCTTCATTGACAAGATTTTCGATATCCGCCCCGGAGAACCCCGGTGTGCCCCGTGCAATCACGACAGCCTTCACATCATCGGCCAGCGGTGTCTTTTTCGCATGAACTTCGAATATTTTCTCCCTGCCCCTGACATCGGGCAGTGGAACCATGACCTGTCGGTCAAATCGCCCCGGCCTGAGCAGGGCGGGATCGAGAACATCAGGACGGTTTGTGGCCGATACCAGAATTACGCCCTCATTGGATTCAAAGCCGTCCATCTCGACCAGGAGTTGATTCAGGGTCTGCTCCCGTTCGTCATGACCGCCGCCCAGACCGGCGCCCCGATGCCGGCCGACAGCATCGATTTCGTCAATGAAAATAATGCAGGGGGCGTTTTTCTTTCCCTGATTGAAGAGGTCCCGCACGCGCGAAGCGCCGACTCCCACGAACATCTCCACAAAATCAGAACCGCTGATGCTCAGGAAGGGGACATCGGCTTCTCCGGCAATCGCCCTGGCGAGAAGCGTTTTTCCGGTTCCGGGCTGGCCGACCAGCAGCAAACCCTTCGGGATGCGGCCGCCCAGTCGCGTGTATTTTTTAGGATCTCGCAGGAAGTCAATCACCTCCTCCAGTTCGGCCTTGGCTTCATCCACGCCGGCCACATCGGCAAATGTCACCTTTTTGGACTTGTCCGTAACAAGCCGGGCGCGACTTTTTCCGAAGGCCATCGCTTTGCCGCCGCCGGATTGCATCTGACGCATAAAAAATATCCATATCCCGATGAGGAGCAACATGGGAAACCATGATATCAGGAGATTCATGTACCAGGGGGAATCATCGAGCGGCTTGGCGGTAATCCGCACATTTTTTTCCTTAAGCAAAGGAACCAGTTGCGTATCTTTTGGCATATAGGTCTTGAATACTTTACCATCCGTCGCTTTGCCGGAAATATTTTCTCCCTGAATGGTCACCTCCGTGACCTGCCCCTTTTCAACCTGGCTGATAAAATCGCTGAAGATCAGGCTCCCCGCCATAGTCTTCGGCTGATTGAAAAGATGGTACAGCAGAACAAACACAAGGCTGATAACCATCCACAGGGCAATGTTTTTTTGCAATGGGTTCAAAAGAATTGTCTCCTTTAATGAAAACGATTTTTAAATTGAGTTTTTCTACCTACAACAACCTGCATATTATTTCAAATTTTTTCTGTCCGTTCTATTCTTAGAACTTTTGCCGTTATATCAGTTAGTTTAACACGCTCGCTGAGCATTTGCCCGACAATCCAGATCACGGAATGGCCATCGACTAAAAGTGGGATCTGCCCCCTGAGCCGGACGGGAATTTTTCGATCGATAAAATGACGCTTCAGTTTTTTCATTCCGGTCATACCCAGCGGCTGAATTCTGTCCCCCGGTTGCGGCGTGCGCACCACCAGCGGCTGCACGATGCAGTCATAATCCAGGTAAACGGTCCGGCTGTCGCCGAAGCGAACCACCGATCTGTCCACGAAATCGAGCAATAGCGTCATTTTCTGCGCCTCGATCCGGATAAGCCCCGGAATCCCGATATCACAGGCGATCATGCCGGCAGCAGGATGACTGGCGGACACTTCTTCATGAGTTTGCGTCGCAGCTTTAGAGCCGCGCGGCGGTCTCATCCTCCGTCCGATCACCAGAACGTCATATTCGCGCCGTACTTTTCTGCCGAAAGGCAGATGCAGCGATCCGCTGGAATTTCCGCATTGCATCAAGGCCTTGACGTCGCGGATGTGTGCATGGCCGATGCCTTGCTTCTGCTGTGCATGGCTCAGCAACAGATGCTTGATCAGCCGGCTTTGCAGGGCTTCATGCAGGCCGAAAAAAAGGGGAATTTTAATCCTGATCTCCCGCTGCGCCGCATCGTTTTCAACCATCCGCCAATCGGCAGCAAGGTCTTCGACCGTTCGTTGCAGATAATCGTCTTCCATGCCCAGAATTTCCGCCGTACGGCAGAGATTTTCTTCCAGACGCGGATTGAAACGGGCCTTCAATTCCGGAATGAGCTGATGCCTGATCCTGTTTCTGTAACAATTTTCATCCGCATTGGAAACATCGATCAGATACGGCAAATCGTGTGTTGTGAGATATTCATCGATCTCCGCTTGGCTAATGCCGAGGAGCGGCCGAATGTAAATATCCTCACGGACGGGCCGCATCCCTTTTAAGCCTTCCCTGCCGCTGCCGCGCAGCAGGTTCATCAAAACGGTTTCCGCCTGGTCCCCGGCGTGATGGCCCAGGGCAATTTTCCGGACCTGATATTGATGCCGGATTTCTTCAAAAAAACGATATCTTTCCTCCCGGGCGGTTTCTTCGACCGATTTTTTTCGCAACCTGCAAAGTGAGGCAATATCCCTTTTTCTTGATTCACAGATCAGTCCCATACGCTCGCTGAGCCGTTGCACAAGGGCTTCTTCCTCATCCGCGTGCACCGGGCGCAAGCCATGGTTCAAATGAGCGACGACCAGCTTGAGGCTATATTCCGCCGAGAGATGCCTGAGGACACCCAGCAGGGCAACCGAGTCCGGCCCACCGGATACCGCCACAATCACGCCGTCGCCGATATCCAGCATTCGGCATCGGTCAATCGCCTGTTTAACTTTTTTATGCAGTTCGACGGACATGAGCTATTAGTAAAATATTTTGGTTATCTCAGAGAGATGCTCACAGCTATAATCCGGATTCAGGTTCAACAGTGTTTCCCTGCCGGTCAACCCGTTCAGAAAAGCGCAGCTCAAAAGTCCGGCGTTCTTTGCCAGCATGATATCATTGACGCCGTCCCCGATGATCACGGTCCGATCCGGATGGGCGTGGAACCGCGCCAGCAGCGCGCCGGCGATGCGGGCGTCTGGCTTGATATAGGGCGTGCTGTCCGCACCCAGAATATCATCAAAGCAAGGTGTCAGTTGCAGTGCATCGCACATGGCTGCGGCAAAACGGAGACGTTTATTCGTCAGAATGACCTTTTTCTTATCATAAAAATGCTGGAGAGCCTCGACGACGCCTGAGTAAAGGGTCGTGGTATCGAGCATGTGTTCATCATAATGGCGTGAAAAAAGGACCAGCGCTTCCTCGGAACGGCAGAGCGAAGCCGGTCCAAGCGAACGTTCGATCAGTTTTTTGACGCCGTCTCCGATGAAGTCGAGAATCATCGCCTCTTCAAGAGCCGGCAGTCCCATTGCTGCCAGCGTATGATTCACGGAAGCGGCAATATCCGCTCCGGAAGTCACGAGCGTCCCGTCCAGATCAAAAATCATCAGATCAACGGACTTCATTTATATCAATCCTCATTCTTGTGATTTTCAGGACTATATTAGAATCTTCCCGGATTTACAACCTCTGAACCGTAAATATTCCGGCATGAGACCTTTATTGAAAAATGGTTCGCAAGCGTCGAAGCCATTTTTCAAAGGTTATTCAAATATCTCATATTGACGGCCCTTTTCGTTTGTGTTAAGCACACTATACCGCTTGGATCCAAAAATCGACGGACCGAGACGGAACGGTCTTTGTATTTATCATTTAGGTGAATGATATCGAAGCCTTCCGGATTTTGTCCGGGAGGCTTTTTTTTGAGGAACAGCCGGAACATGATGATGCAACATCAGAACGCCACAGACACCATCGCCATTCTCGGACTAGGCAAAGTGGGCACAGCGGTCGGGCACCTGCTGAAATCAGCCGGATACCGGATTATTGCCGCGGCCGATCAATCTCCCGCCGCCCTGAACAAGGGAATTGCCTTTACGGGCGGCCAGGCCTGCAAAAGCCTTTCTGAAGCAGCCGCAGCGGCGACCAGTATCTTTATCACCACAACCGATGACGCGATCGCATCCGTTTGTCATGAAATCGTGGCAGGCGGAGCCGTCAGCGAGGGAGACAAGGTCATTCACATGAGCGGCGCCGGCGGGCTCGATCTGCTGGCGCCGGCACGTCAGGCAGGCGCGTACGTGGCCAGCATTCATCCCATTCAGGCTTTTGCCGATGTGGAGGGGGCCATCATGAATATCCCCGGCAGCACTTTCGGCATCACGGCAGATGAGGAGCTGCGGGAATGGGCTGTCTCCATCGTCAGCGCATTGAAAGGCGTTCCCTTCTTTGTTACAGAAAGGGATAAAGCCCTGTATCATGCCGCCGCCTGCATGGCCTCCAATTATTTGACCACGCTGATGCACATGGTGGAGACAACCTATCAGGCCCTCGGCCTGAGCCGCAAAGAAGCGATCCGGGCTTTCTGGCCGCTTGTCCGCGGCACGCTGCTGAACATTGAGACCCGGGGCGCCGCTGAGGCATTGACCGGCCCCATTGCCCGCGGCGATGCGGGCACGATTGGAAAACATCTCCAGGCCCTGCAGAAAACGCTGCCCGGTCTCCTGAACGCCTATTGCGAGCTGGGCCTGATGACCGTCGATATGGCCCTGCAGAAGGGATCCCTTACCCGTGAACGGGCTCAAACCATCAAAACACTTTTCAAAGAAGGAGGTTCGGCAGATGAGTACGCAGGGAAATCTGAATAAGATTACGACCGCTGTGATCAGGGACATGAAGAAAAATAATCAGAAAGTCACCATGCTGACAGCCTATGACTTCGGAACGGCCGCCGTGGTGGATGAAGCGGGAATCGACATCATTCTGGTCGGGGACTCGCTGGGCATGGTTGTTCTGGGTTATGAGAGCACGCTTCCCGTCACGATGGAAGACATGATCCATCACACCAAGGCGGTCTGTCGCGGGGCAAAACGCGCGCTTGTGCTCGGTGATATGCCTTTCATGTCTTACCAGGCGTCCGTTGATGAGGCCGTCCGGAATGCGGGACGCTTTCTGCAGGAAGCCGGCGCCCACGGCGTGAAGCTTGAAGGCGGCCGGGAAGTTGCCGAGATCACAAGGCGGATCGCCGCCGCCGGCATTCCCGTTATGGCCCACCTGGGATTGACCCCGCAGTCCGTTCATCAACTGGGGGGTTACAAGGTTCAGGGGAAAGGCGATGCGGCTGCGAAAAGGATGATCGAAGATGCCAGGATTCTTGAAGACGCCGGTGCTTTCGCTGTGGTTCTGGAATGCGTCCCGGTGCAGCTCGCCCGCGAGATTACGGAATCCCTGACGATCACCACGATCGGCATCGGGGCCGGCGTCCATTGTGACGGCCAGGTCCTGGTGGTCAATGACATGCTGGGAATCTTCGAGCGATTTACGCCTAAATTCGTGAAGAAATACGCCAATTTGAATGTGCAGATGAAAGAGGCTGTCCGTCAGTATTGCGACGAGGTCCGGACTGGCGCCTTTCCGGATGACGCCCATTCGTTCATGTGAGAGCCTGCGCCATCGCTGAAAGATGATTTCGCTCTGATCCTCGCGTCAGTCCGGGACGCCCAAGGTCGCTGCATGCCCCGGCCTGTTGCGGAATGTTCTACTGACCGGAATATACGATCCGCGCTTTATCCCGCAGCCCTTTAGTCAGACTATCAAAGGCCTCCTGCTGTTTCTGCTGGGTGAGAAAGGCCAGAATCTTTTCTTTCATTTCATTGTCCATAGCCATGGTCTTTGCGCTGTTTTTCTCCAGAACCTGGATGATATGATAACCAAATTCCGTTTCCACGACCGGCCCGATCTCGTCTTTTTTCTGTGAAAAAGCGGCGTCCTCAAAAGGTTTCACCATCTGTCCCCGCTGAAAGGTGCCCAGATCGCCGCCTGCCTGTTTGCTGGGACAATCCGATGACTTGAGGGCGGTTTCCGCAAAAATGGCGCCTCCCAGAAGCTGGTTCCGGAGATCTTCCGCCTTCGCTTTCTTTTCCGCCTTTATCTTTTCATTATCACCTGCCGCCTTTGCGACCAGAATATGGCGTGCGTGAGCCGATTCCGGCATCTGAAATTTATCCTTGTTCTTCTGATAGAAGGAGTTGATTTCCTTGTTTGTCGGCTTTGTCTTTCCACCCATGGAAGCAAGCACCAGTTTATTGATCTGGACGCCAATGCGGACTTCTTCATTCATCTGCGCCTGCGTCAACTGATTCTTTTTCATGAGTTCCTCGATCGTGACGCCCTGTGGCAGGTTGCTTTTCAACTGGTCTACTGCTTCCCTGACATCTTGATCAGTCGCTGTGATCTTTTGACGATTGATCTCATCCAGCAGGAGGTTGCGGACCACGAAATCATCAATCAGCCGCTTTTTCGCATTGGTTTTGAATTCCTGAAGGCGCTCCTGCGGAATTTTGTCCTTCACGACAAGCATACGTTTTTCCAGCTCGGCATTGAGTTGTTCCTTTGTCATCTTGTGTCCATTCACATCGACCACGAGATTGGCCGGAATGGCTGCTGCGGTCGATGGCGGAGATGTCGGCAGAGGCTGTTGCGACGGTGGCGGCTGGGGTGCAGCAGCTACCTTGGTGTCTGATTTCGACGCGGCGGGTTTTTCCCCTGCGGGATTACAGGCGGTCAGGGACAGCAACAATAGACAAATCGTTATGAAAATCAGACCTTTTTGAAATGGCATGGTTAAATCCTCCGGTTATGAAAAGCATGGGCGGTGAATTATACGAAAGCGCCGGTTACGTCAAGGATATATTCTGATTATTGCATCATCTTGATAACATTTATGATTTGTATCTGTTCAGCAAGATTTGATCGCGTCTTTTCGCATATGGCGACGGGACAATGCATATTCATCAGCTTAAACATATCTTTGAGCGCAATAAACATGTCGCCCTGCGGAAAACTTTTTTCCGTCAGATAATGAATCAGTTTCAGGGTTTTGAAGCCGTCGAACCAGACGTGGAATTGTTTTGCCAGGGCATTGGGTTCAGGGTGATTCCTCTGGATCCGCGGCCAGACTTCCTCAAAGCGGTTCAATTCCAGAAACGACCTGAGCAGCGGATCAATACGCTCGGCCACAGTTAGAATGGCCTGTGCTTCCTGCCGGCCACCGCCTGCCATCGTCTCCAGCCAGCGTTTGAGAATCAGGAAAGCCTCCGGATCATACAGAAGGTATTCGTTCTGCCTCCCCTCAAGGAAACGGATCATACGCTGACCGGTTCCAAAGGGGACACGACAGGAGGTGCGGGCGGAGGGATAGACGCTTGTCGTGCGAATCCCGGCGACAGGACCAACCTTATTCAGTTTATTGAGAAAATAGAAATCCTCGGCCGCTTCCCGACGGTTCATCCCCCGCACGGCCACATAGCTTTCCGGCGTGCACACCATGGTGGACCCTATGCTGTGGAAGGCATATGGCGATCCGGCAAATCTCAATCCCATGACATAATATCTCAGAAAGATCTCATAGCAGCAGATAGCGGTTACCAAGAGGGGATCCGCTTCCCGACGATGTGAAAAACTGACGACGGCCGCATGGACTTTTTGATTCTCGAAAAAATGCCGCACCGCCGAAAGGTAACAGGGTTCAACCCAGGTGTCGGCGTCGAGATTAAAGAGAATTTTTCTGGCCGGACTGCGATAATCAAACAGACTCAGGGCCCTGTCCAGTCCGAGTTTTCTGGCCAGACCCACACCGCCGCCCTTTTCAGGCATCTCCATGCCCCGTGAGGATACATCCAGGCAGGCCAGTCTGAGACCGGCTGATATGATTTGACGGCATTGTGGTTCGACCGCGGCGTCAGTCGGGCATGCAACAACGGCGTCGCCATGAATCAACCGACTGAGAAGCACTATGGTCTGTTGATTGTTCTCAATATCCTGTAAATCAGCAAGGCCTTCTCCCCGATTGTTGATCACACAGATGACGAGCGTCCGACCAAGCTCCGACTGTGGGTTCGCGGAAAGCCTGCGGAGCGTCTCAAAAAGGGCTTCTTTTTCAGCGAGGGCCGGAATAACCACGACCTGGTCAATGCCGTTGCATGCTCCGGAGACAAACTTCCGTCTGTCATCCCTGGCCTGCCATTTCAGGTATTGCTGAATGGACGCCGGAATGTTCATCATCTGTACACCGTCGGGATGTTGTTCTCGATGATCTTTCTGAGGAAATCATGATCTGCACCGTCGAGCCAGTGAATGACTGTTCCTCTTCTCTCCATGCGCCGGAACCAGGTCTCCTGGCGCTTGGCGAACTGATGAATTTTCGTGTTCAGCGTCTCGATCATGGTTTGATAGTCCAGCATTCCCTGAAGGTAAAGCCCGATATAACGATACTCCAGTCCGAAATAATGTAGCCTTTCCCAGCTGAGACCGGAGGCGTGAAGCGACCGAACCTCCTCGATCATCCCGGCTGCCAGCCTTTGCCGAAGCCGCCCGGTGATGCGCTCACGCAGAACGCTTCGCTCCCAGCGCACCCCCACGACCAAGGCCTCGATGCGTGGCACGTCTGGCAGTGACTTATAATGCCGGGAATGCTCGGCAATTTCAATCGCCCTGATCAGTCTGGATCGGTCCAGAAGGTCCGATTTGTTGTGCGGCCTCGAATGGACCGCCAGGAAACGCCGAATCAGGCCCTCCATCGGCTCTGTCGCAAGTTCATTTCTCAAAACCGGGTCTTCCGGAACCGCGCACATACGATACCCCTGCAGGACAGATTCCAGATAAAGACCCGTTCCCCCCACCAGAACAGGCAGGACGCCTCGCGACGCTATTTCATCGAAACATTGAAAGAAACGCTTCTGATAGTCAAACACACTGAAATCAACATTCGGATCGACAATATCGATCAGATGACAGGGAATGGAGACGCCCTCGACACAATATTCCGAAAGGTCCTTCCCGGTTCCCAGGTCCATGCCCCGGTAAACCTGGCGGGAATCGGCGGAGATGATCTCGGATCCCAGCACTTTGGCCAAGTGTGCCGCCAGCGTTGTCTTTCCCGATGCGGTGGGTCCCAAAATAACAATCAGGTTAATGTTCATCGTAACAAATTGTCTTGAGTTTGCGACTTAATCCGGATAGAAAGCGCCATGATAAATAAAGGTCTTGATCTTGGCAGGGGGCCGATCTTCCCCATGCTTATGAAGATGAGTTGGCCATCCATCGTAGCAATGCTGGCCGTGGCGCTGGCCAATTTGATCGATGCCTTCTGGCTGGCCAAGCTGAGCACACAGGCCCTGGCCGCACTGACCGCCTGCTTCCCTCTCCAGATGATTTTCGCCGCCATCGGCATCGGTACAGGCGTCGGCGCCGGCTCATACGCAGCGCGAATGTTCGGTGCAAATCAACCCGTCAATGCCCGGCAGGCGGCCGGTCAGGTCATATTTCTTTCCGCAGGGCTCGGGCTCCTGACGATCATTCCCGTGACGCTCGCCCCCGACGCCACCCTGAAGCTGTTCGGCGCCCATGATGAAATTCTGCCCCTGGCCCGCCAATACATGCTAACAATTGTCTGGGGGACACCGTTCTTATATCTGCTGATCCTGGCCAGCAATCTCCTGCGAGCGGAAGGACGCCCCAATCTTTCCATGTCGGTGGTGCTGATCTTTACCATCGTCCTGATCATCCTGGAACCTTTTCTGGTCTTTGGCTGGGGTCCCTTCCCGAAACTCGGTATCGCGGGGGCGGGGCTTGCCGCAACCATTTCTTATGTCGCGGGAGGCGTCCTGTCCATCATGTTCTTACGGCTTAAAACATCGAGGTATGAAATAAGGTGGCGCTATCTGCTACCTCACCTTTCCATCTGCCGCTCCATTTATCAAACCGGATTTCCCACTGTGATCATGAATCTGGTCGGCAGTGGCGTGATGATCGCTTATAATCACATCCTTGCGGGCTTTGGCCCGCTCGCCCTGGCCACGCTCGGTCTTTGTTTCCGTCTATATGGACTTATTACAATGCTACTGTTCGGCATCGGGTACGGAGTAATGCCGCTGGTCGCCTTCAATGAAGGCGCAGGACAGTTTCAGCGGCTCGTACAGATCGTGAGGGCGGCCGTCCGTTTTTCCGTTTTGTTTTCCGGGATCAGTTCCCTGCTGCTCATCCTCTTCGCCGAACCGATCCTTACAGCATTCACCGGGGATGCGGAGCTTGTAACCGCAACCGTTCCAGCATTTCGTATTTTTATCGTGGCGCTGGTTTTTGTCGGTCCGATCATCGTCTGGATCAACATGTTCATCGGACTCGGCAGGGGAACAACGGCCATGCTGCTCATGCTGTTCCGCGACGGTTTTTTACTGATTCCGCTACTCTTCATCCTGCCGCACGGGCTGGGCATCACCGGCGTATGGATGGCCCAGCCGATTTCCACGGTGCTGGCCTTCTTTCTGATTCTTTTGTTATCCGTCAGGCAGATCGAAAGTTTCTCGAAAAAAGCCCCATAAAAAAACGCCCCGTCAAGCATGGTTGCCGGGGCGTTGACAGTGTTAAGATTAATTATGCAGGCTGAACATTTGCTGCAGCCGGGCCTTTTTTGCCTTCCTCGATTTCAAAGCGGATTCGCTGACCTTCATATAGCGTCTTGAATCCAGAGCCCTGAATAGCGCTGTAATGGACAAACACGTCCCCGCCCTCATCACTTTCGATAAAGCCAAAACCCTTCTTTTCATTGAACCATTTTACCTTACCTTCTGCCAAAGCTTTCTCCCCTCCTTTCTTGTTTTTTCATCATCGAGCATCGCTAACAGCACAAATAAAAAACCACCCCGTCTCTGCACACACAATGAGTCGGTGGTGGTTTATCATTTCACAGCTATTGATCGACACCCCAATGATCCCCTGGCCTTCAGGTCTTCAATCTTCGCGCTGATGGATCACCATGAGATCATCAGAAATACTTTCGACCTGACGGATGGACGTCCCGTATCATCCATTTTTTTTAAAATCAAGTATTTTTTACATTTCTTTCGTCAAAATATTGCGTAATTTTCGTCAGCGTCTCGACGGACTTGAGCAAATGACAGGCGACCTGCCGATGCTCACCCTGATTTTCAAGATGCGGCTCGATATTGTCACAGGGATCGAAGCGGTGGGGGCATCTGGGATGAAAGGCGCAGCCCGCAGGGGGTTCCAGCGGACTTGGAACATCGCCGGTCAGAATAATTCGTTCCATTGCCTTTCGCGGACCGGCAGTGGGCACGGCCGAAAGGAGCGCCTGTGTGTAGGGATGAAGAGGATTTTCAAACAGGTCGTCATTGTCGGCCAGTTCGACGATTTTACCGAGGTACATCACCGCCACCCGATCGCTAACATGACGGACGACGCTGAGATCATGGGTGATGAACAGATAGGTCAGGCCGAACTGCACCTGCAGATCCATGAGCAGATTCAGTATCTGGGCCTGGATCGAGACATCGAGTGCCGATACCGGTTCGTCAGCCACAATCAGTCTTGGCTTCAGGGCAATGGCACGGGCTATGCCGATCCGCTGCCGCTGTCCGCCGCTGAACTCATGGGGATAGCGATGCATCTGATCCTCGCTGAGTCCCACAGTCATCATGAGCTCGGCAATGCTTTGCTCTCTGGTTCTTTTCGAAGCCAATTCATGAATGCGCAGCGGTTCCTCGATAATATCACCCGCAGACCGGCGGGGATTGAGGGATGCATAGGGATCCTGAAAAATCAGTTGAACCTGCTTTCGATATTTTTTTAACGCCGCTCCCGAATAAGCCTGAACATTTTCCCCGGCAAACAGGATCGTTCCAGCGGTAGGGGTATCCAGCCTGACCAGCAACCGCCCGAAGGTGGATTTGCCGCAACCGCTTTCCCCGACCAGGGCAAGCGTTTCGCCCTCATGAATAGACAGTGAAACGCCGTCAACGGCCTTGACCGTGCCGCGCTGCTGCGCCAGCATCCTGCCGCGAACCGAATATAACTTCTTGACGTCCCTTGCTTCCATTAAAACGGGAGAACGAGTGTTATTCATATTTCCAGCAGCGAACCTGATGATCAAGAAGCGGTGATGTCAGCTCCGGTGGACGCTCACGGCAGATCGCCATGACATCTCCGCAACGATCCTGAAAACTGCACCCTGCCGGCAGATTGTAAAGCGGCGGGATGGAGCCGGGAATGACGGCGAGACGATCCCGGGATCCCCTTCGTTTATCCATCCCTGGAATGGATAACATCAGGCCGATGGTATAAGGATGCAAAGGTTTTGTAAAAAGCGCTGAAACGGCGCCCTGCTCCACGATTCGTCCGGCGTACATGACCGCGACCCGTTGGGCCGCCTCCGCAATCACCCCCAGGTCGTGGGTCACGAGGATCACTGCGGTTCCCTTCTCGATCTTGAGGCGGTTGATGAGGTCGATGATCTGCGCCTGGATGGTCACATCGAGGGCCGTCGTCGGCTCATCGGCCAACATCAGGAGGGGGTTGCAGGCCAGCGCCATGGCGATCATCACGCGCTGGCGCATGCCGCCGCTCATCTGGTGGGGATAATCGTCGGCGCGGATTTCGGGAGCGGGGATCCCTACAAGGTGAAGCATGTCAATGGCGCGCTGCCATGCCTCCCGGCCGTCCAGATCCTGATGCAGGCGAATTCCCTCGGCGATCTGCTCTCCAACTTTGAAGACCGGATTGAGCGACGTCATGGGCTCCTGAAAAACCATGGAAATATCGCGCCCCCGGACCTGTCGCATTTCGTCCTCTGCAATCTGAAGCAGGTCGCGGCCCTCAAAGAAAATTTGTCCGGATACGATCCGACCGGGTGGAACAGGAATCAATCTCAGGATGCTCAGCGCCAGAACCGTTTTACCGCAACCGGACTCTCCGACAATCCCCAGGGTGTCGCCTGCGTTAAGGGCGATATCGACGCCGTCAACCGCCTTGACGGTTCCCTTGGCGGTTGCAAAGTGCGTCTTGAGGTTCTTGATTTCAAGCAGGGGCGGCATCGCGCTTCCAGTCCCTCAAGCACTGAACCAGCAGGCGTACACCGACGCCCGATGCACCCTTCGGCGTATATGGCTTGTCCTTTGCCAACCAGGCGGGGCCGGCAATATCGAGATGAACCCAAGGACAGGCGCCGACAAATTTGCTCAGGAAGGCAGCCGCCGTGATGGCGCCCCCTGCCCTGCCCCCGGTATTCTTGAAATCGGCCACATCGCTTTTAATCAGTTCGTGATAATCTTCCCATAGCGGCAATTCCCAGACCCGCTCTCCGGTCCGCTCCCCTGCCATCCTGATTTTTTCCTTCAGGAGCCCGTCGTTGCCAAACATGCCGATCACGTGATCGCCCAGGGCAATCTTGCAGGCGCCGGTCAGCGTGGCCAGATCGATCACCGCTGCCGGTTTATAGCGCTGTGCGTAGGTCAGGGCGTCTGCCAGGATCAACCGCCCCTCCGCATCGGTGTTGACGACCTCGATCGTCTGCCCGGATAATGACTTGAGGATATCGCCGGGCTTCAAGGCACACCCGCCGGGAAGATTCTCCGTGGCCGGTATCAGGCCTACGACATTCAGCGGAAGATCGAGATCGGCAGCCGCTATGATCGCCCCCATCACTGCAGCCCCGCCGGCCATATCCGACTTCATTTCTTCCATATTTTCTGATGGTTTGATGGAAATGCCGCCGCTGTCGAAGGTGAGCCCTTTGCCGACGAGGACAATGGGAGATTCACCCCGTTTTGTCCCGCGGTATTCCAGAATAATGAACCTGGCAGGTTCATCGCTTCCCCGCGCCACGCCTAAAAGGGCATGCATTCCGAGTTTTTTCATTTGCGCAACATCGAGGACTTTCACGCTCACACGCTTCCGCTCGGCGATCCTCCTGGCCGCCTGCGCCATGTCGGAGGGCGTCATGTCATTGCCCGGCGTCGAGACGAGATCGCGGGCAAAATATACCGCCTGAGTAACGACTTCAGCCGTTTTGGCAGCAGCACGAATTTCCTTTAGTGCGTCGTCTTTGTCATCGACCACGGTTATCCGTTCTATTATTTTTATCTTTTCCCGCTCCAAGGTCTTATAGGGCGTGAACTGATAAAGCCCCAGAATGGTCCCCTCCAGGGCCGCCTCGGTCATTTGCCGGATGGCTTGCCCAATCTCATGGACGTCCAGAAATAAAGTAATTTCCTTCAGGCCAAGCGCGCGGGCTTGCCGGGCTGCCCCGGCATAGGCGCCGCGCAGCTTTTCTATGTCAAAATCCTTCTTCAGGCCGAGCCCCGCCAGGATAACGCGTTTTGCCGGAACCGGATCCCGCGTGTAGAGCAACGCAATCTGGTAGAGCTTTCCCTGGAAATCGCCGTTTTTGATGACGTCATCAATGAGCGCGCCGATGGTCGCGCCCAATAACCGGGGGGCGCCTGCCGGCGTCTGGCCGTCTTCAAAACGGGTCAAGACAAGGGCTTGTGCAGGATATTCTGCCGGTTTGCCTTTTTTGATTTCAATTTTCATGCTTTACACCTCAAAACCTTCAGGTTCTATTGCCGCCGGCGGCCGGAATATTCCAGGATGGAAATAATGATCGTGATCAGAAAAGCCTGAACGACGAGCAGGACGCCGTCAACCATTCGCGCATGTCTCAGGGCGATCGCGCTGACACCGAGCGTCGCACAGATCAGGTAGATAAATAGAACCGTTTTCCTGCGGTCTCCCAGGACGGCATGGAGACGGTGATGCAGGTGGTCCCTGCCGACATAATCAATCCATTGCCTGAAATTACTCACCTTGCCCGACCATATCCTCTCTACGCTGATATAGGTCATGTCGTAAATCAGGACCCAGAAAATCAGCACCGGTGCGGAAAAGGAAACGATGGGGTCATTATCTGCCCAATCCCCCTTGACAGCCAGCGCGGCGAGAATAAAGCCCAGAAAGATACTGCCGGCGTCTCCCAGAAAGATGTGCGCCTGCCCCTGCCGCCTGAAGTTATAGGGCAGGAATCCCAGGCAGCTCCCGAGCATGGCCAGGGCGACCCAGCCCATCAGGGGCTGATTGGTCTGAAAGGCGACGATGCCCATAAACAGCGCAATGATGGCGCTGATACCCGCCGCCAGCCCGTCCATGCCGTCGGCAAAGTTCATGGCGTTGGTGATGCCGATGATCCACAGGATCGTAAACAGGCAGTTGAGGCTGTAACCCCATAAGGTCAATTTTGGAAATAACTCCAGGATAATTCCCTGATGAATCAGGACTACAACGACAAGGATCTGCGCAAATAGCTTGAACCGAGCCGATAAGCCTTTCCAGTCGTCATAAAGACTGATCATCGCAACCACAACACCACCCGTTAATAGCACAAAGTATTCCCTGTCCAGAATCATATTGGCCAGCAGAGCGGCCAGGAAAGCCGCGATGATGGTCAATCCACCAAGTAGCGGCGTGCGTTCCTCATGGATCTTGCGGCCGTCGGGGTCATCAACGATATTGAGTTTCAGGGCCATCCATCGGGCAGCGGGTGTCAATACGGCGGAAACAGAAAAAGAAAAAAGCAGGACGTATAACCATCTGCCGATGTTGCTGAAAAAATAATAGCGAACCAATGGAATCAAGAGAGCCGACAGCATCAGCGCAGAGCAAAGCCAGTAAATCCTTCTCAAGGAGGTATGCTTTCCGTCTTTCCTCAGCATCCGCGCGCAACTCCTGAAAATGCCGTCTTTTGCATGCTCTCAGCAATAACAAAAAGGTCACGTTGTGTCAGAGAGGGGTAGATCGGTATGGAAACCGCCTTTTTCCAGACATCGCCTGTCACGCTGTAACCTGAAAGTCCAAGGTAGCGATGCAGCGGCTTGAATACCGGCCGCCGGCAGGCCACGCCCGACTGATTCATGGCCTCGATAAACGTCTCCGCCTGATCCAGGAGAATAACGTACCTGTAATAGATATGTTCTGTATCCGGCGGCGTGGCAGGAATCGGGAAACCCGCCTTTTTCAGAATCCGATCATAATGACCGGCGATTTCCCTTCTTCTTTTGATGAACCCGTCTATTTTTCTCAACTGGCTCCTTCCGAGCGCGGCCTGCATGTCCGTCATCTTGTAATTATAGCGGAGGGCATCATCCTCTCTTTCGTCATAATCGCGCAGATCTCTGATTTTTTCAATCAGGCCGGGATCATTGGAAAGTACCATGCCGCCTTCGCCGGCGGCGATGACCTTGGTCGCATAAAATGAAAATATGGAGATCACACCAAAACTGCCAGTAATCCGGTCATGGAAACGGCTGCCGAGCGACTGGGCGCAGTCCTCGATCACGGGAATGCCGAGGGCTGTAATTTCCGCCATGCTCGCCGGTAAGCCAAACAGGTGCGGCACGATGATCGCTTTCGTTCTTGCCGTCATGCGTTTTTTTACGTCCTGAACATCGATATTGAACGTGTCTCGCTCAATGTCGGCGATGACGGGCGTTGCTTTCGCATAACGAACGGCATGCAGCAGGGCCGAACAGACATAACTCGGACAGATGACCTCATCCCCTTCCCCCGCGCCCAGCGCGACGAGCGCCAGATGCAGGGCCGCCGTGCCGGAACTCACAGCAGCCGCATGGGAGACGCCGATCAAGTCTGACAGCTCCGCTTCAAAACCGGCAACCTGCTCTCCCTGAACAAGCCGGCCCGTTTGCAGCACATCCAGGACTGCCTGACGGTCTTGCTCATCCAGCGTCGGCCTGGAATGGGGGATCATCTCTTCTTCCGGCATATGGTCTTTCGCGGTCCTTTTTTTAAGTGTCAAATGTTAATGAACAGGCGCAGCGGCATAAATCCCTCTGCAAACTGAGCCCGCCCCTGGGTTCCTCTGAACATGGCGGTTGCTTTGATGACATCAATAATCGACAGCCCCTTGATGTTGGTTTTCATGACCTGCGATTGATGGGCCAACAGCATGGATACCTTTCGGTCGATGGTCTCCTTGATGTCCACAAAAACGGTGGGCGCGAAATTCTGGCTTGTGGGCCCTTCATAAAAAAGGACATTCCTGACGTAACGCGTGGCCGACACCGTTGCTTTGCTCAAGGCCCGGTGGTCCTGGTGCGTATCGTCATCATAATGGACAAAAATGAAATCCGGCCCGATCCGGGCCATGATTTGTTCAACATCATGCACCATTTCGTTCATGCAAGGTGTAAGTTTTGTATCCTCATATATCCCCCAGGTCAGGCTTTTAGGTTGAAGAAATTCAGCGGCGCGCTGCTGTTCATCCCGTCTGCCGGAGGCGTCGCCTCCCTTTGCCCCTTCCGTCATGACCAGCAGATGAATCTCATGGCCCTGCTGGGCGTATTTGGCCAGTGTGCCGGCGCAGCCGACCTCAATATCATCGGGATGTGCCCCGATCGCCAGGATCTTCATACCTTCCCCCTTATAATGTTCAGGCTTTCTTTTCCATGATTAAAGATCAGGTCGATGACGGACAGGAACGGTTCAAAGTTGCCGTACAATTGCCTATATACCGGATGCCGGAATCCCTGGAAGATCACATCAACGCCGCTTTCCCGGTACTTTTCCAGATCCATGTAATCATAGCCGCCGCTTCCAGCCAGGTAGGCGTCGGCGCCGAAATGACGCGTGATGGCAATCAGGCGTTCATCCGGGTCTTCCGGAAAGGCATCCATGTCCGAGGCGACAAAAAAGGGTGTTTCGATCCCGAGAATCGCCGCCAGTCTTTTAACCACATGGATATTCAATCCGGCAATCGTATCCCAGTCCGCCGAATAAATCTCTTCAAAAAAAGGTTCCAGCATCGCCCAGAACGGGGCTTTCCTGTAATTTGACAGAATGGTCTGTCTTTGTTTGTGCTGCCACTTTTCACGATTGTTGATTTCCACTTCCTGAATCAACTGCGGAAAATGATACAGTACCGGGACCGTAATCCACTGTATGCCCTGTACCGTCTTAATCCGGTTGCGGTTCTGCCATTCATTTTTTTTGAACTGAACGGTGTCCAGCAGCACGAAGATGTCGGCTCGGTCGATCTTGTCGAAATAGCCAAGCCAGGGCAGATATTGAGGCTGATGGACCGAGACGATCATCTCATGACTTCACAAAATTCACAAATATCGGATTCGATACAATGATTCCGGCGCCGCGCATATCCATGCGGTAGTAGATCTTTTCACCCGGATTGTAATAGGCATCGTCATATTCGAACTGCAGCGGCAATGTTCCGTCAACGCGATGGACAACGCTTCCGGACCGGATCAGGCGAACCTTGACCTGACCGGCGACTGGTTTGCTCGACGACAGCACGATTTTTATTCTCGGATTACCTGTCAGCGAGATTTCCCCACCCGAAATGCCTTTCACCGTCATGTCCGCCGACGATATGGAAAATTCATCCATGACGGGAACCTGCGGGAATGCTTCCCTGCACTGCATACATGCGGCCATTTCCCATGGCGCTTAATATTTCAGCCTTTTTTTCCTCTTTCACATAAAAGACGGTCTGATAATTTCCCAATTGCTCGCCGCTCTCCCCTTCCCGATGAAAATCGGCCGTGGCAATGCCCCAGGGCGGCCGTTGGCGTAAACCTCTGCAGTATTCTTTCAAGACCATATCCCAGATGCCGTTCGGCTCCGTCACTGTGATATTTTCCCCATATAGCGACGCAAATCCAGTGTACCCTCTGGAATCGAGCAGCGCTTCCGGATAGGGGCGTGTGCTGACCATAATCGGTCCCAGTGGCCGGACGCCTGACTTTGTTTCCGGGTAATTCCAGAAAGTCATTCCCCCTCTGGCGGCCACATAGTCGATCAGGAGCTGATAGGGAACGCTTCCCCGGTCGCCGTGATAGGGATCAAAGGGCGACCTGCTGAAAGGATTGCTGTTGGCCATCAGCACCGCCGATAAAACCACAGCAACCACGCCGGCAGTTCTGAACGGCCCTTTCCACCAGATCATGACAAGACCAGCCAGGAAGGCAACGGAAAAAAACAGGGCGCCCGGCAGTTTACTGCGCATAATCCGCACCGAATGATGATTATGGAGAATCGGCAGATTTTCATAATCGGACGGGCTTTCCAGGCCGATGGTCAGGATGCGTTTTTCGTGGTTGTGCGCCGTCAGCTTGCCCTGGAAGGGGCTTCCCGTCCAGTGGTAAAACGGCGTTGTCTCCGACCCGGGAATAATGATCATATCGGGATTGGCCTGACTGACCCGTTCGATCTCGCGAATGAATTTATCCGCACCCATTTTGAGGATGGAATTCCTTTCCTCCCGTTTCCTGATCAGATTTCTGAGGGGCCAAATGCCATACTCCATCGCCATCAGATCGTGATCATTGATGAAAAGCGTCCGAATCCCCTTCGATCGGGCCAATTGGACCAGCGAATTTATGTCGTAGGCGCCGTCGCTGAAGGTGGAACGCAAATCGACGACACCGGAGACAAGCTGATAATCGGAGGCGCGAACGTCTTGAATGAAGCAGCCCGCAGAAATGATCAAAACCAGAAGCATCCAACTGATTCTGACTGAAAAAGCAATGTTCATCAATCAAAAAACCGGAATCTTATTATTGAAAATATCGCCGCGACGCCGTCCTTCCAGTTGATTTTCTTCCCTTCCTCGTATGTGCGGCCGCTGTAGCTGATCGGGACTTCGTAGATGCGGAACTTTCTTTTGGCCACCTTGAGGGTGAACTCCGGCTCGAATCCGAAGCGGTCCGACTTCAACGTCAAATCCTTCAGAATTTCTTTCCGGAAGGCCTTGTAACAGGTTTCCATATCCGTCAGATTCAGATTGCTCATCATATTCGACAGCAGGGTCAGAAACTGGTTGCCCACATAATGCCAGAAAAACATTACGCGATGCGGGCCGCCGAGGAATCTGGAACCGTAAACGACGTCCGCCCGGCCGTCGAGGATCGGTTCCAGTATTTTGGGATACTCCCGCGGATCATATTCGAGGTCTGCATCCTGAATGATGACAATATCGCCACTTACTTCAGCAAATCCCGTTCGCAAAGCCGCCCCCTTGCCGCGGTTGCGATCATGATATAATACTTTTATGTTCTCCGATTGATCCACGATTTTTCCCAATAAATCAACCGTGCCGTCGGTTGAGCAGTCGTCGATGATAACGATCTCCTTCTCGAAGGGCGCCGACTGGACGCGGGCAACGATTTCCTCAATGGTTCGAACCTCGTTGAAGACGGGCATGACGACGGATAGTTTCATGGCTCCTTCACCTTTTCAGATTACGCACGGGTTGCCAGGGGATGGGTGAGGACATGACGCAGTCTTGTCCCCACCCATCCGGACTTTTCACGAAGCAGTCAAGCATGCTTCATACAAAGCATCGATCTTCCGCAGCATGGCATCGACACCATATTCCGCCGCCATCCCCTTCCCGACCTCACCCATTTTTTTCCTTTTATCAGGATTTTCATAAAGTTCAAGGACGGCGTTTGCCAGGGCCTCGCTGTCGGCCGGCGGAACCAGCAAGCCGTTTTCACCGTGGACAACGAGGTCGGGAATGCCCCCGACGGCGCTCGCGATCACGGGCTTTCCCATCGCCATCGCCTCCACAATGGCCTTGCCCATCCCTTCATTGAGGGAGGGGAAGGCAAAAACATCAAAAGCCGACAACACTGTCGCCACATCGGATCGCCAGCCCAGAAACCTCACATTCCGGGCAATCGCCGCTTCATCCGCATATTTGCGCAAATGGTCGCCCAGCTCGCCATCGCCCAGCAAGACAAAATAAATTTCTTTTCTGTCTTTGAGAATTCGAACGGCCGCCTGCAGGAGATGGATATGCCCCTTGACGGAGGTCAGTCTGCCGGTCGTCCCCACGACAAAAGCGCCCGCCGGCAGATTCATGTCCTGTCTGATCTTTGCAATGTCCGCATGGACTCTCGAATACCGGCCCAAATCGACGCCGCTGTGGATGACGGCAAACTTCCCCTCCGGCGCGATGCGAAACCGGACATGATCCATTTTTTCGCGATGCGTCAGCGTGATGATGCGGTCCGTGATCCGGGCAGTCAAGCGCTCCAGCAGGATGAATACGGCCGTTTTGAATTTGTTGAAATAGCCCCAGAAAACATGGCCGTGCGGCGTATGGACGATGATGGGGACGCGGCAGAGAAAGGCCGCCCAGCGGCCCAGCATGCCCGCTTTAGAGGTATGGGTGTGGACGATGACCGGCCGCTCCTTCCTGAAGAGCCCGCACAAGCGCACCAACGCCATCCAGTCAGACAGCGGCGTCGGCTCTCTCATGAGCTCCGGGATGAAAATAATGCGGGCGCCACTGCTTTCCAGAGCTGCCAGATTAGCTTCGACAGCCCGGACTTCCTGATCGCTCATCTGCGATTCCCGGGACGGCCCGCTGACCAGCACGACATCGTAACGTTCCTTATCCAGACCCTGAACGGTCAGAAACGTGTTTTCCGCCGATCCACCCTTGTCAAGGCGCGTGATGACGTGGATAATCTTCACCCTTTTCGCCTGTTGTGCCATTGCCTCGTTACCGGAAATACCGCGCATGCCAGACCTGGAAGGCGATCAAGTTCCAGAGCTGCCAGGATGTGTCGGTGCGGTTCGACATGAGATCGCCGATGAGTTTCTTAACGACGGGGTAATGGAAAATGCCCTGGCCGTTGATTTTCTCCTGCGAGAGATGATCCTCCACAAGATATCTCAGATCCGACTTCAACCATTGACTCACCGGCATCTCGAACCCCCATTTGGGACGGTTATGCAAGGATGGGGGCAGGATGTCTCTGAAGGTTTCCAAAAAGATGTATTTTGCCCTGCCGTTGCGGAGCTTCCAGTCTCCGGGCATGGAAAAAGCCAGTTCGCAAACCCGATGATCCAAGCAGCGGCACCCTCACTTCCAGGGCATGGTGCATGCTCATCATGTCCACCTTCCAGAGCATGTCCGAAGGCAGAGAGATCGTGAAGTCGGTGTAGAGCATGCGGTTGACGGGATCGGACGGCAAACGGCCCAATGCGGCAGCGAACAGTTCCGGCGCCAAGGGTTGGTCTGTCTGGTATTCATCTGTCAGCACCGCCTTTCGATTCTGCCGGCTGAAAAGTTCGTTCCAGGCATAGAACGCGTTCGGCCAGCGTCTCCTTTGTTCCACGCAAAAATTTTTTAGCCTGGCGAACCCGTTCAGTGGATTTGCTGTCCCTGGAGTCGGGAAGAGCCCGGATGACCGGCTCGAGAAGCCCCTTCCGGAAAAAACTGGGGATAAAGCGGTACCGGCGATACCAGGCCTCCCCCTGGTACATGCGGTAGCCGGCGAAGAGTTCGTCGCCGCCGTCCCCTGAAAGGGCAACCTTGACGTCCCGAACAGTCTCGCGGGCGACCATGTAGGTAGGCACGGCAGAGGAATCGCCGAAGGGCTCGTCCAATATATTCAGGATATCGGGGATCGCATGGATGATGTCCTTTGCGTTGAGCTTAATTTCGTGATGTTCCGTCTTGTAGAAGGCGGCAACCGCACGGGCATAGGCCGTCTCGTCGTACATCGGCATATCTTTGTAGCCGATACTGTAGGTCTTCACCGGGCGGGAGGCGTTGCGCGCCATGAGGCCGACAATGACGCTCGAATCGATGCCGCCGCTCAGGAAAGCGCCAAGCGGAACATCTGCGATCATCTGACTGCGGACCGCCTCTTCCAAAGTGCGAAAGAGGGCCGCCTTTGTCTGTTCGAAGTCGCCGGGCGGCGAATCTGAGGCGGTCGTCGCTGATGACGCGACATCCCAGAATTTTGCCTCCTTAAGAGCGCCGTCGTGAACTGTCAGAATATTGCCCGGGCGGAGTTTACGGACGTTCTTGAAGATTGTCCAGGGGGCGGGAATGTAATTTATACTCAAATAGAGGTCCATGGCCTCCAGATCGATCTCCTTGCGGACAATAGGATCGGCAAGAAGGGCCTTGATCTCCGAGGCGAAGAGAAAGCTTTTACCGTCCCAGTAATAGACGAGTGGTTTGACGCCGATGGGATCGCGCGCCAGGACAAGCGTCTGCGTTTTCTCCGACCAGAGGGCCAGGGCGAACATCCCGACGAGGCGGGCGATGCCTGCCGATCCCTCTTCCTCAAAAAGGTGGATGATGACTTCGCTGTCGGTCCGGGAGGCAAAGCGATGGCCTTTTCGTGCCAGTTCCTCTCTCAGTGTGGCGAAGTTGTATATCTCCCCGTTGAAAACCATCCGGAGGGAGCCGTCTTCGTTGGACATCGGCTGCCGTCCTGCCACTGTCAGATCAATAATACTTAGCCGCCGGTGCCCGAGGCCACACCCAACACCGCCCTGATGGCTCAAATAGACGCCGGAATCGTCCGGCCCGCGGTGGGCCAGCATGCCCTTCATGCACCGCAACATATCCTCATCCACCGGCGTACCGGTAAAATCAAGTTTTCCG